>JAHFCF010000038.1 GCA_023249645.1 Elusimicrobiota bacterium
GGGTATGCACTTTTAAAAAACGCCCAACAGGCCCAGGCGTTAGGAGGGCAGAGGGAGCGGCTTGGGCGGCTTGCCGTATTCCAGGAAGATCTTCTCGATCTCGTCGTAATCGAGCTCGTCGCGCTGGACGAGCTCCGCGGCGAAGCGGTCCAGGATATGCCTTTCCGCGCGCAAAGTCGCATCGACCTCGGCCAGGCACGAGGAGATGAGCTTCTGGGTCTGAGAATTGAGCTTCTCCTTGAGGCTGTCCGAGAGCTCTTCCTTGGGGATCTGGGTGAAGTCTCCCACCAGACCGTCGCCCCCCATGCCGAAGCGCCAGACCATGCTGTGGGCGACCTTCATGGCCTGGGAAAAATCCGAGGAGACCCCGTCGGTCGTGACTCCGTAGCGCAGCTTCTCGGCCGAATAGCCGCCCAGGAACATCTTGATGTCCGCGCGCAGGGTGTTGGCGTCCGAGGAATAGAGCTCCTCGCGGGGAATGGGATGGACCACGCCAAGGGTCCCGGCCCGCTCGATGATGGAGGCCTTGAAGACGTCGCTGGTGGGATGCTCCAGATAGAGGATCAAAAGGTGTCCGGCCTCGTGATAGGCCGTGCCCTCCTTCTCCTTGGGGGTCATGTTCAAGCGGTGCGCCACGCCCAGCTCGATGCGTTCGATGGCGCCGGAGACGTCCTTGTAGCTGATCAGCTCGCGGCGCTCGCGCGTAGCGATCAGGGCCGCCTCCTTGAGGATGTTCTCGATCTCGGCCGGCGTCTTGAAGACCGCCTTGCGCGCCATGCGAGCGAGGTCCACGGATGGGTCCAGGCGCACCTTCTTGGCGTAATACTCGAAGATCTCCTTGCGCTCGGCGAGATTGGGCCGGCCGATGGCAATCGTGCGGTCAAAGCGCCCCGGGCGCAGGAGCGCGGGGTCGAGGACCTCCTCGCGGGCGTTCATGGCGCCGATGACCACGATGTGGGCGTCGTCGTCGTGCAGGCCGTCCATCTCGACGAGGAGCTGGTTCAAGGTGCTGTTGGACTCAGACGAGCCGCCGAATGCGTCCATGAACACGCGCTGCTTGCCCACGACCTCGAGTTCGTCGATGAAGATGATGCAGGAGCCATAAGCGCGGGCATACTGGCGGGCCTGCTTGAAGAGCTTGCGCACGCGGGCCGCGCCCACGCCCACGAAGATCTCGACGAATTCCGAGCCGGCGGTGGAGAGGAAGGGGATGCCGGCCTCGGTGGCGATGGCCTTGGCCAGCATGGTCTTGCCGCAGCCGGGCGGCCCTATCATCAGCATCCCGTGCAGTATCTTTCCTCCGACTCGCTTAAGGGCCGCCCTGTCCTTGATGAGTTGGACCATCTCCCAGGCCTCGCGCTTGGCCTCGATGAGGCCGATGACATCCGAGAATTTCACGCTGACATGGGAGGCGGAGACCTTGGATTTTTTGAACTGCGCAAATCCCCCGCCGTACTGGAGCAGATAGAGGAAGCCCACGAAGACGAGAGTCTGCAGGATGCCCCAGGGGAGAGAGGCCACGTTGATGCCGATGATGTAGCGCCGCACGCTCTCTTCCATGCCGGCCATGTACCAGACAGGGACCAGGATGGCGACGATGACACCGACCACGATGGCCACGACGACCCAGTGGCGATGAAGGATGAGGCGCAGTTTGGCCCAGAACATGTCAGCCCTTGAGTCCCGGCAGCTCGAAGGCGATGGGGCGGTCGCGGTTGGGCACGTACTTGGTCGTCTCGAACTTGAAGCCCCCCGCTTTCTGGGAATCGGTGAAGGGGATCTTGAAGGGCCTGGTCTTGACCGTGAGGGTCACCACCTGCCAGACCTGGGTGCGGCTGATGTCCAAGTCCACGCTCATCAAGTCCACGACCCCCCCCGCGGGATTGCGCAGTCCGAGATAGTCCCGCATCCTCTCCCGGATGTCGTTCTGCAGAGCCACATCGGCCGATTGCTCATACATCACGTTGCGGTGCGATTCGAGCTGCCAGCGCCTGGCCGCGTAGAAGGAAGCCAGCTCGACCTTCTGGACCAGGACGAGCATCGCGAATATCTTAACAAAAAGGAAGAGGAAGAGCATGAAGAGCGGCAAGAGCAGGACCGTCTCCAGCGTCGCCTGCCCACGTCTTTGTTTCATCATGGACGTGAGGGCGGTAGCCCTCTCGCCCTGAGAGCCATCAGGAAATGCGTTGGCTCTCATGGGTAGGTCCGGACCTGGAACTTGGGCGTCGGATCCGGCCACACCGCGGCCTTGGCTCCGTTGAAGCCGGCGATCGCCACGGCCACGTGGACGACGGGCCCTCGCGTGGGTGTGTTGAATTGCATGGAGTTGAAGTCCACGTTGAAATAGTTGGGCGAGGCTCTCCAGGGCTGGCCCACGGACACGCCGTGGCTCTGATGCAGATCGCCGTCCGGCATACCCGCCCAGAGTCCGCGGATCAGGTTGGGGTTGATCCACATGAGATGGAAGAGCCCGTTGCAGTAGGAGCTCTGCATGGGGACCCCGGGACACCCCTTGTCCAGACTGCCGTTGGGACAGTACACCTGCCAAGGCTGGAACGCGCTGCCCGTGGGCTGGTTGCCGTAATAATTGATCAGGGGATAGCATTCATATTGGAGACCGCTGCTGCCTCCCAGGCTCCACGTCCCGACGCCATGATCGAAAGTCTGGGCGGCGACCGCCGCCTCGGCCACGGAATCCCCGGAATTGAGCCAGTAGGATTTCTGCAGGAAATTATGGCCGGAGGCCAGGCGGGTCAAGACGGAATATTGGGCGTCTTCAACGGAACCCAAGAGCTGGTAGATCTGGGTGTAGAGCTTGAAGACCTGGGTGGCGTCGTCATAGTTGAGCCAGTAGCCGTTGGCATCATTCATGGTGAGGATGTTGAACATCCCGCTGCCCAGGTCCGGCGCGCTGCCGCCGCCGTTCTTCTGGTCCCAATTCTGCTGGTCGAACTCGATGTCCCATTTGAGTTCTTGCGTGTACTCCTGGCCTCCCCCGCCCCCGCCGGCTCCCCCCGCGGCGCTGCTGGGAACGCTGACCGGCATGCCCTTGCCTCCTGCGGCGGCGCTGCTGGCCACGCAGGCGCCGCTCTTGACCGGGAAGTCTCCATCCTTGCACATGATCTCCCAGAGGCTGTGGTCCTTGCCGTCGCAGCCCGCCTTCATGTCGCAGGAGATCATGGTGTCATGGAAGCCCTCGTTGAAGATGCGCATGGGGAAGGCGCCGTTGACGTAGGCCGTGCGGTTCAAGAAATCCGAGTAATTGGTCATCTCAACGAACACGGCCGCGTCGATGGCGAACTGGTGGCGGATCTTGTCTCGAGAAAGCCTGGCCGTCTCGTAAATAAGATAGACCAAAAGCATGAAGGTGGGAAAGAGAAAGAGCGCCGGGATGATGATCTGCCCGACCTTGGACCGCCCGCGAGGAAGCCTCATCCCCATAAGAGTAGCCCTACGGGTGTTAAAAATCAAGTCCCAAACGGTAAAATTTCATCAAATTCGTTCATTGTCCGATGTGACCTGAATCTCTCAGTTTGGCGCATTTTCACGTCTTCGGTTCGAAAAAATGATTGTTTTTTCGTCTATTTTCGACTGCACTGCCGTCGGGAATCATGCAAACGAACGGCTCAGCATGAGCGCCCGGACTGAAAATCATGTCAAACTGCGTCCGGACACAGTTACCTGGAAAATTTTTAAAAACCCCAACGAGGTTTACGGCCCGACAGCGAAGCTGGCGGGCCGTAAACCCCCGGCGCCGACACTCTGGTCGGCGCCGTTCTGTTGTTCTCACCAGCGGCAAGACAACAATCTTTTACGCGCCTCGGTCGCGTGATTCAGCGCGCTATTGCGCGCTGAATTCAAGTTTCAACTGACGGATTCAGACTGACCCTTACCCCTTTCGGCAGTCTTCCAAAAACGCGGACGTCCATATCCTTTCTCTTGAGCAGCGCGATCAAAGCGTCGCGAAAGATGTCCTCGAATCGTCCTGACGGATACTTGTGCCGAAGTATCTCCTGCGCACGATGCAGCAGAAGCAAGAGTTCCTCATCGGCGGTGAATGCGAACTGGACCCGTTTGATGGGCTCAGGAACGCTCGGCGGCTGTGGACATCTCGCCGCCGCCGGAGAAGACGCAAAGAGAGGCTCTTCGTCTGCCCGAGGCTGCGCCTGCGGCTTCGGACCGACGCAAACGACTCGTGCGAAGTCAGGCCTATCAGGCAAGGGAGACAAGCCCGCGACCAGGGTTTCAACATCCCGCTTGCTCCTGCCCTTGGCCGATTCAAGAAGCTGCGCTCCATTTGGCCCATCCAGATATGGATGCAACCTAAGGATGGTTTCCAGGCAAAGTTCGCCGGCCCGAAGCATCTCGATGACCTGCGGAAAGAGGCGTGCCGCTCTGGCGGCGCGGATCCTCAGATAAGCGGACGCCTCGGTATAGCCGAGTTCTTTGACGCAGTACACGAACAAGGATGGAAATGCCCTTTCCAAAACCAAACCGCGGCTGTCGACTTCGGCCAAGTGAGCGACAATTTGCGCGGTATCCTCTCGCTCCTTACGAACCAGCCTTGCAAGCTGCGCCAATAGCTCATCGTCATTCAATTGTTTTAGGTCCATAATTTTCCTCCCGAACTGTGTCCGGACACAGTATCTGCTATCCATACGATCGAGGGGCAAAAAAGTTCCACGCATGAGACCAGAATTTGATCGCGCGCGCTGGCTTGCAGCCGAAAGTCAGCTTCAGGCTTCGAGGAACTT
>JAHFCF010000020.1 GCA_023249645.1 Elusimicrobiota bacterium
TCTCGTCTCGAATTTATGTAAGATTTTCATTATGCCTCAGAAAACCTATCTTCAGGACCCAAGGACAGCGCCCAACCAGCGGCGCTACCATCGCATCGACGCCGACGGCCAGGTCCTAGGCCGCATGGCGACTAAGGCCGCCACGCTCTTGCGCGGCAAGCACAAGCCGACCTACACGGCTTTCGTGGACTGCGGCGATTTCGTCGTCATCACCAACGCGGCGCGCATCCGCCTGACGGGCCACAAGCTCGACCAGAAGTTCTACTTCAGCCACTCCGGTTACGCGGGCGGGGCCCGGACCGTGCCGGTGAGACGGCAGATGGAGCGCGATCCGCGCAAGGTCGTCTACCTCGCCATCAAGCGCATGATCCGAGCCAATCGCCTGCGCAGCCGCCAGCTGGCCAGGCTTAAAATCTATCCCGGCGCTGAGACCCAGCGCCCAGTCAAGGCAGGTTGATCATGAAAAAAGAACTCCATATCTGGGCGACGGGCCGCCGAAAGACCTCCGTGGCCCAGGTGCGCCTCATCCCCCAGGGCGAAGGCAAGGTCATGGTCAACGCCAAGCCCGTCGACGACTATTTCCGCGGCCAGGAGCACCGGCTGCGCGACGTCCTGTCTCCCATCGGCCTCGTGGACGGGGCCAAGAAGTTCGACTACGCGCTCAAGATCGTCGGCGGCGGCATGACCGGCCAGGCCGGGGCCGCCCGCCACGCCATTGCGCGCGCCCTGGTCAAGCTCGACGAGAAGAACAAGAAGGTCATGCGGGCCAACGGGTTCTTGACCCGAGACCCCCGCATGGTCGAGCGCAAGAAGTCCGGCCAGCCCAAAGCCCGCAAACGCTTCCAGTATTCCAAGCGCTGAGCGGCCGGCCGTGGAAAAGGTCAAGATCCGCGGCCTCGGGCGTCTGGCAGGCTGGGTCTTGTCCGTCTGGGGCGGCATCGTCTTCCTCAAGGCCTTCTACGACCTGTTTGTCGGCGAACCGGAGGCCAACCTCTACGCTCCAAGCCCCTGGAGTTTCGTCACTCGAGCGGAGTGGATGCGCTACGGCGGCTTCGAGCTGGCCTACGGCCTGGCGCTGCTGGGCCTGGGCTGGTTCGCCTTCCAGTACTCGCGCTTCTTGCCTGAGTTCGTGGAGCGCGCCAGAAAAGAGCCGGAGTTCAAGCTCTTCGATTGAGCGATGTGCGGCATCTGCGGCCTCTTCAACCTCGACGGCTCCCCGGCGGACAGGGAGGCGGTGCGCCGCATGCGCGGCCGCCTGGCGCATCGCGGCCCGGATGACGAGGGAGAGCATTTCGAGGGGCCCGTCGGCCTGGGCTTTCGACGGCTTTCCATCCTCGACCTCGAAGGCGGGCATCAGCCCATGTCCTCGCCGGACGGCCGATATTCCATCGTCTTCAACGGCGAGATCTACAACCATCCCCAGCTCCGCGCCGAGCTGGAGGCCTCGGGAGTCCGGTTCCAGACGCATTCAGACACGGAGACCATCCTCCAGCTTTTCATAAGGAACGGTCCGGCTGCTTTCTCCCGCCTCAACGGCATGTTCGCCGTGGCCCTCTGGGACCGGGAGAGGCAGAAACTGACCTTGGCGCGCGATCCCATCGGCGTCAAGCCGCTCTACTACCGATTCGACGGCAGGGTCCTGGGCTTCTCTTCGGAACTTCGATCCCTCATGGCTTGGCGAGAACCCTGGGCGCTGGACCCTGCCGGCGTGCTGGATTATCTCTGTTACGGCAAGGTTCACGCGCCGCGCACCGTGCTGCGCGACGCCTTGAAGCTTCCGCCGGCGTCCTACTTGGAGCTCGACGCCCAGGGATTGCGTTTGCACACCTATTGGCGCGTGCCGAAATATCACAAATCCGCCAAAGAGCCATCCTTGCAGCAAGCCGCGGACGAGCTCGACCGGCTTTTGAAGGACGCGGTCTGGGGCAACTGCTTAAGCGACGTGCCGGTGGGCGCTTTTTTGAGCGGAGGGGTGGACTCCTCTTTGGTGGCAGCGCTCATGGCGCGCCGGCCCGGCTCCGCCAAGGTGCAGACTTTTTCCGTGGGTTTTTCCGGCGCCGACTCCGGCGTGGATGAGTCTGCCCATGCCCGGCAGGTTGCCCGCCACATCGGCTGTGAGCACCATGAGCTCATGCTGCCGGCGGACGTGCTCGACCATCTCGAGGGCTCTATCGAACTTTTGGACGAGCCCATCGCGGATTCGGCCATTCTCCCCACCTTCCTTTTGTCGCGCTTCGCGCGGGAGAAGGTCAAGGTCGTGCTCACGGGCGAGGGGGCCGACGAGCTCTTCGCCGGCTACAATCGGTATAAGGCAGCCTGGGTCAATGAGGGGCTCCGGGCCCTGCCCCCATGGGGACAGACCCTGGCCCTGCCTCTGGCCAAAAGATTGGGCAAGGGCGCGGTCTTCAATACCCTGCCTTTTCAGGACGCTCGCCAGTGGGCTGCGGCCACGGCATCCTCATCGAGAGAGGACCTCCGCGCCGTCCTGCATCCTGATTTCTGGGACGCCTCCTCCCAGGTGGACGCCCTGGAATGGCTCAAGGATTTCGAGGGCATGGATCATCTCAACGACGCCTTGGCCTTCGATCTCAAGACGGTCCTGTGCGACTCTTTGCTGATGAAGGTGGACAAATCCACCATGCGGGCCTCCCTGGAGGCGCGCGTGCCCTTTTTGGACAAGGCCGTGGTCGAGTTCGCGGCGGGCCTGCCGTCTTCCTTCAAGATCCGGCTGTTCAAGGGCAAGTATCTCTTGCGCCATGTGGCCAGGCGCTATCTGCCGGAGAACATCGTGTGGCGGCGCAAGCATGGATTCATCGTGCCGTGGGAGGCCTGGGTGCGCGACGCGGGCAACCAGGCGCTCACGACGCTTCTGGAAGACCCGGACTTTTCCTCCTGCGGGATCTTCGACATGGAGCGCCTGAAGATCTTCCGCCAGGAGCTCTCGCGCGGCAGCCGGGACGTGGATTGCGGGCTCTTTTTCCGCATCGCGGTCTTCGGGCTGTGGCTCAAATCCCTGGGGAAGTCTTTTTAGCTTGATAGTCCTGGCCGATGTTCTCTATTATCTCGACAAGCCCCTGGCATCAGATGCTCACTCAAAAATCAAGGCCTGACCCTCGCTGGCTGATCCTGCTCCTGCTGGCGGCGCCAGCTTGGACCGAGAACATCCGCATCACGGTCCTACACACCAACGATATCCACGGTTGGGTCATGGAACGCCCGGCCACATTTTATGAGAAGGATCCTCAAAGGCCGGTGGGCGGTGCCGCGTCTTTGGCCGCTTTAGTGAAGAAGACCAAGGGCCCTAAGCTGGTCTTGGACGCGGGCGACTGGTTCCAAGGCACGCCCGAGGGAGCTTTCGAACAGGGCCAAGGTTTGGCCGCGGTCTTCAACACCGTGGGCTATGACGCCATGGAAGTCGGCAACCATGATTTCGACAATGGGGAGAAGAATCTTGCGGCCATCATCGGCAAGCTCAGCGTCCCGGTCCTGTGCGCCAACGTGTATCGGGCCGATGGCAGCCGCGCTCCTGAGTGCAAGCCCTGGATCATCAAGGAAGTCGCCGGCGTCAAGGTCGGCATCTTCGGCCTTCTCACCACCAGCATGAGAGCGCTCTCTTTCCCGGAGAACATCAAGGGCTTGACCTTTCGCCGTGCCGTGGCCGAGGCCAACGAGCAGGTCGCCGCCTTGAGGCACGAAGGGGCGAGCGTCATCATCGCGATCACCCACCAGGGCGTGGAGAGGCCGGACATGGCGTCCTTCGAGGGAGACCAGACCCTGGCCGCCCAGGTCGAGGGCATCGACCTCATCGTGGGTGGACATACCCACACGGTCTTAAAAGAGGGCTTGCGTGATGCCACGTACGGGACCTTGATCGTCCAAGCCGGCACGGAGATGACCCGTGTGGGGCGCGTCGATTTGGAGATCGATCCGAAGACCAAGAAGGTCGTGAGGTCCTCGGCCAGGCTGGTCAGCCTCTGGCCTGACGAGACGGGCTCGGATCCTGAAGCGGTCGCGGCTGTGGCCAAGCTGGAGCGCGATGTGGGGCACGTCTATGACGCGGTGGTGGCGACAGCTGCGGTGGCCTTGATGCGCAACCCGCGGGGGGAGTCGAGTCTCGGCGACTGGATAACGGACTGTAGCCGCGCCTGGGCTGGTGCGGACATCGCCATCCAGAACACCCGCGGCATCCGCGCGGATCTCCCGGCCGGTCCCGTGACTTTGCGGAGTATTTTTTATGTTGCGCCCTTCGAGAATCATGTTACCAAGCTGGTCATGAAAGGCAGGGACTTGAAGAGCCTCTTGACTCACGGGGCCAGCGTCAGCGGCGTGCCGCAGATTTCCGGGGCGATTTTGACCATCCGGCGCGGCGCTCAGGCGGGCCAGAGCTTGGTTTCGGCGACCATTGCGGGCAAGCCCATCCAAGACGACGCTTCCTATATGGTCTCCACCATAGATTTCCTGGCGTATGGGGGCGGAGGTTATACGGATTTTGAGTTCGCCGAGAAGAAGGAATTCACCCAGATGCTGATGCGCGATGTCCTCAAGGAATGCGCACAGAAAGAGGGGCTCATCAAGCCGCCCCCTGCCGGCCGTATCATCTTTACGGAGGATTGACATGGTATTGAAAACTGTCCGCGCTAAAACCGAAGCTGCTTGGAGCACGACGAAGAAGGTCCTGGCCGTGATGAGCGCCTGGGGGCTGATCTTCAGCCTGGTGACCATCGCGCGGCTGGCCGTGGCCTTCGAGTACGACGACGGCTTGGTCTTCTCCACTCCTGCCTTTGCCAAGGCCAAGGTCGGAGTCTCCCAGGCGGTGAGCGAACAGTATTGGTCCGTGGTCAACCGCTCCTACGATCTCGAAAGCCCTCAGGTCACGCCCTTCGTCCTGGCCTGGGCCTTCCGGCTGTGCGGGTTCAAGGTCGGCATCATCGCCCAACGGCCTTCCATAGACGGAGAAGCTCTCCAAAAGGAATGGCGCCACCTCACGTCCAGGGCGCTCTTCTGCTTCGCCTCGGAGAAGGGAAGCATCCGGGCTTTCCTGAGCCAGGGCAATTATGTCCTGTATTTTGGGAACAGCGATTCAGGCATACTCGAGGCGCGCAAGACCGGCATCTATCCCATCCGCATCAAGCGTAGCTCCAGGTCCTATAATAAGGAAGACTATCACCCTGGAAGCCTCGGAGAGCTGACCCTGCCTTTCTAGGTGTCAGGCTTTCTCGTATTTTCCGTATTTTGACGCGGCTATCACTAACAAAGCGATGACTGTCTTTGAGTCTCGGATATGTCCGCTGCGCACGAGAGCCAAGGCCTCTTTAAAAGGAAGGGCAACGGCTTCCAGAAATTCGTCGTGGTCTAGCGCGCGTCGGCCAGGCACAAGACCTTCGGCCACGTAGATGCGCAGCAGCTCGGTGGAGAAGGCCGGGGTGGGCCAGAAATCGATGAGATGGCGGATTTTGCGCGCCGTGTAGCCGGTCTCCTCGCGCAGTTCCCGCTTGATGCAGGAAAGCATGGTTTCTTTCGGATCGAGCTTGCCTGCGGGAAGCTCCAGGGTCACCTCTTTGACGGGATAACGGTACTGACGCACCAGGACGACCGTGTCCTTATTAAGGAAGGGGAGAACGCCCACGGCGCCGCGGTGATGGAGATAGGCCCGCTGGGCTTTGCTTCCATTGGGCAGGCGGATGTCGTCCACATGGAAATCTACGTAGCGGCTTTTGTAGAGAGGCCGCAGACGGACCTTGGTTTCGACCAGGGCGGGGTCGGGGAAGAAGTAGTCGGGTTTTGCGCGGGCCACGAGGAGGGGATTATATCAAGAAAGTGGAGTCCTCGGCGGGTTGCGGAGCCAGTTTTCTGTTGCTAAATGCGGGTTGGAGGAATACAATAGTTATCTCACTTATGAAAAACTTAGCACCTGAAATCACGAGACAGCGCCTCTTGTTGGAAGGTTTCTACACCTTGGAAATTTCACAGAAAATACTGAGCCAATATCTGCTGGGACTCGCAGGATACTTGAATTTACGTGCCTATGGCGAGCCTGTTATTTTTGCTCCATCGACAGGGATGGGGAAACAAGAAAATCAGGGATTCGATGCCTTTGTCCCCCTGATTGATTCAGGGATTTCCGCATATATCTGGAGCAAGGCGCATTTCTTTTCGGTGGTGATATATACGTGCAAGGCGTTTGATGAACGAGCGGCCGTGGATTTCACCCGGGAGCATCTGAGCGTGACCGGCGAAATAGCGAAGATGTCATTTTGAGGGTGCAGGATAACCAATCACTCCAGCTGGCGCGCCGAGGAGAATCAAAATGTCAAACAACTTAGCCATCTTTGAAGGCCACAAGATCCGGCGCAGCTATGATGAAAAGACCGAGACGTGGTGGTTTTCGGTCGTGGATATCGTCCAAGTGCTGACCGAACAAGCAGATTTCCGAACAGCCAGGAAATATTGGAATAAGCTCAAAGAGCGGCTGAATAAGGAAGGGAGTCAGTTGGTGACAAATTGTCACCAACTGAAATTGCTTGCTACTGACGGCAAAAATTACCTTACCGATGTTGCCACAGCAGAAACCCTTCTGCGTCTCGTGCAGAGCGTTCCCAGCCCCAAGGCCGAGCCCATGAAGCTCTGGCTGGCCAAGGTCGGCTATGAGCGGATGCAGGAGATGTCTGACCCCTCCCGCGCCCTCGACCGCGCCCGCGAGATGTGGCAGAAGCGCGGCCGCAGCGACAAGTGGATCGAGCAGCGCATGACCGGGCAGGAGACGCGCAACAAGCTCACCGATTACTGGGCCGGGCATGACATCAAAAAGGGCGACGAATACGCCATCCTCACCAACATCATACACCAGGAGTGGGCCGATGTGAGCGTCCAGGCGCACAAACATCTCAAAGGCCTCCAAACCCAAAACCTGCGCGACCACATGAGCGAGGCGGAGTTGATCTTTACCGCGCTGGCCGAATTATCCACCCGCCAGATCGCCGAGAGCGTGGAGGCCACCGGCATGCCGGCCAACAAAGTTGCGGCGAAGACGGGGGGAAACATCGCCAAAAAAGCCCGCTTGGATCTGGAAGAGAAAACCGGCAAGAAGGTCGTTTCCAGCGAAAATTATTTGCTCCCACCCCACGATGTCAAACAGATCGAATGAGTGAAGCCAAAGCTGCCAGGAGACTCATGTCTAAAATCCAAGTGCTCAGCCGCGATGTCAATATCCGTTCCGTCCATGATGAGGACTATATCTGCATTACCGACATTGCCCGCTATAAAGATCCCAAACGCACGGACTATCTCATCCTCAACTGGCTGAGAAACCGCAACACGATTGAGTTCCTTGGGATTTGGGAACAATTGAACAATCCCGGTTTTAATCCCATCGAATTCGATGGGATTAAAAAACAGGCAGGTCTCAACAGCTTCATCCTGACAGCGAAGCAGTGGATCTTGAAAACCAAAGCCATCGGGATCATCTCCAAGGCAGGGCGTCACGGCGGTACATATGCACACAAGGACATCGCCTTCGAATTCGCCTCGTGGATTTCCGTGGAGTTCAAGCTCTATCTCATCAAGGAGTTTCAGCGTCTTAAGGAAGATGAGCGCAAAACCCTCGGCTGGGATATCCGCCGTAACCTTGCCAAGATCAACTATCGCATCCACACCGATGCCGTGCGAGCGCACCTCATACCGGCCCAGTTGAGCCATTCCCAGACCTCGCTTGTCTATGCCAGCGAAGCGGATGTGCTCAATATGGCGCTTTTTGGAAAAACTGCGGCCCAGTGGCGCGGAGAAAATCCGGGAGAGAAGGGCAACATCCGCGATCAAGCCGATGTCTGCCAGCTTGTTTGCCTTTCCAATCTGGAAAACCTCAACGCTCATTTTATCGCCGAGGGCTTGACGCAGGCGACCAGGCTCGAACGCCTGAACCATATAGCCATCCAGCAGATGCGGTTGCTTACCAGCGATGCCCGCATGCCGCGGCTGGGTCATAAGAAGGACGCGGCTCATGAGTGAGAAGGCTGAATCGTGAAGTGCCTGGGCCAACCCGCCTGTCCGTCCCGCCCTTGAATTTCATAGAATCTTCTTTCCCGCGCCGACCATGAGCAAGCCTGAGTTCGTCCATCTCCACAACCATTCCGAGTACTCGCTCTTGGACGGCATCATCCGCTTCTCGGACAAGGACGGCAAGCCCTCCGAGCTCTTGCGCAACCTCGCGCGCGATGGGGCCAAGGGCATGGCCCTGACCGACCACGGCAACATGTACGGGGCCATCGATTTCTACACCCAGTGCGGGGCCGTGGGATTGAAGCCCATCGTGGGCTTGGAAAGCTATTTCTCCAAGGGCAAACGGAGCGACCGCGGGCATTCCCAGAAGGAGAACTGCCATCTCACTATTCTCGCGCGCAATTTCGAGGGCTATCAGAACCTCATGGCCCTCTCGAGCCGGGCCTTCCTCGAGGGCTACTACTACGACCCGCGCATCGACCGTGAGATCCTGGCCCAGCACAAGAAGGGCCTGATCGTGCTTTCCGGCTGTCTCAAGGGCGAGCTGCCCCAGGCCGCCTTGCGCGGGGACGTGGATGAGTGCGTCAAGATCGCCATCTCCTACCGCGACCTCTTGGAGCCCGGCTGCTTCTTCCTCGAGATCATGAACCACGGCATCCCAGATCAAATGACGGCCCTGAAGGTCCTTTTGGAGGTCTCCAAGCGCTCCGGCATCCCGCTGGTGGCGACCAATGACTGCCATTTCTTCAAGAAGGCCGACGCCGAAGCGCATGACGTGCGCATCTGCATCTCCACCGGCAAGAAGCTCGACGACACGGACCGCTTGAAGCCCGAGGGCCGCGAGTATTATTTCAAGTCCCCCGAGGAGATGGCGGCTCTCTTCTCCTACGCCCCCGAGGCCGTCGCGAACACCGTGCGCATCGCCGAGATGTGCTCGCTCGAGATCCCCATGGGCCAGATGCTTTTGCCTGAGTTCACCGTGCCGGCCGGGCAAACCCAGGATTCCTACCTCGAAGAACTTTGCACCAAAGGCCTCCAAGAGCGCTTCGGCGGGGAGATCCCGGAGGCTCACCGCAAGCGTCTGGCCTATGAGCTTTCCGTCATCCGCAAGATGGGATTCTCCGGCTACTTCCTCATCGTCTGGGATTTCATCGCCTACGCCCGCACCCAGGGCATCCCCGTGGGCCCGGGCCGTGGCTCGGGCGCCGGGGCCTTGGTCGCCTACGCCTTGAAGATCACCAACCTCGACCCCTTGAAGCACAACCTCCTCTTCGAGCGTTTCCTCAATCCGGACCGTAAATCCATGCCGGATCTGGACATCGACTTCGCCGACACGGGCCGCGAGCGGGTCATCGAGTACGTGCGCAACAAGTACGGCGCCGAGAACGTGGCCCAGATCGTCACCTTCGGTTCCATGGCCGCGCGGCTGGTCGTGCGCGACGTGGGGCGCGTATTGGGCATGCCCTTGCCCGAGGTGGACCGCCTGGCCAAGCTCATCCCCGGAGTCCCCGGGACCATGCTCTATGAAGCCATCCAGAAGACGCCGGAACTCGCTGAGGCGGCCCGAAATCCCCAGGTCAAGAGGCTCTTGGACCTCTCCTTGAAGCTCGAGGGCTTGAAGCGTCACACCGGGGTCCATGCCGCCGGGACCGTCATCACCAAGGAGCCGGTCGCGCGCTACACGCCTTTGGCGCGAGGGGCGCGCGAGGTGGTCACCACCCAGTACGAGGGCTCGATCCTTCCGAAGTTGGGACTGTTGAAAGTGGACTTCCTCGGCCTGCGCACCCTCACCATCATCGACGGCGCGATCAAATTCATCCGTGCGCGCGTCCAGCCGGACTTCGACATCGACCGCATCCCCATGGATGACGCCAAGACCTTCGAACTTTTGCGCTCAGGCAAGGCCCTGGCCATCTTCCAGCTCGACAGCCGGGGGATCCGGGATCTCTTGGTGCGCATCAAGCCCACGGATTTCAACGACATCGTCTCCTTGATTGCGCTCTACCGGCCCGGACCCATGCAGTCCGGCATGCTCGACATGTTCGTCAATCGCAAGCATGGCCGCCAGAAGATCGCCTACGACCATCCCCTCTTGGAAGGCATCTTGAAGGACACCTACGGCTGCATCGTGTTCCAGGAGCAGGTCATGGAGGTCTCCAAGACCTTGGCGGATTTCACTCCCGGCCAGGCCGACACCCTGCGCAAGGCCATGGGCAAGAAGACTCCCGAGGAATTCGAGAAGATGCGCGAGATCTTCGTGAAAGGCGCGGCCAAGCACAAAATCAAGCCCGCCCTGGCCGCCAAGATCTACGACCAGCTGCGCGAGTTCGGCGGCTACGGCTTCAATAAATCCCATTCCGCGGCTTACGGCCTCCTGGCCTATCAGACCGCATATCTCAAGGCCAATCATCCCGTGGAGTTCATGGCCGCTGTGGCGACCTCCGAGATCGGGCATTCCTCCGTGGGCGCGGCGGACAAGGAGAACAAGCTCGTCACCTATCTGGAAGAGGCACGGGACATGGGCATCACGGTGCTGCCCCCCGACATCCAGAAGTCCGGGGCCGCCTTCACCATCGAGGATCTCAATTCCATCCGCTTCGGCTTGGTGGCCGTCAAGAACGTGGGAGAGGGCGCTGTGGAGGCCGTCCTCCAGGCGCGGCAGGCCGGACCTTTTAGGAGCTTCGATGATTTCTGCGCGCGCGTGGACTTGCGGGCGATCAATAAGAAGGTGATCGAGTCCCTCATCAAGGCCGGAGCCATGGATGCCCTGGAGACAGGACCCTCGGTCGGGGCTGTCCGCGGCAAGCTTTTGGCCGCTGTCGACGGCGCGGTCCAGCGCCAGCAGCACATCCAGGCTGATCTGGCTCGGGGGCAGGGGCTTCTCTTCGGTGCCGAGCAGCTGCCGGCCCCACCGGCGTCGGTCGCATCGGCCCCCAGCCTCCACGAACATGACGTGCTCGCTTTCGAGAAAGAGGTCCTCGGATTTTATTTCTCCGGCCATCCCCTTTTGGGCGTCCAGGCGCTTCTGCGGGTCGCCGCGGACCATCAGATCGCCGACCTCAAGCCGGAGATCACCGTCCCCGTACATTTAGCGGGGATGATCAGCCAGGTCAAGCGCATGGTGACCAAAGAGGAGGGCAAGCCGTGGGCCAAGTGCCTCTTCGAGGACCTTTCCGGTGAAACGAGCCTGCTGGTCTTCCCTAAGAAGTACGCCGAGGGCCTGGGCGCCAGGCTCCAGGTCGGCTCCATCGTGGCGGTCGAAGGCAGGCTCTCCTTCCGCGGAGACGCCCCTGAGGGCGGCTCCGCGGTCCCTGAGATCGTCGTCCAGGACATCCTGCCCTTGGAGGCCGCGGCCAGCCGCCGGGCCAGGCGGCTGTGCCTGGCGTGCGATCCCGGGAAGCTCTCCGATGCGGCGTTAGAGAAATTGCGCGAGCTTTTGGACAAGCATCCCGGTCCCTGCCCCGTGGTCCTGGAGCATGAGGCTGTCGGGGGGGTGGCGGTTTTGGAGCTGGATGTCCGCGTCATGGTGGGCCAAAATCTGTTAGAATCTCTGGGCAGTTTGCTGGGGGAAAAGGCATGGCGGATAGAAAACGCATCCTGATCGCTGACGACGACCCGGACTTGCTGGAACTGCTCAAGATGGACCTGGATCACCAGGGCTATGAGGTCTTCACTGCCGCCAACGGCAAGGACACCCTCCAGCGCGCCCTGGCGGAGAAGTTCGACGTCATCCTCCTCGACGTCATGATGCCCTACATCGACGGCTACCACGTGGCCCATGAGCTCACTGATAAGCTGGGAGACAAGGCGCCCTACATCCTCATCATCACCAGCCGCGACACCTCGCGAGAGAAGGGCATCGCGCTTATCAGCGGGGCCCATGAAGTCCTTCAGAAACCTTTTGAGATGGCCAAGTTGCATGAGCGTCTAGCCTCTATCTTGGCCAAGACCCCGTGAAGGAGCTTTGTCCATGATCCGAGCGCGTTGGTTGATGGTCGTCTTCATGTCCTGGACCTGGGGCGCCGGCCTGGCCTTTGGCGATGCCGCTCCCTCGGCGCCGGCCGATGTCAAGCCCGTCAAGATCCGGCCGAAGTTCCCGCCCCTGCCGGAGCGCGGTGAGACCGGTTTGAACGCGCCTGAAACGGACCTCATCGACACGCCCACCGCGGCGGTGCTGGACTACGGCGGTTACGCGAGTCAGACGAGGGCCTACGCCGCCGGGGGCGTCTTGGAATACGCTTCCTTCGGAGTCTATCCGCGCATCGGGCTGGGCGCTTCCATGAGCGTCGACGGCCTCATCGGCAATGACCGCAGCGTGCGCGTGCGCGCCCCGCAGCTTCAGGTCAAATACCGCTTCTTCGATGGCGACCGCTACATTCCCGCCTTCGCGCTCGGCTTCGACGGGCAGGGCTTCGATTACAGCCAGACGGAGAAGATCTACCACAACCGCCAGCGCGGCTTCTACGTCGTGGGCACGCAGGAACTGGGACTGGCCGGCCTGCAGGTCCACCCCTCGTTCAACATCTCGGATTTCAATTCCAACTCGATTTTCGGCAGCGTGCCGGTGAGCTACAACATCAAGGACAAGGCGACGGTCATGTTCGAGTGGGACAACATCGGCCGCATCAACGACAGCCGGGTCAATTCCGGCCTGCGCGTGCATCTGACGCCCGGCCTGCACATCGATTTCGCCGTGCGCGGCATCGGGAAGGGCGGCTGGTATCCTGACGGCGCGCCGCGCGGCCCCGAGCGCGTCATCCAGATGAAGTACACCGGGAATTTCTAGGGAAACGGTCATGGCCACCAAGAAGAAGATCGGAATCCTGACGGGCGGGGGCGATTGCCCGGGCTTGAATCCCGCCATCCGCGGGGCGGTCCTTCAGGCCTCGGCCTTGGGCTATGAATGCCTCGGCGTGCAGGAGGGTTGGAAAGGCCTGCTGACGGCGGACGCCCTGCCGCTCTCTTCGGCGGATGTCGAGGAGATCATCGGCAAGGGCGGCACGATCCTGGGAACCTCCCGGACGAACCCCTATAAGAAGGAAAACGGGGTCCTGCAGGTCCTCGCGGGCTTTGAGAAGCTCGGGCTCGACGCCCTGATCGCCATGGGCGGCGAGGATACTTTGGGCGTGGCGGCCAAGCTTTTCAAAGAGCATCGCTTCCCCGTGGTCGGCGTGCCCAAGACCATGGACAACGACCTTTCGGCCACGGATTTCACCTTTGGCTTCGACACCGCCTCCACCCTGGCCATGGAGGCGGCCCAGCGCCTCGTGGACACGGGCCGCAGCCATCGGCGCGTCATGGTCCTGGAGGTTATGGGACGCCATGCCGGCTGGGTCGCTCTTTACACGGCCATCGGTGCGGGTGCCGACTATGTGTGCCTGCCTGAGCGCCCCGTGGATGTCGAGGAGATGGTGCGGCGCCTGAAGGCGGCGCACGCTCGCAAGAAGACGGCCCTGGTGATCACCTCGGAGGCTGTGGATCTGGGGGATTCGGGCAAGGAAGAACTTGACGATTTCGGACACATGATCCTCAAGAAGCGCGGCGTGGCCGAGAAGCTGGCCGAGATCATCGAAAAAAAGACGGGCATCGAGACCCGCAGCGCCGTTATCGGGCACATGCAGCGCGGCGGACCGCCGACCCTTTTCGATCGCATCCTGGGCACGCGCGTCGGCGTTGCGGCCGCGCAGCTCGTCGCCCAGGGGAAATTCGGGCAGATGGTGGCTTTGCAGGGCAACCAGGTCGCGGGCGTGCCGCTGGGTGACGCGACGGCGGCCCTGAAGACCGTCACGGCCGAATGGCTCGCCCTGGCCGATGTCCTCTCCGGCGCCGTTGCGAGGAAATCATGACCGAACCCCAGAAATTCCAACGCCGCACGGTCCTGGTCAAGAGGACCCTTCAGCTGAAATATATGGGACTGGTCTTCCTGAGCGTCTTGTGCGCCTCGCTCATCATCGGCGGGGACATCTACTACAATCTCTACAAGCTCATCGTGACCGAGGCACCCTCCCTGGCGGCGGCAGCCTCCCAATTCAACGCCGTCATCCTGGTCAAACTCGTCTTGTATCTGGCGCTCATGCTTCTGATCGCGCTCTTCATCTCGCATCGGTTCGCCGGGCCCATCTACCGCTTCGAAAAGTCGGCCCGTGAGGTCGCCCAGGGCGACCTCACGCACCGGGTGTCTTTGCGCACGGGTGATGAGCTCATGGAGCTCCAGGAGGAGTTCAACGCCATGATCGCCGCTTTGCAGGGGTTCGTCCAGCAAGACCGCCGCCTGGCCGAGAGCCTGGCAGGCCGTCTCGCGCAGGCCGCCCGCGGGGCTTCGGAGGGATCACGCGCCGAAATGGAGACCCTCCAAGCCGAGCTCCGGAAGCTGACGCGCTCCTTCAAAGTCTAGTGGTCTCTCTTCTGGCGACGCTTTTTCTGTCCGGGTCGGCGGCCTTCGCCGAGCCCACGGTGGTCGCCTCCTCCATGGCCCTGGCTGCGGTGCCTGTGGAGACAAAACCTCTCGAGCGCTCTTTCACTTTGGAAGAGGCCGTTGCCATCGCTCTCAAGAACGATTCACGGCTGCTCTCGGCCGAGCAGGACCGCATCATCGCTTTGGAGCGCGTGACCGAGGCCAAGCTCACTTTCCTTCCCGAGCTCGGTTTGCAGGCCTCCGCCGCCAAGTTCGGGGCCCTCTATCCCTTCGCCTTGGCGCCGGAGCTGGGCAATGTCCTGGCCTTTCCCAAGGGCTCTCAATTCAACCCGACCTCCTCCGAGAACATCTACTCGGGCAAGGGCTACATGAACTTCTCCGTTTATGAAGGGGGTCGCAGCGTCAACACCCTGCGTCTGGCCCAGACAGCGCTCCAGCAGGCCCAGAGCAACTATGACTCCGTGAAGATGGACGTCATCATGGCAGTCAAGGAGTCTTTTTTCCGTCTCCTGGCCGCGCAGAAGAGGCTGGCCGCCGCTTCGCAGACGGCGGCGGATCTCCAGCGCATGGCTGCCCGCCTCTCCTTGGATCCCTGGGACCGCATCGAGGTGGAGAGGCTCGGCGAGGAATTCCGCCGCGAAGCCGCCGAGGCTTCCCGGCAGGCGGCCCTGCGGCGCCTGGACTTCCTCAAGGCCTTGAATCTGGAGATGGACACGCCTTTCCGGCTTCTGGGGGAGATCGATCTCAAGCCCCTGGAGGTCGATCCCCAGAAGGCGGCGCTCTGGGCTTTCGAGCTGAGGCCGGAGCTCAAGTCCGAGATCTACAAGGCCCAGATGGACGCCATCGCCGTGAACCTGGCCATCAGCCGGCGCTACCCGACCCTCTTCATCGCCGGCGACTACCAGGTGACGGACCAGAATTTCCCGCTGCTCAACAACAACTGGGCCATCGGCATGGGCGTCAAGCTGCCCCTGACCTACGATTTCTTCACGAAGCTGTATCAAAAGCGCGCCGAGCAGCGCCAGGGCCAGATCAAGCGTGCCGCGCTCCAGGACCAGGTCCGCCTCGAGGTCCGCCAGGCGTGCGAGCATCTCTCCTACTGGCAGGAGGAGGCGGTCCAGCGTTCGCAGCGCTCCCGCGTCGTGTCCGGCATCTATGAGAAGGCCTCGTCCGAGTCCTCGGCCTCCCTGGCCAAACTCAAGGCGCTTTCCACGGTCGCGAGGTTCCGCCTGGCGCAGCTGGAAGCCGTGACCGAGCATGCCCTGGCCCGCGCGCATCTGGAGCGGGCCGTGGGCCGGGAAATCTCGCCGTGATCCTGCTGCGGCTGCTTTTGGCCGTTTTCTTGAGCGCCCAGGCCGCGGCCGTCGCGCCGGAATACTCCTGCGACAATCTCCTGCGCGCGCATCTTTGGCGCGACCTCATCCTGCGTCCTGTGGGGCGGCGGCCTCGGGTGGGCCTGGCGCTGTCCGCCGGGTCCACGAGGGCGACCGCCCACGTGGGAGTCCTGCAGGTCTTGGAGCAGGCGGGCTTCCCCATCGACGTGGTGGCGGGCACGTCCATGGGGGCGATCGTCGGATCCATGTATTGCGCGGGACTTCCGGTCAAACGACTCTGGGAGATCGCCGCCGGCATGAATCGCGCCACTGGATCCAATTTCAATGCCTTCCGGCTCATTTCCCTGCTTTTGACCGACAGCCTGCTTTCCTCCCAGCGCGCGGACCAGCTGGTGCGCGACGCGATCGGAGGGTTGCGCTTCGACCAGCTTGCCAAGCCGTTCGCCTGCGTGGCCATGGATCTCTACACCGGCGAGAGCGTCATCTTCCGGGATGGCGACGTGGCCTCGGCCGTGCGGGCGAGCGTGAACGTGCCCGGCCTTTTCGCTCCGGTCGAGTATCGCCAGCGCTTTTTGGTCGATGGGGGCGTGGTGGATTTCATCCCCATCGACGCGGTCCGGCTCTTGGGGGCGCAATGGATCCTGGCCAGCGTCACGGAGGAGGATTACCGAAGCGTCCACCCCAAGACGGTCCTGGCCATTCTGGAGCAGGTCATCAATATCAGGGGATCCTTTCTTTCCCAGGAACAGCGCCGCTTGGCGAACTTCCTCATCGAGCCGCCCGTTGGCAATATCGGCCTGACCGACGCCTCTCGATCCACCGAGGCGCTCTCCAAGGGCGTGATCGCCGCCCACAAGGTCATTCGCGCGGCGCAGGAAAACTATATTTTATTTTCCCTCAAAACCATGGCCCGGGATTGGAGGGCTCCATGAGGGGCGTCCTACGAGTCGCTCTGGCTGGAGCCGTCCTTCTGGCCGCCACGCCGGCCAGGCCGTGGTGGTGGGAGGGGGGGGCGCAGATCCTGAGGGCCTCCCTGGCCGACTTCCGCTCCAGTCGATATGAAGCGGTCATCTCTCGGCTCGATCCCGACGGCCTGCAGGGCCTGCGCGGTGAGAACCTCTGCCGCGGTTTCCTGATCCTGGGCGAGAGCTATGAGAAAACAGGCCGGCCGGACAAGGCCTTGAGCGTCTATCAGGTCGCCGCCCGCCTCTTCTCCGGAGATCGGCAGACGCTCTCCCGCCTGGCGGAGCTCATGCACCATGCCGGCCTCGATGAACAGGCCCAGCCGCTCTATGAGACAATCCTCAAGATGCATCCAGACAACCCGCAGGCTCACCTGGGCCTGGCCGAGATCGACAGAACCCTGGGATTCTTGGACCGGAGCGCCGAGCATTACGAGAAGGCCCTGCAGGGCCTGGGCGAGCGGACCGATGTGTGGCGGGATTATGCCCGTCTCCTGTATGAAGCGCGCGAGTTCAAGACCGCGGAGCTGGCCGTGCGCCATGCCTTGTCCCAGGAGCCGGTGGTCTCCAGCGATTCTTCCACGATGCTGCTGGCCCTCATCCTGCGAGAAGAGGGCCGCGCCGAGGAGGCCGCGGCCCTCCTGGAGCCGCTGGCCCGGGATGGGAGCCTCGAGGCCCAGCGCGCCCGCGCCCTCTGGCTTTTGGAGGCGCAGAGGAATGCCGAGGCCCGGGCCGCTGTCAAGGCCCTGGACAGCGCGGACCCTCTGGCGCTCTACGTGCGCGCGCGCCTGGCTCTCAAGGTCGGCCGCCAGACCGAGGCGCTCGAAGACCTGCGTGCCGTGGCGAAGCAGTCCGCATCAGCGCCCTTCACCGCCCGAGTCTGCTCCGATCTGGCCACCCTGATCCAGACGCCATGAGGCGGCGGCGGTTCTGGAAGCTGTCCGCGGCCGGCAATGATTTCATCCTCATCCTGGATCGACCCCGGCTGCACTTGGCGCCTCTGGCCCGCCGCCTTTGCGACCGGCGCTTGGGCGTGGGGGCTGACGGGCTTTTGGCGGCGAGGCGCATCCCTTCCGGGATCCGCGTGAGGTATGCCAATGCGGACGGTTCGAGAGCCTTCTGCGGCAACGGCCTGCGCGCCGCTGCCTGGTGGGCCTTTGCCCGCGGCTGGGGAGGCCGGAGCCTGCGCCTGAGCACGGATCAGGGGGTATGCTCGGTCCGCATCCTGAGCCGCCGAAGAGCGGCCGTGGCCATGCCCGAGGCGCGCGTCCTGCGTTGGGGACTGCCCCTGCGGGCCGCTGGCCGCGATTTCATCGCGCATCTTCTCGATACCGGCGTGCCGCATGCGGTGATCCCTCTCGGGAATATCGGATCGATCGACATGGAGAAGTTCGGCGCAGCGATCCGGAGTCATCGGGCTTTTGGAGCTGCCGGCGCCAACGTGGATTTCATCTGCCGCGACGGCCGCGGGCTGGCCCTGCGCACTTTCGAGCGCGGCGTGGAGGCGGAGACCCTGGCCTGCGGCACGGGAGCCGTGGCCGCGGCCGCTGTCGCCCATCGGCTGGGCTGGGTGAAGTCGTCCGTCCGTGTGCGCGCTCGCGGCGGGGTCATGAGTGTGGATTTCCGTCATGGAGAGACATGGCTGGAGGGCCCGGTCCTCCAGGTCTTAGAGGGATATCAGGATGGCGTGGGCGGCGTCCATGTCCCCTGATGCGATCTTGATGAAGATGTCCTTCAAGCTTTCCCTTTGAGCCTGGCGGCGGTTGAGCCGCCGGCCCCAGGACGTGGTCGGCAGGTAATGGCGCAGCGCGTCTTCGAGCATCCGGCGCCAGCGCGGACGGTTCTGATCGAACGCGCGCAAGCGCCAGGGAGTCTGCGTGAAATCCTGGATGTGGAGCGCGAGGTTCTTGCGCCACGCCGCGTTCTGAGCGAGCACCGCGGTGATGGCTCCGGCGTCCCTCTGCCAATCGGGTGACTCCAGCCGACGCAGGGAGTCTTGGGCGTTGGACTTCATTTTCGCAAGCGTCCGGCTCAGGTCTTCTCCCCGGCGCTTGTAGGCCTCGCGCATGGGCGCGGGCAGGGGGCATCCGTCGATGGCGGTCCGAAGCTCGGGAGAGAGGAATCCCTCCACATTCTCCAGGTCCTGGATCTCTCCCTCCAGCGATGCGGCCGTGATCCAGCGCGCGGCTTCCCTTTGACGCTCGCCCAGGGCGATGAGAAGAGACGGCGTGATCAGGCTGTTTTTTTTGGCCGGCTCAGCCGCGGCCTCGAAATCGCGCGCGGCCGAGTCGGCGCGCTCCAGGGCCTGGCGGCGGCTCTCCATGCGCGCGCTGGGCTTATATCCGACGGCCTTCTTTTTGAGCTCTTCCTCGACCTTGGGGTTGAGGAGCTGTGCCGCCGTGTAGCGGCCGTCCAAGCCCGCCAGGCGCGAGAGTTCCAGGTCCTGCTGCAGCCGCAGATGGGCTTGCAACGTGTCGAGATCGTAGCGCATGGCATGGGCCGGATAGCTCAGGGTCTCGTAGTCGAGTTTTCCGGTCTCCGCGAGCTTCGGGGCCCCGGGCACGCGGTGCTGGTTCAATGCGCTTTGGATGGCCAAGACCTGCGGCGAGTAGCCGCTCAGGTTGAGGCGGCTCAAACGGTCATAGTAGTCGGGCGGGATGCCTGGGCCCGGCTTGCCGGGGCTTTTAGGCGTGACGATCTGGTTGGACATGCCTCCCTGCCCTTCGAACATGTTCTTGAGGATCTCGCGCTTTTCCTCATCCATCATCTTCGCGTCCGCATCCATGAGCTTGGATTGGGAGCTGCTTTTCTTCAAGTGCCCGTACACGCTCCGGTCCACGTGGTCTTCATTGATCTCGAAAGTGCGGTTCGTGCTGCGCAGCACCGTCTCTTCGAAGGCGTGGTCGCCGCGCGCGTCGTCTTGGGCCAAGCCGGTCGCCACCTGGGCCGCGGACTCAGGGCTGTCCTGGATCCATCGGCGGATGTCGTCGAGGCGTTGGGCGGGGTCTGAGGATCGCGAGATCCGTGCACCGATCTCGGAGTCGAGGAGGCGCTGGGCCAGGGCATCGGTCGCCGGGTCTTGGCTGAAGGCCAGCGCGGCGCAAAGAAGAAAGAGTCCTTTCATGGATGGACTGTCGTGGCCGAGGAGGCGTTCGCATCGAAAGAAAAGACGAGCTGCCCTCCCGCGAAGGCGCGGCCCTGGTCGTCGATGGAGGTCTGGCCCAGGAAGAATTTTTCCGACGGGACGTCCCGTCGGACTTTTCTGCCGAGATCGAGGAAGCTGTGCGTGGCGCTCGTGTCCGGCTCGATCCAGCGCGCCAGGCCGTAGCGGCCGTTGGCGGAGAGTTGGATGGCCTTGAGCTGAGGCAGAGGCCCGATCTCCCAAGAGGTGTTGCCGACGTAGGTCATGGCCGCGACGAACCAGCCGGACTTGCGCTTGAGGGCCAGCAGACAGGTCTCTCCGTTCTGGGAGAAGGCCAAGGGATCGCTGGCGGGCAGGAAATCAGCCTTGTCGTCGTTCCAGATCTCCTGGCCGTCGGGCCCCCAGAACTGCAGGAGCCTTTGGGAGGACTTGACCTTGGTCTTGGACGCGTTCCACGAGGTGTTGGTCTCCAGGGTCCAGGCGAAGCGGTTGGAGGGAGCGGCGGCCGCGTCGATGAGCTTGACATGGACTCCCGAGGAGTCCGAGTCTTCCCAGCGTCCCAGCCCGATCTCCGCGGAGGGCATCCCTCGGTCGTCGTAATAAAGGAGGGATTTGGGCTTCTTGACCCAGCCGGGCTGGGGTAGAGCGCTTTGGGCGAGGGCGTAAGTGCAAAGAATAAGCCCGAAGAAAGTTTTAATCATGCCCGCCTCCGACCAAAAGCGAGGGGATGCGGATGGTGGGCATGCCGTCTGAGACCGGCACGCCCTGGCCGTCCTTGCCGCAGGTGCCGATGTCCCAGCCGATGTCCCAGCCCACGCGGTCGATGGCGCGCAGGACTTCTGCGCCGACGCCCATGAGGTTGGCGTCGCGCACGAGACGCTGGACCTTGCCGTCCTCAATGGCGTAGCCCTCGTCCACCTCGAAGACGAACTCGCCCGTGGCCGTGTTCACCTGGCCGCCGCCCATGCGCGTGACCAAGAGGCCGGATTTGACCTCGCGGAGGATCTGCTTGGGGTCGTCCGTTCCCGGCGCGATGTAGAGATTGGACATGCGCGGGATGGGGCGAGCTTGGAAGGATTCGCGCCGGCCATGCCCATTGGAGGGGCGGCCGTCCTTGTGGGCGGTCACGCGATCGTAGAGATAATCGACGAGGATGCCGTTTTTGATCAGGGTCGTTGCTCGGGAGGGGATGCCATCATCGTCAAAGCCGAAGCTGCCCCGCGCTCCGGGCAAGGTCGGGTCGTCGATGACCGTGATGTTCGGCGCCGCGACCTGGCTTTTGAGCTTGCCCGCGTAGGCCGGAGAGGTCCCTTCCTGGACCAGGTCCGCCTCGAGCGAATGGCCCACGGCCTCGTGGATGAGGGTGCCTCCGGCCGTGCTTGAGATCACGACAGTCATCTCGCCGGCCTTGGCCTTGGGCGCCGAGAGCTTGGCCACGGCGCGGCTGGCCGCGGCACGCGCCGCTGCCAAGGGGCGGGATTCCAAGAGCGCCTCGTAGCCCTTCAAGCCGCCCAAGACCGCGTGGCCTGTCTGGAGGATCGAATCCTTCTCGGCGACCACGCTGATGGAGAGCAGGACCGCCGAGCGCGAGGCCGAGCACTGCGCGCCCTCGCTGTTGACGAGCAGGACGCGCTTTCGGCCCTCGCTGTAGCTCAGGGTGACCTGGCGGATGTGGGGAAATTGAGAGCGCACCTCTCTATCGATGCGGCGCAGAAGGGAGATCTTGTCGTCCAAGGGGATCGTTTGCGGATCCAGGCGCATGGGGGCGCGCCAGGTCAGGGGCTCTTTTAAAGCGACTTGTCCGGTTTTCGCATTGCCGAGCAGGGATCCTCTCAGGCGCAAGGCCTCCTGGGCGTCGAGCGTGTTGGCGCTGCCCTGCAGGGTCTCCAGGCCCTTGGCGCCGCGGCGCAAGAATCGCAGGCCCATGCCGCGCTCGGAGGATGTCGCGGCCTCATCCACGCGCGAATCCTCGAAGCGCAAGCCCGATGAAGAGGATTCCTCCAAAAAGGCCTCGCCGTAGTCCGCGCCGAAGACCGCGGAGGCCAAGACATCTTGCGGGACGCAGGCCAGAGTGTTCTCCTTCATCAACCAAAAATTACCATATTCGGCCGGACTTGTGCGTCGTGGACCCTATTTCTTCCCGCGATAGCCCGGCAGATCCTGGGCAAGCGGGCTGAGGGCGAGAGTGAGGCCTTCCTGGACGGCCCCTTCGAAGTCTTTGGCGGGATCGGTCTTGAGGCGTTTGCGGAAAAAATTCGCCCAGAACATCTCCGTGAACGGCACGGTCTTCTCAAAGCCGCCGCGCTCGCGAACCTGCCAGGCCACGCTCCGGTAGGGGTCGTCCTTCAGGCCCCGGACGTCCTTGGGGAGTTCTTCGGGGGCGCGCAGATCCCCTTGGTCGTAGAGGTAGAGCCAGCCCTCCTGCCTGAGCCTGTCCCAGAAATCCTGGGGAGTCAGGTGAGAGAGATCCGCCTTCATCTCCAAGGGCAGCGACTTCAATCCCGTCTTCCAGCCAGCGTAGGCCAGATGATGGTGGTCGATGATGTAGAGGCCTTGGCTGGGGCTGAAGACGACGGGGATGGGATGTTCTTCGAGATACTTGTCGAGTTTGTGGGAGGAGAGGGACTCGAGCTTCTCGATCTTGGCCTTGACTTCCCGCATTCCTACGACGAACTGGGTCGGTTGGAGGTCGAGGATCTTCGCATCCTGGATGTAGGAAGAAAAATCCGAGGAGTCGCTGAGGGGGGATGCTATCTTGTCGAATTTCGAGCGCCAGTCGAGGGGCGCTTGCTGGCGCTTCCATTGGATCGCTCTGAGGAACGTCTGGCGCTGCTTATCTGGGAAAAATCGTCCCACCTGGGCAAAGAGCTTGGCCCACCTCAATGCGGAATCAGGGGTGTGGGCCGATAGCGTCGCTGCCACGGCCTTCTGGGTTATTTCCTTGTCTGAATCTGCAACAGCGTCTCCAGGTTTCATCAGGGAGGCGATGTCTTTGGGGAGATCCAGGGATCGATCGGCGGGGGATTGTAAGAAGCGGACGATCGCTGGCTGAAGTTTTGGGAATGAATTGATGAGAGCGCTCACTTCGGCGATGGGCGCTTTGCTCATAGGCGCGCCATAGACCTTCGATGCGGAGAGTGAATGGACGACGAGGACCGCGGCAACAAAGGCCAGGAAGTATGCCTTTTTCACGGAAATTTCTGGGACTGAATAAGAATCACGATAATATTGTAAGAAAAATCGATTTTTTTCATGTAGGTCTAAATGCCTATGTTTTGGAGGCAAAAGACCTAGGTCCATGTGGGTCTTTGGCCCCAGGATAATTTTCCGCCAAGCCTATACACTAAGGGCATGGCGATGTACAACGGGAATCAGAGGGCGAGAAGGCTCGCGCTGGCCATCAGCATGGTCTTTGCATTTTCTCGCGTGCCGGAGGTCTGTGGCGCTCCTGTCATGAGTCTGGAGAGAGGCCGTTCCCATGGTACGGTCGTTCCAGAGCGGCCCGGAGCAGCGCCCGCAGCCATGACGGTGTTGCCCACGCTTGACTTTCTTTCCTTGGGAGACGCCAGCCTCCTCAAATCCCCATATCCGAGCATGAACATCCTGACTCTGGAGCAACTCCACGATGTGGGGGAAAACGAAGCGAAGGCGGCATCTCTTGGGAAAAAGGAGATGTTCGAGGCAGCGGCGCGGAGTGTGCAGAAGAAGGCGCGGCATTATCTAGACGTGATCGAACGGCACGAGGATGCTTCGGCGATGGGCGTTCCTCCCGGGGATATGTCGCAAGACGAGGCTGATGAAGCTTTTACGGCGATGGAGCAGTCGAGGGTGTTTTTTGACGGCTATCGCAAAGTCGCGCCCGGATCCGAGGATGCCAGACGAGGTCTGGATTTTGTCGAGGATGTCCTGGTCCGGGCGCATGCGCTGGGCGGTCAGAAGAGGCAAGAGCAGCTTCCTCGCGAAAATCAGTCTTGGTGGAATGTGAAGAAGGAGCTCGATCGATACTCTGAACGGGAGAATTTCCCTGCCACTTTCCGTGACGCCGTCTCAGCGATGCAGTGGGCACATGAGCGCAGTACCGATAAGGAACAAGCGATTTGGAGCCGCTTTGTCGATGTCAGGCGCGAATTATTTCTAACAGGTCCGTCCAACTTGGGTTATAGAAATGTGACGAAGGCAGACCGGCAAAGCGAGGCCGACGTTCTCGACGGCTTAGTGGCCATGGGTCTCAATGTGCCTTATCGGTCTCATGATGACGAACAGCTCAGGCTCAAGATCATACAGTCCTTCGTTGCCTGGTCTTTGAGCCCGAGCCCTCATGCCCAACGCATCCGTGAGGCGATCGTCACGCTGGCGCAACAGTCCTCGATTGCGCGTCAGTATGCGGTTCAGATGCTGGCCAAGGCTTTGATCCGCAGCGAGCATCCCAAGAATCCAGATTTGGACCCCGAGATAGGGCTCTGGATCAGAAGCTTCATCCCCCAGCTCATCGAGACCCTTTCGCCGAAGAATAACGATCGGCCGAAGCCCGCGAACAAGGTGAAACCTTCCGGCGTCTCGAATAAGCCGGAACTTGTTCACGCAGCAAGCTTGCGTCTTGAGCAACAAGCGCTCTCATCGGATGGCGCCGTTGTGCGAACAGGTTTGGCGCGAATCTTGGGTCGATTGGGATTTTCCAATAAGGCGGCACAGCCATGAAACGGGGAAAAGACCTGCTGAGCGCGAGGAAGCTCGCGCTGATCCTCGGTGTGGCTCTGGCGTTTTCTCGCGCGCCGGAGGTCTGTGGCGCTCCAAATCTGGATCTGGGGGGCCTTCATTCTCATGATAAGCGTCTCGCTGCATTGCTCACCGGGATTGTTTTGGTGCATGATTCGTCCCTCAGTCCCCTGATGAGCCGCGATATCCTCGCGATGCCCCAGAACCCAGGCATGACCCCTGAGCAGATCTATGGGATCGGGGCGGTGGAATCGAAGGCCGCATCTCTCGGGGAGGAAGGGGCATTCCAAGCGGCAGCGCCGCTGGTGGAGAGGAAGGCGCAGCATTATCTGGGGGTGGTCGAGCGCAACGAGGATGCGGTGGCGATGGGTGTGCCTGCCGGGGAGATGGCGCAAGACGAGGCTGACGAATCTTTTACGGCGATGGAGCGGTCGAGAGTATTTTTTGACGGCTATCGCAAAGCCGCGCCCGGCTCTGCGGATGCCCGGCGCGGGTTGGACCTTGTCGAGGAGGTCTTGGCCCGGGCGCATGCCCTGGGCGGCCAGAAGCGGCTGGAGAAATCTTCTGTCCATGAGGATTTGAGCATCTGGAATGGTGTGAATAGTCGATGGAGAAGCATGCTTATCCCTACCTCTTACGGACAGTTGAAACGGGAGATCATGGCGCAGGAATGGGGGCGTTTACGCAGCGCTCGATCGGCGGAGGAGTTCGCGGGACGGATCGTCGACGTGTATCACGAATTGTTCTTAAAAATCCCGATGTCCCAAGACTGGCCTGGGTCGCTGAGGAAGGGGTGGGTCAATGATGTTTGGTTCTCTGATCCAAGTTCGGATCGGAGCTTGCCGCCCAACCTGCGTTCTCGATCAGAACTGGTGTTGGCGCAGGATGGATTCCATCTTCATTCAGGAGCAAAAGCATTATATGTCAACATTGAATCGCGCAAGGATCGAGAGGCTTGGGTTTGGAGCGACGCTCAGAGAGACGAAGTCTATTTTTATGCGTACTATGCGCCAGGAGAGGTCTCCTGCAACGACTGGGTGGCCAGTGTCGTCGGCCGTCCTGGCGGAGGGCCGCCGCAGGCCCCTGCGTATCCGGCGAAGATTTTCCAAGAGAAAGGGGATGGCATTATCCAGGACTTGGTCGACCTTGGTCGCGTGACTCATGAGGGCGGGGTCAGGCTCAAGATCATTCAGAATCTCGTAGACTGGTCGTTGAGTCCAGGTCCGCATGCCAAACGGATTCACGAAGCGCTTATTGCGCTGGCAGGGCAGTCCGCGGCCGCGCGTCATTACGCGGTTCAGGGCTTGGCCAAGGCCTTGATCCGCAGCGAGCATCCCAAGAATCCTGATTTGGACCCCGAGATAGGGCTCTGGATCAGAAGCTTCATCCCCCGGATCATCGAGACCATTTCTCTGCAGAATGTGGATTGGCCGAAGGCTGGGAGCAAGCCGGAACTCGCCCGCTCGGGGACCTTTCGTGTCGAGTACAAAGGGCTTGCGCCGGTCGTCCAGTCAGGTTTGGCGAAAATCTTAAGTCACTTGGGCTTTTCCAGTAGAGGTACTTGATTTCATTGCGTGTTTTTGTCACAATATACTTAATAATTACGGTATTTGTGTATGCCAATCATCCATCGACATAAGACTTCCTTTGACCGCCTCTTCGATATCGCGGAGGGGCAGCAGGGCTATTTCACCGCGAAGCAGGCGGAGAAGGCGGGCTTCGATGCTAAGAATCACCACTATCATGTCCGCTCCGGCAATTGGATCCGAGAGCGCCGCGGTGTTTATCGCCTGTCCAAATTCCCCATCGCCGAGCATCCCGACATGGTTGTTTTTTCTCTCTGGTCGAGGGATCGCCAGGATCGCCCGCAGGGGGTCTACTCGCATGAAACGGCTCTGAGCGTCTATCGCCTGTCGGATCTCATGCCGGCGAAGCTCCACATGACTGTCCCTCCCGATTTTCGTAGGAATGCGCCGATACCCGGCGTCCTTGTCCTGCATCGCGGCAGACTGTATGCAGACGAGATCGAGGCTATGCAGGGCTTTCGAGTGACGCGGCCGCTAAAGGCGATCGCCGATCTGATCGCATCAGGCACGGTGGCCCAGGATCTTCTGCGGCAGGCGGTGAGGCAGGCCTTTCAGCGCGGATTCATCACCGGCCCGAAGCTTAAGACTGCTGATCGCATCCCGGTCGACGTGAAGAAGAAAATCAAAGAACTTCGGAAAGGAATCTGATGGCCAAGACGAAGTCCTACGCGACTGCCACGGCTTTCCGTCGAGCCGTGGAGGACCGGCTGAGGCTCATCGCTGAAAAGGACAAGCTTTCGATCGAGCGTTTGCGCAGGGAGCTCGCTTTCGACCGGCTTCTGGCTCGTCTCTTCGCGCGGGCCAATGCCCCCTGGGTTCTCAAGGGCGGTTATGCCCTGGAACTTCGGATCAAGGAGGCGCGTGCGACCAAGGATATCGACATGGCTTGGATCGATACCCTGGGCAAGGCCAAGCCTTTGAATCAAGCGATCTTCACGGCTCTTGAGGAGGCCGCGGTGGTGGATCTGCAGGACCGCTTTGTCTTCGTGATCGGCGAGCTCATGCGGGACTTGGATGCCGCTCCTTACGGCGGAGCGCGGTTCCCCGTGGAAGCCCGCATGGACAACCGCACCTTCGCCGAGTTCCACATCGACATCGGAGCGGGCGACGTGATGATGGCGCCGTTCGACACGACCGAAGGCCGCGACTGGCTCAAGTTCGCGGGGATACCCGCCGTGAAATATCCAACGATTTCCCAGGAGCAGCATTTTGCGGAGAAAGTGCACGCCTATACGCTGCCCCGCCCTTCGGCCAGTTCCCGAGTCAGGGATCTGGTCGATATGCTTTTGCTGATCAACTCCGAGAAGAGGATGTCTCCTTTGTTGGTCAAGAAGGCTATCGATGCCACATTCAATCGAAGAAAGACACACGCGATGCCCGCCAGCTTGCAGCCCCCTCCAGCCGATTGGAAAAAGTCCTACGCGGAGCTTGCGCGGCAGTGCGGTCTTTCGGAAGGCCTGGACGAAGCGTTCCGGGTACTGGACGGCTATCTTAAGTCAGGCGAGGCCTAGATCGTGGGTCACGTTTCCGCCAGGGACATCTACCGCCGACTCGGCGACAAGATAGACGGCGCCGTTCCCACGCCGTGGAACGCGTCCCTCCACGCCATCCTCAAGGAGCTCTACACCGAAGAGGAGGCCGACCTAGTGGTCCGTATGCCCTACGGACCGTCCCCATTCAAGCGCCTTGTCGAGGTCACGGGCCTGGCGCCGGCTCGTCTGCAAGAACTCTTGGAGGCCATGACCGCCAAGGGGCTCGTGATGGACTTGTGGGTCAAGGAGGAGTATCTCTACCTCCCCTCGCCCCTGGTCATCGGCATCTTCGAGCTCACCCTCATGCGCACGCGCGGCGAGCTGAAGACCAAGGAGTGGGCGAAGCTCTTCCATGAGTATTTCGCGGACGGCTCCTTCTTCGCCGCGAATCTTGGCCCGGGCGTGAAATTCTCCATCCACCGCGCCCTGCCGCATGAAGAGGCCGTGTCCCCGGACGGCCCCATGGAGATCCTGGATTATGAGAAGGCCTCGGCCCTGATCGACGCGGCCGATCGTTTCGCGGTCGGCATCTGTGCCTGCCGCCACGAGCAGCTGCACATGGGCCAGAAAGCCTGCGACGTGCCCCTGGAGACCTGCACCTCCTTTGGGATGTCCGCCGACTACCTCATCCGCCATGGCCTGGCCCGGGAGATATCCCGCCCGGAGATGCGCGATCTTTTCGCCGCCTCGCGCGAGCGCCGTCTGGTCCTTTGCGCAGACAATGTCCAGAAGGACATCGGCTATGTCTGCCATTGCTGCAAATGCTGCTGCTATGCCTTGCGGGGCATCACCCAGTTCGGCTACCCCAACGCCGTGGCGACCTCGGGTTTCATCGCGAAAGTCACGGAGAAACCGTGCACGGGCTGCGGCAGCTGCGTCAAAGCCTGTCCGGTCCATGCGGTGACGGTCTCTGCGAAGACGCCGAGCATCGATGAGGCGGCCTGCCTGGGCTGCGGCGTGTGCGTCCTGGCCTGCCCGACCAAGGCCCTGGGACTCAGGCCCCGAGTGCAAAGGGTGATCCCGCCTGAGACCATCTTCGAAAGGGTCATCCTCCAGACCCTGGAGCACGGCACCCTGCAGAATCAGCTCTTCGATGAGCCCCGGCGACTGAGCCACCGCTTCCTGCGGTCCTTTGTGGGAGGGTTTTTGAGGCTCGACCCGGTCAAGCGCACGCTGACATCGGACCTCCTGCGCTCGAGCTTCTTAAAAACGCTCAAGGTCGGCGCCCGTCTGGGCGGAAAGCCCGAGATTTAGTCCGCGGCGCCTTGAAGCTTCTTGACCTCGGCTTCGGAGAGCGCCGTCATCAGATCCTGGCCGGATTGGCGGCCTGCCTCCTCAGCCGCGTTGATGGAGGCTTGCAACGGGTCCCGATGAAGACCCTTGGCCATGACCTCGATGTTCGCGGCCTCGTAGTGGTCCTCCGCCCGGATGGCCGAGACCTGCCCCTGGGCGGAATAGACCTGGTTGTTCAGGGCGATCCCGCCGCGGATCAAGGAAACGCGGCCGCTGATGATGAACGCGGGGGATGCGTCCGCCGTGGAATAGCCGCCCTGGGACAGCGCGGCCATGAACGCCGCGCGGAAAGCCTGCGAGGCGCCAGGCGGCGCGGAGATCTCCACCCGGTAGGCGTAGCGATGCAGCAGCTCCAGGTTGCGCAGCGAGCGATCTTCGGCCGCTGCCGCGAGCTCGGCCGTGTTCTTGAAGGCGTTTGCGGGCAGGGGAAGGGACGCATCGAGGCCGCCTAGGATCTTTCTTGTCTGGGCATACAGGCGCGCCGCCCGCCAGATCTGGCCGCGCTCAGCCGCCGCCTGCGCTTGCTCAAAGCGTTTGAGAGCGATGCTTGCTTCGGAGCTGTTCTCTGCGGCCTGCCTGCGGCGCTCCGCTTCGGCCGTGCCGCGGTCGTAGCGCAGAAGGACATAGACGTCGTATTTTGTAAGCGAGAAGGACTTGTCGATGCGGGTAATCTTCTCGTAGTACCAATCGGCCGTCGAATAGCCGCGCATCTTCGCTGCGGAATGCGAGCGTATCTGCGAGGTGATGTCTTGGCGGACCTCATCGAGATAGGAGCTCGACGCCACCTCGATCTTCACGCCGATGAAGCGCGAGACCTGGGCCAAGGCGTCATCGATGGCCGTTCGCTGGCCCGCTTCCAGGGACTCGGCGCCGCTGCACAGGCCGATGAAATAGACCTCTTGCGCGCCTTGGGGAGGATGGGCGATCCATGCGGGCCGCACGGGTGCTGAGGATTCCCGCGTGATGCGGGCCGGCGTTGCGCATGAGGCGCAGGCGACGGCCAGAGCCAAGGCGGCAACCCAGGAAAGTTTCACGTTGAGTGATTCGATTTGAGCTGTTTTTGGAGCTTATCCTGCTCGGCCTGCCGCTGCTTGAGCGCGTCCTGCTCGCTGAGATACGCCGGCTTCGGGCTGATCAGATAGGCCTTCTTCAGCGCGGCGGCGGCGTCGTCGAATCGATTGGAATACTCCAGGGTCAAGCCGAGGTCCCAATAGGCCTTGGCGATGGAGGCCGGCTTGATGGCGGGGTTCGTCTCCACCGCTTTGGCTGCGTTGGAGAATATCTTCGCGGCTTCGGCCAGCTCGCCCAATTGGGCGTGCCGTATGCCCACCTCGAGATCGGGGATCTGGCTGTCCTTGGAGAATGGCACCATCTTGGTCTCATCCCAGGAGCTGACGAGTTTCCCGAAGGCATCCACGTTCTGCTTCTGCGCGCAGGCAAGAAGGTCCTCATCGCTGCGCTTGCAGGGGCGTTCACCGCCTTCCGCCATCGTCTGTTCCGCGCACCGGGCGCTCAGCGTCTTGCTGATGAGGAGCGCCCCCGTCTCGACACTGGTCACGTCGATGCCGCCGAAGGTGATGGCCGTGCAGGTCTTGAGAAATTGCTGGATGGGGACATCGTTGCAGATGTTATTGCCGTCCTGATCTTTGCTGCATTCCTTGCGGGTCAGGTTCTGGATGGTCACCTGGCTGGTGACTTTGCCCTCCGCATGCCCGGAGATCAGGACGGCGCTGCTCAGGACCTTGCCGATCTTGGCGCGGTGTTTAGGGTCAGCCAAGTCCGACTGGGAGAGTTTTTGCTCGTCGAGGATCTGCTGAAGCTGCTGGCGGTCGAGGACCTGGAATTGGCCGGAGGTCACCAGGAATTCCTTCAAGCGATCGGAGAAATCCTGGCCCTGGCCGCCCTGGATGGCGCTGATGGCGATGCGGCGGTAGGGTGACATGTCGATCTGGGCGGGATGGGTGATCTTCATGGGGACGCGCTCGGTCGAGAAACAGCCGGCGATGCCTACAGTCAATAGGGAGATCCCCGTCCACGTTAACCGGTGAATCTTGTTTCCTGGCAGCATCAAATCATCCTCCTGCGCGTCTCTGTGTTCGGCGGGTATAGTCTATGGAACGCAATGGGGGTTGTCAATTCGAGCTTGGCGCAGATTGGCTGCGCCGAGAGCAAGCGGAGCCTCGATAAGTTAAAATAGGAGCAAGGCGCCATGAGATTCTCCATCATCATCCCGACGCACAACGAGGCCTTTCATATCGTCTCGGCCTTGAAGCGGTTGCGGCAGATCTCGCCTGCCGGTTCCGTCGAGGTCATCGTCGTCGACGGCGCCTCGACGGACGATACGGCGGCGCAGGCCCGCCGGTGGGCGGACCAGGTCCTCTCCCACGAACGGGCCGATCAAGGCGAACAGCTGCATCTGGGCGCTCAAAAGGCCTCGGGGAATTTCCTGCTTTTTCTGCGCGCCGGCAGCCAGCTTCCCGGGGGCTGGCGCACGGCCCTGGAGCGCTTCTGGCTTTCGCCCGGGCATGAAAGCGCGTCTGCCGCTGTTTTCCGCGCGGACTTCGGTTCCAGCCTGTCGGGGCGCCTGGCGGCGCACTTATGCAATGCGTCGAGTCGTTGGCGCGGCCGGGCTTTCTTGGAGCAGGGAATCTGCGTTCCGGCTGAGATCTATCGCCACGCCGAGGGCTTCCACCCGGGAGAGGGTCTCGAGGACTTCGCCCTGTGCGGCAGGCTGCGGCCTTTGGGGCGCCTCGCGCTTTTGCCGGATGCGGTGCGGATCTCGGCCGGAGCTTTGCAGCGTCACGGGATCTTCGGCGCTCTGGCGCGGCGCTTGTGGCGGGAGATGCTCTATCATGGGCCTTCTCATCGGCCGACTGCGGCTTGACTCAACGGTCTGGCAGTCGCCCATGGCCGACTGCACGGACCTGCCTTTCCGCCTGGTCTCCAGGCGCCGCGGGTTGGGCTTCGCGTTCACGGAGATGGTCTCGGCGAAGAGCCTTCTGCGAAAGAGCCGCAAGACCTTGGACATCCTCAAGACCAGGCCGGAGGATAAGCCCTTGGGCGCCCAGATCCTGGGAGGCGAGCCCGCTTCCATGGCCGAGGCCGCGGCGTTCATCGAGGAGCTGGGCTTCGACCTGGTGGACATCAACTGCGGCTGTCCCGTGCGCAAGGTGGTTTCCAACGGCGACGGCGCCGCGCTCCTGAAGGATCCGGACCGGGCCGAGAGGATCTTCGCCGCCGTGCGGCGGGCGACGAAGCTGCCGCTCACGGTCAAGATGCGCATCGGCTTTCTGGACGGCACGGGCCAAGAAGCCGCGGCGCTCGCCCGGCGCGCCGAGGCTCAGGGCGTGGACGCGATCACCGTGCACGGCCGCACCCAAGGTCAGGGCTATGGCGGGGTCTCTGATTGTTCAGCCATCGCCCTGGTTCGTCGATCTATCACTATTCCCGTCATCGGCAACGGGGATGTCCGCTCCTGGGAGGATGCCCGGCGTCTCAGGAGTGCGACCGGCTGTGCGGGCGTCATGATCGGCCGGGGAGGGCTGGGCAATCCCTGGCTTTACCGCGAGATCGAAGAGGAGCGTCCGGCCCGGATCAGCCTGGAAGAGAGAAAAGAGGCTCTTTTGGAGCATTTCGACCTGGAAGTGGAGTGTCAGGGAGAACGCCAGGCGGCTTTGAACATCCGGCGCATCGGGGCTTGGTATGTCGCCGGTCTGCACGGAGCCAAGCAGTTGCGGGTGGCCCTGTGCCGGTCGCAGGATTGCCGGACTGCGCGTCAGCTGATCGTGGATTTTTTCGGCACACAGTCGATGATCGCGGTCAGAAATTGATCCGTTCTTTCTCGATCACCAACGGGTGCTTGAGGACATGCGTGTAGATCGCGCCGATGTACTCCCCGATGATCCCGATGAAGAACAGCTGGACCGAGGAGAACCCGAACAGGCCTATCAGGATCGGGACAGTCCCCATCGGGAACTTGTCCCAGAACAGGAGCTTGGCCACCAGGTAGCCTGCGGCGATCAAAAAGAAGACCGTGGACATCACGAACCCCAGCATGGCGGCTAGGCGCAGGGGGACCTTGGAATGGTGGGTGAGTCCCAGCATGGCGATGTCGTAAAGCGTGTAGAAATTGTTCTTGGTGATCCCGCGCCGGCGAGGTTCCTGGCGGTACGAGATCCGGGCGGCCTCGAAGCCCAGCTCCGCGATCTGGCCGCGGAAGTACGGGTAGGGGTCATCGAGGCTTCGCAGGGCCTCCACAACCACGCGGTCATAGAGCCCGAAGCCCGTGAAGTTCTTGACCAGCTCGATCTCGGAAAGGCGGCTCATCAGGTCGTAGTAGCGTTTGCGGATGAAAAACATGAGCGGCGACTCTCCGCTGGATTCTTTGATGCCCAGAACGACTTTGTGCCCCTCCTCCCATTTTTTAAGGAACCCCGGGATCAGGGTGGGGGGATCCTGAAGATCGCCGGCCACGGTGATGACGGCGTCTCCCCGCGCCTGCAAAAGGGCGTGGTAAGGTGAGCGGACCTGTCCGAAGTTGCGGGTGTTGACGATGACCTTGAGATTCTTGTCTTCGCGGGAGAGCCCCCGGAGGATCGACAGCGTCCGGTCCTTGGAAGCGTTGTCGATGCAGATGTGCTCGTAGGCGTAGCCCGGGAGCTTGGAAAAAACTTCCCGGACCTGCGCGTGAAGGCTGCGGATGTTCTCCTCTTCATTATAGAGGGCCGAAACGATGCTGATCGTGGGCATGGAGAGTTTCCTAGTTTATAGTACATCGTTGTCATCCTTCCTGTAAAACCCCTCCGACGACAGCGTGATAATTTAATAGACTATCATGAAGGGCGATCCGCCCCCCCAGGCACCATCATGAGCATTTTCATCATCGCGGAGATCGGGATCAATCACAATGGCGACATCGGGATCGCCAAGCAGCTCATCGATGTCGCCAGGCATGCCGGCGCCGATGCCGTCAAATTCCAAAAAAGGACGATAGACACAGTCTATTCGAAGGGGGAATTGGACAAGCCCAGGGAAAGTCCCTGGGGGACGACGAACCGGGAGCAGAAGGCCGGCTTGGAATTCGGCAAAAAGGAATATGACGAGATAGACGGATATTGCCGGAAAAAAGGGATCGCCTGGTTCGCCTCCGCCTGGGACATGGACAGCCAGAAGTTCCTTCGCCAGTACGATCTAAAATACAACAAGATCGCCTCCGCGATGATCACGCATTTGGAGATGCTGCGGGCGGTGGCCTCAGAACAGAAGCATACCTTCATCTCCACCGGGATGTGCGACATGGAGATGATCGATCGCGCGGTGGAGATATTCAGAAAGGCGAAGTGCCCTTTCGAGTTGATGCATTGCGTCTCCGCCTATCCCACCAATGATGAGGATGCGAACTTGAACTGCATCCCCGTTTTGAGGAGCCGCTATCATTGCGATGTCGGATACAGCGGGCACGAGGGAGGCCTGGCCGTCTCCTACGCGGCCGCGGCCCTGGGGATATCCTCTTTGGAACGGCACATCACGCTGGACCGGGCGATGTATGGCGCCGACCAGGCCATATCGCTCGAGCCGGCCCTTTTCATCCAGCTCATCGGCGGATTGAGGAAGATCGAAAAGGCCATGGGCGACGGGGTCAAGAAGATCCAGGACAAGGAAGTGCCGATAGCCCGCAAATTGAGATCTCACATCCAGTTGGAATCGCATAAATGACGGTCAAAGTCTCGGATTACATCATGGACTTCCTGGCGTCCCGGGGGGTCTCCATGGTCTTCCTGCTGCCTGGCGGCGGCTCCATGCACCTAGTGGACTCCCTGGGGCGCTGCAAAAAACTGAAATACACATGTTTTCTCCATGAACAGGCGCTGGCGGTCGCCGCCGAGGCTTATGGGCAGCACAGGAACATCCCGGGAGTCGGCCTCGTGACATCAGGCCCGGGCAGCACGAACACCATCACCGCGGTCGCTGCCGCCTACATCGACTCCACTCCCTGTGTATTTCTGTCCGGACAGGCCAAACGCGCTGATCTCAAGGGCGATACCGGGGTCAGGCAGAAAGGGTCTCAGGAAGTCGACATCGTCTCCATGATCAAAGGCATCACCAAGTATGCCGCGACGATCATGGAGCCGGAGGATGTGAGATTCCATCTGGAAAAAGCGTGGCATGAGGCCACTACCGGCCGCATGGGGCCGGTCTGGCTGGACATCCCCCTGGATGTGCAGGGGGCATGGATCGACGAGGATCACCTGCGCGGTTTCCGTCCTGGCGCATCGCGCCAGAGGAGATTACCCATCGGCAAAATAGTCTCTGCGCTGAAACGGTCCCAGCGCCCGCTGATGCTTGTCGGCAATGGAGTCAAGCTGGCGGGTGCCTCCGCTCTGGTCAGGGGCTTCGCCGAAAAACACAGGATCCCGATGGTGCTGACATGGAAAACCGCCGATTTCCTCGGTCATGACCATCCCCTGAATTTCGGATTCCCCGGCATCCTGGGCAGCCGCTTTGCGAACTTCATCGTCCAAAACTGCGACCTGCTCCTCATCCTGGGCAGCCGGCTTGATCCCAGCCTGACGGCTTTTAAAAGCGAAGATTTCGGGCGGAATTCATACAAGGTCATGATCGACGTAGACCCGGCCGAGATCGATAAGATCGGGAATGTCGATCTGCGGGTCGCCGCCGACGTCCTAGAGGCTTTGACATTGCTGGCGCAAGAAAAGTTCAGGATGCCTGAACATGGGCAATGGTTGGAATATTGCGGCCGGCTCAAAAGCCGTTATCCGCCGATCAGCTCTCGTCCTCCCGCTAGAAGAGATGTCGATCTCTATGCCTTTACCGCCGAACTGTTCCGGCAGCTGGGACCGACGGACATCATCGTTCCTGAAAGCTCCGGAGCCGCCGGGGAAGTGACCTATCAGGCCATGCGTGCGAAGCAAGGACAAAGCATCAAAAATGCGGCGGGACTCGGCGCCATGGGCTTCGGCCTGCCCTATGCGATCGGATCGTGCCTGGCGATGGACCGCCGCCGCACCATCCTGGTCAACGGGGATGGCGCCTTCCAGCTGAACATCCAGGAGCTGGAGACGGTCCGCAGGCTGCGGCTCCCCCTCAAGATGTTCATCCTGGACAATGGCGGCTACATGAGCATCGCCGCCACGCAGCGCCACATGTTCGGCGGACGCATCGTCGGAGCGGACGCCTCGAGCGGGATGACTCTGCCGGATGTCTGCGCCGTCGCGCGAGCTTACAAGATCAGGACAGCGGAGATCCGGACCAACGGCCGATTATCCGCGGGGATCGCGAAAGTCCTGTCTGGCTCCGATCCCGTGCTTTGCCGGATCAAGGTGAGCCGTGAGCATGCGACCACGCCGAAGGTCCAGGCCCGGGAGCTTGCGGACGGCGGGATCGTGTCCAAGCCGCTGGAGGATATGTGGCCCTACCTGCCGCGCGAGGAACTCAAGGGGAACATGAGGATCAGTGCGAAAGTTTGAGATAGAGAAACGGGAGAAGCTGAAGCGGGAAAAGCCGCTTGTCTACGAAAAGATCATCCAGCTCTCCGCCAAGGAACAGCGCGGGGAGTGCGCTTCCCGCATAGACATCGGCTACAACTACGCTTGCAATCTGAAATGCAAGCACTGCATGGCCAGCACCTTCCAGAAGAAGGACCGTTCGCTGACGCCCGCAGACCTGCGCAGCATCGCCGAGCAGGCCGACGCCCTCGGATGGTGCCAGTTCAACATCTCCGGGGGAGAGCCCCTGGCTCTGAAGAATTTCGACGAAGTGCTCAAGGCGCTGATGCCGGAGAGGTTCCACATCGGGATAAGCACCAACGGTCATTTTCTGACTCTGGAAAAGGCGAAACACCTGAAGTCGATAGGACTCGACAAAGTGATGGTCAGCCTCGACAGTTATGACGAGGCGCTCCACGACGCGAACCGCGCGCAAGGCGGCTCGTACGAAAAGGCGATCAGCGCGATCTGGAATGCGCGCCAGGCGGGGCTGGACACGATCATCCAGCATGTCATCACCCACCAGAACGCCAGGACGCCAGACACCGTCAAGCTGGCGAAGTTCGCGCAGGAGAATGGTTTTTCTCTGGACCTGGTCATTGCCAAGGCCCTCGGCCAATGGGAGGGGAGGCACGAAGTGCTCATCGACGCCGCGGATGCGAAGTTCCTTTTTCAACTCCATCAGAAATACCCCGCCGCCCGCCGCGACGTGTTTGCCTCCTACGGGATGCGCGGCGGATGCGGGATCCTGAAGAGATGTTTCCATATCTCCCAATTCGGGGATGTTTTCCCATGCGTGTTCATGCATATCACCCTCGGGAATATCTTCCAGGATGCGCTCAAGACGATCGTCGATCGCGGGATGAAGATCAAGCATTTCAGGAACGCCTCCCCGACCTGCCTGGCCGGCGAGAACCGGGCTTTCATCGGGAAATACATGTCCAAGTTCTACGGCAAGCCCCTGCCGGTGGATTACCGCGAGATATTCACCGAGGAAGACGATTTCTTCAAGGACTGACCATGGCCGCGGCCGAAAAGTATTCACATCTTAAGTCCCAGCGGGTCCGTTTGCGCGATGCCATCCCTCTGGCCAAGCCGTTCACCGTGCTTCTGGAGCCGACGAACATCTGCAATTTCAAATGCCGCTGTTGTTTCCAGAACGAGCCGGACCTCTATTCCTGTCTCCCCAGGGGACGCATGAAATTCAGGGATTTCAGGAAGATCGCCGACGATCTAGCGGCATGGGAAGGCGACAGATTCAAGGTCATCCGGATCATCGGATTCGGAGAACCTCTGCTCCATCCGGAGACCCCGCGGATGATCAAGGACCTCAAAGGACTCGGCATCGCCCAACGCATTGAAGTCACTACGAATGCCTCCCTGCTCAGCCCGGGACTCTCGCGTCGTCTGATCGATGCCGGGCTGGATTACATCCGCTGTTCGATCTATTCTGCGGACCAGAAGCGCCATGAGTCCCTCACGCGGAGCAGGATCCGTGTGGAGAAGATCAAAGGCAACATCGCCGCCCTGAAGGAACTGCGGCGCGCCGCGGGGGCCTCCAAGCCCTTCATCTATGTGAAGATGCTCGAAAGCCCGGAGGAGTCGGAGAACGCCCTTTTCCTGAAAGAATATGCGGATGTCGCTGATGAAACGGCTTTGGAAAAACCCCATCAGTGGCTGTCAAACAAGGACGTGACCGGGGGAAAGAGGCGCAGCGTCTGCCCCCAGCCTTTTAAAATGGTCAGCATCCATTACAACGGAGATGTCATCCTTTGCGACCCTGATTGGCGTGGCAACACGTGTGTGGGCAATGCCCTCTCGGAAAAGATCTCTGACATCTGGGGAGGATCCAGGGTGCGCGCCTTCTGGCGGATGCAGCTTGAGAACAGAAGGCAGGAGAATGAAAGCTGCCGCTACTGCTCATTCATCATGGACGAATACGTCATCGACGACCTGGACGGGGTTTCGTCAAGCGTGCTCGACGGACGGGCGAAATGACTGATTTCATCGACACAGTGTCCGCCAGATCCGCTCCTCTCGTTGTTTTCGGAGCCTCCGTGACCGGCGAGATAGTACTTTCCCTGCTGGACATCCTTAAGATCCAGCCGTCCTTTTTCTGCGACAATGATCCTCGAAAACGAGTGGCGCCATTCCATGGCTATAAGGTCGTCTCCCGGGAAAGGCTCTGTCGGGAGCATCCCGACGCCATCGTCGTGATCGCGGCAGGACGCTACTTCCATGAGATCAAGCGACAGCTGACCCAGGCCGGATTCACGGATGTTTTCAGCGATGCAGACGTCATCGGATGCGTCGATCTTGAAAATACACCTTCCTCAAAGCTGGAGAAGATCGCCTGGCACCTGGCCAAGCTCGGGAAATTGCCAGCCGTCGGGAAAGGCCTGCATCTCCCGCGGCTGGATGTCGTCGTCACAACGCGCTGCACATTGAAATGCAGGCATTGCTCCAGCCTCATGCCGTACTATAAAAAACCATCGGATGCGGATCCCTCGAGGTTGATGCGGGCCTTAGACCGGATATTGTCATGCGTCGACCAGATCGCCCATGTCGAGCTTCTCGGAGGAGAGCCGTTTCTGGACACCAACCTTCCCGCGGTCGCGCAGCAGCTGCTGGACTCGGGCAAGGTCCTTCATATCGACGTGGTCACCAATGGGACCGTTGTCCCGCCAGAAAAAGAACTGGTGGCCCTCAAGCACGATAGGATCTCCGTTGTCATCGACGATTACGGACGTCTGTCCAAGAAAGTGCGGCCCTTGTGTGCCGTTCTGAAAAAACAGGGGATAGATTTCCGTGTCAACAGGCATTGGGCCTGGGCGGACCTCGGCGGCTTTAAGTCACGGGGCCGGTCTCCCCAGCAGCGGGAGAAGCTTTTTGCAAGATGTAATTTCAATTCCTGTGCCGAGCTGCTCGACGGCAGGCTTTACCGATGCCCCCGCTCGTCGCATGGGACGCAGACCGGGACCATCCCAGACTACCCCTCCGACTCTGTCGACATCCTTGCAGGGCCTCGGGATAAGAACAGCCTTCGAAAAAAACTAAAAGCCTTCTACTATGGTAAGAAATCCATCCGCGCCTGTGATCATTGCCGAGGGAACACGAGCGATTCCTTGACGCTGGATCCGGCCGAACAGAACAACCGGAGCAAGAGGCAATGACCCTTAAGAAAAAATGCCGCGCCTGTCGCAATTCATTCGTCGGCAAAAGTCTCCTACAGCTCGCCGGCATGCCGCCAGCCGTACAGAATCTGCCGGTTGACAAGGGCAAGGCGGTTGCCTCCAGCGTTGTCCTGGATGTCCGGCAGTGTTCTTTCTGCGGATTGGTGCAGCTGTCCAATGATCCCGTGCCGTATTATAAGGATGTCATCAGGGCCGGCAGCATCTCGCCTTCGATGAAGGCGAGACAGAGGGATGCGTTCAAGGCATTCATCAATCGGTTCTCCCTCAAAGGGAAAAACATCCTGGAGATCGGATCAGGTCGGGGCGAATATCTTTCCATTCTAGGCGAATTGGACGTCCGCGCCTTCGGGATGGAGAACAATCCGGGATTCAACAAGATCGCGAAAGATGCGGGACTCAAACTCTTTGCGGGGTATCCGACAGATCTACCGAAGCCTCCCGACGCCATTGCGTTCGATGCCTTCATTTCGATCAATTTCCTTGAGCACGCTCCGGACCCCGGCGATTTCCTGCGGTCATCCGCGCGCCTGCTCTGCAAAAATGGAGTCGGGATGCTCAGCGTCCCCGACTTTGAATCCGAATTGCGGGATAACGGGCTTTTCAGCTTCATCAGCGACCACCTTTCATATTTCTCATCCGATTCGCTCCGCCACGTATTGAGCGCCAACGGCTTTGAAGTCATCGATGTTTTCAGGAACGAAAAGCTGAACGTCGTGACCGCCTATTGCAAGAAACGCGGGGGATGCGACCTTTCCGCGCCGAGACGCCAGTCCCAGGAATCCCTCGGGGCCATCAACAGCTATGTGGATGGGCGGCTGAAGCAGGGAGGGCGCATCGCGCTCTGGGGCGCCAGCCATCTCGCTTTCAGCATCATCGCCGCATCAAAAATAGGGGATAAAATCGCTTACATCGTTGACTCCGCGCCGTTCAAGCAGGGCCGGTTCTCCCCGGCCTCCGGTCTGAAGATCCATCCGCCGCGGCATCTGGCCGAGGACCCTGTCGACACGGTCATCATCCTGTGCCCGGAATATTCCGCCGAGATCGCCGGCGGCATCAAGAAAAAATATCCGCGCATCGTCAGGCACATCGCGACTTTTGCGGATGGCAGACTGAAAATAATCCAATGATGCAAATCGCTGAAAATGGCTGAGATCAAGAATAAGAAATCCGCCCAGAGGACCAGGCTGGAGATGGTGATCCCGCTGCGGACCCCGTTCGAACTGCAGCTCGCCGTGTCCAGCGCCTGCAATTTCAAGTGTATTTATTGTCCGACGCCCGGCCCGCGGGCGGCCCGGGCATCCAGAGTCCCCAAGGGTGTCATGGCCTTTGGCCTGTTCACAAAAATAATCGACGATCTGGAGGGATTCCCCGACAAGATCAAAGTCCTGCGCCTCATGCGGGAGGGAGAGCCCCTGCTCAATAAAAGGCTTGCGGACATGGTGCGCTATGCCAAGTCGAGGCAGCCCGAGGTCAAGGTCGATACGACCACGAATGCCTCCCTTTTGACCCGCGAGCTCTCCGATGACCTCATCGACTCCGGGCTGGATAAGCTGTTCATCTCGCTGCAGGGCATGAAGGCGCAGGCTTATAAGAAGCTGTCGGGAGTCGACATCGACTTTGAGAAATTGATCGAGAACGTGATCTACTTCTGCGCCCACCGCAAAAACTGCAAGGTCTTCATCAAGGTGCCCGATATCGGCGTGACGGACCCTGAGAAGGCGGAGTTTTTTAAATTATTCGATAAGCACGCGGATGAACTCTTCGTGGAAAGGATATTCCCGGCCTGGCCGAATTTCGACGTCTCCCATCTGCAGAAGGATCGCGGGATGGGATACTACGGCCGCCCGGTCCGTGCACAGCCCGTGAAGGTGTGCACATTGCCGTTCTACGACTTGACCGTCGATCATCGAGGGATCGTGACCGCGTGCTCGATCGATTGGGAAGGGAAGACTGATCTGGGGGACGTCAAGAAGCAGAGCCTGTACGAAATCTGGAATGGGAGGAAATTCAATGACTTCAGGCGCATGCAGCTCAGGGGGGGACGCTTCGGACACGCCCTCTGCGGGAAATGCCCTTCGCTCGAATACTGCGAACCCGACATCATCGACGAATATGCCGCCGGGCTTCTCGAGAGATACAAGACATTGCCATGAATGATCCAGGATCATGCTTTTAAAAACCGGCGTCCGACACATCCTCCTCATCGTCCCTCCGAACATCACATTTGAGGCTTTTGCCCGCCCCTCGCCCAATGTCCGGAGGATCAGGAAGAAGACCGGCGATTATGGAAGCTTGACCACGGACATGCCGCTGGGGCTGCTCTGTCTGAGCGCCTATCTCAAGAAGTCCCTCCCGGTCAAGGTCAGCCTCGTCGATTGCAACGTGGAATTGAACCGCTCAGACGCGTTCCAGTTTGAGTCTTTCAAGGATTATTTTCTCCAGGCGCTTTCTCGTTCTGACCTCAAGGACGATCCCCCGGATCTTATCGGCATTTCCGCGTTGTTTACTTCGACCTTCAGGAATCTGATCGATCTTGGAGAGTGCGGCAGGACCGCATACCCGTCGGCTTTCATCGTCGCGGGCGGGGCGGTGCCTACAAACATGTACCGGGAGATATATTCCGAATCATCGTGTTTTGACGCCCTTTGCTTCGGCGAGGGGGAAAAGCCCCTGCTGGGGCTGCTGCGGGCCCCCGATAAGAAGATGTTTTGCGAAGATGATCCTTCATGGATCACGCCCGGGAAATTGCGCCGCCGCATCATGCCTTCCCATGCTTTTGTCGAGGACTTGGATGAGATCCCGTTCTGTGATTATGCGCTGTGCGCAACGCAGGATTACAGCAGGAATCCGGCCATCACCGCCTATCCGGGCGTAAAAAACAAGTCGGATGTTTTTTACACGATGACCTCTCGCGGCTGTCCGCATCAATGCAGTTTTTGCTCCTCGCACACGGTCCACGGGCGCAGGATGCGTTATTACAGCGTTGCGCGGGTCGCGCAAGATCTCGGGCGCCTGCACAACGACTTCGGCGCGAAAGTCCTTGTTTTTCAAGATGACCATTTCCTCTCGAACCGCGACAGGGCGATCAAAATAATCAAAATCATCAAGGAGGCGGGCATCACGGCGGTCTTCGCCAATGGGTTGGCGCTCTACGCCTTGGACAAGGAACTCCTGGGATTGCTCAAGAGCGCAGGCGTCAGCCAACTCAATCTTCCCATTGAATCCGGTTCGGAAAGAGTCCTCAGGGAAATCATCCACAAGCCCCTGAGTCTGCCAAAAATATCGTGGGTGCTGGATGAATGCCGCAGGCTCGGCATTTATACGACGGTGAACGCCATTATCGGATTCCCGGGGGAAACCAAGCAGGACATCGCTCAGACCAGGGCGTTTTTAAAAACCCTTCCGGCGAATTGGTTCACGGTTTTTTGCGCGAATCCCCTGGTGGGGAGCGAGCTCTGCGATATTTGCAAAAAAGACGGCAAAATAAAATTGAAAAAGACGGGGTCTGATTACAAGACGGCGATCATTGAGACCGATGAATTTTCGGCGGAGTATATCCAAGAAATCGAGTATCTCTCGAACTTGGAACTGAATTTCGTCCATAACAACGACATGCGTTTGGGAGAATATGAATCAGCGTTGAAAGGGCTGGAAACCGCGATCCGCTCACGCAGCGATCATGTTTTTGCCTACCATTATGCCGCCCAGTGCTATGAGAAGCTCGGATCGGCAGAAAAAAGCAAGCGCTATTCTGCTCACGCGAATCAGCTCCTTCAGCAAAGTGTATTTTGGAGGAAGTACGCCGATATGTTCAAAATCGCTCTTTGACGCTGCCATGGAACAAAATAAACGGATATTCATGACCGGCGGGACCGGGTTTTTTGGCAAAAGCCTGCTCAGGCACTGCCTGGATTTAAAAAGGAACGCGCTGGTCCTGCTCTCCAGGGAACCGCGCAAGCTTGTCGAAGAATTTCCCTCCCTCGCGGTCGATAAGAATATCGAATTGCTCCGGGGAGACGTCAGGGATTTTGAATATCCCGAAGGAGATTTTGACTACATCATCCATGGGGCTGCGACTTCATGCCGGATCATCCCGGATGAGGAAATGCGGTCCGTTGTCATGGGCGGCACAAAACACGTGCTTGAGTTTGCCAAGTGCAACAAACGTCTTTCCAATTTTCTTTTTATCAGCTCTGGAGCGGTTTATGGGAATAAAAACAACGTTCCCTTGAGCGAGGACTTCCCCTGCGAACCAGAGAACGTCTATGGGCGGTCGAAACTGGAGGCTGAGCGGTTGTGCCTGGCCGCGGGCATCCCCTGCAGCATCGCCCGCTGTTTCGCATTCATCGGAGAATATCTGCCGCTGGACGTCCATTTTGCCGTTGGCAATTTCATCAGAGACTGTTTGAACGATAAAGCCATCGTCATTCAGGGGGACGGCACCCCTTTGCGCACTTACATGTATGCCGGGGATCTGGCGCGCTGGCTGTGGTCCATTCTGCTCCGCGGTAAGAATGGGCGCGCCTACAACGTGGGGTCCGACCGCATGATCTCCATCGGCGAACTTGCCAGAACGGTCCAGAAAGTCTCGGGGACGCAGAATCAGATACGAATATCCTTGCCGCCATCCGGCCGGCCGCCGCAATGCTATGCTCCGGACATCGGTCGGGCCCGCAGAGAACTGGGGCTTGAAGTGGAAACGTCGCTGGAAGATGCAATCAGGCTGACGCTTGGATATCATCAGCGGGGGGGATCTTAGCCATGCGCCGGCCCGTCCTATTCCTCGTTATCGGCGCGTGGAACACCCTGTTCGGCTATCTCGTTTTTGTCGGTCTTTACGCGGTGATGGGACGGCACATCCATTATCTTTTCATTCTCCTTATCTGTCATGTCGCAGCGGTCACCAACGCTTATTTGAGCTATAAATGGGGACTTTTCCGCACTCAGGGTTACGGCTGGGGGGAATATCTGCGGTTTTGGACGGTCCATCTTTACACCTTTGCCGCCAATCTCATCCTCCTGCCTCTCTGCGTCCAGATCCTGAAGCTCGGCCCGGTCTTGGCCCAGGGGATACTCACGGCGCTGGCCGCCTTGGCCGGCTATCTGGGGCACAGCCGGTTCACCTTCACGCCCGGGTTGGACAGGGGCTCTGCGCAAGAGTAAAATAGACTCCTTCCCCATGAAGCCGACCGATAAGATCTATATTGCGGGCCACCGGGGCCTGGTCGGCTCGGCGTTGGTCCGGGAATTGGGGCATCAAGGCTACAAGAACCTTGTTTGTCGGAGTCATCAGGAGCTGGATCTGGAAGACCAGCCCTCCGTGTTCCGTTTTTTCGATCAGGAGCGGCCGGACTACGTCTTCCTGGCCGCTGCGGTGGTCGGGGGCATCGGCGCCAACAGCGCCTTTCCCGCTGACTTCATCCGCAGGAACCTGTCCATCCAAGTCCACGGGATCGAGGCCTGCCGTCGGGCGCGAGTCAAGAAGATGATGTTTCTGGGCAGCTCGTGCATCTACCCGCGTCTGGCGCCGCAGCCTTTGAAGGAGGAATATCTCCTGAGCGGTCCGCTGGAGCCGACCAACACGCCCTATGCGGTGGCGAAGATCGCCGGCATCGTCACCTGCCAGTCCTACAACAGGCAGTACGGCACTGATTTCGTCAGCGTCATGCCGACCAATCTCTACGGCCCGGGCGACAATTTCGACCTGCGCAACAGTCATGTCCTTCCGGCCCTGATCCGCAAGTTCCACGAGGCCAAGACCTCCGGCGCGCCCAGCGTGAGCGTCTGGGGCTCCGGCCGGGTCCGGCGGGAGTTCCTGCACGTCGATGACATGGCCGCCGCCTGCGTGCATCTGATGAAGACCTACGACTCCTCCGATATCATCAATATCGGCCACGGAGAGGATATTTCCATCGCCGAGCTCGCGGCCCTGGTCCGCGAGGTCGTGGGATTTGGCGGCACGATCATCTTCGATCCGACCAAGCCCGACGGCACGCCGCGCAAGCTCCTGGACAGCACCCGTCTCTTCGCGACAGGCTGGCGTCCCCGGATCAGCCTGAAGGAAGGACTCTCCTCGACTTACCGCTGGTTCGTGGAGAATCAGGCGTCTTTCCGGCGCGAACAGCCTCTGCGTTCTTGATCGGGCTAGAGCCGCTTGAAGAAGGCCGCGAACTGCTCGACCATGTAGGCGCGCATGGCCGGCGTGATGGCGGGATGCGCGCCGACCCAGAAGGTGTCGCGCATGATCCGGTCGCAGCCGGCGAGGTCCCCGACCTGGCGGAAGCGCACGCCCTTGAAGCACGGCTGGCGGATGACGTTGCCGGCAAACAGCAGGCGCGTGCCGATGCGGTGTTCCTCCAGGAAGGAGGTGAGGTCTTGGCGCGTGAACGGCGCGCCCGGCCTCACGGACAAGGGAAGACCGAACCAGGAGGGTTCGGCCTGGGGCAGGCTTTCCGGCAGGATCAGGTATTCTTCGAAGGCGGCCAACTCCCGGCGCAAAGCCTTGAAGTTTCTCGCCCGCATTTGCAGGAATGAGTCCAGCTTGTCGAGTTGGGCCGTGCCGATGGCGGCCTGCATCTCCGTGACCTTGAGGTTGAAGCCGAGCCGGGTGTAGATGTATTTGTGGTCGTAGCCCAAGGGCAGCTGGCCCATCTTCCAGGAGAAGCGCCGACGGCAGGTGTTGTCCGCGCCAGGCTTGCACCAGCAGTCGCGGCCCCAATCCCGCAGGGACTCGAGGATGCGCGCCAAGCGCGCATCGCGCGAGGCCACGGCGCCGCCTTCGCCCATGGTGATGTGGTGGGCGGGGTAGAAGCTGAAAGTGGCGATGTCTCCGAAGCTCGACACGGGCCGGCCCGCCCAGCGCGCGCCCAAGGCGTCGCAGCAGTCCTCGATGAGCCAGAGCCCCCGGCGGGCGGCGAGCTTGGCCATGGCGCCTGCGTCAAAAGGGTTGCCCAGGGTGTGGGCCAGGATGATGGCCTTGGTCTTTTTCGAGAGAGCGGCCTCGATGGCTTGGGGCGTCGCGTTGTAGGTCGGAGCCTCGGCGTCCACCAGGACCGGGATGAGTTGCTGTTGGACGATCGGCGCCACCGTGGTCGGAAAGCAGGCGGCGGTCGTCACGACCTCATCGCCGGGCTTCAGGCGCCGCGGGCCCAACGCGGCATCGGTCAGCGCGCTGACGGCCAGAAGATTGGCGGAGGAGCCGGAATTGACCAAAAGCACGCGATGCGCCTCCACGCGGCGGGCCAGGCGCCTTTCCAGGAGATCGGCGTATCGGTCCGCGGTCAGCCAGAAGTCGAGGCCGGCGTCAGCCAGGGCGATCATGTCCTGGGCGTCGAAGATCTTTCCTGAGGCGGGGACGTAGGTCGAGCCTGGGATGAAGGTCCTCGTGGAGTGGCGGAAATCAAAGTAGGCGCGCACCGCGTCGAACACTTGGCGCCGCAGTCGGCGGTCTTTTCGAAGATTCATGGGAGCCTCGCTTCATAAGCCTGGATCTGGGACCTAGTGCACGACAGAGCGTCGAAGCCGGGATCCAGATAATATCCCTTGTACCACTGCACGCTCAGCAGGACTGCCTCGAGCGTGTTGAGGGCCGGGCGCCAGCTCAAGCGTCGTCGAGCCTTGGTGCTGTTGAGGCGCAGAGCCGCGGATTCGTGCGGGTGCTTGCCTGGCGCTTGGCGCCAGGTCCCTCGGCCCCAAGCGGTGACGCAGGCCTGGGCGATCTGGGCCGTGGTGAAGGAGGCGGATGAGGACGGGCCGAAATTCCAGGCCTCGGCAAAGGCCTGGGGCCTGGCCCATTGCTTGGCGGCCAGACGCAGATAACCGGCCAAGGGGTCGAGGACATGCTGCCAAGGCCGCACCGAGCGGGGATTCCTAAGAAGGAGCGGCTTATGGCGGCAGAGCGCGCGCATGCAGTCTGGCAAAAGCCGGTCCTGCGCCCAGTCGCCTCCGCCGATGACATTGCCTGCGCGCACCGAACTCAAGGACACGCCCTGCGGGAAGAAGGAATTCCGGTACGAGGCCACGGCCAGCTCGGCGCAGGCCTTGCTGGCGCTGTAGGGGTCCCGGCCGCCCAGCCTGTCTTCTTCGCGATGGCTGCGGCCGTCCGGGTTCTCGTAGCACTTGTCCGTGGTGATGACTTGGCAGACGCGCACGGAGCTGGTTTGCCGCACGGCCTCGAGGAGGTTCACCGTGCCTTGGAGATTGACGGAGAAAGTCTGTGAGGGCTCCTCGTAGGACCTTCGCACCAGGGGCTGGGCCGCCAGGTGGAAGACGATCTGCGGCCGCGTGCGGCGCATGAGCGCTGAAAGGCGGCGTTGGTCTCGGATGTCGCCCAGGTGCGAGTCGATGAGACTGTCGAGCTTTAAGGCTTTGAAGAGGCTGGGCCGGGTGTTGGGCGCGAGGGCATAACCGACGACGTGCGCGCCGAGGTCGTGGAGCCAGAGGGAAAGCCAGGAGCCCTTGAATCCCGTGTGGCCGGTCACGAGCACGGTGCGCCCGGAGAACGGACGGCGGCTCATTTCCAGATCTTCCAGGGGGCCTTGCCCGAGGCCCAGAGTCCGTCGAGATGCGTCTTGTCGCGCAGGGTGTCCATGCAGTGCCAGAAGTCCTGGTGGCGGTAGGCGGCCAGGCGGCCCTCGCGGGCCAGGCGCTGCAGGGGCGCGTCTTCCCAGGGGGTCGAATCGTTGGGGATGAAGGAGAGGGCTTGGGGTTCCACGACGAAGAATCCGCCGTTGATCCACCCAGAGTCGCCCGCGACTTTCTCGCGAAAATCGGTCGCTAGGCCGTGTTCGATGACGAGCTTGCCGAAGCGCGAGGGGGCCTGGATGGCCGTGAGCGTGGCCAGGGCTTTCTTCTTGCGGTGAAGGGAGAGGAGAGCCTTGAGGTCCACATTGCCGAGGCCGTCGCCATAGGTGAGGAAGAAGGTCTCATCCTTCACATAGTCGGCGACGCGCTTGAGCCGGCCTCCGGTCATGGTGTCCATCCCCGTGTCGACCAGGGTGACCTTCCAGGGCTCCGAGAGGTTCTGATGGACCTTGAGGCTGTGTTTTTGGACGTCGATGGTGACGTCCGACATGTGCAGAGCGTAGTTGGTGAAGTACTCCTTGATCATGTAGCCGCGATATCCCAGGCAGATGACGAAGTCGTGGAAGCCCTGGGCCGAGTAGATCTTCATGATGTGCCACAAGAGCGGCTTGCCGCCGATCTCCACCATGGGCTTGGGCCGCAGGCTGGTCTCCTCGGAGATGCGCGTGCCCAAACCACCGGCCAGGATGACGACTTTCATGGGAAGATTAAAGCAAAAGCAGGCTGGAGCTTGCACGGAT
>JAHFCF010000033.1 GCA_023249645.1 Elusimicrobiota bacterium
AGATTCTTCGCCTCGATCGCGCCTTTATGCACCGCGGCTGCTTTGCGCGCAACTGCCAAGCCCAATCCCAAGCCTCGCGGCTTGGTGGTGAAGAACGGCTCGAAGATGACCGGCAAAGCTTCTTCCTGGATGCCCGTCCCGCTGTCGCGCACCTCCACGAAGGGGGCCCCCCCGCGCGCGCCCCAGGAGATCGTCAAGCTCCCAGAACCGGACATGGCCTCCACCGCATTATCCACCACGCGGCGCAGGGCGTCACCCAGGACCTTCATGTCCGCATGGACCGCGATCTCCGTCTTGGGCTTCTCGCGCTTCACCTTGACCCCAGGCGGGATCGTGGCCAAGGACAAAGCCTCCTCGACGATCATGCTTAAATCCGTGGGAGTCGACTGCAGCTCCAAAGGCCTGGAGAAGAACAGCATGTCCGCGATGAGACGGTCCGCGCGCGCGATCTCGGAGGCGATGATGCCCAGGTGCCTCTCGATCTTGGGATTGGGAAGCTTGGATCCCGCCAGCGCTGTCTTGACGAAATAGGAGGAATTACCGATGACCGCCAGGGGGTTGCGCAGTTCGTGGCCAACGACCGAGGCGATGCGGATGATGAGTTCTTCCTGCGATATCTTCGTGGTCATAGGTTCGGGTGCGTCATCTCCTCGGGCTTGACCCAGGAATCGAACTGCTTGGCCGTCACGAGGCCTGAGCGCACAGCCGCCTCCTTGAGCGTCAATCCCTCCTCAGAAGCCGCGCGAGCGATCTGGGCCGCCGCCTCATGGCCGATGCGCGGGCTCAAGACCGTGACCAGCATGAGGCTGGCGTCCAGGAATCCTTTGATCCGGCCGCTGTCCGGTTTCAGGCCGCGGCAGCAATGCTCGTCGAAGCCCCGGCACGCGGCGCAGAGCAGCCGCACGGACTCGAGGAAATCATGCATGAGCAGCGGCTGGGCCGTGTGAAGCTCGAAATTGGCGGCCGCGTTGGCCGCGGCGATGGCCGCGTCGTTGCCGACCACCTGCCAGCAGACCATGAGAAGAGCCTCGCATTGGGTCGGGTTGGCTTTGCCAGGCATGATGGAGGAGCCCGGTTCGTTGGCTGGGATGCTGATCTCGCCTAAGCCCGCGCGCGGGCCCGACGCCAGCCAGCGCACATCCCCGGCGATCTTGGCCAGAGAAAGCGCCAGGGATTTCAAAGTCCCGTGGGAAAAGATGATCGCGTCGCGGGCCGCCAAGGCCTCGAACTTATTGGGCGCAGCCACGAAGGGCAGGCCCGTGGCCTGCTCAAGGCGGAAGGCGGCCATCTCCCCAAACCCCGAGCGGCTGTTCAAGCCCGTGCCCACGGCCGTGCCGCCCAAAGGCAGCTCGTAAAGATGCGGCAGGGAAAGCTCCACTCGCTCCAAGCCGTTGGCGAGCATCTGACACCAGCCGGACATCTCTTGTCCCAGGGTCAGGGGAACCGCGTCCATGAGGTGCGTGCGTCCCAGCTTGACCACGTCCTTGAAAGCCTCGGACTTGGAGCGCAGGGTGTCCAGAAGCCCGGACACGGCCGGGATGAGGTCGGACTTGATCGCTTGGGCTGCGGCCACGTGCAGGGCCGTGGGAAAAACATCGTTGGTGCTCTGCGACATGTTCACATGGTCGTTGGGGTGGACCGCGCTGCCCAAGATCGCCGCGGCCCGATGGGCGATGACCTCGTTGGCGTTCATGTGGGACTGCGTTCCGGAGCCGGACTGCCAGACGGAAAGCGGGAAATGCCCGTCGAATTTTCCCTCGGCCATCTCATCGCAGGCCTGAGCGATGGCTTGGGCCTTTTTTGCGTCCAGAAGCCCCTGCTCCTGATTGGCCAGGGCAGCGGCTCTCTTCACCAGGGCCAAGGCGCGGATCATTTCGCGCGGCAAGATATCCCGGCCGGCTCCTGTCTGAAAATGCGTGAGGGCCCGCTGGGTCTGCGCGCCCCAGAAGCGGTCCACGGCAACGGGAATCTCTCCCCAAGCGTCTTTCTCGACTCTTGTTTTTCCCATAGGGTTAATGGCCTATAATAGAAAAATGTTAAACTCAGCGCCATGCATTCCATCGGTCTGAGCGCCGCGTTTTTGGCGGGAGTGGCTTCCTTTCTTTCGCCCTGCGTGCTGCCGCTCATCCCCGGCTACATCTCCCTGATCTCCGGCATCTCGCTGGACGAACTCTCCGCCGGCGACACCGCGCCGCAAGCAGCCCGCAAAACCGCCCTGGCCGCCCTGTGCTTCATTCTGGGATTCACCGTCGTCTTCACGGCCCTGGGAGCGTCGGCCTCCCTCATCGGAGAACTCCTGGGCAGGCATATGGGCCTGTTATGCAAGCTTGCCGGGGCGCTCATCATCCTCTTTGGGCTGCACATGTCAGGCCTGCTCCCCATCCGATGGCTCTATTACACCAAGCGCGCTGATGCCTCAAGGGTCGCCCCGGGCCCTATCGGAGCCTTCCTCATGGGACTGGCCTTCGCTTTCGGCTGGACGCCCTGCATCGGGCCGATCCTGGCCTCCATCCTCGCCTTGGCCGCGACGCAGGAGACCATCGCCCAGGGCATCGGACTTCTCTTCATCTATTCCATGGGTCTGGGGATCCCATTCCTTGTGGCGGCCCTGGCCCTCAACGCCTTCCTGCGCTTCTTCGCCCGCTTCAAGCGCTTCCTTCACTGGGGAGAGATCGCGGCAGGCTTCCTGCTCGTCATCTTCGGCGTGCTCGTCATGACGAACCATCTTTTCTGGCTCATGCGCCTGCTGCCCCCCTCCTTCTACGGCCTGTCCCTGTAGAATACGGAAAATACGAGAAAGCCTGACCCCTTTTTGCTAAAATAGGCCCATGCCGACGACGGAAGCGCTGCCTGATACGCCGGTGATGCGGCAGTACAATGCCTTGAAGGAGAAGCATCCCTCGGCCATCCTCTTCTTCCGCCTCGGCGACTTCTACGAGATGTTCGGGCCGGACGCCCAGACCGCGGCGCCTCTTCTGGGCCTGGTCCTGACCGCGCGCCAGGGCATCCCCATGTGCGGCGTCCCCTTCCACAGCTCGCAGAGCTACATCGCCAAGCTCCTCAAGGCCGGACACAAGGTCGCCATCGCCGAGCAGATGGAGCAGCCCTCCAAGGCCAAGAAGCTCGTCAACCGCGCAATCATCCGGCTCATCACTCCGGGGACCCTCATCGAGGACGAGCTCCTCGACCCCAACGCCTCCAATTTCCTCGTGGCCGTGGAGTCCGACATCGTGGGCTGGGGAGCGGCCTGCATCGACGTGTCGACCGGCGAGTTCTGGGCGACCCAGATGCTCAACGACCGAGGCAACCGCAAGCTCTTCGATCTTTTGGCGCGCGTGCGTCCCGCTGAAGTGCTGGCAGAGCCTTCCGTGACCGCCGATCTGAGGCCGTCCTTGCCTGCCAAGACCTGCCTGACGCCGACGGACGGCGCGCCGGAGACTTCCACTCCGCCCGCTTGGACGCGCGAGACCGCCTGGGCCAACCATCGCCTCGCCTTGCGCGCGGCGCTCAAATGCCGCGCCTACGTCTTGAAGACCCAGTTCCACCTCCGGGAGCTCCTCGCCCCCGCCTTCCGCGAGGCCGGCAATGAGATGCAGCTGGATGAGACCGCGATCAGGACGCTCGAGCTGGTCGATTCGCTTTCCGGCGACGGCCGCCACAGCCTCTGGACGCATCTCAACCGCTGCCGCACGGCCATGGGCGGGCGCAAGCTCCAGCACTGGATCCTTCACCCTTCGACCGACTTGGCCGAGATCGAACTGCGCCAGAACTGCGTGGAAGACCTCTTTGACAAGCCGCAGGTCCGCGAATCCTTGGCCAAGATCCTGCGCGAAGTGGCTGACCTGCCGCGGGTCGTCAGCCGCCTTTCCACCCGCCAGGCCTCTCCCCGGGATCTCGCCGCCCTGCGGCGGTCCTTGGGGCAGCTGCCGGTCCTGGAGCGCTGGTTCAAGGCCCGGCCGTTCTGCCCGGGTCTGACCACGCTCTCCCGACAGCTCCAGGAGACCTCCTCGGTTCTAAAAACCTGTCACGATTATCTCGGCCGCGCTTTGACCGATGAGCCTCCGGCTCGAATCTCGGAGGGCCGCCTCATCCGGGACGGCTTCCACGCCGAGTTGGACGAGCTGCGGCTTCTGCGCACGGATGGCCAAGGCATCCTGGCCCGGCTCGAAGCCCAGGAGCGCGTGGACACGGGCATCTCGTCTCTCAAGGCCGGCTACAACTCGATCTTCGGCTACTACTTCGAAGTCACCAAGACCCACCATGCCAAGGTGCCTGCCCGCTACGTGCGCAAGCAGACCCTGACCAACGCCGAGCGCTACATCACCCCGGAGCTCAAGGAGCTCGAGAACAAGATCCTGGGCGCCGAGGAGAAGATCCTGCGCCTGGAAGCGCGCCTCTTCGAGGAAGTCCGCGAGGAGGTCTTGAAGCTCCACGACCTCATCCTGCGCCTGGGCGCTCTTCTGGCCGAGCTCGACGTGTTCAATGGCCTCTCCGAGTGCGCGGCCATGCACGATCTCGTCAAGCCGAAGGTGGACTTAAGCTATGACCTCGAGATCGAGGAGGGCCGCCATCCCGTGCTCTCGGCGCTCCTGCCCGCCGGCACCTTCGTGCCGAACTCCATCTCTTTAAATGCTCGCGAGCCGCAGATCATCATCCTGACCGGCCCCAACATGTCGGGAAAATCCACCTACCTGAGACAGAACGCCCTCATCACGATCATGTCGCAGATGGGCTCCTTCGTCCCGGCCAAGTCCGCCCGGGTGGGCATCGTGGACAAGATCCTGACCCGCATCGGCAGCCAGGACGCCCTGGCTCAGGGCGCCTCCACCTTCATGGTGGAGATGAACGAGACCTCCCATATCTTGAAATCCGCGACCTCCCGCAGCCTCCTGATCCTCGATGAGGTCGGCCGCGGGACCTCCACCTTCGACGGCATCTCAATCGCGTGGGCGGTGCTGGAGCATCTGCATGGCGCCTACGCCAAGACCGATGAACCCGAAGACCCACGCGGACCGCGGACCCTGTTCGCCACCCACTATTTTGAATTGACCGAACTGGCCCGCTGTCTGCCTGGCGTGGCCAACCGCAATGTCGAAGCCAAGGAATGGACCAACGCCGAGGGCAAGACCTCCGTCGTTTTCCTGCACAAGATCTCGGACGGCCCGGCGGACCGCTCCTACGGCATCCACGTCGCGGCCCTGGCTGGGCTGCCGGCAGCCGTCCTGGCCCGCGCCCAGGAGATCCTCTCCCGCTTGGAGAATGAATCCGCCTCGGGCCGCTTGGCCGGGAAGGGCACCGAACCCTCGGAATCGGACGAGCCCGAGCTCCCCCTCTTTGAGGAAAATCCCGTGCTCCACGCCTTGAAGCTTCTCAATCCCGAAACCCTCACGCCTCTGGAAGCGCTCGAAACCCTGGCGGCTCTGAAGAAAAAGCTCTAGTGCCCCTCATCCACAGACTCTCGCCGCAAGTCGCCAGCCGCATCGCCGCGGGCGAGGTCATCGAACGCCCTGCTTCAGCCCTCAAGGAGCTCATCGAGAACGCTCTCGATGCCGAAGCATCGCGCATCCAGGTCGAGTGTCTGGGCGCCGGCAGGAAATCCCTGCGCGTCGTGGACGACGGCTGCGGCATGTCGCCAGAGGACTGCAGCCTCGCCATCGAACGCCACGCCACGAGCAAGATTTCGGACCTCTCGGACATCGAGAGCCTCTCGACCTTCGGTTTCCGCGGCGAAGCGCTCTACGCGGCCGCGGCCGTCTCGCGACTCTCGATTGCCAGCACTCTCAGAAAAGCCAAACACGGCTGGAAGATCGAGGTGGAAGCAGGCAAGATCCTCTCGAGCGGGCCGGCGCCGGCAGTCCCCGGCACGGCCGTGGAGATGCAGGACCTCTTCTTCAACACGCCGGCACGGCGGAAATTCCTTAAGTCCGACCCGTTCGAGCGCGGCAAGATCGCCGCCGTGGTCGAGGAAGCGGCCTTGGCCAACCCGTCCTTGAGCCTCTCCTACAAATCCGAAGGCCGCACGGTCTGGCACTTCACACCGGAAACAGCCAAAGACCCGGTCGAGCTCCTGCGCCAGCGCGCGGCCAGAGTCCTGGGCACGGAGATCTCCAGCGAGCTGCTGACCATCCAGGCGGAACGGCCTGAGATGAAGCTCTGCCTCTTCGTCTCTCCCTGGGACCACCTGGCTGCCACGCGCGATTTCCAATACTGGTTCGTCAACCGCCGCCCCATCTCAGCGCGCATCCTCCAGCAGGCTCTTTACCGCGCCTACGGAGGGCAACTGGGAGGCCGCCATCCCATCTGCGTCGGCCATCTGGAGCTGCCGGGGACTTCCTTCGACGTCAACGTCCATCCGGGCAAACGCGAGATCCGGTTCAAATCGGATCGGGATGTCTTCGAGCTCGTGTCCGGGCTCGTCGCCTCGGCCCTGGTCAAAGCCAAGCCCGCGGCCATGCTCACCCCTGAGCCAAGATTCGTGCGCGAGAATGCTCCCAGCTACCGGACCCAAGCCGCCTCGCAAGGCGTCCTGGCCCTGGAATCGCCGCCAGTCGAGGCCGTTGCCACTCCTGCCGGTTCGCCGCGCTGGTTCACCCCTCCCTTCCGCTATATCGGCCAGATCGAGAAGAGCTATCTGGTCTTCGAGGCCTGCGGCGGACTCTTCGTCCTCGACCAGCACGCGGCGGCCGAACGCATCCTCTTTGAGAAATACCTCGGCGAGATCGAGAAAGGCCGGGTCAGGTCCCAGAAACTCCTCTTGCCGCTGGTCGTGGATATCCCGGCTTCCAGCGTTGAGAAAGTCCTCTCGCAGAAGCAGAACCTCCTGCGCATGGGCTTTGAGATCGAGCCTTTCGGCAAAAGAGGGCTCCATTGCTTAGCGGCGCCTGCTCTTTTCTCTAGGGCCGCGGATTTAAAAGAACTCGTCCATCGCCTGCTCGACTCGCTGCATGATCCGCTGGCCGCGGCCGAGGCCGTCAAGCACGGAGCCGTGGCCACCATCGCCTGCAAGGCCGCGGTCAAAGCGCATGACGCGCTCTCGGAGCGGGAAGCCCTCCAACTCCTCGAGGACCTCAAGGAATGCCGCGACGGCTCGGCCTGCCCGCACGGCCGGCGCACCATGCTGGCTTTAAGTCGGGATGAACTGGCCCGGCGCTTTCAGCGGCCCGGCGCGCCGCCGCTCTGAGCATCTACAATCCCAGGTGATCGCTCATCAAGACCTCGACTCGCCCCCATTCCTCCGATCCCAGCGCGCGGTCGTCGATGATCAAATGGTGGAATTTCCTCCCCGGAAGGCGGGAGTCTTGCGTCGTCACATGGAACAACGTCCATTGGTCGAGATGATAGCGATCGATGAGATCCTCGATCCCGGCCGCATCGACCAACTCATCGTCCGGATCGATCAGCACCAGGGTCGGGATGTTCGCATGGACGAACTGTCCCTGCGTCACATGCGCGAGAGAATCGAACAGGGCGGAGTAGGCAGCCACAGGCGTTCCTGCATGGGCCCGGTATTCGGGCGAGTTCAGACTGGGGATGACGAGACGCGGGAACCACCGCAGAAGCTGGACCGAACGCTTGACCAGGGAGACGGAGATGGGCGGCGCGAATAGAACCATTTTTTGACATGGGACTTGCGCATCCATCCCGGAATCCAGCCAATCAAGTCCCACCAAGGCCCCCAAAGAATACGCGACCATGTACACAGGCACGCCCTCTTTTTGCGCCCGCGCTTGGGCCAGACGCATAGCCGCGGAAACGTCCGCAAGCCAGACCTGCCGGCTCACATGCTGAAAAGTCTTCATGTCGGCATCATGCCCGGTCAAGGACAGCCGCAAGACATCGGCGCGACGGCTGCTCAGATAAGACGCGAGGGTGTCCATGCCGCTCGGCTTGGAATTGAGCCCGTGGATCAAGACGACGACGGCCCGGGCCGGCTGGTCCGAGAGAAACCACTGGACTCCGGGCGATGAGGCCGGAGCCTTGCCCATCCCCCGGGTTTGGATCTCCGGCAGAGCCGCCGACGTCCGGGCGGCCCAGGTCGCGCCGTCCTCTCCCGCATGGCTGGTCGGCACGGCGACAACAGCCGCGATGGCCAAACAGAAAAATGCCTTGCTCATCGTCAAAGATTTTAACAGGATGCGGCCATGAGGACCAGGGTCTTTGGTCCTAGGCCTGAGGGGACAAAGGACCTATTCTTCCTGGCTTTGGAGCTTGGCGATGACCGAGAAGTCCTCCAGGGTCGTCACGTCGCCCTGGACCTGCTTTCCGGACGCGACCTCGCGCAGAAGGCGGCGCATGATCTTGCCCGACCGGGTCTTGGGCAGGCTCGCGCTGAAGCGGATCTCGGCGGGCTTGGCGATCGAACCGATCGCCTTGGCGACGTGCAGACGCAGCTCCTCCTTGAGCTCCGGCGAAGGGGAGCGCTTGCCGACCAGGGTGACGAAGGCGGCGATCGCCTGGCCGTGGATCTCATCGGGGCGCCCCACCACCGCGGCCTCCGCAACGGCGGGATGGCTGACGAGGGCGGACTCGATCTCCATGGTCGAGAGGCGGTGGCCCGAGACGTTCACGACGTCGTCGATCCTGCCCAGGAGCCAGAAATAACCGTCCTTGTCCTTGCGGGCGCCGTCGCCGGTGAAGTAGTTCCCTCGGATCTGACTGAAATACTGCGCCTCGTAGCGTTTGGGGTCGCCGTAGAGCGTGCGGAGCATCGCGGGCCAGGGCTTCGTGATGACGAGGAATCCGCCCGAGCCCGGGGGAACGGATTTTCCATGCTTGTCCACGACGTCGGCCGAGATGCCCGGGAAGGGCATGGTCGCCGAGCCGGGCTTGGTGACGGTCGCCCCCGGCAGCGGGGTGATCATGATGGCCCCGGTCTCAGTCTGCCACCAGGTATCCACGATGGGACAGCGCCCGCCGCCGATCACCCGCTGATACCACATCCAGGCCTCGGGGTTGATGGATTCGCCCACCGTGCCCAAAAGCCTCAAGGACGAAAGATCATGCCGACGCGGCCACTCCTCTCCCATGCGCATGAAGGTGCGGATTGCCGTCGGAGCGGTGTAGAAGACGTTGACCCGATGACGCTCCACGATGGACCACAACCGGTCGGGCTCGGGATGGAGCGGCCCGCCCTCGTACAGGAAGGTCGTCGCACCGTTGGCCAGAGGCCCGTAGACGACGTAGGAATGCCCGGTCACCCAGCCCACGTCGGCCGTGCACCAGAAGATATCCTCTTCCTGGAGGTCGAAGACCCACTTCGCGGTGAGGGCGACCTGGGTCAGATAACCGCCCGTCGTGTGCAGGACCCCCTTGGGCTTGCCCGTGCTGCCGGAGGTATACAGGATGAAGAGCGGATGCTCGCTGTCCAGGGACTCCGGATGGCATTCACCCGGGACATTGGCGACCGCATCGTGCCACCACACGTCGCGGCCGTCGGTCCAGGAAACCTCGTTGGCGGCCCGGCGCAGAACGACGACTTTTTGCACGGTGGGGCAGGACTTGAGAGCCTCGTCCACGGCGGACTTAAGCTTAAGGACCGCCCCGCGGCGATAGGAACCGTCGGCGGTGACGACGAACCTGGCCTGGGCGTCATTGATCCGATCGCCCAAAGCCTCGGCGGAGAAACCAGCGAAGACGACGTTATGGACCGCGCCGATGCGCGCGCAGGCAAGCATCGCCACCGCCGCCTCGGGGACCATGGGCATATAGAGAGCGACGCAATCGCCTTTGTCGACGCCCAAGGACTTCAAGGCGTTGGCAAAACGGCAGACCTCATAGTAAAGCTGCTGATAGGTCAGGGTGCGGACCTCGCCGGGCTCTCCCTCCCAGATGATCGCGGCCTTGTTGCGGCGCGGGCCGCTGAGGTGCCTGTCGAGGCAATTCACCGAGACATTCAGCTTGCCGCCGACGAACCACCGGGCGAAGGGGGGCTGCCAGTCGAGGACTCTCTTCCAGGGCTTGATCCATTCCAACTGCTGGGCCGCGTCGGCCCAGAATCTCTCGGGGTTCTTGGCGGCCCGGCGCATCATCGCCTTCAGAGCGCCGAGACCTCGGATGTGGGCCTTCTTCTGGAAGAAGGCGGAGGGCTTGTAGTGCCTGCTCTCCTTTAATAAGACGGCGATGTGGGAAGAGCTCATGCCGATGAAGCAATGTAGCTCTTTGCCGGGCCATGGTCAACTTCGCCAGTCCCGCATGGGCCCAAATTGGGTCTTGACAAATTTGAGGGGCCTGCTATACTCCAAGAACAGAGGCGCCTCGGCAGTCGATAGAACGACGCTTGCCCAGGCGCCTCTCCCTTTTGGGAGAGTCACTCCTTGATTCTGACGAAGATCTGTTGGAAATTCTCCGTAGGTTGCCCAACGCAAACTTTTTTGACTTTGCAGCCTATGGCATCGGGCAATAAATATTTATTGGGACACGTATAGGTGACCTCGCAATCCAACGTTCTGATATCGCCCAGATCGGACGCTTCCTTAAATGTGAACGTGAGCCCCTCGTCTCCGATCTCAAGTGAGGCCGGCCCCGTCCCATGGTCTCTGCCCGGCTGGGCATAGGTCGCTGTCAGGTTCTCTCCCATCGCCATCGCCGTGAAGACAGGCCCCTCGACGATGAGCGCCAATGTGCGTTCCTGGCCGCTCGGCCAGAGCAGGCCCTGGGGATTGGCGGCCAGAAGGCCTCCCTTTTTTTCTTTAACCAGCTTCCAATCTCCTTTCAGCTGGCTCAAGCTCAAGACTGGCGATGGACTGACGGATTTTGGCATGGCCTTGGGCGTCAGGACCTCCTCGCGCACCCATTTTCCAAGATCATCGAAAAGACTCTGGGCCTGCACCTGGCTTTGCGCCCGTCCAGGAAACGCCATGGCGCAGAGACACAGTAAGAAGAGGGAAACCTTCATCTCCCATAGTATAAACCCTAGGCGGCAAGACCGCATGGGTCTTAAGACTCATCCCGGCTCAGACAAAAGTCCTAGGCCTCTTGGGTCTAAAGACCCAGGCGAAAAATACTGGGTCCTCATTGGGCCTTGACAAATCGCGGCATCCGGCTATACTGAGAGTGCCGGGCGGTCTTAAGCCCGTCCCGAGTCCGGTCGGTCGCAGAAGTGGTCGGTAACGAAGTCGTGGTGCAGAGACGTTGTCGGCGACGCGGAAGTGCCGTGCGTCCGTGCAACCGTCGGCGTGCGTTCCGGACTCAGGACGGGTGCCCGGCACCATCTGGGGCGCCAAGGCAGTCGATAGAACGACGCTTGCCTTGGCGCCTCGCGCTTATTAAGGAAGGCCCCAGAGCGGATGCCACTGGGGAATGAGCCTGACGTCCTTAAGAAGCGCCGCGGCCTGGCGCAGGAAGAGCACCGCAGTCTCCGCAGGCGCCGGCTCCTCCCCCCCGCAGGCAGTGGCCGGCTGGACGACGAGCGGGATGTCCGGCGAAGCTTCCTGCATGAGCCGGATCACCTGCCTCCATTCCGCGGGCGTCGTGCGCGCGGTCAGGACCACCTTCACGAAGACCTTGGCCGGCGCCACGCGTAGAAATTCCAGATGCTGGGACCATGATTCAACCCCTGTGGCGGAGGGAAGCTTGATGTCCACGGCAACCATATCGCAAAGGGGTTCCAGCTTTTGAAACTCTTCCGGCAGGGTGCCGTTGGTTTCCAAAAGATTCTTGACCCCCCGCTGATGCGCCCATCCTAGGACAGGGGCCAGGGCCCGGGCCTGCAGAAGCGGCTCGCCTCCCGTCCAAGCGATGGCTTCGTGGGTCCGCTCAGCCAGGAATCCTTCGATCGCCGCCTCGACACGCTGGGACGGCCAGGTTTGCCCAGCATCCAATGGCTGGGCTTGGGCTGAGTCGCAGTAGCGGCAACGCAGGCTGCAGCCGGCCAGACGCACGAAAACGTGGCGTTGTCCCAGACAGAGGCCCTCTCCCTGAAGCGACGAGAAGACCTCGACGATCCGCAGCGCGCTCAACTCTTGACCGGGAACTTCCCTTCCAGGGCGTGGCGGCAGATTTCAGCGAGTTCGGGCGTGGTCTTCTCCGCGGTCATGAGCCACTCCACGTAGGACCGCTCTTTCTTCACCACTTCCTCGAGGGTCAAGGTGCGGTGCTTGCCGAAGTTAAAGCTGGCCTTCCCATGGCGCCAGACGAACTTGCCCTCCGCGTCCACGCCCTGGGAATCGCGCGCCGCCCGGCAGAAGACCGAGAGCCCCTCCATGTCCCGCGGCAGCTGGGCATAGCGCTCGAGCTGGGCCCACAAGACGGCGCTCGACGCCTTCACGTCCGCTTCGGCCCGATGGGCCCCATCCAAGGATTGGCCGCAGTAGAATTTATAGGCCGCCGCGAGATTGCGCGGCTCCTGGCGATGGTAGATGGCCAGGGCGTCGACCACGGCGCGGCCCTCCAGGGGAAAGGCCAACCCCACGCGCTTGAACTCAGCCTGCAGAAGCGGGATGTCATAGCGGGCGATCCCGAAGCCCGACAGGTCCGCATCTCCGATGAAATCCATGAGCCGGGCGGCCACCTGCACGAAGCTCGGCTGGCCTTGGACCATCTCGTCCGTGATCTTGTGTATGGCGATGGCTTCGGGCGGTATGGGCATGCCCGGATTGACCAGGGAAGAGAAGGTCTTCTCCGTGCCGTCCGGCTCGCGGCGCAGCAGCGCGACCTCCACGATGCGGTCGCGCTCCGGCGACGTGCCGGTCGCCTCCAGGTCGAAGAACACGACGGCCTTCTGCAGTTTGATCATAAAATCCTCCCTCAGCGGCCC
>JAHFCF010000021.1 GCA_023249645.1 Elusimicrobiota bacterium
GCGTGATGCGGATGCTCTTGACCCAGACAGGCTGGAGCGGCCGGTTGGAGCTTTCATGCTCGTCGCGCGGCACTCGGGAGATGGCTTGCGCCACGTCAAGCCCTGACACCACCTGGCCAAAGAGGGTATTGCGGCCGTCTAAGTCCGGCGCAGGCCCCAGGGTGATGAAGAATTGGCTCGACCCGGTGTTCGGCCCGAAGTTACCCATGCCCACCAGCCCCGGCTTGTCGTAGCGCGCGGCCCCATCGATCTCGTCTTTGATGAAATAGCCGATATCTCCTTGGCCGTTGCCCAGCGGGTCGCCGGTCTGGATCAAAAAGCCCGGGATGACCCGGTGGATCGTCAAGCCGTCGTAGAAAGCATTGAAATGGACCTCGCCGGTCTTGGGATCGCGCCACTGCTTTTTGCCCGTGGCCAAGCCGATGAAATGCTCCACGGTCTTGGGCGCCTTGGACGGCAAAAGCCGGACCGTGATGGTCCCCATGGAAGTCTCGATGATGGCAAAGGGACCGACAGGTTTATGACAGGCCGCCAAAAGCAAAAGCAGGGTCAGACCTTTCCGTATTTTCCGTATTTTCATGGATGAAGGAGATCGGGCGGAAATCCGATGTCCAAGACCTTGAGTTCGCCGACATATTTCTTGGCTTCAGGCTTCAGCAAACCTATTTTTGGCAGACCCAAGGTCAAAGTCAGAACCGCAGGAGCACAAGCGCCTTGAGCCTCCCCCGTATCAGGGTCCAGACCGGACGGAATATCAACGGTCACTATGGGTTTGGCAGACCTGGTCATGGCCTCGATGACCTGAGCGATCGTGCCCTCAGGCTTGCCGCTAGATCCCGTGCCCAGGAGCCCGTCTAGAATCACATCAGCTTGCGCCAATCCATTTTGCAGCGCAACTGCATCCTCAGCTGCCACCACGGAGACACCCGCAGCCTTGGCCCGCTCCAGATTGACAGCCACAGGCTCGGGATAGGAGCCCTTGGCTGCGCAGAGAAAGACCTGGACCTGAGAACCTTTCTCCTTCAAATACCGCGCCGCCACCAAGCCGTCGCCGCCATTGGCACCCCGGCCGCAGCAGACAGCGACTCTATCGTAGCCCTGCACCTCTGCTGCCACGGCCCGGCCGGCGTTCTCCATGAGGTCTAGGACTTTAATGCCTCGTCCAACGGCAAGGCGATCGATTTCGCGCATGCGCGCTGCAGTGACAGCAGGCAGCATCAGGAGATGGCGTGCATGAGCTCGACGAAGAACCATGCCGCGGCCAGACAGAAGACCAGGATGGAGAAAAGGATCACGGCCGCGTACGGCGTCAAGAGCGTCACCCAGGAGCGGATGCCGCTCATGGAATACACATCGCGAAGGCTTCGAGCCTTCAAGACCAGATTGAAGAGGCCGATTAAAAGAAAGACAGCGGCCAAGAGGTTGTGCGCTTTGGGAAAAGCGGCCATGCAGATGAGAGCCAGAGGCAGGGCCAGGGCCCAGGCCAGCTCAGCCATGCCGAAGAGGACGAAGAGCTCGCTGGCGCTGCCGTGCGTGCCTTCCATGTCCGAGATGAGGTCCAGGACCGCGACCAGGACAAATCCCGTGCCCAGCTCCCAGATCACATACAAAGAAAGCGCGATCGCGCTGAAATGAAGGGATTCCAGAGCCCCGGACACGCCCAAGGCCGTGAAAAAACTCAAGGCGCCGAGGATGAAGCAGAGCGTGCCCAAGGCCAGCGGCCGCTTTTGGCGGACCAGGGCCAAGGCGGAGGCGTGGTCCTCGAAGAAGTCGAAGATCAGCTCCATCTCACCAGCCCATCCAGAGGTATTCGAGCCCCGCCTCTTGCGTCTTCAAGGCCCCGCCGAAGAGCCGTCCGGAGAGCGAGCCCTCGAAGCGCGAGTCGAGCATCTCGAAGAGATCGCTGAACTTGTCCAGCTCGCGCCGCACCCGCGGCTTGCCCTCGATCTTGCCCAGCTTCGCGGCCAGGGCCACGGCATCCTCGGAATCGCCGATCGCGTCGACCAGCTTCAGCTTCAAGGCCTGGCTGCCGGTGTAGATGCGGCCGTCGGCCAAGGGCTTGACCTGATCCACCGGCAGACGGCGGCCCGCGGCCACGGCGGCGACGAACTGCTCGTAGGCGTCATTGATCACGCCCTGGAGGATGGCGCGCTCTTCGGCCGTCAGGGGGCGCGCCGGCGAGCCCATGTCCTTGTGCTTGCCGGACTTGATGGACTCCATCTTATAGCCGATCTTGCCGAAGAGGCCCTCGAGGTTGCTCACGGAGAAGATCACGCCGATGGAGCCCGTGAGCGTGCCGGGATGGGCCACGATCTGGTCACAGGCCGAGGCGATGTAGTATCCGCCCGAGGCGGCCACGTCGTCGAAGAGGGCCACGAAGGGGATGTGCTTCTCCTGGCGCACGCGCAGGATCTGGCTATAGATCTCCTGGACCGCGCCCACGCTGCCTCCGGGCGAATTGATGTCGAGGATGATGGCCTTGACCCCCTTGGTCTCGGACATGGCCTTGATGTGCCGCGCCCAAAGCTCCGCGCCCTTCTCCCAGCGGTGCCCGCTGGCGGAGTTGTAGATGGGACCATGGATGGCTATCCATCCGATAGAATCCGACTCCCGAGCCAGAGTGAGGAGGTTCTGGCCGTCCTTGACCGGAGACGGGCCGCGCAGCACGAGCACGCAGGCCGCGGCCAGCGAGGCCAGGTAGAGCCCGGCGACGACAAACATGAAGCGTCGCTTGGGTTCTTTTTTTTCAGACTGCGGCGGCACAGGGTTGGTTTCTTGGTCCATTGATTCCCCTTTGTGAAATGGTGGAGGTGGCGGGACACTTTCCCATCCGTTTCTGGATGGCGTGGACTATATCTTCATCCCAGGATCTCTTCCCGGGAGCCTGACGTGTTATGGGAGGCCGTGACCGACTTTCCTCATTGAGCTGCCGTATCTGGTTGATCAACTCTTTTTTGTCTCGCAGCTGCGCCAGTGTGTACTTTCCGTTTCTTGGCGTGCACGCCTTGTAATCAGCCAGCAGCAGTCTCGCCTGTCGTCGTTTCAGGAGCAGATAAGGCTCTACCTCAGCAAGCAGCTTGAGCACGGCGCCGGCGAGCTGGACTTGCCACACGTACGATTCGTGATGCCAAGCCTTTCGTCGCGCGCGTCGGATAATGATCCCGCATCTCGCCTTGCTTTGCGCCCATTCCAGCAACTTCCTGCTGTTATTGGCGATAGCCAGCCTGGGCTGGGGATACTGGTCACGATGATGCCTTGCGAGCGTGATCGTACCTTCCCCGTCTATCAGGCCAGCCATGTAAGCCTTCTCCTCCCTAGTCATGCTTCTCCCATCGTCCCGGGATTTTCCGGAACAGTCTCTGCAGGGCTTGCGCCCCTCAGGATTGCCGTGCCCTGCCGAAGCAAGGTTTAGGTTCCCCTGATTAAGCCAGGTTTTTCATCCCGGATTGCTCCGGGAGGCAACCGTCTTGATCGCACCCGCGTCCAAACGACGAGCACTGAGGCCACTACAGGCTTATTCCGCTTTGAGCTTCATCCGGGAGATACCGGCGGACTGGTGCTCCCGGACTATCCCCGTTCTGGTCTTGAAGCCCCCTCCGACGAGGAGCGCGGGAGGACCTCCAGCCTGCTCATGACGTCGGCACTCCCCCAGCAGGCGTCGGGGACCGACGTTCACTCACTGCGTGTTAGGCAGTGGCGAAGGCCATGTTAGGCATGGCGTTTGTTTTTTAGCCGGATTTTATCCTGGTTCCGACCAGCCAGGGCCTGCGGCCAGCGGCACAACGCCGTCTGTCGAAGCTAGTCACCCCCTAAGACAGAGAGTATACCAAATAGGTCAGGAGGGAAGAGCTTCAAGCGCCGCGACGAACTCCCGCGCCGAGGCAAAGCGCTTGTCCGGGTCCGCCTGGAAGGCGCGCACGAAAACCGTATCGATCCCGGCCGGCAGGCCTTTGACGAATTTCGAGATCGGGACATAAGTCATATTAATTTTATTCGCCAGCATCCCGGCCCCGCTCCCGCAGAACGGAGCCTTGCCGCTCAGCATCTCATAGACGCAGATGCCCAGCGAATAGATGTCCGCCTCTCGGCGCACGACGCCCTGTTCCTGCTCCGGCGACATGTAGGGCGGCGTGCCCATCACGGTGTTCGTCATGGCCATGCGCAAAACCGCGTCCTGAGCCAGGCGCGCGATGCCGAAATCCATGACCTTGACGAAGCCCTCGGCCGAGACCATCACATTGGCGGGCTTCAGATCCCGATGGACGACACCTTGAGCGTGGGCAAAGTCCAGGGCGGCGCCTATGTGGCGTGAGATGCCCAAAACCGCCGGAAAGCCCAGAACGCCGCGGGCAGAGATGATGTCATGGACGGTCTTGCCGTTGACGAATTCAAAGATCAGATAGACCTCGTCGCCCTCCTCGAGGATGGCGTAGATGTCCACGATGTTGGGATGATGCAGCGCGGCCAACAGCTTGGCCTCATTGATGAAGCGCGCGCGATCATGACGGCTGGAGCGCAGCTCCTCGCGCATCTTCTTGACCGCGACGGACCGCCCCAAAGACATGTCAAGCCCCTCATAGACCAGGCCCATGCCGCCCTCGCCGATGCGGCGCAGGATCTTGTACTGGTCCTTGAGCAGGACCCGGCCGGCCATGATATCGGCAGCCAGCGTCGGCTGGAGCGCTGCCGCGGGCATCTCCGGCATATCCACCACAGCCGGATGAGCGTGGGCCCCGCGCGTCAGGGCCGTCTTGACCATCGTCATGATCGGCGGGGCGACGAATTGGAGGACGGCCAAGGCCGCCAGGAGAACCGCCATGAGAGAGATGATGGCCAGAGGCGTCCAATGCCAGCGGCGCGCGTGATGAGCCGGGCTCTGGGCTGAGTCGAACTGCGCCTTGGCCGCGACGCCCGCGGCCTCTCCGGGGAAAAGGAAAAGCACATCGCTGTCCGCCGGCTGGTTGCGCGCGGATTGAAGGCTGGCCTGGTAGCGCGGATTCTGGCGCGCCGCCTCCTCCAGAAGGCCCATCATCCGCTGGCGATCGCCCATCCCTCCCACGGCATAGGCGTAATTGGCCAGGGCGTCGGCGCTCTTCGGATCAACCCTCAGCGAGGCGTCCGCCGCTTCCAAGGCCCCCTTGTAATCCTTGAGCTTGTTCTTGGCGAAGGCCTTGATAAGGAGCTGCGTCGGATCCTTCGGCGCGCGCTGCAGGCTCGCCTGCGCATCGCGCAAGGCCTCGCTGTAATTCCCGGTCCGGGCATGGGCGATGGCGCGCAGGCGCAAGGCCTCGGGATTGTTGGGATCGGTCTGAAGCGCTTGGTTCAGACGCGGCAGCGCCGCCGACATGTCTCCCACTCGCATCATATCAACGGCCGACTTGACCTGCGCCGCGGCCGGGTTGGGGCTGTTGGCCAAGGCCGCAAGCGCCACCACCGCGTTCGGAGCAGGCACCGGAACGGCCGGGGCCGGGACATCCGCCGCGCTGAGAGCGTTGTTCTGTGCGGGAGTTGCGACGGCGCCGAGGGAGCCGTCCATCCCGACCGCGGCGGGATTGTTGGCCGCGTCTGCGGCGATGGATACCGCCTGCCCAGCGGCAGCGCCCAAAGCCGGCGTGCTACCATTTTTCTGGCTCAGCTGGTAAAGACCTTGGGCCCCCTGATTGTTGGGATCCTGGGCCAGGACCTGGCCCGCGACCGCGCTGGCCCCATTCATGTTCCCCGTGTCATACTGCTGTTGAGCCAAGGACATCAAGGCATCGAGATCATCCGGATGGTCCTTCAGATAATCAGTCACTTCCTTATAAAAATCCTGGGAACGGCCCTCCCTGTTTCTCTGCCGCTCGCAACGCCGCCAATGCCGACCGTCGCAAGCATCCCCCCCACCGCCGCCACTCCCGGATGAAGACCCGCCGCCTGGCTTCCAATGTTGCGACCACTGGACGATATCCTGACTGCAGATTTTCGCGAGGACAGGACTATTCTGGGCAAGATCTCGCAGCTTTCTCTGCTGAGCGGCCTCGATGCGTGAGATCTGCTCCCTCATCGCCGGATCAGCCTTGGCTTGGATGAGCTGGATGCCCAGGGCCTCTTCGGAAAACAAGTCTTTCACGGCTTGGGCAGGAATCAAGCCATCACTGCCCTCTGCTGGGTCCGCATAAGCCTGCTGCATGTCGGTGAGGAGATGCCGCTTGATATGCCCCAAAAGCTGCTTGGAAATCTTCTTTTTTTCCAGCTTGGCAAGGAAAGCCTGGAGCTGCTTCTGAGCCTGGTCTTGGGTCCACATCGGCTGATCCTGCTGCGCAGCCTCTGGATCCGCGGCAGAAAGAACAGGCCGCACGCCAACAATGAAAAAAAGAGTTAAAATCAAAGTGCGCCGAATCTTCATAGCACCAGTTTAAGGGTCCCGTCCGGGTTTGTCAACCCCCCTCGGAGGAATTAACGCTATTTTAACCGTGAAGCTTGTCGAGGGCTGTGGAGAACTCCGCGGGAGTGCGGAATCGCTTCTCCGGGTCCGGGAAGAGAGCCTGGGCAATGACCTCGTCGACTCCCGCCGGCAGGCCGCGCGCCGCTTGGCTCAAGGGAGCGTGCCGGCCCTGCATCTTCTCCACAAGCATGCCAGCGCCATGCCCCGCAAAAGGGAATTTTCCGCTCACCATCTCGTAGAAGCACACGCCCAAGGAGAAGACATCGGACTCGCGACGCACGATGCCCTGGTCCGCCTCAGGGGCCATGTAGGGCGGCGTGCCCACGATGGTCTGGGTCTGCACAGCAGTTGCTGTACCGTCCTGGGATAGACGCGCCACGCCGAAGTCCATGACCTTAGCCCGGCCGGCGCTGGAAAGCATGATGTTGGAAAGCTTCAAATCCCGATGGATGACGCCCTGGCCATGGGCATAGCCCACGGCCTCGCATGTTTCCTTCATAATGCGCCTGGCCTCGGCGAAAAAAAGACGCCCCTTCTCATGTACCAGCTCCGCCACGGAGCGGCCGTCCACATACTCGAAGACGAGGTACACGTCGCCTGCGTCCTCCACGATCGAGTAGATGTCCACGATGTGGGGATGATGCAGGGCGGCCACGGCGCGCGCCTCGGCCAAAAAGCGTCGGCGCTCCACGGGATCGCGGCGCAGCTCCTCGCGCATCCTCTTGATCGCCACATGGCGGCCCAGGGCGTCGTCCGTCGCCTCGTAGACCACGCCCATGCCGCCGGATCCGATCTCGCGCAGCACGGTGTAGCCGCTCCAGAAGCCTGGCACGGACTGCTCGGCTGTTCCCAGCATCCGACGAACCGTGGTCCCAACGGTCTGGCGCCAGCGCGCGGAGAAGATGTGCAGTAGCCCCAGGCCGGCCAGAAGCCCGCCGCCTAAAGACAGGATCACCAGCCGCAGGAAGCGCTGAGGCCGCTGCGTGGAAGCGGCCATGGCAGCTCCCTCGGCGCCCACATCCGAGAAGAGGAAGAGCAGGTCGGACTCCTTGGGCGCCTGGGTGGCTTGCTCATAGGTCTGTTGAAAGCGGCGGTCCAGGTTCGCGGCCTTCTCCAGAGAATCGAGCGTTCCCTCGCGGTCTCGCAAGCCGGCCAGGGCAAAGGCGCGGTTGTAGTAGGCATAAGCATTGCGAGGCTCTTTTTCCAAGGTCGTGTTCGCGTCCCCCAAGGCTTCCTTATATTGGCCGGTCTTGCCAAAGGCCCACGAGCGGGTCTGCAAAGCCGCGGCATTGCCAGGAACCAGGCCCAAGGCGAAGCTCGCGTCGCGGACCGCGTCGCCGTACTGGCCGAGCCGGTTGTCGGCGATGGCCCGGAAGTTCCACGCCTGGGCGTTGCGCGGGTCGAGCCCGATGGCCCGGCCGGCCAAGGTCTGCGCCTGGGAGAAATCCTTGACCCCCATGGCCGCGACGGCCTGGGCCGCGACCTTGGCGGATTGATCGACGGCCGAAGGCGGGGCGCTCGCCGCGCGCTGAGCCGCGGCGGCGATCTCAGCCGGGGTCATGGCCGAGGACACCGCGCTCATTGTCGGCGCATAGGCGGGACCGGTCCCTCTCAGATTGTCGGCCAGGACGTTGGGCAACGTCACCTGAGGCGCGCGGCCCTCGGAGAGTTTGACGAGGGTGACGCCCCCGAGATTCGACGGATCGGACTTGAGGATCTCTTGCCCGACTTTCATGGAAAGGCGAGGATCTCCCAGATTCAGAGCCGCGCTGCCGTAGCCGAAGAGCGTGTCAGAGTCCCGCTGGCCCAGTTGGATGGCCTTGGCGAAACTTTCAAAAGCCCCCTTATAATTCTTGGCGGCCATCTCTGCCTTGGCTGATTGCACCCAACCGAGAGGATCCTTCGGGAAATTGGAAGTCAGATACTGGTTCGTCTCACGGCGCGCCATGTCGACGGAAGATGGCGATGGAGGATTCACACCCGCCTTCCCTAGCTCCGACGGCCGCCCAGAGGCATTCAACACCTCGGGAAGAATGATGGCCAAGGCAGAAATGAACTTGTGTCTCGCGTCGGCAACATCCTTCTGGGTCTCCTCAAACGCATCGGCACCTCCCGACTCATGAAGAAGGCCGGATTCCTTCATGGTCTCATGGATCGCTTTACGGATCTCCTCGCGCGTCGGCTGCTTGCTCCGGGAGATCTTCTCTATCTTCTTAAGGGCCACGCCGAGAGATTCCTGACAGCAGTCCGCCCAGACTTGGGGATCATCGATCTTCAACTGCTGGCGCACTTGGTCATAAAGCTGTTTCTTATCCGGGACAGACGCCCGAGCGGGCGCTGTCGGCTTCGCCTGAACAGCTCCCGGCCCAACGACCAAGACCAGAGCCACGATCGCGCTTTTCATGCCACCCCCATCCGATCCGTTTTTTAAGTGTAGTTTGCGCCCCTTGATTTGTCAAGGAAGTCCTGTTATACTGCGGCAGGGTGAGGTGAGTCATGAAACACATTCTAGGCTTGGCCATCACGGGATCGATGCTCTTCTTCTCGTCGGAGCCAGCGCGAGCCGAGATCCCGCCGGCTGACAGCCAATACGTGCAAAACAAGTGCGGCATCAAGCAGGCCGACTTGGACATCATCCCTGCCCTGAAAGAAGAAGTCCGCGACAAACTATTCAGCGCGATCTCCGGCATCAGTGAAAGGCAAGATTGCAAGCCGCTCACCGCTTTCAAGGTTTCACGCATCCATTTCCATAAAGACCTGGAAAACCTACAGCCTGGCGATGCCGTTCCCCACCAGCATCCCTACGGTTGGAGCTCCAAATATCTGACCCCTGAAGAATTCGACCGCTGGCAGGCCCTGCTCGGCGCTGAAAAATAACGACCTTCTCATTCGAGCGACAGAGAAACTATCCATGAGGATGCTGGTATTAACTTTGACCGGTTTATGCGCCGTCGGTCTTCTAGGCGCCGCGCCGGCGCAGACCACGTCTGCAATCAAGTGGGTGAAAATCCCCGGCGGCAGTTTCATGATGGGCTCCCAAACCGGAGATGCCGAGGTCGGCGAGGAGTCCGATGAGGTGCCGGTCCATCGCGTCGTCATCAAGCCCTTCCAGATGGCCCAAAGCGAGGTGACGGTCAGGCAGTACAAGGCTTGCGTGGACGCCAAAGCCTGCACGCCGCCCGATAAGGGAAACCATTGCAACTGGGGTGTCATCGGCCGGGAGGATCATCCGGTCAACTGCGTGGACTGGCTTCAGGCAAAGACCTTCTCCGAGTGGGTCGGGGGAAGGCTGCCGAGCGAGGCAGAGTGGGAATACGCGGCCAGGAGCGCGGGCAAGGATCAGGAATATCCCTGGGGCAATGAGGAGGCGACCTGCGAAAGGGCCGTCATGCCCCGTGACGGCCAGGATGGCTGCGGAAAGGATTCGACATGGCCCGTCTGCTCAAAGCCCAAGGGCAACACGGCGCAGGGACTCTGCGACATGGCCGGCAATATCAGGGAGTGGACGCAGGATTGGTGGCACGACTCCTATGAAGGCGCGCCTACCGACGGCAGCGCACGGGAAAATCCATCGGGGGAGAGCCTGCAGGCGCGCGTCAATCGGGGAGGCGACTGGCAGCGCGTCGGAGTCATGGCGGATTTCCGTCTCAGCCCGTATTTGCGCAGCTCCCACCGCAACCGCGACCATTACACTTACCGTTTCAGCGACCTGGGCTTTCGCCCTGTCCGCGCGGACCGGCTTAGAGCGGCGGCGGAGTCCTTTCAATGACAGCCTGGGCCTTGAGCGACTTGACGTAGGCCTCGAGCTCCTTCTGGAAGGCGATGTTCTGCATCGCCTTGCCCAGCTCTTCCTTGAACTTGTCGAAATCCGGCGCCTCCGAGGCCCGCTTCTCCTGCACGCGGATGAGGAAGTAGCCGCCCTCGGTCTCGATGGGTTCGCTGATCTCGCCCAAGCCCAGAGAGAAGGCCGCCTTCTCGAATTCCGGCGGCGCCGCGCCGTGGACCAACAGGCCGATGTCGCCCCCGCGCGCCGCGAACTCAGCCTCTTCGGAGACCTCGCGCGCCACCTCCGCGAAATTGGCTCCATCCGCCAAGCGGCGGCGCGTCTCCTGCGCGGCCTTGAGCGCGCGCTTCTTCTCGCGCGCGGAGTTCGTTATGGAAAAACGGAACAGGATGCGCGAGACGCGCACGCGTTCGGAGGTCATGGCCTTCATCTGGCCGGCGATCTCCAGGAAGGCCGCTCCCTCTTCCTCGCCCACATCCTTGGGCGGCTCGCTCGAGCCGCTGACCACGAAGGCCTTGAGGCGCTCAAAATACTCCTTGACCGCCTGCTCCTGCGGCATCTTGACCCGCAGCTTGATCGTCTCGTCGACGACCTTGCGCCCCATGATCTGGCGGCTCAGGCGCGAACGGAATTGCGACAGGGTCAGGCCCATGGCCTTGAGCTTCTTGCTGAAAGCCGCGTCCGCATCGGCCTGGCTCACGGGCGAGCCTTCGTCGTCCTTGGCAAAGCGGTCCTTGATCTCGGCCAGGCCGGCGTCGATCTCGCGCTCGCGCACCTTGAGCTTGAGCTTGACCCCTTCCTGATAGAGGACCTCGCGGTCGATGAGCTGCTCCAAGGTCGTCTCGCGCAGCTTGCGCACGTGCGTCGGGTCAGCCGCGGCTGCGGGCATGACGCGGCGCCAATACTCCATGACCTCGTCGATCTCCTTCTGATACTCCGAGAGGAGTATGGGGGAACCGTTGACGACCGCGACCGTGTCCTCCAGGACCCCGGCCTGCGCCCCAGAGGCCAGGCCCATCAGAACGACCGCCAAAAACTTACTTGAACTGTTCATCGACGACCTCCACAGGGAATTTTTCCTGGACCGCCTGCAGCGTGCGGTCGAGCTTCTGCTTCGCCAAAAGCCGGGCGATGCGGCCGTGCGCCTGGGCCAGGGTCAGGGACTTCTGCGCGTCCTTCTTGAGCACGTGGTAGCCGAACTTGCTTTTGACCGGGCCGGCGACCTCGCCGACCTTCATGCGCCGGACGATGTCCTCGATCTCGGGGATGAACTCGCCGTCGAGCGAGGCCTGCATGCGCCCTCCGTCGAGCGCCGTGGCCCCGTCCAGGGAACGCTGCTTGGCCAGGACCGCGAAATTGGCCCCGCCCCGCGCCTTCTTGGCCATCTCCTCGGCCTCCTGAGCCGAAGAACAGAGGATATGGCGCACCACGAACTCCTGGTCGTGCTTCTTGTGATAGTCGCGGATCTCGTCCTCGCCGACCTTGAGCGAACCCTGACGGCGCAGATCGTCAATCCAGAGACGCACCAGGAGGTCGTCGCGCGACTCGCGCAAGCGCTCATCCTCCTCGGCCTTCAGACGCTCCAGCTGGATGCGGTAATCCGCGGACTTCGAAGTGGACGAAGCCTGGGCCGCGGCCAGGACCAGCTTCTCGCGAAGGAGGATGTCCAGGAACTGCCGCCGGCCGTTGGGCGTGGCCACGTAATTCTGATAGTTGGAAGCGACCTGCAGGAGCTTGCGCTGGAACTCGGACTGCGTGATCTTCAGCGGCCCGACCTTGGCCACCACGGCGTCTTTGGGGCCGCAAGCAGCGAAGAAAAGGATGAGAAGAAAGGGAAGGGCCTTCACGGCCTCATCGTATCATTTTTTTCAGGAAAGCCTCCAGCCAGGCCAGAGGCTCTGCGCCTTGGATGTCCACCTCCACGCCATCCCCCTCCGCGCGGCGAGTGAACCGCAGACGGCCGGCATGGGTTTTCAGCCAAACCTGGAAGATCTCCGGCCCTAATTGGATATCGGAACGGAAAAATATCTCCAAAAAATTCTTCTTTTGATTCACTGCGCGCACACCCACCCTCTGAGCCAAGGATCGCACCTCCATGACCTGAAAAAGGTTCTTCATGGGCTGCGGGAGAGGCCCGCACAGATCCTCCAGTTCCCCCCGGAGCTTGCCGACCTCAGCGCGGTCCGCCCGCAGCATCCGCTTGTAGAAATCAAGCCTCTCCATCTCCCCCGGCAGATAATCCGCGGGAAGGAAGGCCTCGGTCTGGACGTCGATGGAAACGGGCGACTCCGCGGGAGCGGACGGCTGACCCCGGCGGCGGGAGAGCTCGGAGTTCAGAAGCTCCGAATACATCTCGACACCCACCGCGTTGATGAAGCCGTGCTGGCGCGCGCCCAGGAGTTCGCCCGCGCCTCGGATCTCCAGGTCCCGCATGGCGAGCTTGACCCCGGAGCCCAGCTCGCCGAACTCCCGCAGGGCCTGAAGGCGCTGGCGCCCCTCCTCGCTCAAGGCTCCCAGCTCGTCGGAGCCCGCGGGAAAGAAGAGATAGCAGACCGCGGACTGCCTCTCCCGGCCGATGCGGCCGCGCAGCTGGTAGAGCTGGGCCAGACCGAAATCCTGGGCGTTCTCGACCAAGAGCGTGTTGACCGTGGGGATGTCGAGCCCCGATTCGATGATGGCCGAAGCGACCAGCACGTCGGCCTTCCTCTGGCAGAACTCCCACATGGCCTCCTCGATCTGGGCCGCGCGCATGCGTCCGTGGACGACCGCGAAGCGCGCCTGAGGGATGAGCTTCTCCAAACGCTTGCGGCAATCCTCCAAAGAGCGGACCCTGTTGTGGACATAGTAAACCTGGCCGCCGCGGGCCAGTTCCTCGGAGATCGCGGCAGCCACCGCGCCCTCGTCATACGGCCCGAGCTTGGTCACGATGGGCCGACGGCCCATGGGAGCGCTTTGGATGAGGGAAAGCTGCCTCAGGCCGGAGAGCGTCTGGTTCAAGGTCCGCGGGATGGGGGTCGCGGACAGAGCCAGGCAATCGACGCTCACGCGCAGACCCTTGAGCCTCTCCTTGTCGCCCACGCCGAAGCGGTGCTCTTCGTCGATGACGACCAGGCCCAAGTCCTTGAAGCGGATGTCCTTCTGAAGGAGACGGGCCGTGCCGATGACGACGTCCACGGTGCCGTCGCGAAGCCCGGCCAGGACCTGAGCCTGCGCTTTCTTCGTTTGGAAGCGCGTCAGAAGACCCAGGCGCACGGGATAATCCGCGAAACGGCCGGAAAAGGTCCGGTGATGCTGCTCGGCGAGGATGGTCGTCGGCGTCAGCACCACGGCCTGCTTGAAGGCCGAGACGCATTTGAAGGCCGCGCGCATGGCGACCTCCGTCTTTCCGAATCCCACGTCGCCCACGATCAGACGGTCCATGGGATGCGCCGACACCATATCCGCCAAGGTCTCTTCGATGGCTCGGGCCTGGTCCGGCGTCTCCTCGTAGGGGAACTCCGCGGCAAAAGCGCGTTCCATAGCAGTCTCGGCCGGGAAAGCGAAGCCGGGCCGCGCCGCGCGCTCGGCCTGGATCTTTAAAAGCCTCTGCGCCAGTTCGCGCACGCCTTCGGCCACCGCCTGCTTGACCTCCTCCCATTGGCGGGCATCCAAGGAGGAAAGCCTGGGCCTTTTGCCTTCGGCTCCGGAATATCTCTGGACCTTGGCGAACTCAGCCATGGGCAGATACAGGGCATCTGTGCCTCGGAACTCCAACGCCAAGCAGTCCACGGTCCCATGGCCAGGCGAGGCCATGGGCTCAAGCCCCCGGAAGCGCGCCACGCCGTAGTCTTGATGCACCACGAAATCGCCGGATTTGAGTTCCTTGAAGCGCAAGCCGCCTCGGGAAGCGGCAGAGAACCTCTTCCATCTCAAGGAAGGCCGATAGTTCCTGGAAAAAATCTCGGACACCGAGAAGACGGCCAGACGGTGGCCCAGATGATGGAAGCCTTGGCGAAGCGGACCGATCAAAGACTGGCACGGCGGCGAGCCGCCAAATTCATCCTCTAGGATCTCCTGCACATGCCGCTCTTCTCCGGCATTCAAGGAAAAAAGCACGCAGCGATAACCCTCTCCGGAGAGACGCCGCATCTCCTCCCAGGCTCGGCCAGGCCCCCCCACGACAGGCCCGTTGGGCTTGACGCCGAGATCCAGCCCTGCGGCATCGCTCACGACAGTCCAGCCATCCGCGAACCATCGAGACAGGTCCGCGCCTTGGGCCGGCTCCAGCGCGCAGGAGGCACGCGCCGCGCTCAAAAGCTCCGTGGTCTCCTGGCTCACGGGATCCACGGCGCGCAGGGAAGCCACCTCATCCTCGTCGTAGAGGACCCGGACGGCCCGCGGCGGCTCCAAACCGTAGAAATCAAGGACCGCGCCGCGCGCGGCGAACTCGCCTGGCATCTCCACGAAATCGACCCGCCGATACCCGGCCCGGAGCAGCCGCTCCATGGCCTGGCTCCTCGGAAGATGCAAGCCGTTCGTGAATTCCACGGCCAAGCCGGCGAATTCATCAGGAGAGGGCGCCGCCATCTTCAAAGCTTCAGGAGTGGCCAAGGCCAAAGACGCCCCGCGATGCACAAGCTCCAAAGAGGCCAGCCGGGTGCGCTCATCGTCGCCGAAGATGGCGACCGGAAGCTTCTGATTGCCGAAAAGCGGCGCCAAAGCCGCGACCGCGTCCGCCACGTCTTCCAAGTCGGAGGTTTCCTTCAGGACCAGAAGGAGACGGCCGGAAAAACCGGGCCAAGAGAAGGAGAAGCCTCCGGGCGTTAGAAGACACCGGGCCAGATAGCCTAAGCCGGACATCTAAGAGAGGCGGGCCTTCGCTTGCCGGGCCAGGTCAGCGGCAAGCCAAACGCCGTCCCTGGAAAAGCCTGAAAGCCTGACGGACTTGCCGTTGTCCTCGCAATAAACCTGGAGCGCGACTCCGGCCTCATCCGCGCGCGCCAGGGCGCCCAGGGGGGTCATGCAGCCGCCGCCCATGGCCTGCAGGAAAGCCCGCTCGGTCTCGACCTCGCGGCGGGTCGGAAGATGGTCGAGGACGGCCAGAAGCTTCCAGATCTCGGGCCGGTCGACGCGCCCCTCGATGGCCAGCGCCCCTTGGCCCGGGGCGGGGACTAGGACTTTCTCAGAGAGGATCTCGCGGCGCACATCGCAGCCCAGACGGCGCAGGCCGGCCTCGGCCAAGACGATGCCGTCGCAGGCTCCCTCCACGACGCGCTGCAGGCGCGTGCCCACATTGCCGCGCAAGGGCACGATCTCCAAGCCGGGCTTGGCGAGAAGGATCTGAGAGCAGCGCCTGGGCGAGGAAGTGCCCAGACGATGACCGGGCTTCACGGCATCCCATGAGAGGTTCTTTCGGCCCACAAAAGCGTCATGCGGGTCTTCCCGGCGCGGGTAGGCCGCCAGGGCCAGACCGACGGGCAGGTCGGTGGGCAGATCCTTGGCGCTGTGCACGGCCAGATCCGCGCGGTCGGCCAAGAGCGCCTCCTCGATCTCTTTGATGAAAAGCCCTTTGACCCCTGTCTGCGCCAGATTCTGGTCCGCGAAGATATCGCCGCTGGTGCGGATGCGGATGAACTCGACCTCGAGGCCGGGATGCAGGCGGGAGAGCTCCAGCGCCATGGTCCCGGCCTGCGCCAAGGCCAGCGGCGAGCCCCGCGTGGCCAGTCTGAGCTTCATGGAGGAATCTTACAAAAATTCGACGGCTTCCCAGAGATTAAGTACAATCATCTCTCTCTGAAATATGGAAAATACGAGAAAGCCTGACACCCTGGTTTTCTTCGGCAGTTTTGATCCGCCGCACTGCGGGCATGCGGCCCTGCTGAGAGCGGCGGCGCAGCGCATCAGACCGGCGAGGATCCTGCTCATTCCAGCCTATCTGGCCCCGTTCAAGACCAGCCACTCGGCCCCTGCCGCGGACCGTCTGGACATGCTGCGTTGCGGACTGCTGCCCCTCCTGCCGAAGCGCTGGCGCCGCATCGCCAAAATCGACACGAGAGAGCTCTCAAGCCGCCGGCGCGTTTACACCGTCGAGACCCTGAAAAAGATCCAAGCCCAGCATCCAGATTGGATCTTGCACTGCATCGTAGGCTCGGATTCGGCCAAGGCCTGGCCCCGCTGGCGCGCCCCGCAGCGCCTGGCCCAGCTTGCCCGATGGTGGACCGCCGCGCGTCCCGGCGCCTCTCTCCGACGCATCCCTCGGAATTTTTCCCTGATCCGGCGCCCCATGCCGGACATCAGCTCGACCGACATCCGCGCGGACCTGGCCGCCGGCCTGGACGCCTCCCGACGATTGCATCCGAGCTCCTCGTCCCTCATCGCCAAAAAAGGCCTCTACGGCACGGACCTCCTCCTCGGAATCAAACGCGGCCTCAAGCCCAGACGATTCGCCCACACCCTGGCCGTTCGCGCCTTGGCCGAAGCCCTGGCCAAACGCTGGGGAGAGGATATCCGGCGCGCATCCTTGGCCGCGCTCCTGCATGACTGCGGGCTCATGATCGCAGAAAAGGACCTGGCTGCTTATGCGCGAAAACATCGCCTGCCTGTCCCCTCCCTGGCCCACATCATCCGCCGCCAGCCGCGACTTTTACATGCCTGGGTGGGAGCCGACCTCGCCCGCCGGCGTTTCGGCTGCCGCGACAAAGCCGTCTTGGATGCCGTGCGCCGCCACACCCTGGGCGCGCCGCGCATGTCCCGGCTCGATCTCCTCCTCTATGTGGCCGACACCGTCTCGCTGGACCGGGATCATCCGCAAGCCGCCCATCTGCGCCGGCGCGCCTTCCAGGACCTGGACGCCGCCTTCGCCGCCTGCCTCTCGGCCAAGCTCAGCGACGCCCTCCAGCGGCATGCCTGGCTGCATCCCATCTCCCTGCGGCTATGGAATCGCCTGCACGCCCCGCGTTCATGATCCGTGCGAGCGCCGCCCTTCTCGTGGCCGCGGTCCTGGCCCTGGCCTGGCTGGAAAGGCGCTCTCCCCAGGGCCAGGCTCTGCGCGAGGGACGCCCGTGCGTCTTCTGCTTTGAGCTCGACTCGGGTCCGGCGCCTAAAACCCGATCCCTTTTCGCGGCTGTCTTTCACCCGAGGCAGCGCACGCTCGATCTTATCTACCTGCCCCAGACCTCTGCGCGGACCAAGGGTCGGCACTCCGAGACTCCGGAGGAACTCCTCTCCCGCCTCGTCCCCGCCTGGAAGGATGGGAGCGGACTGCCCCTGTGGGAGGCCCAGGTGCCGACCCTCTCGGATGAGCCGCCGCTCGACGCCCGCGATTGGATCCTGCGGCACGGCCTGCTGCATTTCAAGAGTTCGTGGCTCCACTTCGACCGCCTCGTCTTGGCCCTGGAGATCAACCGCCTGCGGCCCCAAGACGTCCGGCCGGCCTGGCTTCCCCCGGAAAGCGTCGCCGGCCCCTTCCTCGAACGCCGGCTCCTGTCCCAGTCGGAGGAGACCGGCGTCGATCACCCGGCCGTGGAGGTGCTCAACGCCACGCCGAACCCCGGCATCGCCTCACGCGCCAAAAACATGTTACGATTCAAGGGAGCGGATGTCATGTCCGTGGGCAACGCCGTGGGCGTCCAGCGCCGGACCCTGGTGTACGACCGGACCGGCCAGTTCGAGAACGCCGCATCGGTTCTGCGGATGCTGGGATGCCCGGCGGCGCAGGCCCTCACGCGCGTGGACTTCAAGCGCATCGTCGACGTCACGGTCGTGCTCGCCGCGGACTGCCCGTTGCCGTCAAAAGAGGTGGGACATGGAACTGATTGAGATCCTCAAGACTGCCGTCGAGAAAGGGGCCAGCGACATCCATCTGGTCATCGGCAAGCCGCCGATGATGCGCGTCAACGGCGTGATCCAGGAGCTCCCCGCGGCCCCCAAGATCACGGCGGAGGAGTCCAAGCGCCTGATCTACTCCGTCCTTTACGACGAGCAGCGCGCCCGCTTCGAGGCGAACTGGGAGCTGGACTGCTCCTTTGCCATCCCCCAAGTGGCGCGCTTCCGCGTCAACGTCCTGGTTCAGAAGAACGGCGTGGAGGCGGTGCTGCGGGTCATCACCAGCCGCATCCCCACACCCGAGGAGCTGCGCCTGCCCCCGGCGGTCACGGCCTTCGCGGACATCCCCCGCGGCCTGATCCTGGTCACCGGTCCCACGGGCTCGGGCAAATCCACGACCCTGGCCGCCCTCATGGAGCTGGTCAACCAGAAGCTTACCGGCCACGTCCTCACCATCGAGGACCCCATCGAATTCGTCTACGAATCCAAGAAAAGCATCTTCCGCCAGCGGGAGGTCGGACAGAACACCAAGAGCTTCGCCGCGGCGCTCAAGTCCGCCCTGCGCCAGGACCCCAACGTCATCCTGGTCGGCGAGATGCGCGACCTGGAGACCATCCAGCTCGCCGTCACCGCGGCCGAGACGGGGCATCTGTGCTTCGCGACCCTGCACACGCAGGACTGCCCCTCCACCATCGACCGGGTCATCGACGTGTTCCCCCCGCACCAGCAGGCCCAGATCCGCACCCAGCTGGCCACCGTGCTCCAGGGGGTCGTCTCCCAGATCCTCCTGCCGCGCGCCGACGGCAAGGGCCGTGTGGCGGCGCGCGAAGTCATGGTCATGACCGCCGCCATCTCCAACCTCATCCGGGAAGGCAAGACCCACATGATCTACGGCGCCATCGACACGGGGGCCAAGGTCGGGATGATCCCCATGGACAAAGCCCTGGCCAACCTCGTGCGCGAAGGCCTGGTCAAGCCCGAGGAGGCTCTGCTGCACACCCACAACCCGGACACCTTCCGCCTGCTCTGCGGCGTGAGCGCCGCCCGATCATGACCCCCGAAGAGAAGATCCGGCTGCTGCGGTCCGTGCGCCTGCTCTCCCAGATCCCGGAGAGCCGGCTTGAGGCCCTGGAGAGATTCCTCTCGCCCCTCGAACTCAAGGATGGGACCGTCATCTTCGAGGAGGGCGAACCCGGCGACAGCCTGTTCTTCGTGGCCCGCGGCCAGGTGCGCATCTCCAAGCGCGTGGCCGGCGGCGAGACGAAGGACTTAGCGCTCCTCTCTGCGGGCGAATGCTTCGGAGAGATGGCCCTCGTCGAGGAGACGGCGCGCTTTGCCCGGGCCACGGCGCGAGGGGCCACGACGCTTTTCAGGCTGCACCGCCAGGACATGAGCCGCTGGCTCAAATCCAACCCGGAGCTCGCCGTGGACTTCTTCGCGCAGCTGGTCAAGGTCTTCTCCGAGCGCCTGCGCCGGACATCGAGCGAATTCACCCTGGTCTTCGACCTCTCGCGCTTGGCGCTGGAACCGTTTGGGACCGGCCAGGAGCTCCTCTCCCAGGCGCTGCCCCGCATCGTGATGCACCTGGAAGGCTCTTGGTCCGCGGCCGCGTTCCTCCACAATATGTTCAACGACGAGATGGAACTGGCGGCCTCCTGCGGACCGCAGGACATCTCCGGCCTCGAAGGCAAGCTCCCCACCAAGCCCGCAGATGCTTGGCTCGACGACAGAACTTATTACGCCGAGCTCCCCCGGCCTAAGAAACCGCATGGACATCTTCTGCTGCGCTGCGAGAACTCCTTAAACGAGGAGGCTCGCGCGGAGACCGGCCGAGCCCTGAGCGCAGCGGCACATCTCTTGGCCTCGGCCCTGGAGAACATCACCTATCGCATCGATGAAAGCCTGCGGCAGCGGCTCAAGGAGCAAACAACCCATGGCGCGCCCCTTTAAATCATTCGCCGTCGCCCTGGCCCGCGCGGCCTCGGACAAGAAGGCGGAGAACGTCATCCTCCTCGATGTCCGGCGCCAAAGCCCCGTCTCCGAATTCCTGCTCATCGCCACCGTCACCTCGCCGCCGCACTTGGAGGCCGTGGAAGACGCCGTGCGCCAGGCGGGCAAAGACTTGGACCGCCCCGCGCTGCGCCGCGCCAAGCCGGAAAGCCGACAGTGGCGCGTGCTCGACTTCGGCAGCCTCATGGTCCACTTCATGACCGAGGAGGCCCGGCACTTCTACGCTTTGGAAAAGCTCTACCACCAGGCCCATGCCGTCGATTGGGAGACGAAGCCCCGGAGAAAATCTTGATCCTCGCCGCTCTTAAGAAGTCCCTGCTCGCCCGCGCCGAGCCTTGGGCCAAGGCCGCGGGCCTCTCGCTGCCGGTAGATCCTCCCATCGCCGCTCCCCCGTCCGGGATCAAGGCGGACCTCTGCCTGCCCTGGCCGTTGGCTCTGGCCAAGGCCGCCAAACGTCCGCCTTTGGCGATCGCTCAGGAGCTCGCGGAAAAATTCACAGGCATGGTCGAGATCGACGAGGCCACGGCCTCCCCCCCCGGCTTCGTGAACCTGCGATTGAGCACCGCGGCCCTGGTGGCGAATCTCAAGGCCATCACGATCGCCCCCGCCTCTTACGGGAAAGATTCCTCCGTTTCGAAGAAAAAGATCCTCATCGAGTTCGTCTCAGCCAATCCGACAGGCCCCCTGCACCTGGCCTCGGGCCGCGGAGCAAGCCTGGGCGACTCCCTCGTCCGTATCCTCAAGCGCCTCGGTCGGGATGTCGCGGCCGAATACTATGTCAACGACGCGGGCAAGCAGGTGACACGTCTTGGCCTCTCTTTGCACGCTAGGCGCCATGGCCTTCAGCCGCCGGAAGACGGCTATCAGGGAGATTATGTCGCGGATCTCGCCAAGTCCTTTCCTCCGGAAGCCGACTCCTGGACGCCTCGAGAGTTCCAAAAGGCCGGCATCGAAGACCTGCTGAAGTCCCAACACGCTGACATGGACGCCTTCGGCGTTCGCTTCGACCGATGGTTCAGGGAATCCGAGCTGCACGGCCGCAAGGCCCTGGAAGCGACCCTGCAAAAGCTCAAGGACCGGGGCATGGTCTATGAGAAGGAGGGCGCGGTCTGGCTCGGCACGACCGGGACGGCTGAGTCCAAGGACGACAAAGACCGCGTGCTCGTCAAAGCGGACGGCAGCGCCACCTATTTCCTGGCGGACATCGCCTATCATGAGGACAAGTACGCGCGAGGCTTCCATGAAGCCATCGACATCTTGGGAGCGGACCATCACGGCTATGTCCCGCGCATGAAAGCCGCTATCGCGGCCCTGGGCCATGCGCCTGAATCCTTCGAGGTGATCATCCATCAGCTCATCCACCTCTTCCGCGGCAAGGAAGCGGTCAAGATGTCCAAGCGCGCCGGCGATTTCGTGCGCTTGCGCGAGGTCGTCGATGAGGTGGGCAAGGACGCCTGCCGATTCTTCTTCGCCCTGCGCACGCCCGAGTCGCACCTCAACTTCGACCTGGAGCTGGCCAAGAAGAAATCCTCGGAGAACCCGGTCTACTACTGCCAGTACGTGCACGCGCGCATCTGCTCCATCTTCCGGGAGGCGGCCAAGCAGGGCCTGCCCGACGCGGGCATGACGCTGCCCAACAGCCGGCTCCTGAACTCCCCGGAGGAACGGACGATCCTTCTCAAGCTGGCGTGGTTCCCCGAAGTCTTGAAGGAATGCGAGAAGCTCCTCTCCCCGCACCCCCTGGCCAATTTCCTCCTGGAGCTGGCCGGGCTCTTCCATCCCTTCTACGAGAAATGCCGGGTCGCGGAGCCCAAGGAGCCGGAGGTTTCTCAGTCCAGGCTGCTTTTGTGCGCCGGCGTGCGCGACATCATCGCCCAAGGCCTCGGTCTGCTCGGCGTGTCCGCGCCGCAAGAGATGTAGTCAGGGTTTCGAAGCGGGCGGAGTGATCGCACCGTAGGCGTAGATGCGGCTCGAGTTGCCGCGCATGCCGACGAGCAGCTCATCCCAGCCGTCGCCGTTGATATCGCTCGCGGCTAAAAAGGGCACGGGGCCTAAATGATGCTTCTCTCCCCAAAGCTGGGCATGCTCATCATAGAGAAGGACCCAGCCGTTCTCCGTGCCCAGGGCCAGCTCCTTGCGCCCGTCGCCGTTCAAGTCCGGAGCGATCATCGAGACGACCCGCGTGGGGCCGATATCCGCCTCCGCCGCCACGCTCCGAGCCGAACCCTCGATGCGCGAGATCCTGAGCCGCGAGCGGCTCATCCCGGAATTCGAGCCCACATGGGCCAGGAGGATTGCCGAACCCTGCGGGCTTAAGAACACCCCGCGCTCAGGCACGGTCTCGTCCGCAAAACTCATGACAGTGCGGCCCTGAGCGTCCAAGATCACGACCCCAGCGCTGCAGAAGACCGCCACAACTTTCAAGGCTCCCGCCAAGCCGTAGACCTCTCCGAGACCTTCCCTGATCCAAAGCCTGCGTCCGTCCCCGGCGAAAGCTGAGACTGTGCCTCGCAATCCGGAGCCGATGACCAGCGCACCCTGGCGATCGCCGGTCAGATCCGCCAGCACGGCTTGAGACGCCGGCACATCCTCCTTCCACACGGGATTGCCGTCGGCATCGATGACCCGGATGAGATCACTGCCCTTGGCCAGAAAGACCTGCCGACCACCCAGAAGACCGGCATCCAGGGTGGTGAAGAAGCCCGAAAGACTGCGGCTGGAGACCGCGTGGCCGTCCGCGTCCAGATAACGCAAGACGCGCTCCATGCCGCGGGGATTCGGAGACTCGAAAATCGCCATCTGAGTCGGGGAAAGCATGGCCGATCCGTCAAGAGTCGCTCCGCCCGGAGGATCATACGTCCACAGCGGCCCGAGGCGCCGCCCCTCCCCCCAGATACCCTCGGGGCTGCGGAAGAATTCCTGCGCGGGGGAGAGTATGGGCGAGCGGGGCTTCAACTCAGCGGCCAGCTCAGGGGAGGCGAATTTCAGATGGGCGCGCTCGGGAACTCGCTTGGCCGCGGAAACCGTCTCATGGATGCCGCTGCAGCCCAACGCACAGGATATGGAAAGGACCATCGGGACGATAAATCTGTTTTTTCTCATAAGCTCCTCTCGAAAGACATTATTCCAAAAGTAGATGGATGTTTAAAGTATTTTAAACCCCCCCTTGCAATTTTCGAGATCTGGGGTTATGCTTAGGGTCCTGGCAGGCCTATGGGAATCCTTAATAAGAACAGCCGGTTTTTGAGCCTCTTCTTGGCTCTGGCGCTTTGCGCCGCCAGCCCCCGCGCCTGGGCGGTGACCGCCAAGACAGGGCCAACGGGCACCCCGAGCGGGTCCGGCGCCAACGCCGTCCTCGCTCTCGTGCAAAGCGCCCTTCAAACAGCCATCAACCCCGCCATGCCCCTCCCGGCCCCGCAGCTCTCCGCCGCCCCGGATGAGCTGCCCGCCCTGCCGCTTCCTGTCGCGCTCTTGAGCCACGATGCCAATGCGAACTTGGCTTATCTTCTCAAGCAGGCCGAATCCGCGAAGCAGACCGTTCCAGGCGCGACCGCACCCGCAGCTCTCTCGCGCGCATACTCACTCCAAGTCCTCGGGATCGCAAACAAGGTGTTGGGCCGTTTCCCAGCCGAGGACTTCAAAAAACTCCCCGCGAGCGAACAACGCGCAGTCCTGGATGAAATCTGGACCGGTGCCAGACAACTGCCAGCCTCCGCCTCGGATGCCCGAGCCCTTCCTGACGGCGGCCTGAAGGCCGCCGTCCAGCGCGCGGCGGCCATCAACAAGACGCAGCCGGTGAACGATCTTCTCCTGCAGGGCGAGCGCTCGGACATGCCCCAGGTCGCGGAGGGAAGACTCGTCTATTGGGAACCGGGGACCATAGAGGTCTATCCCTTCCTTGCCGAGCCCGGGGATTCTGCGGCCCTGGCCCTGGCCAAAGTCGAAAACGAGATCGCGGCTTTGCGCGAAATCTGGATGCGCTCAGCCCGGAGAGAACAGCTGCCCTCCCCAGAAAGGGTCTGGGCTGATCAGGTGGTGGAGCAAGCGGCCTCTCTCATCCGGACCCAAAAGCTCAAGATGTCCGTCGCCCTCCCACAGGTGCTCAGTCAAAAGCCCCCATCCCCTGAGACGGCCAGAGCCCGGACGATCTTGCTCAACTTCGAATCCAAGGAACGCTTGGTCTATCTGCCGGAAAATTGGAAAGGCCATCTGACGCGCCAGGGGTTCCTCAGGATCTTGATCCGGCGGGAAAAAGACCTGCTGAGGTCCAGACTGGGCGATCGCCTCCTCAGGTTCCCCTATCGATTCCGACCCGGCGCTCCCCCGGGAGAGCGAACCACCACGCAGATGATGCAGGATAACGTACGCCATGAAGGAGAAAAGCTCTTCGCCGACATCGAGCAGGGACTCACGGCCAAACAGGCCATCCGGCTTCTCTTTAAAAAGCTGGATCCCATCTTCCTGTCTCTCGAAAGTGCGATCAAAAAACACGATTTACACCACGATTTTGATTTCAAAACTTCCAAAGATTCCGCGCTGGTCAACTTGATCAAAAGAACGAATTTTTTCGCGGAAACCAAAGCCGTCTTCAAAGAAATCGAGAAAAACCTGGACACCAACTCTTCAATCCATGGGCTGAAAGACTCCCCCAGCCTGCGCCAAGAGGGGCTCTCCCGCGAAGAGGCCTTGCACCAGGCCGCCTGGACCCAGACCAAAGACAGATTCCGAGGCGCCCCCAAAAAGCTGCAGGACTTCCTGGCGGAGATGGACGCGCACATCCGTGCCCGCCTCAAAGAAGGCAGGCCGGCGCACCTGGCTGCCGCGGATTTCTTCGTCCAGCGCTATGACGATATCTCAGCCATGGGCAGCACCCCGGAACGCGAAGCCATGATGTTCTACGCGTTCTCCTTGCGCCACGGCTCCCTCGAAAACCCTAAACAAGCCGATCAGGATCTCATCGTCTTAGCCCGAAGCATCCCCGACCTCTCGGATTTCGCCGCGATACTGATGCACTTCCACGGCCAAGGCCGAGTCCGGGCCATCATCACCCCCCTGCCCGTGAAGGGCGCCGACCAAGTCGCCACAGCACGCCACTGGATCGGCGACGCCAAAGCCGAGGGGATCGTCGTCATTCCCAACGCGGACCTGGGGCGAACGCGCATCTCGCTCGACACCCTGATCCAAACGATCCGCAAGGGCGATCTCTGGGCCATGGCGGACGGCAAACGCGGGCAGGCGCTGATCAACCCGGATAGAGCCGCCCGCGAGCAATGGCAGGAGCGCGGCCGCTCCTACGCCCAGATCAACGATCTCCATCTCAGCCATGCGCGCCTGCCGGCCTCTTTTGAAGGAGAACCCGTCGCTGTCCTGGCGGAAGAAGCCAATCCCGAGGCGTTCCAAGACCAAGCAGGCGGCTCCCGGCTCGCCCGAAGCGGGGCCCACGGCGTGGGGCTCTCGCGCATGGAAGAACTCATGAAAGAGTTCGGCGTGGAGAGAGACCCGGAGCGCCTCAGCCTGGGCCTGGCGGACAGCCTGGCCGGCCCGTTCTTTAAAAACAACGAGCCGATGATCGTGCGCCTCTATGACTTTGCCCCGGACAAGCAGCCTCAATTCCTCAAGGAGAGCCGCAGTGCGACGCAGCTCCAAGAGCTCCTCAAAACACACAACGGCGCCCGCTTCTATCTCGACGCAAACGAACCCGAATTGCGCCAATTCGGCAAGATCCAGCTCCAGGCGATCTTCGAGGCCCACCTCAAAGGCTTGCCGCGCCGGAACCTACGGATCCTCTTCTCGGATGTGCGCACTCCCGAAGAGGTGGACGCCATCGAGGCCTTCATGGCCGAGGCCCGCTCCGAATTCATCATCGAAAAAAGCCTGAAAGACGACGCGGTCAGCGAGTTGGAGCAAATCCCCATCGGCTACATGTTCGAGGGCGTCCCGGCCGTCGAACGCAGCGACGCCATCACCCAAAAGATCGCGGACCAGAGGCCGCGCCACCCGGTCTTCATCGGGATCGGAACCAGCGATCTGACCCAGTCTTTGACGAGTCCGGAATTCTCCAAGATCCCCTGGCGCAACGCCGAGGAATTGCGCGCGCTCAAGACCCTCCACCCGCTCCTGATCCGCTCCCTCTGGCAGATCGGCACGTCCGCCGCGCGCCACGGCATCGATGTGACCGTGGAAGGCGAACGGGCCAGCTCGCCGCGGCTCAATCTGGCTCTTCTGGCCCTGCGCGCTCTGGAGAACCTCGACTTCACGCCCGTGCCTCACACGCAAGCCATCCCAGCCATCCTCGATCTGATCCGCACGGCCGACGCCCGGATCCTCGGCGCTTCCCCCCGTCGGGACATCAAGGAGAACATGCTGGCCGTTGTCCGCGACATCCTGCGCGGCGTCCTCCCCCGTCCCTCGGTCCTTCCTCGCCTAGCCGAAGCCACGGCCCAGAAGATCGAGGACATCATCGTCACGGCCAGGGGGCCACCTCGAAAGAGCGCTGCGGAACTGGACCAGGAAAAAGCTCACCTAGAAGATCAGCTCAAGCAATCTTCCGTTCAAACGAAGCGCCTCAAATTCATAGGAGACGGTCTGGCCCACGATGTCAGGAACAGACTCATGACGCTCCTCATTGTCCTGGACCAAAAGGAAGAAATCCATCCTGTGATGCCAGCGGAGCGCAGTCTTCAGAGCCAAGCCAAGACTCTCACCGAAGATCTGAATAGGTTCATGGAGGAAGCTTCGAACAAACAAACCACGGACGAGCCTGACAATCAAATGCCGCGGCCGCCGCCTTCGGTGAGAGAACTGCAAGCAGCGCAACTGGAGGCGCGAAAACTAATCCTGCGCGTCCATGACATCGAGCAGAAGATCGGGGCATTCACCGACTCGATTCCAGCCGACATCAAGCATCCCACCGCAGCGCCCAGCGGCGATGAGCAAGAACAAAGACTGCAAGCCATGTTCGTGGGCAACATTCACGAGGTCAGCTTGATCCTCGAGAACTACAAAAGTTTCCAACGCATGGACGAAGGCGATCAGGGATTCCATCCCCGCGCCATGGACATGGGCTCGCTGATCCGGGATATCGCGAAAAACCAAAGGTTCCTGGCCGAATTCAAGAAAATCAGTCTGAACGTCTTCATCCCCACGGACCTTCCCCTCGCCTGGGCTGACCCGGCCGCCATGTTCGCCGTGCTGACCAACCTCATGGGCAATGCGCTCAAATACACGCGAGAAGGCGGCCAGATCATCTTGCGTGTGGAGCGTGATCCCGAGTCGCCTGACCACATCATCATCTCCGCACAAGACACCGGCATCGGCATCCCACCGGAGGCCATCCCGGAAATCTTGAAAGGTCGGCGTTATCGAACCCAGCAAGGCCGCCATCTCGCTCCCGGCCACGGGATCGGCACGGAAGTGATCCTGGAACTACTCAATGCCTCCGGCAGCTCCTTGCAGATCAAGAGCGCGGCGGGCAAAGGCTCGGTTTTCTCCTTCAAAATCCCCATCGCCCGCTAGTTAAAGGATGGTTGCAAGATTATAATGTTGGTAAAAAGACATTTTGGGTCTTGCCAAAAATCGTCGGACAGGCTATCCTTTCCCTGTGAGCCCATCCATGGATGAAGAACAAGCCTCTCTCTGGGAAGTTTGGGGCACCAGGATCATCAGCGCCCTATCCACAACCGCCATCCTCTATTGCGCCTTGACCTTCGAGCTCCCCGGCGGAGGACGCCTCTTAGACAAGCTCTCCGCCTACATCCCGCGCTCAGCCGCGCCGGCTGGGCTGTCCATGCAGGCTCCCTCCAAAGCCGCCATGACCCAGACGACCTCGGCACCGAACCTCACCCCGGCTCTCGCTGAAAAAACAGAACCGGTCCAGGCCTTGCCAGCGCCTGCCAAAGCTGCTCCTACAGAGACCGTTGCCGCGACGCCGACCCCGCATCTGACGACCACCCTGCGCACTGTCCCGATCCATGACGACAACTCGCAAACCTCGGCATCAGTTTCCGTCGATGCGCCCATGGCAGCGCCCGCAGCGGACCAGGCTCCATCTCAAAGCCCAACAGCCGCCTCTCCGCTACAGGTCAATGCGGCCTCCCAGCCAAGGCCCATCACCGTCAGTTATGGGAACGCCAGCCGCAGCGAGATCATGGGAAAGGCCGCCGGCCCCGTCTACAATCTCAAGGACTCAGGAAAGCCGTAAGGCCGCCGCATAGACCGCCCGCGTGGACCGGACCATCGCCTGCGCGCTGAAACGCTCCACCGTTTTCAAGCCTCCGACTTTCAGCCTCTCGCGCAGATCCTGATCCTCAAGCGCCCTGCGCACCGCAGCCGCCAAAGCCGGCGCATCCCTGGGAGGAGCCAAAAGCCCTGAGACGCCATCCTCGACCATCTCCGGGATGCCGCCGGTCCTGGTCGCGACCACCGGCACGCCGAGGGCCATGGCATCCAGGATGGACGTCCCCAGCCCCTCCATGCGCGAGGAGAGCACGCACACGTCGAGATGACGCAAAAGCCGAGGGACATCCTCGCGAAAACCCATGAGGAAGACGGTCCGGGAAAGGCCCAGGCGCGCGATCTCCTGGCGGACCTCGCCGTCCAGCGGCCCCGCCCCCACCATGACCCCATGGACATCGGGCCTCTCTTCCTTAATAAGGGCCATGACACGCAGGAAATTCAGGGGATCCTTGTGCCAGGCCAGGGCAGCCACCTGGCCGATGAGCGGGCCTTGCGGAAGTCCCAATTCAGCCCGAGAAAACAGCCTCTCCTCTTTTCTCAGCCGCGCCGGATCGATGCCGTCAGGAACCACGACCACGCGCTCGGGAGCGATGCCGTCCTGGATGAGCACTTCCCGAACGGCAGAGGAGACAGCCAAGATTTGGTTGGCTCGTCTATACTTCCAGCGCGTCATGGGATTATGGGAAATATGAAAATCCACCCTGCGGGAAACGATGAGAGCGACATCGGTCGACCAAGTCGCCAAGGCGCCGATGGCCGCGGCATGGGCTGTGTGGGCATGGAGGATGTGGAATCCGCCCTTGAGCAAGGCCCGGCGCAAAGAGAGAGCTGCGGCTGGTGCCCATGGAAGCCAGGGATTCATAGTCCTGACATCGAAACCCTCGGCCCGAGCTCGCTGATCCAGCGCCGAGCCTTCCCGGGCAAAGATAAGATTCTCGTCTCCAGCGGATCTTAAGCCCTGCGCCAGATAGAGGAGCTGCTGCTCCCCCCCGCGCCAGGAGCGCTCGGTGTCGAGATGGCAGATCTTAAGTCTCATTTAGAATTCAAAAGATCTCAACTGTGGCCGACCACAGTCTGTTCAAAAAAATCAGCGACTGTGTCCGGACACAGTATCCGTACTGAACAATCGAACCATGAAATTTCAAATTTCACGAAACACTTGACGAATTGCCTTCTTAGCAAAGCCGATTTCTTTTGGGCCATGCTCTGTCGAAAGAAAGGCCGCCTCCCACTGCGCCGGCGGGAAATACACGCCTTCCTCGCGCAGGGCATGAAAGAAGCGGCCATAGGCCTTGGCATCGGCGCGCTTGGCCGATGAGTAGTCCCGGATCGGAGAGTCCGCAAAAAAGACAGTGAACATGGAGCCCGTGGATTGGACCTGGATGGGGATTTTGCGGATCCTAGCCTCTTCTCGGATGAACTGCGCCAGATCCTGCGTTTTCTTCTCCAGATCCGCATAGGGATCCGAGGACTTGAGCAAGCTCAAGGCCTTGAGGCCCGCGGCTACGGCCACGGGATTGCCTGAGAGCGTCCCCGCCTGATACACCGGTCCCAAGGGGGCCAGAAGCTTCATGATCTTGCGCCTTCCTCCGAAAGCGGCCAGGGGCAGGCCGCCTCCCACGATCTTGCCCAAGACCGTGAGGTCTGGTTGGATCCGGCAGAGCTTCTGATAGCCGCCGTAGCAGAGCCGAAAACCGGTGATCACCTCGTCGAAGATGAGCAGCGCGCCGTTCTGTGTCGTCAAGCTCCTGAGGGCTTTAAGAAAACCAGGTTCAGGAAGGACCACTCCCATGTTGGCAGCGACCGGCTCCACGATCACGGCAGCGATGCGGCCATGATAACGCTGAAAAACTCTGGACAATGCTTCCGCGTCGTTGTAGGGCACATTCACCACAGCCTGCATCCAAGCCTCGGGGACTCCGGCCGAAGTCACGAGTCCATCGGCATGGCCATGATACGCGCCGTCGAACTTCACGATGAGGTCGCGGCCGGTGAAAGCCCTCGCCAGCCGCACGGCGGACATCGCCGCCTCGGTCCCGGAGCTGGTCAATCGCACGAGCTCCATCGAAGGGATGGCCTGGCGCACAGCCTCGGCCAGAGCGGCCTCAGACTCGGTCGCGGCCCCGAAGGTGGAGCCCCGGAAAAGCGCGCGCTGGGCAGCAGCCAAGACTTCGCGATGGGCATGCCCCAGGATCAGCGGTCCCCAGGAAAGGCAGAAATCCAGGTAGCGGCGGCCGTCCACATCCTTAAGCCACGCCCCTCGGCCCGAGCGCATGAACACGGGCGTGCCGCCAACCGACCGGAAGGAACGCACGGGCGAGTTGACCCCGCCCACGAGGACTCTCTGGGCTCGCGCGAAGATCCGACGGGATTTTACGCCAGCCAGCGCGCGGCCTCCCCAGCATGATAGGTCACGATGAAATCAGCGCCCGCCCTCTTGATCGCGATCAGGGACTCCAGAACGGCCCTCTTCTCATCGAGCCAGCCGTTGGCCGCGGCCGCTTTGAGCATGGAATACTCTCCGGACACGCAGTAAGCCGCCACTGGCACGGTGGATTGATTCCTCACCGCAGCTAAGACATCGAGGCATGGGAGCGCGGGCTTGACCATGATCATGTCCGCTCCCTCAGCCACGTCCAGGGCTGCTTCGCGCAGAGCCTCTCGGATGTTGGCGGGGTCCATCTGGTGCGTGGAACGGTCGCCGAACTTCGGAGGAGACTCCGCCGCGTCGCGGAACGGACCGTAGAAGGCGCTGGCATACTTGACCGCATAAGCCAGGATCGGCGTCATCTCATGGCCGCTTGAATCCAAAGCCTTGCGGATGGCAGAGACCTGGCCGTCCATCATGCCGCTGGGCGCGATCACGTCGCAGCCCGCCTCGGCCTGGGCGACGGCCGTCTGGGCCGCGAGCTTGAGGGTCGCGTCATTATCGATGACGCCATCCGGCTTCACGATGCCGCAGTGGCCATGGTCCGTGTACTCGCAAAAACAGAGGTCCGCGATCACGAGGAGCTTGGGAAAGCGGGACTTCAAGAGCCGCGCCGCCTGCTGGACGATCCCGTCCTTGGCATAGGCGCCGCTGCCCCGCGCATCCTTTTTCTTCGGAATTCCGAACAGAAGCACGGCGGGGATTCCGGCGGCCTGGGCCTCTCCCGCTGCGTGGACCAGCGCATCCGGGGAAAACTGGAACTGTCCGGGCATGGAGACGATCGGCTTTTTGATCCCCTGGCCCGGCCGCACGAAGAAGGGCATGACGAGATCGGAGACCTTGAGAGTGGTCTCGCGCGCCAGGGCCCTCAAGACCGGGGTGGCTCGCAAACGGCGGGGACGTTCAGCGGGGAATGCCATGGATTGATTCTATAAAATTTTTCAGGACGGCCTGTACCCCGGATTCTGTCCATCCCTCCCTCGCGGGAAGAACTGGAGAATCATTTCTCTGATGCGGCTACCGGGCCGCTCCTCCTTTCGGAAGACGCGCGAGCAACGCTGGCAGCCCTCTGCCTTGCACCCGACGGGGTTTTCCGTGCCCCCTGCCTCGCGGCAGGAGCGGTGGGCTCTTACCCCGTACCGTTTTTCTCGGTACGTACCCTCCTATTTATCATAGGAATGGTACACCTTTTCACCCTTACCCTCGCCTTGCGGCGATGGCGGTATGTTCTCTGTGGCACTGTCCGTCCGTGAAGGATGTCGCCCTCACAGCCCCGCCTTTCGACGGGCGTCGCGCTCTGCGGAGTCCGGAAGTTCCTCCCCCTGTCGCCAGGAGGCGATTCTCCGGCCGTCCTGAATCGGGTCCTACGCCGACTTGCCCGCCGGTTCCGGCTTAAAAAGGATGCGCTGGCAGCTCTCGCAGACCACGAGGCTCTTGCCCTTCGTGGCCTCGACGACCACCTGGGGGGCCAGAGCGATGCGGCACGCGCTGCAGTTGCCGCCCTCGATCGGCACGACCGCGTCCATCTTGCCCCGCATGCGCGCGTGCCTATAGATGCGCAGCATCTCGGGCGGGACATCGGCGGCGGCCTGATCGCAGAGGGCCTTTTGCGCGTCGTGCCGGGCCTTGATCTCCTCGAGCTGCTTTTCCAAGACGGAGATCTCAGCCTTGGCCTCGTCTTCTACGCCCTTGAGTTCTGCGGCCGCGGCCTTCTCTTCGCGTCGGCCCGCGTCGATGCCCTCCATGGCCTCGAGGATGGCGGTCTCAATCTCGCCCACCGCGGCACGGTCCTGGTCGATCTCATGCTGGAGCGCTTTGAAAGCGTCGTTGGTCTTGACCTGATTGAGCTCCACGCCATGCTTGCGGATCGCCTCTTCCTTGGCGGCGATATCGAGTTCCTTCTCTTTTTTCGTCTTCTCCAGCGCGATCAGAGCGGCCTTGGCCGCGTTGAGCCGCCCCTTGGCCGACTCCAGGTCCGAACGCAGATCCGCGATCTTCGCGGGGATCTGGTCCATCTCGCCTTGGAGCTTATCGAGGACCGCGTCCTGTTCCTGAAGCAGCACGAGCTTCTGGATGCTTTCCTTCGTGATGGCCATGGGTGAGCTTATTATACAAAAAAATTATATATCCTTTGATCGGAAGCATTTTTTCATGAAAAATCTCATTATTCCCGTGCTGGCGATCTTCTGCGGCGCCTGCGTCAGTATGAACACGGAGACATTCTCCAAGCAATCCGTCGAGCCGCGTCAGCGGACCATCGTCGTGATCTATCCCTCCCCCGGACCTTGGGTCGTCAGCGAGAGCGAGTCCAAGGCTGAATCCGCGAGCATGACCCTACCGCTGTTGAGCGCCGTTGTCCAGTCCTACCAGGACAGCCGCGACAAGGAGGCTTCCGCCGGTCTGGCGCAATACATCCCCCCCTGGCATCCCGAGAAGCTCTTCGCGCCCCATCTGATGGAAGCGCTGGCCAAGACGAGCTTCCCCGGCCGCTTCATCCCCGCCGCAGAATCCGAGTTGGACACCGCCACTCTGCGCGGCCTCAACCGGGCCGACGACGCGCTCGATTGGCAGAACAAGTATTTCCTCGCGGACTCCGGGCAGACCCAGGCGCGCGACTACACGAAGATCCTCTCTTTGGACGACGCCCTCGTCTTCGAGGCGAACCTCATCCCCTCCGTGGCCGCGGATGACGACGGCAACATGATCCCGACCCTGAGCCTTTCCAGCCGCCTGGTACGTTGCCAGACCGGACATACCCTCTGGAGGCACGAGGCCAAGGCGGAGAACAAGGAAGCCGCCCGCAGCCTCTACGAGTTCAAGAGCATCCCGCAGGAACTCGTCGGCCGATGGATCATGCTCATGCCGGTCTTGAGTCTGGAGGCCGCCAACGGCCTGCGCGTGGCCCTGGGAGAGGCGCCGATCTCCACCGGCACGACCGTTTCGCCTCAGAAGCCGACGGTGAAGGCTCCCGCAACCTCCACCACGACAGCCGTCTCTCCGGGGTCGATCTCGACGACGACAGCGGCCTCTCCGTGGTCGATTTCAACAGCCACGACTCCCTTCCCGTCGCCGGCAGATCAGTGGCCGATGTTCTCGACGACCACGATCCTGCCATCCCGACCAAAGAGATAAGCCGACCCGGTTCGCTCAAAAGTCAAGGCCTGACCCCACCTTCGTCAGCCCAGCGCGCGGCCAGGAAGAGGGCCGAGGAAAGCCGGTTGAGAAAAGACCCGAGCGCGGGATCCAGACGGGCAGAGACCACGGCACGCTCGGCTCGACGGCAAACGGTGCGCGCCACGTGCAGCCAAGCCCCGGCCTGCGTGGCTCCCGGCATGACGAAGCCGCCGGCAGGCTTGAGCTTCGCGGAGAGCCGCGCCATGCGCTTCTCCAGATCGCGCGTCTTCTCGGCCAGCCGCGCCCTCTCTCGCCGGGAGATGGCCCCCGGCTGGGCCGCCACGCCGCAAGAGAACATCAGCGCTTGCTGCGCGGCCTTCAAAATGTCGCGGACCGAAGAACGCCGCGGCAGCGCGGCCAGAGCCGCGCCCACGCACGCGCAGGCTTCATCTAAGTCCCCGCACACGGCCAAGCGCGGGTGGTCCTTGCGCACGGGACGACCGCCGCGCAAGGTCGTCCAACCTCGGTCCGATCTCTTCATTCTCAGAGAGCCTGGAGGATCTGGCGGGCGAAATCCGTCAGGGAAGGATCCCGCGCGCCCATCACCAGGACGAGGTCCCCCTCCCGGGCCTGGGCCGCGATCTGCGCCGCGATAGCGTCGCGCTGCGGCACATGGAAGGCGTTCTTCCCGCGCAGACGCAGAGGCTCGGCCACATCGCGCGAGGAGATGTCCTGGACGACCGTCCCACCCGCATAGTAGATATCCGGAAACCAGGCCCGGTCTTCGGGACCCAGTCCCTCGGCAAAAGCCTCGATGAGATCGGACTTCAAGAGCCTCGTGGGCGCGAAGCCGTGGCACTGATAGACCGCGAGGATCCTTTTGGCCCGCAGATGCGCCGCGGCCAAAGCCGCTGAGACCTTGGCCGGGTTGTGGGCATAATCATCGACGACCTCGACTCCGCGGCTGCGGCCCAGACTCTGAAAACGACGCGTGACTCCCTGATAAGAAGCCAGCGCCCGCGAACAGTCGCTCAAAGAAACGCCCTCGTTGACGGCAGCGGCCACGGCTGCCACGGCATTGGCCACGTTGCAGGAGCCCGGCAAGGGTAGGACGAACTCCGCGGACTGGATCCTGAATCGAGATTCCAGAGCGCCGAGGCGGACAGCCTCGGCCCGCACCTGCCCGGAATCCAGGCCGAAGGTCGAACTCGCGCCGAGATCCTTCAGATTCGAGTCGTCGGCATTGATCAGAGCGGTTTGGACATTGGCCCGGAACTTCGCCAGGATCTCTTTCATGGCCGAGACTTCCTTATGGTCCTTGGTGAGGTTGAGGAAAACGCCCACGGCCGGATGGTAATTGACCAGGGAGCCGTCGCTCTCGTCGGCCTCGATGACGAGGAGTTTTGATTGTCCGCGGAAAGCGTTGCCGAAAAGCCCGCGCGCCTGCAACTTGAGCAGGTTGCCGCCGGTGATGATGGAGGGCGAGCGGCCGGCCTCCTCGAGGATCTCGAAGACCATGGCGGCCACCGTGGACTTGCCGCTGGTGCCGGTCACGGCGATCGCGCGGCTCTCAGCCACGTAGCGGGCCAAAAACTCAGAGCGATGCATGACAGAAATTCCCAGCCGCCTGGCCGCCGCGATGTCGGCGTTGGACTCCTCGACCGCGGTGGAGAGCACGACCAGGTCCGTGGCGGGCGTGACGCCGCTGCCGTCCTGGGGGAATATCTTCACTCCCAGGGCCTCGAGCTGGACGAGCAGGACGGCGTTGCCTCCCTGGCCGAAGGACCGGTCAGAACCCGTGGCCGGGCCGTGGTCCATGGCGTGCATCTGCGCCAAAGCGCTCATGCCGGAGCCGCCGATGCCGACGAAATGGATGCAGGGCTTCTTCACCGTGGCTGGGATTATAGGATTTTGCGGCTTGCATGGCGACCCGCTCCTGCAGACTTAAAAAAATCGGGGTGAACTGTTGCCGGCGATAGTTGAAGATTTTTCCTGCTGCCGGCTCTTACATTTGCCGGCAAATATCAATTTCATGATTCCATGGATATGCCAAGAGAAGGCATGCCGATTGCCATAAAAATTATGCTTAAAATTAAAAGATAAAATGAGTGTCGACAAGATGCCTAAAAAATAAGCTCTGCGGGCATAGGCCCCTGGACCTAGACGCAGTTAGGTCTTAAGACCCTCCCCAAAACGCCCAAAACCGTTACACTTATTATTGAGATGAACAAGCACTGGCACCGTCTGGCATTCCTCGCATCCCTCGGGATACTTCTTTGCCCGTCTTTTGTCTCCGCCCAGGGGAAAACGGCAGTCGTTGCTGGCGAAATCCGCCTGGAAAAGCCGGTCGGGATGCCTGCTCAGGGCGCGGGACTGATGATGTCTCCCGCCGCCATACCCCTGGCTCCTTGCCCCCCTCTGGCCGGGGATTCTGTTCTGGCCCCAGTTGCACCCCAAATCGATCTCGGACTCGCTCCTGCAAAGACTGCCGTCATCCCAAAATCACCGGACATGCCTTTCCCAGCCGCTCGCGGTCCGCCAGCCGCGAAGGCTGCAATCCCCGCAGACATCGCGGCGTTCATCGCCAGCGCCCAGCAAGCGCCGGATGCGCCTCAGATCCACGAGTTTTTGGCTTCGCTGCCAGCGCGTTTCGACGGAATGTCTCCGAGCACCAGGGAGACAGTGCTGGACGGGATCGAGAACTTGGCCAAGTCCCGGCCGCAATCCGTCCATCTACGGCAGGCCCTGCAGCAACTCATCGTGCGCGATGAGTCTGAGCACATCGAACCCAGGGTGCAAGGGATTCCCTTGAATCCGGCCCGCAGGCAGGAACTCCTCTCCAGCACACACTACGCGGACGTGCGCTGGTACCACCACTTCTTCGGCAAGGTACCTCATCCGGAAGCCAGAGGAGTCACCCAGGGCTCAGACCTTTCCATTCATCTGCACGTCAAGAAAGATTGGGACCGAATGCCTTCATTCGTCGCTTTCTACCGGGCCCTTTTCGCGCACGAATACACCCACCGGCTCGAGTTCGAGGGCAAACTCACGGAAAAGAGGGGCGAGCTCTCCGCTGTTGCCACGGAAATGCTGCGCACCTTGGAATTAGTGGGCCTGGAAGGACTACAGCAAGACGTCCTCGGCTGCAGAACGCAGTCTGAACTCGCCTCGTTTGAGAAGGGCCGCGCCTGGATGAAGTCAAAGGAACGTTCCCAGGAAAAAGGCGAGTCAGGGATCTTCTGGAAAGGCTTTGCAGCCGGCGTAGCCTATGAGATAGCCCTGCAAACAGGACGCTGGACCGATGCCTGGCTTTTTCACCGATTGATCGCTTCAGGCCGGTCCTTGCATGATGCCGAGAACACGGTTCGCCATCCAGTCAACCCCTGACCGGATAGACATATTTACAGCCATGCGCAGGATTGCTAAGCTTCTCCCAGCATGGAAAAGATCGACAAGGACATCCTGATCGCCGCCATTCTCATCCTGGTCCTGCTCCTCGGTGTCGAGGGCATCGCCATCGGCTGGGCCGTCAATCATGCGGCCCTCCAGGTCAGCCAGGTGCCGCGGCCCGACCGCGTGCTGGCCTTCGCCCGGTGGTGGGTCATCATCCTCGCTCCTTTCGTGGCCCTCAACGCCGCGCTCGGGGCCTGGCTCGCCTACAGGCTCTCCACCCCCCTCTGGCGCATCCGCGAGGCCCTGCGCGAAGTGACCGCAGGCAACCTGGAAGTCGAGCTCGCCGCCGGACCGGGAGAGCTGCTCGGCGGCTACACGCAGGAATGCCGGGACATGCTCCAGACCCTGCGCCGGCTCATCTACCGCGACCGCCGATCCGCCGAGGAGGTCAGCGCGCTCTTGGCTCAGGGCCAGGAACTGCTCCGCGAACCCGGCCACGAGAAAAAACTCGGCCAACTCCTGACCGAGGCGCGCAGCACGCTCAGCGTCGTCAACCACCATTTCATGAAGGGCCGCAGGGAGGAGCCATGAACGACCCCGTCGTGCTAGTCGCCGACGACACGGAGGAAGTGCGCGAGCTGGTGATCACCTTCATGGAAGAGTTTGGCCTCAACGCCCATGGCGTCAAGGACGTGGCGTCGGCCCAGAAGTGGCTCTCCCAGAACACGCCGCCCTTGGTCATCACGGATATCATGATGCCGGACGGCAACGGTCTGGACCTATGCCGCTGGATCCGCTCCCAGCCGCGCATCGCGGCCGTCCCCATCATCGTCATGACCGCCATCAAGGACGATGAGACGGCTCAGGACGCCCTCCAGATGGGCGCGATGGATTTCATCAGGAAACCCATCGAGTTCGCGGTCCTGCGCGGCAAGGTGGAGCGCTTCCTCCCCGCAAAAACATGATCTCCCGACTCTTTCACGCCCTTCTCGCCGCCTCGGTCGTGGCCGGCGCCGCAGCGCTGGGCAGCTACGGCGTCTCCCATTGGGTCCCCGAAGGCAAGACCCATGACCGCCTGGAGCGCTGGTTCTCGGCCGGAGGAAAAGCCCTGGAGGCGCGCCTGCCCCAGAACTGGAAGGACAGGCTCTCGGCCGCCAAAGAGCGCCTGCCCCAGGTCGAAGACACCATCGTCGGCGAGATGCCGCAGGCCGCGGCTCCGGCCCAGAAGCTCTTCCATCTCTACAACATCGGCGCCTGGACGGCGGCGGGCTTCATCCTCTGCTTCGTGATGACGGTCCTTTTCGCCGTTTCGTCGCTTAAGTCCGCCCTGGCCTTGGGATTCAAGGTCGCGCTCACCCTGATCTTCCTGCAGGCGGCGCTCATCGCGGCCGGCGTCTTGTTCTAAGAGGAGGGATCTGATGCGTCATCATTCTCCGTCGGTTGCCCGCTCTCTCATCGGTCTGTGCGCCGCCGCGCTCTGTGCGGCCTGCGCCTCGCCGCAGCTGCGCCTGACCAACGCCGCCCTCATGGGCGACGACAGGCAGGTCGCCGAACTGCTCCAGGACAAGAGGGTCGACGTCAACGCGTCCTTCGCCAGCCCCGAGGGTTCGCAGCAATGCAGCGCCAGCCAGCTGACCCCCCTGCAGGCCGCCGTCTGCCGCGGCCGCCTGGACACGGTCAAGCTGCTGCTCGAGCACAACGCCAAGCCCGACGCACCGTCCGCCGGAGTCAGGGCCCTGGTCATGGCCATTGAGCGCGATGAGATCAGCATCGCCAAGCTGCTCCTGGAGCGCGACGCCGACGCCAACGCCAAAGACGAGAGCGGACGCTCGGCGCTGCTCCTCGCCGTCCGCAAAGCGAACCAAGGGCTCATCAAGCTGCTCCTCGAGCGCGGCGCCGACGCCAACGCCAAGGATGAGAATGGACAGAGCGCGCTCATGCTCGCCGCCAAGAAAGGCAGCGTCAGCCTCGTCAAGCTTCTCCTCTCTCATGGGGCCGACATCGCGGCCCAGGACAACCACGGCGACACCGCCTTCATGCTCGCGGCCAGCGTCGAGGCCGCTAAACTCGTCGGCGCCGACGCCGCCGACGTCAACGCCCAGGACTCGGACGGCGACACGGCGCTGCTCATCGCCGCGCGGCGCGGCAACGCGGCCATGGCCCACTATCTCCTCCAGCGCGGAGCCGACGTCTCGGCCAAGGACGCGCAGGGCCTCTCCACGCTCGCCCTGGCCCGCCGCTCCCAATCCGCCGACACGGTCGAAGCCCTGCAGGCGGCCCTGCGCAGGATCTTCGACAAGGACCTCTCCACGGCCGAGGCCGCGGCCCAGAACGGCGAGACCGGTAGGGCCCTGTCCCTCTACGCATCGGCCCTGGCCGCCGCGTCCGAGGATCCGGTGCTCGTCCGCCAGATCCGCGTCCTGATGATCCGCTGCGCGGCGCGCTCGGTGAACCATCCCAATCTCCCCGAGGACGCCCGCCGCCACGTCGTGCAGGGCCAGTATCTCCTCAAGCAGGGCATGAGCCCGGACGAGGTGGAAAAGGAGATGCGCCTTGCCATCGACGCCGCCCCCTGGTGGGGAGACGGCTACTATAACCTCGGCATGGTGCAGGCCACGGCCGACCACTACCAGGACGCTATGGCGACGCTCAAACTCTTCGTCGAGGCGGACCCCAAGAACTCCCTCGCCGCGGCGGCCCAGGACAAGATCTACGAGCTCGAGATCGCCCAGCGCGAGGCCGACAAGATCTCCGGCCTAGCCGGATCCTGGTCGGGGGGCTGGAGCGTCAGCGTCTCGGGCAACAAGCTCACCGCCTCCGGCGGCAGCGCCACGCTGACGGCCACGATCCGCAAGAACATGCTCGACGGCTCGGTCGAGGGCGGCGCGAGCGCCGGGGGCGACAACTGCACGATCCCGGGCCAGATCCATCCCGCGACCGGCAAGATCGACGCCGACGGCCGCGGCATCGAGTTCGACTACGTCTGGTCCCAATACCAGACCCACGGCCACTGCGTGGACATGTTCGGCAACGCCTCCTGGTGCTGTCTCTTATGCACCACGGTCTGCGACGGGGTCAACATCATCGCCACCAACAACGTGCACATGCGGCTGACGCGCTGAATGAGCCTGCTGATCTCCCTGCTGTTGGCCGCCCGGACCGCCTCGGCGCAGATCCCGACCCATGTCGTCGGCTGCGGCTGCGTCTGCGGCATCGTGCTGGAGACCCCCTGCGGCCCCTGCGATTGCGCGCGCGCCTGCCGCATCGACCCCTGCGATCCCGGCGTCAAGGCCGAGGGCTGCGGCGGCTGCAAGGAAAGCTCGTCGGGCTCGGGCTCCTCAGGCTCCAGCAACTCATCACCAGGTCTATCCCTGCCCCCTCCGCGCAACATGCAGGAGGCCATGGTCCAAGGCGTGTACCAGGGCATGATGAACGCCATGCAGGCTGCCCCGGCCGCGATCCAGCAGCAGGCCAACATCACGGCCCAGAGCGCGCGCTCCCTGAATGCCGCGCAGGCCCAGCAGGGCCAGGCGGCCGAAGAGCAGATGCACAACGCCGCCCAGCGCGAGCAGGCCGAGGAGGAGCAGAAGCGTCAGCAGGCCGGCGGCCTCATCCATGTGCCCTCGCGCGAGCCCGTGGCGCCGGCCCCGCCTGGTGAATCGGGCGACGGATCCGTGCGCCTCTTCGGCGACACGCCGATGCTCCTCGCCGGAGATCCGCAAGCCGCCTGCCGCCAAGCCGCGGCGGGGAAACGACGCAGCCCGCTGTGTCTGGACTCGGCCAGCGATGTGCCGCCGCCCCTGGGCGATTCTGAAGATGCTCGACGAGCGCGCGCGATGGGAGAAACCCTGCAAGGCGAGTGCGACGCCCCTCGTGACCACGACAATCTGGGGACCATGCAAGAGAAGCTCAAGGAATACCTGCAGGAAAAAGCCAAGGAAACCGGGATGGATAAAGCCAAGGATTACCTGGAAGAGAAGGCCCAGGAGATCGGCCTGCCGGTCGAGGAGTTCAAACGCGCCTCCGAAGGCGGAGGCATCCTGCGCAATTATGCCACGAAGACCATGCACCGCATGAGCGGCCAGGCCCAGGCCGCCGCCTGCGCCTTGGGCACCAGCAGCGCCTCCTGCCTCGACGACTACTACGAGCATGAAAGCGCCATCCATCAGGATGCCCAGGACCTCAAGCGCGACACGGGCAAGTTCGTCGCGGACCAGTTCGGAGCCAACAAGCCCTCAGCCGAGGCCGCTGGGCGTTTCCTCTCCCTGTTCTGATGAAAAAAACAATCCTCTCTCTTTTCCTCCTGATCCCGGCAGCGGCCTTCGCCGCCGGACTCGCGCTTCCCAAGGGCGTCACCGGCGAATGGCTCATCGCCCCCTCTCAAGGCGGCAAGAACAGCGAGGACATCCTGCTGGCTGTCGATCCGAAAGGAGCCGCCTGGCTCGTGGTGGACCAGAACGCGCTTTTGGTGCCGGCCAAGAACGCCTTCTTCAAGACCGACCGCCCCTTCCAGCAGATCCTGTGGCTCTCGGGCCTGCCCTTGGCGCGCTCTTATACGGCTCTCGGCCGCTTCGAGGCCGTCCAGGAAGATCCCGAGGCCAAAGGATTGACGCAGGTCCATTTCAAGCCGCTGACGACGATCCCGATGGACTCCTGGCGCGCGGCGCCGGCCGGAGCCGAGGACCTCTACATCGCGGGCTACAACCCGCGCAAGAAGGCCTCGCAGATCGCGCTTTTGGGCCCGGCGGCCAAGCCGCTCAAGATCATCTACGAGACCCAGGCCCGCATCACGGACGTGGCCGGCGATGGACAGAAGACCTATTTCGCCTCAGGCCCGGCCATCTGGCTCGTCGAGGGCACAACAGCCAAGATCATCTACGCGCACCCGCACTCGACCATCCGGCGCCTGATCTTCGTGCCGGGAACCGGCCTTTTCTACGCGACGGACGAAAGCGTCGGCTTCGCCGGAGACAAGGCCCAGTTCGATTTAATCAAGGCTCGCCACTGCCAGATCGCGGCCTCGGGCGACTCGCTCTACGTGATGATGGGCAAGCTCTCGGGCGGGGTGCTGCGCGTGCGCGGACTGGACCAATTCGGCAAGGTCAAGCTCTAGCATGAGCGCGCTCACCCGCGTGCGGGTCATCGACAAACAAGGAGTGCGCATCCCAACCCCATGAAACATCCCACCTTCACCGCCATCGACTTCGAGACCGCGGACACGGGCTCGGATTCCGCCTGCGCCATCGGCGTGGTCCGAGTGCAGAACGGACGCATCCAGGAACGCTTCTACGGGCTCATCCGCCCCCCGAGGAGCAATTTCACATTCACCTACCTGCACAATATCTCCTGGGACCAGGTGATCGGCGAGCCCAGCTTCGGAGAGCTCTGGCCCCGCATCCAGGCGGCCATCGCAGACTCGGAATTCCTGGCCGCGCACAACGCCCGCTTCGACCGCAAAGTGATGGAATCCTGCTGCAGCCTTTACGGCGCCGCGATGCCGCCTCAGCCCTTTGTCTGCACGGTGGAGCTCGCGCGGCGGATCTGGTCCATCTTCCCCACTCAGCTCCCCATGGTCTGCAGCCGCTTAGGGATCGCTCTCGACCATCACGAGGCCCTTTCGGACGCCGAGGCCTGCGCGAACATCGTGCGGGCTGCTCTTAAGGAGGGATGGAAGGCCCCCGTGGCGGCTGTCGGGGTCGTGCGCTAACTCGGACGCGCCCGCTCCAAAGACCAGGAGAGGATGGCGCGCACGCCTTCGTCACGCTCTCTCTTCAAAGCTCGGCTCATGAGAGAGACGACAGCCGTGGAAGCTCCCAAACGCCCCAAGGCCAGGGCTGAGGCGGCGCGCACCACGGGCTCGGGATCGGCGAGCGAGCGGGCGAGTATCCTGACCGCGCGGCCCGTCTTGATCTCCCCCAAGGCCAAAGCAGCCTGAAAACGCACCTGGCTCGCCGGGTCCTTGAGCCCCTGCGCCAAGAAAGAGCAGGCTCTCGCATCTCCGATGGCACCCAAAGCCCGGGCCGCTGACACGCGCACAGAAACCTCTTCATCGAGACGCAGAAGGACCGCGCTCACATAAGGAATGGCGGCGAAGTTCCCGGTCATGGCGAAGCTCTCCATGGCCGCGATGCGCTGCTCGGGCTTCGGCCGGCGGATCTCCTCCAAGAACCACTCCAAAGTCGGGGGCGTGGCCACGGCGTCGCGCAGATGGCCGCGGAGATTCTCGCTGAACGCCTCGAATTCAGGCAGGGCCGGCGGAAGTTCGCTGAGGACCGGCCGCGCCGCCGGCTCCAGAACCGGCAGGGGTTCGCGATGAACGACGGGCGCTGGTTTGCGCGCCATGCGCAGGGGTTTTCTGAAGCAGTCCAGACCGACCGGCGGACGGTTGTCCAAGAATCCTGGGAAATGCGCTCCCAGCGCCTGGGAAGGCAGAAAAAGAAAAACGCCAAGAGCCCATAGTTTAAGCATGGTGTGCCCTCGGCGCGAATGGCAAGTAATTATAACACCTTTTCACTATCTGTCAAGGGGTGAGGAAATTATATAACATCTCTTTCAGGACACCCTCGTGGAGAAAACATGCTATCCAATAAAAAAATCGCGGTGATCGGGGCAGGCAACATGGGCGGCGCGCTCATCGGCGGTCTTCTGCGCGCCAAGCTCACGGCCCCCAAGAACATCGTCGCCTCGCGCCACAACGAAGAAGCCCTGGCTGAACTGAAAAAGAAGTGGGGGATCCGGACGACCACGGACAACACAGACGCGGCCGCTGGCGCCGACGTCGTCATCCTGGCCATCAAACCCCAGGTCTGCGCGCAGGTCCTCTCCGAGCTCGCCTCCGTGATCAAGCCCGCGCAGCTCATCGTCAGCCTCATGGCTGGCATCACGACCAAGACGATCGCGCAAAAACTGGGGCAGGCCTGCCCGGTCGTGCGGGCCATGCCCAACACCCCCTGCCTCGTGGACGCGGGAGCCACCGCGATCGCCGCCGGAGCCCACGCGCACGACAACGATCTCGCGCTGGCCGAGCGCATCTTCTCGTCGGTCGGCAAGGTCGTCATCCTGCCGGAATCCGCCATGGACGCGGTGACCGGCCTCTCCGGCACGGGCCCGGTCTACATCTTCATGGTCATCGAGGCCATGATCGACGGGGGCGTCAAGATGGGACTGCCGCGCAAGATCGCGGCCCAGCTCGCGGCCCAGACGGTCCTGGGCGCGGCCAAGCTGGTGATCGAGACGGGCAAGCACCCGGCCATCCTCAAGGACGAGGTCACCACCCCGGGCGGCACGGCCATCAACGCCATCCACATGCTCGAGACCAAGGGACTGCGCAGCGTCCTCATCGACGCCATCGTGACGGCGACCCAGCGCTCCCAGGAGCTCAGCCGCCTCTACGGCGAGTGATCGCGCATGGCCCCTCACCGCAAGCCCGAAGAGATCCCCCCTGCCACGCTGGTGACGGCCCGGGAGCATCTCGAAGAGATCGCGGCCGAGCTGCGCCACGAGCCCCGCATCGCCATCGACACCGAGTCCAACGGCTTCTACGCCTATCAGGAGAGGGTCTGCCTCGTGCAGATCACCTCAAGCCGCGAGGACATCGTGATCGACCCGATCGCTTTCAAGGACCTCTCGTCCTTGGGCCCGATCATGGCGGACCCGGCCATCGAGAAGGTCTTCCACGCGGGGGAATACGACATCCTCTGCCTCAAGCGGGACTACGACTTCGCCTTCGCCAACCTCTTCGACACCATGATCGCCAGCCGCCTTCTGGGCGCCAAGGAGCTGGGCCTGGCCGCCCTGATCGCGCGCCATTTCGGCGTCACCCTCTCCAAGAAGCTCCAGCGCGCGGACTGGGGACAACGCCCCCTGACCGAGGAGCATCTGCGCTACGCCCAGATGGACACCCATTATCTTTTCGCCCTCTCGGACATCCTCAAGTCCCAGCTCAAGGAAAAGAAGCGTCAGGACGACGCGGTCGAGGCTTTCGCGCGTCTGGCCGCGATCCAGCCATCGGTCAAGGTCTTCGACCCGGACGGGTTCTGGAAGATCAAGGGACGCCATAAACTCACGAGCCGCCAGGTCGCCGTCCTCAAAGAGCTCTACCTTCTGCGCGAACAGCGGTCCCAATCCATGGACCGGGCTCCCTTCCGGGTCATGCCCGAGATGCTTCTGCTGCGCCTGGCTGAAGAAACGCCGGGCAGCATGGACACTCTCTCCCGACTGCGAGGCATGACGCCGTATCTGCTGCGCCGGTTCGGGCACGCCGTCCTCGCGGCCATCAGCCACGGCCAGGCGGCCGAGCCGCCGGTCGAGCCCCCGCGCGGCGGCCATCGCAGCAGCCATCGGGAGCGCCGCCTCTTCGAAGATCTGCGCCAATGGCGCAAGCTGCAGGCCGGGCTCGAAGGCGTGGAGCCGGTGGTCGTCTTGGAGACCGAGGCCCTGCGCAAACTTTCGCGCGCCGCCGATGGATCAGACCCCTTGACCTTCCTCTCCGACCTCAAGCGCCAACGCTATGGGGATGCCCTGAGGAACCTGCTGCGTCCTAAAACCTAAGGCCCGTACTCGATCACAACCTCGACGCGACGGTTCTTGGCGCGCCCTTCCACCGTCTCGTTGGTGTCGATCGGTCGAGTGGAGCCGAAGCCGCTGAGTTTCAAGCGGCTGGGAGCGATGGCAAAATTCTGCACCAGGGCGTTGCGCACGCTGTCCGCGCGCGACTGCGAGAGGATCTGGTTCCACCACTCAAGCCCCGAATTGTCCGCATGCCCTTCGATGGCAGCCTTCACCTGGGGAGAAGCCTGCAGAAGATCCGCCACCCTCCTGATCTCGGCCTGATCGCAAGCGCTGATGTCCGACTGGTCCGGAGTGAAGGGGATGCGCAAAAGCAGGCGCGCCGGCTTGTCCGTGGGCGGCGCCGGAAGTTCCGGCAGGACGGCGCATGGCGACTCGATGATCCGACGGCCGGTCAGCGTGTCCGTCGTCACGCGGATGGCCAGAGCGGTCGGGACGGCCGTCGAAGCGGCCACCACCTGCGGCTGCTCAGAAGCGGCGGTCACGGTGGAGATGACCGGCGTCGGGGCCGCCTGCACGGGCTGGGGCTTGGCCCGGCCCGAACCCCAGCGCAGGGTCGCCGAGATGCGGTGGGCATCGCCCGTATCTCCCATGGGCGCGAAGGCGTAGTCGATGCTCCAATCCTCCCACTGCACGCCGAATCCCGCCGTGACGCCGATGCCCGCGTCGTTGCGGCCGTTGTAGCCCACGCGCATGGCCAGCGGAGCGAGAAGCCTGATCTCCACGCCCGCGAAGGGGATGAGGCCCTGGCTCCTCTCCTTGGACATGTCCACGCTGAGGATCTGCTCCTGGCCGTTGATCTTGAAAGCGTAGGCCGCTCCCGCGCGCGCGTTGAGAGGGAGATTCTCGTAGGCTCCCTGGAATCGTACTGTTGGCCCTACGTTCTGCAAAGCGGCGCCGAGGGTCAAACCGTCGAGCAGGGGGACCGCATAGAGGGCGCCGACATCGGCGGCCCAGACGCTGCCCACCGTGTTGTCGATGGTCTCGCGGATGTACTTGACGCCCAAGCCCAGAGACAGGGATCGCGTGAGCGCCAAGCCGTAGCCGAGAGTGGCGGCCAGGTCGGTGAGCCCCGTCTGGCCCAGGCCGGAGCCGTCCGGATTGCTCATGGTCGTCTTGGTGACATTCCCGAAGCTCAGGAAATTCAGATTCGCCCCCCAGCCGTAGGGGCTGGCGAAGGCGGCGTATTCCTGCGAGATGCCCTGGAGATACTGGTTGTGCATGAAGGTCGCCTCGTGACGAGCGACCTGGGCCAGACCCGCCGGGTTGTAGAGCAGCGCGTTGGCATCCGCGGCCAACGCCGTGTAGGCGCCGCCCAAGGCCACGGGCCGAGCATTGGCGTCCAAGAATAGGAAATCGAAAGGCTCGCCTCCCGCGGAGGCGGCGAAACTCCTCCCAGAGAGGAGCAGGACCAAGATCCACAGCCAGGCTCCTCTCATCGGATGATCAGGAGTTTCTTCGTGACATGCGCGACCCCGGGGCTCGTGATGACCGCCAGATAGCCGCCCGTGGCCACGTCACGGCCCGAGCCGTTGCGCGCATCCCAGCGCAGCGTCCCCGAGGAATCATTGGAGTTGAGCTCCGTCACCAGCTGGCCGGTCACGGTGTAG
>JAHFCF010000002.1 GCA_023249645.1 Elusimicrobiota bacterium
AAGACGAGGCTGCATTTTGAATACTCTGGCAAGAAAATCGACGAGTTCCTTGGGGATCGAAACAGATCGAGAGGCGACAAGTTGTTGGTACGACTCAAAGACTGCATCGGGGGGAACCCATGGGTGTCCATTCTCTGATGATGCGTTCATAAACTTGATTCTACTTCCAAGGATATCCGCATAGTCCTCCATTTCCTTGCGCAATCTTTTCTCTATCTTGGGAGTTTGATCCCCTCCGGAGGCCGCAAAGCGCCGGATGGCCTGATACACCAGCTCTTCCAATCCCTGGCGCGTATTGGCCAAAGGCAAGACCTGCCTGATAGACTGACAAAGCTTATGAATATCCGCTTCAAAAGTCTTGGCATCACTTTTCTCGCCGCACCAATAGCGCTGTTTGCAAAGCAATATCAGTATGTTCTTGATGCCCTGATGCGTACGGGTACGAAAAGAGCGCTTCTGAAGAGACAGCTTCAGATTGGTATTAAAAAATTCACGCACAGATGCGACGGGGTAGTCAGCGCCCATTTCCACGGCGGCCGCCACACCACTCAATACTTCCAAATAAGAAGCTGTTGATTCCTTCAATCTCTTTTGCGACTCTTGCCTCTCTTCTAGATCAAGATCAACTGGGAGGCTGATTCTGGATATCAATCGGGCTATATGCAAGGCTGCTGCTTCCTCCGCCTTCTTCATCTGCTCAGCATCCAAGGACCCCATCAGGCTCGCCAATCGATCGCGAGCGAAGGCCTTTTCTTCGCCGGGCAAGAGCAGGAACGCGGCCGCATACCGCGCATAGACTTTTGCCAGCGGGCCCCCGCTTGTATTGCCGAGACGGAATCTTGGATTGAACAACCCCCACTTCAAAAGCCCAGGAGCCACCTCCACGCCGAAACGCTCCTCGGCGATCTTCACGGCCAGGTCCGCCACCTTCTTCATCCGGCGGGCCACCCACATGGCGCGCATGATCTCCAGATATTCTCCCGCGCCCTCATAGGCCCGCAGCCCGTCCAATTTGGGGAGGATCCGGCCCAACTGGTCCAGATCGACTTTGCCGCTCTCGATCTCCAAGATGCTTTGAAACAGCCTGGCTCGGACTTCGTGGACCGCTGATTGCCACAAACCCTCGACTTCTTTCTTAAAATCATTTAGCTTTTCCACACCGAGCCAATGAGGCTTAAATCTGACCCATGTCAGCACCCTATCAGCCAGCAGCCTACCCACAGGCTCCAGCGCGAAAAGCTCCGCCTCTGTGGTGAGATCAAAGAACCGTATTTTGGTGAAAGTGCTTTCTTTCTTCCAATCCGACCCGAAGTAATATTCCAAGAGCTCTTTAAATTCTTTCAGCCAAGGAGCATCGCTGGGCATGGGCTTGAAGGAGTGGATGGCCAGTTCGCTGCTTGAAAACTGGATGGAACGAGGGGCTTCCTTGATCAACTCAGACGGCCAAGCGAAATGAGATCGATACTCCGCGAGAATGGATTCAAATCCATCGGCCACGGTTTCGACTTTGGCATCGATGCTGTGGTCCGTAGGGTCGTATTTCAAAAGACCGGGCAGTGCGGCTAGCGCGGCCTTGCATCTCGACACAAGATCGCGCTGGCTCCACATGAACTGGAGATAGCCCAGCGGAAGCAGGGGGGCACTGCCCAGCACGAGCTCTTCAAGGACTTTTCTGCGCTGGACAAAATCCGTGGAAGACACCTGCTGCAGCCTCCAGTCATAATAATCCTTGATCCTTAAAATGTGCGTGGCGAGATCCAAATTCCATCTCCGCTCAAACTCCTGCAGATATTCGTACTCCATCCCCTCGGATATTTCCGGCGCTTCGTGGAAGCCCTTGCTCGCGACCCGGCCTCCTTTCTTTGCCGGCTTGCCGTCATTGGAGAAGCGGCGGCGGGAAACGAGTTCACCCAGAGAGCCCCGGGCCGAGAGATCGAAGAGGAGATGCCTGCGATCCAACTCCGCTCCGGCGCCTCTCAGGAATTGAAAAGATGGGATCACTTCTCGAAGCTTCAGCTCGCGTATTTTCTGCGCCGCCTCTATCGGAGCGGGATCCGAAGCAATGTCTTTTTTGTCATACGCGCTTAAAGGAAGCCGGCTGTCGAAGATCGTGGTCCCATCCGGCTTCTTCATCGTCAACGCTTCACCTTCGCCGATCTGAATGGTCTGCTGGCCATCGGTCTTGACGACCCCTTTCTCGTCATAGGAAACCGCGTAAAATCCCTCCGAGAGCGCCCGCACATGCCCCTGCACAGCTTCCATGAGGAGTTTCGGCTCCATGGCCGCCAAGAGACTACCGACAGCCGCCAACTGGTTTCTTTTATTCTGCGCCAAGAAATACCTATCCCGTCTTTCCAGCGACTCCGCTTTCCATTGATACTCGGCCACGTTGCCCCAGTTGATCTCCGCTGCAGAGACGCGCTTTAAATAATCAGCCGCCTCCCGCTCCGCGTCCTTCTCTGTCTGGGCAAAAGCCGCCTTGGCCAAGCGCAAGGCCCTTTTCTCAGGCTCCTCTTTCTTGCCGTCGATCATCAGATCCGGAGCGTTCATCAATGCGCGGCTGTTCCTCATGAATCTGTCGACATAATAACCGTCGCTGTTGATATCGATTTTCACCAGCTCATCCATGGCCAAAGGCAGCCCCAGCTTGGCGGCTCCATCCTGACGAATCGCTTGGTAGACAGATGCCATGAAAGGAGGTGGGTAAGTCCAGCCCTCACTAAAGACGACTCCTGCCAGTGCCGGCTGGACAGAGGCAAAGACAAGACAGCCAGAGAGAAGGCCTGCCATGACCTTATGAAAGAAGTCTGGTATGTGCCTGGTCATCATAAGTAGGTAATCTTCCCGGCGTTTTCTGGATTGGGTGGCCGCATAAGATCGGCAAAATCCTTTCTCAGTTTCCTCAGCTTGTCGACTATTTCTTTAAAGCCAGGCTTGGCCGACCATGTGCCGCTTTTATCGTCCCGCTGAGCTAACATCCTCCGGAGTTCTTCTGGGGGAGCCTCCTGCGCTTTTTTATAGAACACAGCCCTCAAGACCTCCAAACTCTCGACGTTCTTCCTAAAAGAACCGCCGCCCAAGGAGAGCATCCCCTGCTTGGCCTTGGGATTGATGTCCCGCACCTCGCCATAAAAAGAAGCCAGCTGTGCCAAGCCGATCAGACCGGGACATCTCTGGCTGGCCAACACGGCCATCTCTCCCAGCTTCTTTAATGTGAAGGAAAGCACCTCCTCTTTGGAATCGTCGAATTTTCCCTCCTTATCCCAATTCAGAATGAATGCAATTGTCCCGAATCCTTCCTTTAGAAAAGGAACAAACTCTTGGGAGATCATATCTGACCGCACGTCGATCAGCTGTTTATACAGATCCAATGTATCCCTGATCCGTCTTTTGGGAAACCAGCCATGCGGCAATTGGATGGAGTTATCGAGGTCAAGCCGCACGATCTCATAGAGAGGCCAACTGCTCCAACCCGGTTCCAGCGTTCTGTCCTTGGGCAAATGAGCCGTCATAATCTCCAGCAATATCCGTTCGAAGTCCTTAGATGCGATTTGCGGACTATCATTTAATACTTGGCTGATTTTTTGAGCGCTTTCAAAAGCAGCCTGAGAGTCAAAACGGTTGGAAGCCTTCAAAGACTCGGCCAATTTCACCAATGACTCCGTGCTTTCCTGCGTGGATTTTTGCGAAACGCCCGCTTTCCTTGTTCCTATTTCTGGATACTGGAAGTGCATGGCGTCAGAGAAATCCTTGCTCTGTTTCTCCAGCCTAGCGACGATGTCTGCATACTCGGGCTTGGCCGACCATTTCTCGCTTTCGGCATCCAATTTTGCGAGAGCCTCCCTCACCGCTTCGACGTGAGCTGCCCGAGCCCACTCATAGATCGCCTCGCGCAAATTGGCCTTGGTATCTTCGATGTTCTTCCTAAGATGATTGCTTCTCAAAAGCGGCACCATGCCGACCTGGTGGGCGTCCAGAGCCGCAGAATTGATGGAACACAAACCGCGCTCAAACGAAGCCAACTCGGCGAACGACAACAGAGCAGGCCGCTGTTTAGAAACCAGGGCCATGATCTCACTTAATTGTTTCAAGGCAAAAGCCAATGCCTCGTCCCCTTCGCGATCCCCAAGCCCGCCGAAGGACGACCGGAGAACAATCGGCTGTGTGCCGAATCCTGCCTCCTGCAAGAAAAAAAGATTTAGAGAAATCGCATCCGGACTGGATGCGATCAACTGCTTGTACTGGTCGAAGGCGTCTCTGATCCGCTTGGTGGGAACCCAGCCATCCGGTGTCTGTTCCCGATATTCTGGGGCGAGCGGATGGATACTGCTTGACAGACGAGAAGAATAGTCCTCATCACCACGCTTAGGCGTGCGCACTCTATCCTTGAATTTTAAAAAATAGCCCCTTATTTCCTTACGCAATTTCTCCTCCACGCTCTTGGAATCGGTTTCGATAGCCGTTGGCGGCCTTGAAGCCTTCCAGGGATCTCCACTCGCCGGGGCTTTATCCCATCTCTCTCGCGCAAAGCGATTGATCGCCTGCTGAAATATCTCTTCCAATCCCTCCGGCGTATTGGCCAAACTCAAAGACTGCCTGACAGACTGGAATAGTGTCTGCATATCCGCTCTAAAGCTTCCCTTGGCCTGGGCAGAATCATAATGATAGGAGAAGAGCTTCACTAGGGTAGTCCTCAGCAAGACCAACTCAGGATAAGCAGTACCGAGAGTCTCCTTGTCAAGATTCAGGGCCTTGATCGTTCTATCGTCAAAAGTTTTTTGGTTCTCCACCAAGGGCCGTTGTTCCACTGCTTCCATAAGCCGCAATGCCTCAAAATAAGGCGCGCGCACTTTCTCCGTCTCCTTGTCCGACGCTTCTTTTACTTCCTGGTCGCTATCTTTCTCCCGACTGATTTTTGCGAGCAGCTTGGCGATCAGCAAAGCTGTCTTTTCCTCCGCCCTCCGCAGCGCATCCGGATGCAGGGAACCCAAGCTCTGCGCCAATGCCTGGCCAGGAAAAATCTTGCCAGTGCCGGGAAAGAGCAGGAACGCTGCCGCATACAGCGCGTAGATGTTTTCCTGCGGGACCTTATCCTTATCAGCCAGGAAAAGAGGGGGGACATGAGCGGGATTGAACAACCCCAATTTCAAGAGGCGAGCCACTCCCGGCGCCACCTCCACCCCAAAACGCTCCTCGGCAAGCTGCACCGCCCGGTCCGCCACCTTCTGCATGCGGCGCGCCACCCACATGGTGCGCATGGTGTCCAGCAACTCTACCGCGCCCTCATAGAGGTTGAGCCCTTGCAATTTGGGGAGGATCTGGCCCAGCTGGTCGACATCGATCTTCCCGCTCTCGATCTCCAGAATGCTTTGGAACAGCCTGGCTTGAACTTCCGGGGCCGCGGATTTCCCAAACTCATTGACTTCATCCATGAATTTGTACTGCTCCTCTATCTTCATCAGGTCCGTCAAATTTCTTCTCCCTTTCAACTTCCTGTCTCCCCAAGCCATCTGGCTCAGCGGCCCTAGCGCGACAAGCATGGTTGCATCGGTTAAATCGGAGAATCTTATCCTATTGAAAAAGACCTCCTCCTTCCCTCTCGTTTTATATGGGTTGAGATACTCAAAAGATTTTGCAAGCGCTTGGACCCAAGCAGCATCGCTAGGCGCCGGCTTGAAGGAATTGATGGCCAATTCGCTGCTGGAAAACTTCACAGGAACGGACTGTCCGGCGAGCGCCTTCATGCATAACATATTTGTCACGCCATACAGGGGCAGCCCGAGGGCGCGGTGTACGAGACAAGACGCGCACACAGTCCCGCCATCCTTGCCCAGAAAATCCAACATGGAAAAATACGATTTATACTCTTCAAGAATGAGCTTGAAATCTCCAATGGCGGAGGAGATCGGGTCAGGGCAGATCATCACATGCGCAAGGACCGGGTGGGTGAATGCGGGCCCGATCGAGACATTCTCCGATATAGCCTCTAGGGCGGATTGAACTAAACCCAGAGGAAGCAAGGGAGCGCTGCCCAGCGCAAGCTCCACCAGGACCTTCCGACGCTGGATGAAATCTGTGGCCGGCACCTGCTCCAGCCTCCAATCGTAATAATCCTTGATCTTTAAAATATGCACAGCGAGGTCTCTATCCAATTTCTCCTTGAACTTGCGGAGCTCCGCAGACTCCATCCCCTCGGCTGTTTCCGGCTCTTCGCGAAATCCCTTGCTCGCGAGCCGCCCTCCTTTCTTTGCCGGCTTGCCATCATTGGGGAAACGGCGCCGGGAGACGATCTCAGAAAGAGAGCCCCGGGGCGAGAGATTGAACTCGAGATTCCTCTGATCCAACGTCATTCCATACCCTCTCAGGATTTCGAAAGATGGGATCACCTCACGGAGCTTGAGCTCATGAATCTTCCGAGACTCCTTCGTTTCCAGGAGACCAGGCTTCCCAGAGAAATCCGTTTGGGCGATCTTTTGCTGATAGGCAGCCACCGTCTCGCTGCTCGACCTCGGCACCCGGCTGTCAAAAACCGTCTCACCGGCATCGGTCTTCACCACGAGGGTCTTCCCTTCATCCATCAAGGTCAAGGTCCCCTTATCCCGGGTTGTCACGAAGGTTTCCTGCCCCTTCTCAGAAGTTTCGAAGGAGACGGTCTGGTGTCCTTCCGTAACCGCCCGGAGATGGCCCTGGATAGATTCAAAGGCGAGTTGAGGCTCCTGAGCCTCCAAAAGACTCTTCACAGCCATCAGCTGGTGGCTTCTCGTCACCGTCAGAAAATATTTGTTCCTTTCCGCGATTTTCTCAGCTTCCTCTTTGTAGGCGGCCACATTGCCCCAGTTGAGCTCCGCTTGAGAGACCCTCTGCAAATAATCAACCGCCTCCTGCTCCGCGTCCTTCTCCGTCTTCGCAAAAGCCTCTTCAGCCAGTCTCAGATTCTTTTGCTCCGCGTGCTCTTTGACGCCATTCCTGATCCTGCCAGGGTCTTTATTCAACGCTTCTCGATTCTGGATGAATTTTTCGACATAGATCGCATTCGTGTCCTTGGAAAATCCAAGCGCGGCCAATTGATTGAACTGCACCGGCAGTCCAAGGTTTTCAGCTCCTTGATCACGGATCATTCGAAAGGCGGAATGAAGGGAATCAGGCAGCATGGCAAAGGGATTGCGTCGAACGGGATCCTGGACACTGGTATGTGTGCTCCCCCCAAGCATTCCATTGGGACCCGCGAAGGCCGGTTGGAGAGAGGAAAAAACCAAGCAGCCAGAGAGAAAAGCCGCCAAGGTTTTATGGATAAAAACTACCTTTCCATTCATTTCCTTAATAGTGTAAGGAAACCAGGAAAATCCGCAGGTGTCTTTAGACCTAGAAAGGAGGGTAAAAAGGACCTATTTCAAGATGGGTCCAAAGCCCTAGATCTTAAAATCCTGCCCCAGGTAGAGTTCCCGGGCCTTGGGGTCGTCCAAAAGCTGCTTGGAGTTTCCCTCGACGAGGATCTTGCCGTCGAACATCAGATAGGCGCGGTCGATGATGGGCAGGGTCTCGCGCACGTTGTGGTCCGTGATGAGGATGCCGATGCCGCGTTCCTTCAGGCGCGAGATCATGTCCTTAAGTTCGCCCACGGTGATGGGGTCGATGCCCACGAAGGGCTCATCCAGAAGGATGAGCTTGGGATCGCTGATCATGGCCCGCGCGACCTCCAGGCGCCGCTTCTCCCCGCCGGACAAAGTCCAAGCCTTCTGGCGCCTCAGCTCCCAGAGCCCGAATTCCTCCAAAAGTTCCTTGACCCGGCGCATCTGCTCAAAGCGGCTTGAGATCGTGCGTTCCAAGATCGCGCGCAGATTCTCATCCACGGTGAGTCCCCTGAAGACCGTCGGCTCCTGCGCCAGATAGCCCAGGCCGCGCCGCGAGCGCGCGAACATGGGAAGCGCGGTCACGTCCTCGCCGTCCATGGCGATGACGCCGGCCTCGGGCCGGATGAAGCCGGCCAGGCTGTAGAAGGTCGTGGTCTTGCCCGCCCCGTTGGGGCCCAGCAGGCCCACGATCTCGCCGGAGGAGACCTCCAACGAGATGCCTTGGACGACCTGCCTCTCGTCGTAATACTTGCGGATCTCGTGGGCTGAAAGTTTCATTTGAGCATCTTCTCCGGGTTGTCTTTGAACTTGATCCAGCCATGCGTCTGGCCGTCAGCCTGAAAACGGTCCGGATTCTGCAGCGCGGCCAGGGTCGTGCCCTGCACGGCGCCTGTCCAGCCTCCTTCCATGACATGAAGGACCGGCCGATCCTGGGAAACGGTCAAGACCTGCTGGAGCGCGTCGTAGTCCGCCGCGCCGCCCCACAGCTCGGCGCGCGGCCCCCCAACATGGACCCCGCCGCTTAGATGCGCGCGCTCTTGGCCTTCCCACTCCAGACGCTGGGCCGTGCCCTCGTCCGGGGGGGGGCCGGCCACCGGAAGGCGCTGAAAAGAGATCGGACCGCCATGGGCGCCGATGAGCCAGCCGCGCTTGGTCTTCTGATCGTATTGGGCCTCTTCGCCGTTGATCGCGATGCGGTCGCCGGACTTGAGCGTCTCGTCGAGCTTCACATGGCCGCGGGCGTTCCAGATCTGGGTCGCGTGGCGCAAGAGCGCCCAATCCGCCGTGAGGATGCGCGGACCCTGGCGATAGCTCACCTCGCCGATGAACTCCTCCTCGCGCTGAGGAGCTCGGCGCACCAGCCATTCCTTGCTGCGGACCACGCCGCCGACAACGGCAGGCAAGGGCGGCGGTTCTCTTTTCACAGCGGGCGAAGGTCCGCCGTCTCTTGAGCTCGCTGTTTCTCCTTGCACGGAGGGGATGGCAGCCCATACCAAAACAATCAAGATAAGAAAAATTAAAAATGGTTTACAATCGAGCGTAGCACTGTGTCCGGACACAGTGCCCGAGAAAATCGTGCTCGATTGCGGCCGCCTCACGCCCCTCCCTCCTTGATCACCGATTTCTGGCGGAAGATGCGGATCTCGGAGAGGTCAGGCTTGGCCTCCATGCCCTGGCCGCGCGTCTGGCCCTCCGGCTTGACGATCAGGACATCCGCCTGGGTCGTGAAACGCTGGCGTTTGGAGGAATAGTCCAGAGTATCCGTGTAGAGAACGGTATGGTCTTCGAGGACCTCGAGCACGACGGAGCTGGAGAGATGTACGTCGTGCGTTTCCAGGCGCACCTGGCCGGCCTGAGATCGCACGCGCGAGACGGCCTTGCCGTTCTCATAGAACTGCATGGTCGGCCTAGTCAGGCCCGAGACCTGGGTCTCCTCGTGCAGGATGGCCGACTCGGCGTGCAGCTGCCATTTGGGCGTCCCGCGCGAAGTCTGATCCAGCGTGAAATCCTCCAGGGTCTGGCTGGACGTGATGCCGTCCTGCGCCCTCTGGCTGCAGCCGGACGCCAGAGCGAGGAACACGACGGCCAAGGAGATCCGTCTCACTTCGAAACCGTCTGGCCCTCGATCTCCGGCGGCAGGGGCGCCTTGAGATCTGCTTCGGGGAGGTGCTTGGGCCCCGAGCGCAGCCAGGGGGTCATCTCGATGGGGATATGGCGCATCTGGTAGGGTTTGGGGAGCTTGCGCAGAAGAGCGCTCACGCCGAAATAGAGCACGATGAGGCACGCGTAGATGACGGCCAGGGTCTTCAGATGCCAGCGCGCGTCCGGGAACCACGCCGGCGCCACGGAGAGGTCCCGGCCGCACTTTTTGCAGGCCTTGGCCGCGTCCTTGTTCTCTTGCCCGCAGTTCATGCATTTCATAGGCGTTCCTTCTTGGCGACGGCGTCGATGCGGCAGACCTGCCGGATGAAGAGAGGCACGTCGCGCAAGGCGAGAGAATTGGGCCCGTCGGACAAGGCGCGATCCGGGGTGGGATGGGCCTCGAGGAAGACTCCCGCCACGCCCACGGCCGCCGCGGCCCGGGCCAGGGGAAGGGCGAAGCGCCGCTCACCGCCCGTAGATCGGCCCTTGCCGCCGGGGAGCTGGACCGAATGGGTCGCGTCGAAGATGACCGGATAGCCGAACTCCCTCAAGACGGCCAAGGAGCGCATGTCCACCACGAGATTGCCGTAGCCGAAAGCGAAGCCGCGTTCCGTGATGAGGATGTTCTTATTCCCCGTGGACTCGACCTTGCGCACGGCGTTGGCCATGTCCCAGGGGGAGACGAACTGTCCCTTCTTGAGATTGACGGGCTTGCCGGTGCGGCCGCAGGCCAGGAGCATCTCGGTCTGTCGGCAGAGGAAGGCCGGGATCTGCAGGATATCGACGTAGCGCGCGGCTACGGCGGCTTGCGAGGGCTCATGGACATCCGTCAGGACCGCGACGCCCAAGCGCTTGGCCACGCGGGAGAGTATCTGCAGTCCTTTCTCGAATCCCAACCCGCGGAAGGCGTCGTGAGAGGTGCGGTTGGCCTTGTCCACCGAGCACTTAAGAACGAAACCGGCGCCGGCACGTGCGCAGGCGGCTTTGAGCGCTTGGCCGACGCGCAGCAGCATCGTTTCGGATTCCAGGGCGCAGAGCCCTGCGATGAAGCAGACGGGAGCGTTGTTGGCGAACGTCGCGCCGCGCACTTTGATCTTCTTAAGCATGGGCTTTCACCCCTTTGCGTCGGGCCGCGCGCTGCAAGGCCGCGGCCATGAAACCCAGGAAAAGCGGATGGGGATTCTCCGGCCGGCTCTTGAACTCCGGATGGAACTGGACGGCCACGAACCACGGATGCTCAGGGAGCTCGATGATCTCGACGAGGTCCTTGGCCGCGTGCACGCCCGAGACGACCAGACCTGCCTCCTGGAGGAGCTTGCGGAACTTATTGTTGACCTCGTAGCGGTGCCGGTGGCGTTCCAAGACCGCATCCGTCTTGTAGGCGCGGCGCGCCAGGGTGCCCCTCTTGAGCGCGCAATCGTAGGTCCCCAGACGCATGGTCGCGCCCTTGGCCGCCACCGTCTTCTGCTCAGGCAGGAGGTCGATGACCGGATAGTGCGTCGCCGTGTTGAACTCCGTGGAGTTCGCGTCCTGAAGCTTCAAGATGTGGCGGGCGAACTCGATGACCGCGACCTGCAATCCCAGGCAGAGGCCGAAGAACGGCACGCGTCCCTCGCGCGCGAGTTCCACGACGCGGATCTTGCCCTCCACGCCGCGGTCGCCGAATCCTCCGGGGACGAGGATCCCGTGGACATCGTCGAGCTTCTTGGCGGCCGCCGGATCGCTCGTGTCGAGATAGCGGACCTGCACGCGGGCCTCCAGGGCCGTGGCCGCGTGGATGAGGGCTTCATGGACGGATTTGTAGGCGTCCTTGTAGTCCGTGTATTTGCCGGCCAGGGCGATGGTGACCTCGCGCTTGGGCTTGCGCCAGCGCTCGACCATGGCCGTCCAGGCGGCCAGCTCGCCCGGCCGGGCATGCAGGTGCAGAAGGTAGAGGACGAGGTCATCAAGACCCTGTTTTTTGAAGATCAGCGGCACTTCATAGATGCTCGACGCGTCCGGGGCCTCGATGACGGCCTCCCTGGACACGCTGGTGAAGAGACCGATCTTGGCCTTGAGGTCGGCGGAGAGCGGCTTCTCGCTGCGGCAGAAGATGATGTCCGGCTGGATGCCGATCTCGCGCAGCTTGCCCACGCTGTGCTGGGTGGGCTTGGTCTTGAGCTCCTCGGAGGCGCGCAGGAAGGGCACCAGGGTCACATGGGCGTAGAGGACGTTCTCCTTGCCGCCCTCCATGCCCATCTGGCGGGCCGCCTCGAGGAAGGGGAGGCTCTCGATGTCGCCCACCGTGCCGCCGATCTCGACGATGACGACGTCCATGCCCTTAGACACGGACCGGATGCGCTTCTTGATCTCGTCGGTCACGTGGGGGATGACCTGGACCGTGGTTCCGAGGAAATCTCCACGGCGCTCGCGGGAGATGATCGTCTCATAGACCTTGCCGGTCGTGAAATTGTTGATCTGGTGCATTTCGCGGTTCAAGAAGCGCTCGTAGTGCCCCAGGTCCAGGTCGGTCTCGGCCCCGTCCTCGGTCACGAAGACCTCGCCGTGCTGGAAGGGGTTCATGGTGCCCGGGTCCACGTTGATGTACGGGTCGCACTTGAGCATCGTGACCTTGAGGCCGCGCGCTTGCAGGAGCTTGCCGATGGAGGCGGCGCAGATGCCCTTGCCGAGCGAACTCACCACGCCGCCGGTGACGAAGATATACTTAGTCGTCATAAATTCTCCTAAGATTTTTGCTGAGGGCATCCCATCTCTTTGTATTTCTTGCCGTACTCGGCCGCATCAATGACTTTGTATTCTCCTTCATACAACATAAAGGGCGTCTCTTGCCCGGGAAGAAAAAACCGCTTTCTGGCGATGAGAAGCTGACTGGGAAGTATATAGTTCGTGTCCTCGATTTTCAAATTATCCGGCAGATAGATCATGGAGAATTTCAAATAATCCCATTTCCACCGCTCTCCCCTGAGTTCAGCCGTCCCCTGAATCGTTGGCTTCGCGGATTGGCCCAGCACATCAGAGACGGTCGCACCGTTCTGCGACGCAATGATATAAGCGGGGTGGATCTGCGCGGTCATACTCCCCGCATCCAAAACGCAGCCATTTTCGGAAATATAACCTGCGCCTGGATCGGTGACTCGCGGGAAAAGCACTTTCTGCGTTTTGACTTCGCCATTCATTAAATTAGTGAGTCGCGGCTCGCCATAGTAGTAAACGGTATTTTTTGAAGGAGGTTCGGCCTGGGCTATGGTGAAGCCCATGAACAGGATCGTTAAAAAAGAGACGAAAAACGATTTTTTCATTTGCAATTATCCGAATGAAGCAGACGTTCGGCTCGGCGCAGGTCCGCCGGCGTGTCTATGGCGACGGAAAGATCTTCGACTCGGGCCGCGTAGATCGTCATCCCGTCCTCGAGCGCACGCAATTGCTCCAGGCTCTCTATTTTTTCTAGGGGCGAGGGGGAAAGCCGCACGAACCGTTCCAGGGCCTTGCGCCTAAAGCCGTAGATGCCGAGGTGTTCGAAGCGTTGAGGCACGTTCCCATTGCGGGGAAAAGGGATCGGCGAACGCGAGAAATAAAGGGCGCGGCCATCGCGGGCCAAGACAGCCTTGACGGCATTCGGATTGAGGGCGCGACGCTCGTCCGCCATGGGCACGACCGCTGTCGCCATGTCGGCGGCCTTGTTCCGGCGAAGGATCTGGGCCACGCGACGCACCGTCGAGGGTCGGACGAAGGGCATGTCGCCCTGCAGATTGATGATGAAGGGCTCTTTGCGGCCGAGCGAAGCGCAGTGCACCCGGTCGCTGCCCGAGGCGCAGGATCTCGGGGTCAGCACCGCCTGGCCGCCGAAAGCGGCCACGGCGCGGACCACGCGCTGATCATCGGTTGCGACCAGGACGGGACCCACTTTCGCACGGATTGCGGCGCGCCAGCACCACTCGACGACAGAGCGTCCGCCCAAAGAGGCGAGGACCTTAGCCGGAAAGCGCGTGGAACCCAGGCGCGCGGGGATGACGACGAGGCAGTCCGGCCTCACCGCAGGACTTCCCTCAATTCCGCCACGCTCACCGTGGCCGTGCCCAGCTTGCCCACCACGATGCCGGCCGCATAATTGGCCAGGGCCGCCGCGTCGCGGATGGAGGCCCGGCAGGCCCGGGCCAGGGTCAGAACCGAGACCACCGTGTCGCCGGCTCCGGTCACGTCGTAGACCTCGCGGGCGCGCGTGGGGATGTGCGTCAGACGGCCGCCGGACTCAAAGAGGCTCATCCCATCGGGCCCGCGCGTGATGAGCACGGAACGGGCCTTGAGGCGCTTGACGATGTCCCAGCCCAGCTTATCCAGAGGCTCCTGGCCGGGCTTGGGCACGCGGCGCATCCCCGCCCAAGCTTCATGGGTGTTGGGGGTGATGCAGTCCACGCCGCGGTAGAGGCCGAAGTTCTCGATCTTGGGATCCACGATCACGGGGATGTTCCGGCCGCGGGCCGCGGCCATGACCGCCTTGAGCAGACGCGGAGAGATGACGCCTTTGCCGTAATCCGAGAGGATGACGGCTTGGGCCTGGGCGATAGCCGCCGCCAGCCCGCGCAGCAGGACGCCCTGCGCGGGAACGGAGAGAGGCTTGGGCGTCTCGCGGTCGAAGCGGACGACCTGCTGATGCTCGGCGATGACGCGGCATTTCTGGGAGGTGACGCGCTCGGGATCGACGAGGATGCGGGAGGTGGAGATCCCCTGGCTGGAGAGGTTCTCCAAGAGCGTGCGCCCGGCCAGATCGTCTCCGACGATGCCCACCAGGTCCGCGCGGGCGCCCAACGCGGCGAGATTGAGCGCCACGTTGCCCGCCCCTCCGGGCATGAGGCTCTCGGAGCGCACATGGACCACGGGCACCGGAGCCTCGGGAGAGAGGCGCGAAACGGACCCGCGGATGAACTGGTCGAGCATGAGATCGCCCACGACCAGAACGCGCGTCTGGGCCAGCCGCGCCAAGAGGCGCCGCAGCCTGACCTTTTCAGCCTGGGATGTGCTCATGATATAGGACTCACGCGATTATAACATTTTCGCCAAACTGGCCGTCACATGCCCGAAGAAGACCTCCACGGACATGCGCACCGGAATCTTACGCTCATCGTCCGTGAGCCAGATCTGCAGGTTGCGGCCCTTCTGGATGAAGATGCCCTCTTCGCGCAAGGCCGGCTCCACCACGACACAGGAGAACTTCCCAGCTGGCGTCTTGATGGTCTCCCGTTTCAAGACCCGGATGACCAAAGGCCAGGTGCGTTTGGTATTGACGTCCACGATGACCTCGGCGCCCGGCTCCAGGCGCTTGGAACGGACGAAATAGAGGCTGGATAGGACATCCTGGACATGAACCGGGATCGTGCCGCCGGACCATTCGAAGCTGGAGTCGCGGTTCACCTTCTTCGAGAGGAAGGCCCCGGCCGCGCGGTCGTAGAGCACCCACTCATCCCTGAAGAAACGCCCCTCGCGCAGCTTCTTGGAGTAGCCCAAGGACTCCAGTCGCCGAGCGTCGATCCAGGACTCGTTGATGTCGCGCACCTTGTAGAGGGCATCGCAGAAGTTGTTGGACTTGGCCTCGGAGACCACGTGGTAGGCCGGCGCGCCGTTGAAAGAGACGATCTCCTCGATCTGCATGGTGGCCTGCCCCACGGACATAAGACCCCAGGAGACATCGAAAATGAGCTTCTCCGGAAACGCGGTCAAGCGCGCCAGATTCGAGGAGGGGGAGAGCTTGCCTGTCGAGAGCGAGTGCGGATCGCTCACCGTGGCGCTGGAAATGGGGACTCCCCCGGCCGCCAGCGGAAGAACCATCGCGATGAAATAGATTACGCCAGTCGTCCGAGCGCAGCGTCCCATATCTCTCTCCCCTTGACGATCTCCAGCTTGACGGCCAAGACATAGACCTCCCGGGACAACAGGTCTCGCCATCCGTCCGGGAATCGGACGATGTCCTTGAAGGTGGTCACGAGCGGCGCCTCGCCGGCCAAGCGAGAGAGCGCAGAGAGCTCGTCGAGCGTATAGCGATGATGGTCGGGATACTGCCATTTCTGCGCGACCCGAGCGCCCAGACGCTCGATCATGGCTTCGAACTGCTCGGGAACGGCGATTGCGGCCAGAGTGACGACGCCGAGGCCCTGAAGATGCTCCAAGGGCAGCCGAGCATCGGTTTTCGCGTCGAAGAGGAAGTCCGGCGCATGGACGGATTCAAGGACCGGGACCTTGGCATGCAATCGCCGGATCTCCTCGCGCAGGGCCGACAAGTCTGCGGGCGATATGAGATCTGAGTGGGTCAGCACCACCAGGTGCGCGCGGCGCAGCGCGTACGGCGCTTCACGGAGATCGCCGTACGGCAGAAAATGGCGGCCGCCGAAGGGAGCCGCGGCATCGATCAGCACGATGTCCAGATCGCGCTTCAAGGCCCGATGTTGGAATCCATCGTCGAGGATGAGAACGCGGGAATGGTAGAAATTGACGGCCTGCGTCCCGGCGCGGATGCGATCCGGCGAGACCAGGATAGGGACCCCCTGGCCTTTGAGGAGCTGATGCATCATCCAGGGCTCATCGCCGCATTGCTTCCAGGACGACGCGCTCTCGTCGACCAGGACGCTGATCTCGCGCCCTTTTTGCGGCCGGCCGTAGCCGCGGCTCAGGATGGCCGTGGACACGCCTTTGGAACGAAGGGTCATGGCGGCCAGGACCGCGGCCGGGGTCTTGCCCGTGCCTCCGGCCGTCAGATTTCCGATGCACACGACCCGAGCCGCGACAGCGCGCGCGCGCAGGAGACCCAGATCATAGAGGAGTCCGCGCGACATAGCACCGAAGCCGTAGGCCCAGGAAAGGCTTCGCAGCAAGATCCTTCCCCAGGACTTCGCCAGCAGGCGCGAGCGTCTCTTCTTCCAGTTCATGGGGCAGGCACCCGCTCCAACAGAGACGAGACGGCGGCCAGCACTCTTTGAGGCGAAAGGTCCTTGAAGCATTCCAGATGCCTTGGGCAGACATTGAGCCGGCAGGCGATGCAGAAGAGCTCGTCGAGCCTCACCGACGCGTGGTCAGGATGGGGCGGCGTCCAGCTGGCCGGATCGCTGGAGCCGTGCACCGTGACCGTGGGGACTCCCGAGGCCACGGCCAGATGCTTGAGGCCGTTGCAATTCGTGACGAGCAGCCGACAACGCACGAGCTCTCGCGCCGCATCCGCCAGCTGGGGAGTCGGATCGCACACGCGGGCGCCCAAACCGATGGCCGCGGCCGTTTCCTCGGCCAAGGCGCGCTCGCCAGGACCCCAGAAGACCACGATCCGGCAGCCGAACCGCTCTCTCAGAAGGCGGCCCAGCTCGGCGAAGGAAGCTGGCGGCCAACGACGGGTCACTTTGCGCGAAGTCGGGGAGAGTCCGATCAGATTCTCAGGCTGCGCCGGTTTGGACGCCAGGAAGACCCGAGGCATGAAATCCTGGCCCTCGACCTCGACGCCCAGGCTCTTCAAGACCAGGATCTTCTCCAGACCGGTATAAACGGACTTCTCAGGCTGGACGAGGAGATGGTTGTAGGCCCAGCGATGCGTTGTGCGCGCGTATCCAGCCCGCACAACGGCGCCGCTGACGGCGGTCAAAAGCGCGCTGCGCGGATTGCCGAGATAGTCGATGACCCAGTCATAGCCCAGGCAACGCGCGCGCCACAGCCAGGCCCAGGTCTGCCAGGGTCCGCCGTGATAGACGAGGATGCGGCTGATGTCCGGATTGCCCGCCAGGGCCTGCATGCCCGGCTCTTCCACGAGGAAATCGATCTCGGCTTGGGGGTAGCGGCTCTTCAGGGCCCGGAGAGCCGGCGTGGTCAGGATCACGTCGCCGATGCGGCGCAGCTGGATGATGAGGATGCGCCGGGGTGCGGTCATAGGCGCGCCCTGCCGCGGGTCATGTTCAGGTGGAAATCGAGCATGAAGTCGTCGCCGCGGATGAGCAGGCGCTTGAGCGCGCCGGAGGCCGGGTCCCACGGCCAGGGAGAGATGCCCTGCTTGATGCTGAAGTCATAGGCATAGCCCGCGTCTCGAGCAAGCTGGCGGACCGCCGGGACGAAAGCCCCGGCGCCGTAGGGATAGGCGAAACCCAACATGGGCCGTCCGAGCTTGGCTTCCAGCCGCTTCTTGCTCTCAAAAAGCTCCCAGCGGACCTGGTCCAGAGCTATCCGGGCCAGATTAGGATGGCGCATGGTGTGGGAACCGAATTCGACCAGGCCGGAGGCCTGCATCCGCTCGACCTGATTCCAGGTGAGCATCCTCTGCCAGGGCTCGCTGGCCGGGTCATGCCAAACGTTGTGCTGGTCCACGGTCTCGTAGACCAGGAAGATGTTGGCCTTCATCTTCAACTCCTGCAGGATGGGGAAGGCAACCTCGAAGTTGTTGGCATAGCCGTCGTCGAAAGTGATGAGCACCGGATGCTCCGGCATGGGTCGGCGCCCCAGTTCGGAGAAAAGAAGGGGGGTATAGCCGTGGCGCTTGAGATAGTCCAGCTGCCGGCGAAAATCACGGGGGGAGACCCAGAGCTTGGCCAGCTGGGAGCCTTTTGGGCAATCTCCGACCTTGTGGTACATGAGCACCGGTAGGCCCGCGGTTGGGGGACGCCACCAGTTCCAGCGGGCGCTGGCGCCCAGAAGAGCCGCCCCGCCGGCGACAGCACTGAGCGTGGCGATCATGCTTTGGCGTCCTCTTCTTGGAGTTTGACATATTTGAGCCAGCGATGAAACGCGGCCAGACCGGCCCAGACCAGGCCGGGGGTGCCGTCCAAGATGCCGAGCTTCAAGACCGCGCGCGTGAAGAATTCCACGGGCAGGATGAGGTGATTGCAGGCGTGGTAGCGCCGCCCTTCTTGGTAATGCTTGCGCGCGGCCAGCGTGGTGTAGCGGTCGAGCTTGCCCAGGTAGTCGGAGATGTCGCGGTAGGGCTCATGGCGCATGGCACCCTCGAGCCTACCCACACGGCCGGAGATCTTCAAACTCTCATGGACGAATCCGCCGACGAAGGACGCTCCCTCCCGACGGAAGAGCCGCAGATGCGACTCACGGCCCATGCCGCCCCATCTCAGTCGTCGACCCAAGAACCAGATCTCAAAGGGGATCCTATACGCCGCGGCATCGGGCCGTACCATGGCGTGCCGGATGGCCTGCGACAGGCCCGACGTCACTCGCTCGTCCGGATCGATCCAAAGGCACCATTCCCCACAGGCCGCGTCCAGAGAAGCCTGGCGCTGGGAGGCATAGTCGTCGAAGCGGCGGCGCAGCACCTGGACACCTGAGGCGCTCGCGATTTCCGCGGTCCGATCCTTGGTTTCCGTGTCAACCACGACCACGACCTCATCGGCCAGGCCCTCCAGGCTCTTCAGGCAGCCGGGAAGATCGACCTCCTCATCGGTCGCGATCAAAATCGCGCTGAGCTTGGGTTTCATGCCAGGAGTCCTCGATACAGAGCTTCCGTCGCATCGGCAAAGCGCTTGAGCGTGTAGCGCGCGTCGAACCGGCGCCGCGCCGCGGCCCCCAGGCGCGCCGCCAGAGACGGATCCTGGAGAAAGCGCTTGAGCGCCTCGGCCAGAGCCTGGGGATCGCCCGGCGGCACGAGAAAACCGGTCTCATCGTCCACGACCAGGTCCGGCAGGCAGCCCACGGCGCTCGCCACGACCGGACGGCCGGCCGCCATCCACTCCAGAGCCGCGCGGGAGACGGCCTCGGAACCCGTGGAAGCGACGATGCCGACGGAGCAGCGCTGCATTTGAGCGCTGACATCCTCCACGAACCCTGTAAACTCCCACATCCCTCCCAAGCCCAGCTCAGCGACAAGACCGTCGAGCCGGGCACGGCGCTGGGGGGACCCTCCTCCGACGGCGACAAACCGAACCTGGGGATGATCGGCCTTGATTCCTGCGGCCGCCGCCATCAGAGTCTCATGGCCCTTGACGGGATCCAGGCGGCCCAAGAGGCCGAAGACAGGGGCAGCCGGCAGAGCAAGCGCCGCGCCCGCCTCGATACCCTGAGGGATCATGACGACCCGAGTCTTGGGAAAAGCCTGGGCGAGATCGGACTGGATGCGTGCATTGGCCGCGATGAAGGCGGTCGTGCGCGAGGCCAGCAGACGCGCCAGGGGGTTCTTCACCGCTGGCCGGGCATCGCCGCGGGTGCGCACCACGGGCACGCTGCTGAACGCGGCCAAAGCCGCTGCCAGACAATGGGCTCGGCCCGTGTGGGCATTGATGAGCTCCAAACCTGCCTGCCGGACCTTCGCGCGCAGGCGCGGCAGGCAGGACCAGGGGCGGCGCAAGCCCAGGGTCTTCAACCCCCAGCGGGAGGCCTGATGCAGGAGAGGAGAATCCTCACGTCCCCAAAAATGGATCTCGTGGCCGCGGCGCTGCAGCTCGGCCGAGAGGGTCAGGGCATAATGGGCGATGCCGGAATCCCAGGGCTCGTCTTCGATCTGCAGGATCCTCATGCCGCCACCGCCGAAGAGAGCATCGCCGACGCCTGAGCGAAGACTTCATCGACCGTGATGAGCCGCATGCACAGGAAATGACCCCGCGGGCAGGTCTTGGTCCCATGGAGGCTGCAGGGCCGGCAGGCCAGCTCCTTTTCCACGACCCGATGTCCGGCCCCGTAAGGGAAGAAACCGAGCTCCCGCGTGGTGGGCCCGAAGATCGCCAGGGTGGCAACGCCCGAGGCCGTGGCCAGATGCATGGGACCGGAGTCGTTGGTCACGAAGAGCGCCAGACGGCCCATGAGGGCCTTGAGCTGGGCCAGATCCGTGCGGCCGGACCAGTCCAAAACGCCGGAGTCTCGCGCGATGGCAGCGCAGAGGGCCGCATCGGCCTGGCCGCCGACCAGGACCACCGGCAGACCCTCGGCGCGCAGGCGCGAGGCGAGCTGCGCGAACCTCTCGGGCAGCCAGCGCTTGGTGGGCCAGACCGAGCCGGGGTGCATGCCGATGACGCGCTCCTGCGCGCCGATGCCGGACGCGCGCAGCCGGGAGTTGACGGCTTCAAGCGCCATGGAATCCTTGGCCACGTAGAGGGACTCATCCTCGCGCGGACGCAGGCCGGGCTTGAGCGGCCCCAAGAGAGCCAGATTGCGCTCGAGATCGTGCATGAGCCACACGAACGGCACGGCATCCGTCAGGAAGCATCGTCCGACGCTCGTCTCAAAGCCGATGCGGCGCGGGATCGCGGCCAGCCAAGCGAGAAGCGCGCTGCGCAGAGACCGGTGGGGGATCAAGGCCAGATCGAAGCCTTGGCGGCGCAAGCCGCGGGCGAGTCGCCAGAGGCCGCCCAAACCGCGGCTGACGCCGCGCTTGTCATCCGGGATCACCTCGTCCACATAGGGGGAACGGAAAAGCTCCGCGCTCTGGGGCAGGGTCAGCACGCTCACGCGGCACTCCGGCGCCAGGGCCTTGAGTTCGCGCGCCAGGGGAAGGGTCAGCAGGCTGTCGCCGAAAAAAGCGCTCTGGAGGATGAGGACCTTGCCCAAGACCGGATGGGGGACCGCTTTCGCGCCGAAATCTCCCAAGGACAGCCAGCGCTCGCGGATGGGGATGCCCCACGGCTTCAAAGCGTCGAGATACCTCTCGGCCGTGTGGCGCTCCAAAGCCGGAGAAGGCAGGCGCAAGGCGACGAAGAGCCGGCGCGCCAGGGCGTTCTTGCGATAGACGCTGACCGCGCCGACGACGGAAAACCGGCGGATGAAGAACGAGCGAAGATTGGCATGAAGATCCAGAAGATGGGTGAATCCTCCCGCCCGGATGCGCCGCAGCGCGTCGCCCAGGCCCCGGAAGACGATGACCTCATCGACGCCCGGCATGCCGGCCGCGAGCGCGGCATAGGAGGGCTTGACCAGCACCGAGATGGAGCAGTCCCGCCAATGGGCCTTGAGATTCTTGTAGACCGGGGCGGTCAAAGCGACGTCCCCCAAGGAAGAAAGACGGATGACGAGGATCTTATTCGGCATGGATTGCGCGCACGCGCGCGAGATTTTAAGTATTATACTATTTCCATGGCGCCCCCCGGAGACCTCCCATGAAACCTCTCGATTGCGTGCCGCCGGCCTTGCTCCACGCCATCCGCCACGGCGTGGACACAAGCGCCTCGGGCCTGGCCCGGATGTCCTGCCTCAGCTGTCAGTTGGAAACGACCTCCATCGAGACGTTCTCTTTGGAAAGATTCCGGGGCGGCCTGGCGGCCAGCCCGACGGTCTACAGCAGCGTCCGCTTCTCCATCCCCGGAGGTCTCTTCGTCGCTCTGTTCTCCACGCCCAACGCCGCGGCTCTAGCGGACGCTTTTCTGAAGCATGGCACGGAGAAACGCGTCCAGTCAGCTCTCACTCCAGCAGCGATCGCGGAGATCTCCAACATCCTGGTCAACGCCGTCGTCAATTCGTTGGGAGACGCAGCAGGGTCGGGATTCCTCCTCTCAGCGCCGGAGGCGGTCCAGGACACGAAAGCGAACATCCTCGATCAGGCGATGGAGAGATTTAAAATCTGCGGCCGGCAGGGCGAGATCCGATGCCACGACGGGGCGTTCCTCCGATTCGCCGACAGCGACGCCTATTTCACGATCATCAATTACCTCCACCTCTCCTCGCCCATACTGCCGGTGACCTGCAACGTCTTCATCCTGCTCAATGCCTTATGGGGGAACGCCGTCCCGGCCGCCGATTGACGGCCCTTGCCCATGCCTGCCTCCATCTACGAACTGGTCAATCTCTTCCAATGTGAAGTCTACATGGGCGTGACGGAATTGCCCATGGACAAACAGCTGGCCCAGGACAAGGTCTCGCCTCCCGCGCCGATCCGGCACTGGAATTTCACGGCCAAGGACATCCTCCCGCGCCAGATCGAGTCCTTTGCCGACATCCAGGAAGCCTCCCAGTTCTTCGACGCGTATCTGCAGGCGCGCTCCCGCGCCGGTTGGAAGATCACGCGGGCTGACACGAACCCGCCCGCCGCTCTGGCCCACTCGCGCACCCAGGTCGTCTACAAGCTGGCCCAGCCGCCTCAGAATCCCGCGGAAAGGATCCTGCGCCTCTCCCTGAAGACCGCGGGGCTCCTGCTCCAAGGCGGGCTCCTCCTGGGGATCGGGTTCGCCACCTTCATCGCCGCCGGGCTCTTCGTCCTGCCGCACCTCATCGATCCGATCCGGACCAAAGAAGCCGTGAGCGCGCATCTGCAGGAGATCCTGCAGCAGCCCGTCGAGATCGGCGATATCACCCTGACGCCGCGCGGGCTGAGACTCTACGGCTTGAAGATCGGCGCGCTGACACACTCCGGCCGCATCCTGGAATGCGACACGGCTTTGGTCTCCATGAGATCAGCGCCCTCCCTGGGCAAGCCCCTGGAGCTCGACACCATCAAGCTCTTCTCTCCGCGCATCCACATCTGTCGGGACGAACAAGGCCTCTGGAATTTCGCCGAGCTGGCGGCCAAACTGGCCAACACCCCCGAGCTCGCCGCAGAATGCTCCCTGCCTGTCGCCTTCGCTTCCATCGCCTTTACGCCCAAGAACATCTCCATCCATGATGGGACGCTCCAGGTGGAGGATCTCGCGCAGCACGCGAACATCCTGAGCGGACGCATCGATCTGAACGTGCGCGAGTTCAGCGGCCACAGCCCCTTCGAATTCACCCTCAATTTCGACGACTACAACTCGGACAACACCGGCCGAGCGGCGAAGATCTCGCTGTTCATCGAAGGCCTGATGTCCCTCTCCGCCTTCAACTGGAACGCCCTCTGGCTGCGCCCGGACAAGATGATGCTCAAGGTCGACGGCAAGATCGCCGAGGTGAGCGGCGCGCAGATCCAGGACGTCGCCACCCTGTTCTTGGCCATCAAGCACGACGCCTCTTTATATAAAAAATAGGTGTCAGGCTTTCTCGTATTTTCCGTATTTTTATCTACTGCCCGCAAGCAGCAAGGACATGGCCTTGAGTAAGTCGAGAGGCGTAACGGCTCTGGCGGCACCTCCCATAATGTTGTTGGGAAAGTTAATTTCCCGGAATGTGTGCCGACGAGTATCATAAATATACTCATACTCATCCGGCAGGCCCAGAATATGGCCAAACTCATGGGCCGGCGTCTGGAATGCCATCTCACGGCCGATCGCAATCCCATCTGGTTGGGCATGGGCGGATAAGGCACCGGCCTCGATAAGCCGCAAGCTCCCAGAAGAGAAGCTCTCTCCTGGACTCAAGCGGCGCACGCTGATCTCTGTCCGAAAAGTATAGGGTTGGCCATCGACCTCGAATTCTCCCTGCCAATAATGCTCGATGGAGGCTTGGACGTATCCGGGCACGCGTTCTTCCTGTATATCCGTCTCGAAATGCCCCTGAAGGAGAAATCCTCCTGAAACCTGGGTAAGACGCAGATTCTTATTGTGCGGAATCCAAAGCGGTTGATGCGGCTTTCCGTAATGCTCTCCGGGGGCCATGAATTCATTAATGAGCCGGTTTCCGGTATAGTGATCAAGGTTCAAGGCAAGCACCTTCAGCCTTCGACTCATTGTTTCCACATAATGCTGCAAGTTCGTCAATGCTCGCGTCCGCATTGCCCGGGGGAACCGCCCATCCAAGGAAACGATACGATGGCGCTGAATGCGTTTTTCAACGTTAAAAATCCGTTCGTCCAATTGTTTTGATTTTTTTCTTGAGCTATAGCTATGCTCCTTCCGATCTTGCTCACCCTCTGCCGGCAGCAACTTCTCAAACTCTTCAAGCGTACCCAGATGCCAGATCTTATCACCACTTGCCTGCATCAACTGATGACTTCCCTTGGGAATAAACGGCTTGATGAGCGTCTCTAGCCGTGCCATCTTATATCGGATCTCGCGCTCGCGCAATAATTCTTCAGACACAACGGGATTGACCAGGAAGCTTTGATAAACATCCTTGGCCAAAGCCTTAACCTCCGGAGATACGCCGGGGGCCACTTGCACATCCCGCAGCATTTCTCTTGCATGCTGCTCTATGGCGACGAGAGCGCCGGCACGGGCTTCTGGAGGCTCCAAATCCCTTGCCCGCAGCATACCCACATAAAGTTTGCGAAGGAGAGCTCTAAGATAGCTGGGGTCCCGGGCCAAAAAAGAAAGTCTTGCATTTTTATCATCTATGGCTTTGGAAAGGAGAGCATCGACTTCCGGTGTGGCAATCGGAGGGAGATCTGTTACTTGAAATGCTGGTATGTCCCCAGTCGGAGGCATATCCTGAGCCGCAGATCGACGGCTCATGCGGCGAGGCATCGCCAATGCGGCCTCAGCCGAACCGGGAATGGTGGCCACATGCCCCAACTCCGGCCGTTCTCCAGCGATCTGAGTCATGATCTGACGCGCCAAACCACTCAGTTCGATTTCCGACATCTGCTCCAGCTTTTCCGGCGTCAGCTGGTCCAAAATTCCCCGCGTTTGTGACAGGATCGCCTGGGCGGATAAAGGCGTCCCTGGCACGGTCAGAGTGAATTGACCCAAGTTGTTTTGTTCAACTGCCGCAGAACGCTGAAGAAAGACAACGAGGTTCTCATTGAGCATTGGATGCAATGGCAATGAAGCGGGAGCCTCGGCACTCGGAGGCGCGGGCGACTGCGGTGCTTCCAGAGAGGAAAGTATGAAGCTGCGCACGGACAGAATCGGCGCTGCAAAAGCTGCAGGCACTCTGGCAGCCGAACCGTTCACACCGACAGCACTGCCCGCAAAGGCAGAGATGGGCAAAGAAGCTACAGCAGGACTTAACGACAGGAGGAGGACTACCGAGCGAAGGATAGACTTCACCGTAAGAAGATTCTATCGCACAGACGCCCACCGCACTATGAGTCTTTAGGGCCAAAAAGCGGCGGCAAAGGACCTAGGACTTTCTAGGTCCTTTGGACCCGGCCAGGAGTGAGGATTGGTGAAAGATGCGCAAGCGTGCGGCCTGTCGCCCCTTGAAGGCGATGGACCATGTCCTGAGCCTTGCGTCCGCATTCCTTGGCAAGAGAAGGCTGAGTCAGAAGTCTTCCCAAAGTCACAGCGAGGGCGGAAGCATCAGCAACCTCGAATCCGCCGCCGCAAGACTGCAAACTTGCAGCCGCCTGGCGCGCGTGCGCTGTGTGCGGCCCGAAGATCACGGGCTTGCCAAAAGCCGCTGGTTCAAGCAGATTGTGTCCCCCGACAGGCACCAAGGAGCCTCCCACAAAGGCGACATCAGCGCAGGCATAGAAAGAGGACAGCCACCCCATGGTATCGACGAGCAAGGCCTCGCCCGCATCCTGGGGAACACCTAAGCGCGCAAAACGCACGCCCAAGCGGCTTAATGACTCTGCCGCCGCATCCGAGCGCTCCACATGCCGTGGCGCCAAGACCAGTTTCAGATCCTTGATCTGCCGTCGAACCTCAAGAAAAGCCTGGATGAGCATCTCTTCCTCGACCGGATGCGTGCTTCCGACAACAAAGAGGGGGAAATCCTGCCAGCCCAGCCGCTGCAGTTCCAATCGTCCGCGATCGTCTCCACGGACCTTGAGGCGGTCATATTTCATGTTGCCGACGACCATGACAGCCTGGGACGCAACGCCGAGAGCCGCGAGCCTTTGCGCGCCCACCTCGGTCTGCGCCGCCACCCTCTCCAGGCGGCGCAGAAAGGGACGCAAGAAACAGGCGATGAAGCGATAACGCGGGAAGCTGCGATCCGAGATCCGGGCGTTGACCATGCCGACCCGGAGACCGGCCCTCGTCGAGAGAGCGATCATGTTGGGCCACAGCTCGGTCTCGACGAGGATCAAGGCGTACGGTCGGACCTTCCGCAGAAAGCGGCTCACGGTCGGCCAGGAATCCACGGGCGCCAAGCACGCCGCATCCACCTGCGCCAAGCGTCCGGCCGCCTCCTTGCCCGCCTGCGTCATGGTCGTGAGCAGGATAGCCGGCGCGTCAGGCCGCGCATGCAGCTGGCGCAGGAATTCGTCCACAGCCGCGACCTCGCCGGCCGAAGCGACATGCACCCACAAGACCGGCCGGCCCGCCAGCTTGGCGAGCGCCTCCTCCGAGATCCCTCCCAAACGTTCGTTGATCTCGCCAGGCAGATCGCGCAACAGGCCCCGCCGCGAAGAGAGGAGGAACTTCAAGATGACTCCCAGGACGATGAAGGGTGCGGCCAGGTTGAGCAGAGCTAAAACAAAAAAAGTCACGAAGCCACCTCACAATCCGCCTCATCCGTGATGCGGTCGAGCTCAGTCTTAAGCTCCTGAGCCTTGGCCACCAGGTCGTCCTGAGGCCCCACGAAGATGGGCGCGCCGTGGATAACGACGGCTCGGCTCAGGGGAAGGGGGAAAAGAAAATGGTCCCAACTTCTGGAGAATTGCAGCCTGCGGGAGGCCGCGTTGGTGATCGGGACGATGGGTAGGCCCGTCTTCTGGGCCAGATAGAGGATGCCGGGCTTGATCTCGCGGGCCGGACCCTTGGGGCCATCGCAGGCAAGGCCGACGTCGAAGCCGGCGTCCAGAGAGTCCAACATCTCTCGGGTCGCGACCGCGCCGCCGCGTGAGGAAGAGCCGCGGCAAGCCGCGATGCCGAAAAGCGCCATGGCGCGGGCGATGAGCTCACCGTCGGCGCTGCGGCTGACGAGGACTTTCGCCCCGCTGGCGCGGTGGGACCACAAAAAGCCGATCTGGCGCTGGTGCCAGACCGCATAGATGACCGGTCCTTTGACGCGGCGGGCGGCTTCGAGATGCTCGCGCCCAAGCCAGCGCCAACGAGAGGTCAGGCCGACGAAAGAAACGATGAGATAGGCGAGGGGGGGAATGAAAAAACGCAGGACATTCAAAGGAGCGGACTCACTCCTTCTTTTTGCTCCGCGTCTTGACCTGGGCCAGCCAGCTCAAGCTCACGACCGCGGAGGCCGCGGGATCGAGCCTGCCGTCCTGCAGGCGCACTTCGATCTTGGCCGCGTCGAGTTTGAAGAGCGCCGTCTGAATCGCCGCCGGGTCCTGAAGAGCATTCCAAGGGCTCAGGACGCAGGACTCGCGCCCGGCCTCGTCTTCGAGGATCGTCGAGGCGAAGCGCACGGCTTCATCCAAAGCGATCTCCTGTAGGAGGCCCCAAACAGCGTACATCTCCGAGGATATCCCTTGGGCCCTCTCCAGAGCCGGGGCAAATCCCGGGCCGAGGGTCGCCAAAATAACGCTATAGGCCAGGCCTGGGATGGGAGACAGAGCTGCCGCATCCGAGTCCGGATGCTTGAAGGTGTCGAAGAGCACCGCCGGCGCCATGTTTTTAGCAGCATCTGCCGCTAATCTCTGAATCTCGATATCGTCGAGGCCCAAGGCGAGAAGGTCCAGGCCGGCCTTCTTGGCCCGTCGCTTGATCTCAGCGGGCCTGAGGGTGAGCTTGAAGCCTCGGACCTTATGCATACCCCTGTTTTTTCGGCAGCGGCCTGATCTTTGCGGAGAGCTCCGCGGCGGAGGCCTTACGGCCGCCCATGCGCACCTCCCACTCGTAGATCAAAGTGGACGTGGCGGCGATGGAGGAATAGGTTCCCAGGATGTTGCCCACGACCATGGCCAAGGAGAAGTTGCGCAGCACGGGCCCGCCGAAGATGAGCAGGATGATGCAGACGGTCTGCACGGTCAGGACCGTGATGATGGTCCGAGAGAGGGTCTCGTTGATGGAGGAGTTGATAATCTCGCCGAAGTCGGCCCCGCGCTTGATGCGCAGGTTCTCGCGGATCCGGTCGAAGATGATGATGGTGTCGTGCATGGAGTAGCCCGCGATGGTCAGAAGCGCCGTCACGATCAGCAGGTCCACCTCGAGGCCCAAGAGTGAGAAGAGCGCCGCCGTGCCCACCACGTCATGGAAAAGCTCCAAAACGCCCGTGAGCCCCCAGAGGGGATTGGCAAAGCGGTAAGCCACGTAGATGATGATGCACATCAGGCTCAGGAAGATCGCCCAATAGGTTCGGCGCTTCAAGTCCTTGCCGACGACAGGGCCGACGAAATCCTTCTTCTCCAAGGTCGGCAGATTGTCCGGGAAGCCGGCCTTCAGGACGTCCAGGGTGCGGTTGGAGGCGTCCTCCATGGCTTTTTCGTCGCTCTTCTCACGCAGGATGTAATTGATGCGGCCGTTAGGCGCCGTCAGGGTCTGGATCTCCGGATTGAGTCCCGCGCGGCCCAGATCCGCGCGCAGATCAGCCACGCTCACGGGCTGGACGAAGGAGACCTGAAGCAGTGTCCCTCCGGTGAACTCGATAGAGTAGTTGAATCCCTTGACGAGGATCGTCGCGACGCCGCCGATGATGATGGACAGCGAGATGACGATGGGGATGCGTCGAAGGCCGATGAAGTCGATGCTGGGTTTGTGGAAGAATTCCATGTTAGATCGACAGCTCCTCTACGGGATTGGCGGAGAGATAAGAATCGAACACGAGCCGCGTCACGTAGATGGCCGTGACGAAGCTCATGATGATGCCCACGATGAGGGTGACCGCGAAGCCCTTGATGGGGCCCGTGCCGAAGTTGAAGAGGAAGGCCGCGACCCCGACCGTGGTGATATTGCAGTCGAGGATCGCGGTGAAGGCGCGGTCGTAGCCCTGGGTCACGGCCAGGCGCACCGGCTTGCCCGCGCGCAGCTCCTCGCGGATGCGCTCGAAGATCAGCACGTTGGCGTCCACGGCCATGGCCAAGCTCAGGATCATTCCGGCCATGCCGGGCAAGGTCAGCGTGGATTGGAAATACGACATGGCGGCCAGAAGGTACAAGCAGTTCAGGGCCAGGGCCATGCAGGCGATCACGCCGGAGAGACGGTAGTAGACGACCATGAACATGACCACGAGGGCCAGGCCGACGAGGCCCGAGGTGATGCCGGCGCGGATGGAGTCCTCGCCCAAAGTCGGGCCGACCGTGCGCTCCTCGATGAGATTGACGGGCGCGGGCAGAGCGCCGGCGCGAAGCACGATGGCCAGGTTGCGCGCGTCATCCGCCGAGAATTGGCCCTCGATGAAACCCGAACCGCCGGAGATCTTCGTGTGGATGACCGGGGCCGAGTAGACGATGTCGTCGAGCAGGATGGCCATGCGCTTGCCGACGTTGGCGCCGGTGAGGTTCGCGAAGGTCACAGCCGCCTCGGGCTTCAACTTGAAGTCCACCACGGGCATCCCATAGTCCCCGCCGGTGGACACGCGGGCGGTCTCCAGCTGCGCGCCGGTGATCGGCGTCTCCTTCTTGACGAGGTAGAGAGAACTCTCCTTGCCCGGGAAAAGATCCATTCCCGCGGGAACGAGCTTGGCCGCGGCTGACGAGATCTTGGGGCCGTTGAAAGCGGCCACGCCGAGCTCCGCGATCTTTCCCAAGGCCTTCTGCGCCACATCGGAATCATCCACCATCCGCCATTCCAGCAGCGCGGTCTTGCCCACGAGCTCCTTGGCCTGCGCCGTGTTGGTGATGCCGGGCAGTTGGACCACGATCCAGCGCTGGCCCTGGCGCACGATCATGGGCTCGGCCACGCCGAACTGGTCCACGCGGTTGCGGATGATCTCGATGGCGCGGGCCATGGCGTCGCTCAGATCCGCCTTGGGGTCGAGCTTGGAGACGTCGAGCTCCATCAAAAGGTGCGTGCCCCCGCGCAAGTCGAGACCGAGATTCAGCAGCCATTTCGGACGCTGGCGATAGGCTTCAAGCTTCTCCCTCTCCGAGGCATCGAGACTGTACCAGTTGACCGTAGGATAGAGGAAGAAGAGAGCGAGGATGACGCTGCCCAGGACGAAGGTCCACTTGATCTGGAGCTTGCTCATGGGAGGCTCAGGAAGGCACGAGCTGGGTCGCGGCCGGCTCCGGGGAACCCTCGACGGCCACCACCCGCGCCACGGCCGAGCGGACCAAGGTCAGCTTCACGTTCTCGGCGAAGCGGACTTCCAGGTCATTGCCCTTCACTCCCGTGATCGTGCCGTAGAGCCCGCCCGTGGTCAGGATCTTATCGCCCTTCTTCACGGAGTCGAGCATGGTTTGATGCTCGCGCGCCTGCTTCTGCTGCGGACGGATAAGGAAGAAATAGAAGATGGCGAAGACGGCCGCGATGGGGATCATGTTGACCAAGAGGTTGGGCTGTTGTGTGGGCATAAGCTCTCCTTAGGACCCGATCCGCAGGGATCCGATTCAGACGCCAGATTCTAGCACTTTTTACAGAAACAACGGCGCAAGCACCAGCGTGATCGTGGCCAAAAGCTTGATCAAGACATGCAGGGAGGGCCCCGCCGTGTCCTTGAAGGGATCGCCGACCGTGTCGCCCACGACCGCCGCCTTGTGCGGGTCCGAGCGCTTGCCGCCGAAGGCCCCGGTCTCGATGTATTTCTTGGCGTTGTCCCAGGCGCCGCCCGAGTTGTTGAGGAAGGTGGCCAGGAGGATGCCTGCCACCGTGCCGATCATCAAGAACGCCGCCACGGTCTCGGCCGCGATCGTCGGGTCGGCCGGGGTGATGAAGACGCGGAAGAGCAAGCCCACGGCGATGGGCCCGCAGACCGCGACCAGGCCCGGCAGGACCATGGCCTTCAAGGCGCCCACGGTCACGATGTCCACGCACTGGCCGTAGTCCGGAGAATCCGTCCCCTGCATGATGCCGGGCTTTTCCTTGAATTGCCGGCGCACCTCGTTGATGACCGCGAAGGCCGCCCTGCCCACGGCCCGGATGGTGAACCCGGAGAAGAGGAAGACGAGCATGGCTCCCAGCATGGCCCCGACGAAGACCTCGGGCTTGGCGATGTTCACGCCGATATGCACACCCTTGTAGTTGAAGATCTCATCCATGTACGCGGAGAAGAGGAGGAACGCGGCCAGAGCCGCGGAGCCGATGGCGTAACCCTTGGTCAGGGCCTTGGTCGTGTTGCCCACCGCGTCCAAGCGGTCGGTCTTCTTGCGGATGGCCTCCGGCTGGTGCGACATCTCGACGATGCCGCCCGCGTTGTCCGTGATCGGGCCGAAGGTGTCCATGGCCAGGATGTAGGCCGCGGTGCTGAGCATGCCCATGGTCGCGACCGCCGTGCCGAAGAGACCGCCCAGGCCGCCGGGTAAGGCCGCGACACCCAGCTTGTAGGAGGCCAAGATCGCGATGCAGATGACGATGACGGGCAGAGCCACGCACTCAAAGCCCACGGACACGCCGGCGATGATGTTGGTCGCCGGTCCGGTCTGCGAGGCTTCCGCGATGGAGAGGACGGGACGGTATTTGTATTCGGTGTAGTACTGGGTGATGTACACGAAGGCCTGCGAGTTCAAGATGCCGATGACGCCGCAAACCGTGTAGTAGAGCCAGGCGTTGGGCGCCAAGTCCGTGTAGAGCAGCCACCGCGCTGAAAAGGCGAAGGCTGCCATGGCCAAAGCCGAGGCGATGTAATAGCCGATGTTGAGGGCTGTCATGGGATCCTTGTCCTCTTCCGTGCGCACATAGAGGATGCCCACGATGGAGGCCAAAATGCCCAAGGCGCGCGCGACCAGCGGAAAGAGGATGCCCTTCCAGCCGAAGAAGGGGATGAGCGCCACGCCGAGGATCATGGCGCCGATGTTCTCGGCAGCCGTGGACTCGAAGAGGTCCGCGCCGCGCCCCGCGCAGTCGCCCACGTTGTCGCCCACCAGGTCCGCGATGACGGCGGGATTGCGCGGGTCGTCTTCGGGGATGCCGGCCTCGACCTTGCCCACGAGGTCCGCGCCCACGTCAGCGGCCTTGGTGTAGATGCCGCCGCCCAGCTGGGCGAAGAGCGCCACGAAGGAGGCGCCGAAGCCGTAGCCCACGATCATGAAGGGGATCTTAGAGACGTCGTAGCCCAGGAACTTGAGCAGCGTGAAGAGCCCGCCCACGCCGAAGAGCGAGAGCGCGGTCACGAAGATGCCCGAGACCGCTCCGCCGCGCAGAGCGATGCGCAGAGCATCATTCAAGGAAGTGCGTGCCGCCGAGGCCGTGCGGATGTTGGCGCGGATCGAGACCCACATGCCCATGAAGCCCGCGCTGACCGAGCATAAGGCGCCCATGACGAAGGAAAGCGTCGTCCAGTAGGCCAGGGTCATAGGGAGAGCCGCGTCGTGCTCGTTGTGGCTGCGCACGAAAGCGTAGAGGACGAACAGGAGCACCGCGAACGCGCTGGCCAAGAACAGGATGGTCTTGTTCTGGCGGCGCAGGAAGGCCTCGGCTCCTGCCTTGATGGCGTCCGAGATCTTGCGCATCTCGTCTGTGCCGGTGTCCTTGGCCATGACCCAGAGGGTCAGCCAGTAGGCGACGGCAAGCGCCGTCAAAGACGCCCCGAACACGAGAGCCAGGGCTGGTCTCATCGAGAGTTGGCAGTAGCAGACGTTCATGAACGACCTCCTGAAGTCATGGGTTTGATTTGAACCTAGGAAATAAAGCAGTTTCAGACGTTTTCGTCAATGCTCGGGGTCAGACCTTTCCGTATTTTCCGTATTTTTCTTGTAGCCCGCCAGGAACGCATCTCTCCTTTGCGTGAAGCAGTTCTCGCGCAAAGCCTGGCGGATCTCCGCGGCAACGCCCATCATCAGATGCAGGTTGTGATAGGAAAGCAGCTGGTAGACCAGAAGCTCCTTGGTGCGGAAAAGATGGCCGAGATACGCCCGAGAATAGCGGCGGCAGACGAAACAGGAGCACTCCGCGTCCAACGGGGAAAAATCCTGCCGATGGCTGCTGTTGACGATGTTGAGCTTGCCGGTGCGCAGCATGGCCTGGCCGTTGCGCGCCACGCGCGTGGGCCAGACGCAGTCCATCATGTCCACGCCGCGGCTGACAGCGTCCCACAGGTCAGGCGGAGTGCCCACTCCCATGAGATAGCGCGGCTTGTCCTCGGGGAGCAAGGACGTGGCCGTCTCCAGGATGGACCAGGTCTGGTCCTTGGGCTCGCCCACGGAGAGTCCCCCGATGGAGACTCCGTCCCAGGGAAGGGTCTGCAGATGCTCCGCGGCCTGTTTCCTTAAGGAGGGGAAGAAGGAGCCTTGCAGGATGGGAAAGAACAACGATCGAGAACCAGCATCTCTGGCTTTTTTCAACGCGATGACGGAACGGTCGCTCCAAGCCATGGTCCGGCGCAGGGCCGCGGACGCATGAGCCTCGTCGCATCCATAAGGCGCGCACTCGTCCAAAGTCGTCCAGCAATCGGAGCCTAGGTCGCGCTGGACCTCGATGACCTTCTCCGCGGTCAGGCGGTGCTCGCTGCCGTCCCAGTGGGAACGGAAGGTCACGCCCTCGTCGTCGATCTCGCGCAGGTCCGATTGGCTCAGGACCTGGAAGCCTCCGGAATCGGTCAGGATCATCCCGTCATAACCCATGAAGCGATGCAATCCCCCGGCCTTTTTCACGACTTCGGTTCCGGGCCGCAGATAGAGGTGGTAGGAGTTGGCGAGGATCGCGCGCACGCCGAGGCTTCCTAATTCCTCCTGCGAGATCGCCTTGACCGTGCCCTGGGTCGCCACGGGCATGAAGACCGGGGTCTCCACATCGCCGTGGGGGGTGCAGAGGACGCCGGCCCGCGCGCGGGTCGAAGAGTCCTTCGCTTGAATGCGGAAGCTCATAGGATCACCATAGCATCTCCGTAGGAGTAGAGGCGGTAGCGCTGACGGAAGGCCTCCTGGTAAGCGGCCAGGAGCTTCTCGCGGCCGAGAAAGGCCGAGGCCAGGAGAAGCGGCGTGGATTTGGGCAGATGGAAATTGGTGATGAGACCCGAGACGATGCCAAACTCATGGCCCGGGCAGATGTAAAGCTCCGTCTGACCCTGTCCCGGGCCGAAACCTTCGGGGCGGCGCGCCAGAGTCTCCAGGACGCGCGTGCTCGTCGTGCCGACCGAGATGACGCGGCCGCCTTCCTTTATAGTGCGAGATATCTTGGCCGCTTCGGATTCCTCCACCCGATAAGATTCGGCGAGCATCTGATGGCTGCGCGCATCTTCGGCCGTGATCGGCCTGAAAGTCCCGCGGCCCACGTGCAAAGTGATCTTCGCGCACCGTACGCCGGTTGACTCAAGCTCATGCAAAAGCCGCGGCGTGAAATGCAGGCCGGCCGTCGGAGCGGCAATCGAGCCGGACTCACGGGCGTAGACGGTCTGGTAGCGCTCTTTATCACCCAAGTCCGGGATCTTCTTGCGCTTGACGATGTAGGGGGGCAGGGGCGCGTGGCCGTGGTCCGCCAGATATCCCAAGATATCCGCGCGGTCGAATCGGCAGAGGTATTCGCCTTCATCCGTGAGGCCCTCGACGACAGCGCTCAGCTCTCCGGGAAAAAAAAGCTGCATCCCCGCCTTGAATCCCGAAGCCAGCGCCGCCCAAAGCCCCGGCTCGATCTCGCGGACCAGGAGGAGTTCCGCCTTGCCTCCCGTGGATTTGCGGCCAAGCAGCCGGCATGACAAGACCTTGGTCTCATTGATCACCAGGCAGTCGCCGGACTTGAGACAGGAGGGGAGGTCGCGGAAATGCAGGTGTCTCCATGAGCCCGAAGCGCGGTCTATGACCATGAGCCTTGAGGAATCGCGCGGCTCGGCAGGGTTCGAAGCCACGAGCTCATCGGGAAAGGGGAAATCGTATTCTGAAAGGGGCAGGGGATCCATCATCGTCACTCCTGATGTCCCCGTGGCTTGCTGGGCAGACCGAATCGTATGTCGAAGCTGGAAAAAGATGACACCTGGAATGTATGGAAAAGTCCAGGCACCGCGGAAACGTCTTCCTTATTCCGCGGCGACCTTAACATGAAATTGCTCTTTAAATCATTGGAGTTTTTTTCCTTTACTTTCCCCGGGGAAAGTAAAACAAAAAAAATCATTATAAAATAAGCTTTTTTCATCAGTGAGGTCGCCATTTTTTCAAGCCCCATCACTCATCCACGACGGACAAAGTCGAGCCGGGAAAGTAGTACTCCAGGATCTGCTCGTAGCCGCGGCCTCGCTCTGCCTGCAGGCGAGCGCCCCATTGGCACAAGCCCACCCCGTGCCCGGAGCCGGAACCGGAGAACTCGACGCCCCCGCGGCGCAGGCGCACGGAACCCACACGCAGGCTGCGCAGCTCCGTCGCGCCGACGGATTTCCGGAATTCCTCGGCGTCCACGCTCAGCATCTCGCCGCCCACCTTGGCCGTGAAGCTGCGCACATAGCCGGCCGAGTCGCGCTTGCCCGGCCGGAAGTACTGGAGTTTGCCGCCGATGAGATGCTTGGATTGCAGTGCTGCCAGGACGTCATCGACCGGGATGAACGCGGTCCATCGGGCCAGGGGAGAGCGGGGGCAGTAGCGGTCCCTCACCCCGCGCAAAGGCCGCGGAGCTGAGATCCCGCGGCCCCAGACCGTGGCGTAGTCCGCCGTGTGGCCGCCGCAGCAGGAATGGTAGTAGGAGGCCAGAAGCTCGCCCTGGTAGCCCAACACTTCTCCGCTCGTCTGAGAGACAGCCTGGCGCACGGCTTCGGAGCCCGGCCCCACGCCGCCATAGACCTGGGACCGCGTGTCCGAGGTGAGGTCGAAGCCGGACTTCCTGTATTTTCCCAGGTTGACATAGGCGAAGGTGCGCGCCACCACGGCCTGGGCCTTCAAAGCCTCCAGAGGCCAGTCCGTCTCCATCTCGCGGGGCAAGACCCCCAGGAGATAATCCTCCACGCCCAACTCATCGACGACCGTGAACGTCTCGTCGCTTTCAAGCTTGAAGCTGAGATTGCCCTGGTACTTATGGCCGTTGATGGCGGCCAGAAGTCCGGGATCCATGGGAGTCAAATGGGCTGTTCTCCCGAGATGATAGGATCCAAAACGCAGCTCGCCCCCTTCGACCTCCACGGAGTAGGTTTTGCGCGGCACGAGGATCGGCGAGAGGTCCGCAGCGTCCCCGCGCAGAGCGAATCGGCCCTGCAGCGTCACGGAGAGCTCGCGCTGGCCGCGGAAGATCTCGATCTGGATGAGCCGCGGGGTGTAGAGCGCCCGCGCCGCCGGAGCGGCGCAGAAAGTCCAGAGCGCCAGGAGGAGCGCCGGCATGATCAGAAGAGTTCCGGACCGCCCTTGGGGGCCTGACGGCCCAGATGGGCGTAGGCCTTGGCCGTGGCCACGCGGCCGCGGGGAGTGCGGGCGATGAGGCCGGATTTGATGAGGAAAGGCTCGGTGACGTCGGTGAGCGTGTCCATCTCTTCGCTCACCGAGATGGCGAGATTCTCGACGCCCACAGGACCGCCGGAGAACTTGTCGATGATGACGCAAAGAAGCCGCCTGTCCGCGGCATCCAAGCCCGCGGCGTCTACCTCCAGACATTCCAAGGCGTAATTGGCGATGTCCGCCGTGATCACGCCCTTTCCCTTGACCTGCGCGAAGTCCCGCACCCGGCGCAGAAGGCGGTTGGCGATGCGGGGCGTGCCGCGGCAGCGCCGGGCGATCTCGCGGGCTCCCGCCGTCTCGGTCGGGATCTCCAGGATGGAGGCCGAACGCTGGACGATGGCCTCAAGCTCCTCGGGCTCGTAGAAGCCCAGGTTGCCGACGATGCCGAAGCGGTCCCGCAGCGGTCCTGTCAGCAGGCCCGCTCGGGTGGTGGCCCCGACCAGAGTGAAGCGGGGGATGGCCAGCTTCATGGTGGAAGCGGCCGGCCCCTTGCCCGTGGAGATGAAGAAGGTGAAGTCCTCCATCACGGGATACAGCGCCTCTTCGACCACGGGGCTTAAGCGATGGATCTCGTCGATGAAGAACACGTCGCCCTCGGCCAGGTCGGTGAGGATGGCGGCCAGGTCCCCGGCGCGCTCGAGGATGGGGCCCGAAGAAGTGCGCAGGTTCACGCCCAGCTCGCGGGCGAGTATATTGGCGAGCGTGGTCTTGCCCAGACCGGGGGGGGAATAGAAGAGGCAGTGATCAAGCGGCTCTTGACGCGCCTTGGCAGCGGCGATGAAGACCCGCAGGTTGGCCTTGAGCTTTTCCTGGCCGATGAACTCATCGAGAGTGCGGGGCCGCAGGGTGCGCTCGTATGCCTCGTCCTCGGCCTGCGGCGTCGGAGTCAGGACGGAATCCTGTGAATGGGCGCTCATCATAACCTCTTCAGGGCCAGCCGGATCACGCGCTCGGCGTTCAAATCCTCGCCGGGATGCTCTTCAGCGACTGCGGACAAAGCGGCACGCGCCTCCGAGGGCTTGTAGCCGAGGGCGGACAAGGCGCTCAAGGCCTGACTCATGGCACCGACAGGGAGCTGCGCTCCGCCCAAACGGGCCAGACGCTCGGCCCCGGGCACGCTGATGCCTTCGAGCTTGTCCTTCAAGGCATCGACGAGCCTCTCCGCTGTCTTGGGCGTGAACCCGAAGACGCCCCGCAGGACCTTGGCGTCCTTCTCCAGGACAGCCCGGCGGAAATCCGGCAAAGACTTGGAAGCCTTATCCAGATATTCCAAGGCCTTCTTGGCTCCCGTGGATGGCACGCTGTCTCGGAAAGTGAGGAACAACTCTTTTTCCGATGAGGTCAAAAACCCGTAAAGCGTGACTCCGCCGCCGTACATGGCGACAGACTCGACCACATGGAGCAAGGCCGTCTGGCCGAGAGCGGGCAGCGCGTCCGAGCTCGCCGGCGTGAGCAAGACTTCATAACCGATGCCGGAAACTTCCAGGATGACGTTGTCCTGAGCCTTCGACAGGACAACGCCCTTTAAAGTGGCGATCATGACCGGCCCCCGTGCATCTCGAGGACCTTGAGACGCTTGACGCGGCCGCAGCGCCAAGCGCAGAGCGCGATGGCCGCCGCGTCGGCCACGTCGTCGGGCCTCAGAAGATCGCTCAGGCCCAGGGCCTTGGACACGACGCGCTGCATCTGGGCCTTGTCCGCCGAACCGTTGCCGGTCAAGGCCGACTTGACCGCGCGCGGGTTGTGCTCGGAGATGGGACATCCCGCCTGCGCCGCGGCCAGAAGCACCACGCCGCGCGCCTGCAGGGTGGCGCGGATGGTGTGGGCGGCCTTGAGGAAGAACATCTCCTCGATGGCCAGAGCGTCCGGACGATGGGTCTCGAGCAGGCGGGAGATCTCGCGGTGGATATGGCAGAGCCGTTGGGGGAGTTCCTGCACGGGCGTGGTTTTGATGAGCCCGGAAGCCTTCAACCGATCCTCGTGGAGCACGGCCCACCCTGTCTCCGAGACTCCGGGATCGATGCCTAAGGTGACCTGGGGCATGCTACTGGAGCCGATCGATGATCTCGTCGGGGATGTCGAAGTTGGCGTGGACCTTCTTGACGTCATCGTGATCTTCCAGGTACTCCACGAGCTTGAGGACCTTGGCCGCCGCGTCGGCCTGGGAGATGGGAACCATCGTGTCCGGCTTCATGAAGGGCTCGGCACGGGCCACGGCGACCTGGCGCGCGAGCAAGCCGTCCTTGACCTTGTCGAGGTCCTGGGGGCCGGTATAGATCTCGTAAGCCTCGGCCACGTCGGTCACGACGTCCTCGGCGCCCAGCTCCAAGGCATGGGAGATCAGGGTGTCCTCGTCCACGGAAGAAGGCTTGGCCACGGTGATGAATCCCTTGGGCTTGAACATCCAGGCGACACAGCCCGCCTCGCCCAAGTTGCCGCCGTTCTCGCGGAAGATCTGGCGCACCTCGTTCAAGGTGCGGTTGTGGTTGTCGGTCGTGACCTCGACGAGCATGGCCACGCCGCTGGGGCCGTAGCCCTCGTAGACGCGCTCCTCGTACATCATGCCCGGAAGCTCGCCCGTGCCGCGTTGGATGGCGCGCTTGACGTTGTCGGCGGGCATGTTGGCGGCCTTGGCGTCGTCGATGACCCGGCGCAGGCGCGGGTTGGATCCGACATCGCCGCCCCCGATCCTGGCCGCGATCGCGATCTCCTTGACGATCTTAGTCCAGACCTTGCCCCTCTTGGCGTCGAGGAGCCCCTTCTTGTGCTTGATGCCGGCCCAATGCGAGTGTCCGCCCACGGTCCCTCCCGGTGCGCGTGAAGTTCAAGTCATGCTATCAAAAATCAGACGAGAATCGCCAGGGCTGGGAGCGTCTAGAAGTCAATGGATGGGATTGACGCTGACGAAACTGAACGCCTGCTGGAATTCTCTCTCCGTGACCGTGACCGACCATCCCTCTCCCTCCGGATCGCCCAGGGTCACTGTCCCGCGATCCTTGTTCACGGACCTCACCCAATAGGCGTGGCGAGGGCGCAACTTCGCGCTTCTGAAAATCGGCCAGGCGATCGCCAAGGCTGGCGGCAGGCTTCGAACGACGACGGCATAGCCCTTGCTCCCCCAATCCGACAGATCGGCGACAGAGGTCAGGCAGGCGGGACCAGAATAGATCCTGTTTTTTCCGGTAATCCTTTCCAGAGCCTCGTTGGGATCTCCGGCCACCACGGCATTGTAGGAGCCATTGCCAAAAGACATGGCAAAAGCCTTTTCAGCGATCATGACCCAGACAGATCCTCCCTTGCCGTAAGCGGCGAATAAGGGAGCGGGTGGAGACCCAGCGCTTCTCATGGGAAATCGATCATCCACCCGCAACCTTTCGGGGCCAAAGCCCGGCCCGCGGCTATAGAGAGTGACCGTGTAGGTCCCATCATGGTTGTCCTGGATCATGCGGCGTATAAAGTCAGGATCCTGGTCAGCGATCGCTCCCAACGCCGCCATGAGGTAGCAATCCCCGAGTTCTCCCTGCGCGATGTCGCCGGAACTTATCTTCTTGCCAAAAAGGGGCGCATCACCCGCTTGGGAATACCGGGCAGCGGGCATGTCACCGCAGCCGAAGATCCAGAGCCGACAATCGACACCGCTGAAATCAGGCTGGTTGCGGTCCCGCGAAGGAAAAAGAAAGCGCTGCGGCGCCAGGAGCGCGTTCTCGACGGTGGGCGCATCGAACCCCGTGGCGATGGGAAGGGCTGTCTGAACGATGGTCTTGGCTGCGGAAAAAGAGGTCTCAAAAAACTTCCTGCCCGCATCCTTGGGATCCTCCAGACAGAAACCGCGGCTGGTTGTTGCCAGACAAATCATCACCAGGACACTGGCCCGAAAAAATCTTTTCATGACCTTGATTTTCAGCCTCCCATAACACTAGGGTAGCTGACCCTCGCGATTCGCAACAGGGTCTTTGGGCCTAGCTGAAGCTGGTTCTTTAGACCTACGTGCCAATTGTTCATTTTTTGTTTGTCCCCGTTTCACAAATTATTGTTGTAAAATCATTTTTGAGGGCCCGCACTTGCCTTTGGCAAGTACAGGGCCTGTCAACAAAAACGATTTTGGGCCCGTAGCTCAATGGATAGAGTACGTGGCTTCGAACCACGGGATCCGGGTTCGATTCCTGGCGGGCCCACTTTTTAATATTTCTTCAGCCTTCCCGTAATATTTCCGTAAACGCGAAAGCATACCCTTAAAGGCGTATGAGGCTTCTGTTCCTGGCCGTCGCCATACTGAGGGGGGGGATCGCGCCGGCACACGCCGCCTACCTCCCCGCCGAACTGACCTCGCAAGCCCAGCACGACACCCAACGCTTCGGCCGCCGCCGCCCGCTCTCTCAGATGTCCCGGCATCGCGCGCAGGCTGAGCAGGCCTTCACGAACTTCAAGCAGTCCCACGGCCAGGCCTGGCAGATGCGCGTCAACGAGAACACCGGCCATCCCGCCGCCCTTGTCCATGGGCGCACCATGCCCCGCCGCGGCGCGCCCGAGGCCATCTCCTCCTCTTTCCTAGCCGAGGCGCAGTCTCTCATGCGCATCGATCCGTCCTCCCTGGTCCAGGAAGTCACCCGAAAAGGCCTTGGCATGACGCACCTCCTCTACCGGCAGACCTACAAGGGCTTGCCCGTGGAGTTCTCCCGCGTCAAAGTCCACGTCGCCGATGACGGCGCGGTCGTGGGAGTGGGCTCGAATTACGAACCGGACCTCGCGCTGGACACGACGCCCGGTCTGGCCGCCGAGCAAGCCGCCCAGGCCGTTGGCGCGGACTGCGGCAAGAGCCCGTCGGACCGGGGGAGCTTGGTCATCCTGCCGGACCAAGGAGCGGGCTCGGCACGGCTCGCCTGGAAATTCAAGGTCCGCATGAAGGCGGCGCTCTGGCGCTACTACGTGGACGCGCAGAACGGCAAGGTCCTTTTCCGCTACAACGACCTGAAGTTCGCCACCGCGGGGACCGTCACGGGCACGGTCTACGACAAAGACCCCAACGCCCCCGCAGCCCAGAGAGCCTTCGCCAACGCGTATGTCTACGTCGCCACGCCTGACAACGCGTCGGTGACCGACGCGAATGGCGCATTCGCCAATGGGCAATCGGGCAAGATCGTCACCGCGCTCCAAGGCCCCTGGGTGACGGTCGCCAATTTCCTCGGCCCCAGCGCGCATTACGACAACGGCAGCGGTGTCTGGCAGACGCAGACCTACGCCGCCTCCTCGCCCCATCCCTACTCCGCCGATTCGGTATTCATATCCACCATCGACATCTCGGCCCTGCAGCCCGACGCCTTCATGCAGCTGCCCGTCTTCTCCAATTTCAACGTCGGGACCTACGCGAATGGAGATTTTACTCAAGACGACGAGGTCACCATCTTCGACGCCAACCTGAACCCTCTGGCCAGCTACATCGGCAACCGCGGCCCCTTCAACGGCACGGCCGCCTACGGGCAGACGCTCTACCTGCACCTGCGCCCAAGCTCCGCGGTCAACGTGGTCACGAATCTGCGCGGACGCACCGGCTCCAACAGCCTGGGAGCCGCGATCTCGCCGAGCACCAGCATGTACGGCTATGACGTCGCCTCCTCCAGCTATCTGATCATCTCCAACCCGACCGTGCCCGGAGTCAGCGCCGACCACGAGTGGACATCCACGGACACGGCCCTCAGCCTGCGCAGCGAGCTCAGCCTCTTCTACCACCTCAACAAGATGCACGACTACTACCTGGGAGACGTGGACAAGTCCAGCGCCGCCTTCCTCGGCGCGCCCGCCAACGCCATGGCCTTCCTGCCGGACCTCGACAACGCCTTCTTCGATTCGACCGACAACAACCTCTTCTTCGGCGACGGAGGCGACCAGACCCATCCCACGGACAAGCTGACCGACGACGCGACGATCATCCGCCATGAGTACACGCACTACATGATGGACAAGATCTGGCCCATCACCTACTTCGGCCAGTCCGGCAGCATCTCCGAAGGCACGCCGGACTATTTCTCAGGAAGCTCTCTGGGCACCAGCTCCATCGGCAAGTACTACAACGGCGGCACGCCTCTGCGCGAGTTGGACTGCGAGGGAAACCCCGGCGCCTGCCGCGTCTTGAACGGCGCCAATTGGGAGGGCGACCTCTACAAGGACGGTCTGGCCTACAGCCAGTCCCTCTGGTACATCCGCAGCCACACCACGGCCTCCTGCGCGGACAACCTGGCCTTCCAGACGCTCCTCTTCTTCCCCGAGAGCTTCCAGGAGATCGTCGACGACATGCAGACCGTCGCGAGAAACGGCATGGCGCCGCCCTGCGCTCCGATCCCAAGCCTGGCCAGCATCATCACCAATGGATTTTCCCTGCACGGCATCGGCGTGCCGGGAGGCGACGTTTGGGAGAAGCAAAGCGGCTCTCTCCACAACGACGGCTTCGAGGCCGCCGTGGACGTGAGCACCATCCCCTCTCTCAGCGCGACGATCTATCCCTCGGGAGACGTGGACTACTACACCTTCGGCGCCGGCGCCGGGCCCATGCAGTTCATCCTGACCCTGCCGCAAGACCCGGGAAGCCTCTATGACAAGGCCTACATGATGACCCTCTATGACCGCAACCACACGTCCGTGGCTCAGGCCCAGCCTCCTTATGACGGTCCCGGCGGCCTCGGCAGCGTCTGCTCGGCCGGTGACTGCGACACCAGCGCCCAGCAGGTCGTTTTGACCTACACCAATGCCACGCCCGGGCCGTTCTTCCTGGAGATCAACGGCGGCCAGACGGCCGCTGGCTCCAACAGCGCCGTCTCCCTCGACACCGTCCCCTACACCGTCTCCTTCGTCTTTCCCAAGGCGGCCGCCTTTCCCGGCTCGATCATCACCGCCTCCTACGACAACGACCAATTCAGCTTCGCCGTCGCGGTCAGCTGCTTCGCGCGGACAACGGGGCCGGGCGCTCCCGGCGGCCAGGACTATTCCTTCGCCTACGCCCAGCTGCGCGATCATGCCTTCAACGCCATATCCCAAACGGACACCCGCAATCCCACCTATCTGACCGTCCTGTCCTCGACGAACCTCAACGGCAGCGTCAGCGGCTCGCTCGCCCTTCAGCCGGGATTCGCGCAGACGTTCCCGGCCTTCGGCACGGTGTATCTGGAGGTCTTCGGCTATGACGTCGCTGGAAGCAGCGTCTCCTTGGGCCTCTCACCGCCCCTCTCCCTGACATCCAACCAGGCATCCCTGCATGCCTACAACAACATCTTCAATCCCCTGCGGGGGGAAAAGGCCACGATCAAATACGCGACCTCCTCGTCCGGCCATGTGCGCCTCACGCTCTACACTCTCGACGGTCGTTTGGTCAAGGCCCTGGTCGATGAGGACCTCCCCCCAGGGCGGGGATCCTTGGATTGGGAGGGTGACAACCTGCGCGGCAGCACGGTCGCCAGCGGCGTCTATCTGCTGCGCCTGGTGGCGCCCGGGTTCTCCAAGACGCAGAAAATCGTGGTCGTCAAATGAGAGCGGCACTCTTCATCGTCGCCTTGGCGTTCACGCCCGCGCGCGGGGCTGAGAATCCCGGCGTGACCGGCGCGGCCATCCTGCAGATCCCCATGGGAAGCCGCGCCCTGGCCATGGGCAGCGCTTTCACCGCCGTCGGGGGGGACGCCTCGGCCCTCTACTACAATCCGGCCTCCATGAGCCGCTTGAACGCCCAGGAAGTGGGCCTCTCCTACTTCTCCGGACTCTCGGACAATGCCCTGCAGGAAATCTCCTACGCCGGCCCGACCCCCTTCCTGGGCCTCTGCGGCAACGGACGCACGAGCGCGGGCGCCAGCCTGCTTTACTCCCAAAGCGGCGTGATCGAATACAATCGCCTCGATTCCAATGGTTCGCTGCAGAGCTCGCAGAACCTCAACGCCGGAACGGACCTGGTAGCCAGCCTGGGATATTCCGAGGAGGTCGCCAGCACGCCGTTAGAACTGCCGGACATGACCTACGGGATACATCATTTCCTTGGAGTCTCCGGGAAATACATCCGCTCGACATTGGCCGGCGCCTACTCCGCCCAATCCGTCGCCGCAGATATCGGCTATCTGGCCCATTCCCCAGAGGCCGGCCTGAGCGCCGGCATATCGCTCCTGAATGCGGGCAATGAAATGAAGTTCATCAATGTCGGAGACCCTCTTCCTCTCATGACGCGCTTGGGCGTGGCCTACCAGTTCACGAGCAATTCCGAGCACAGCTTCCTCACGGCCGTGGACGGCGTCTACAGCCTGCATGAGAAGATCTGGCAAGCCAATATCGGAGAGGAATATCTCTGGCAGAAGACCTTCGCCCTGCGGGGCGGCTACCAATTCTTCAGCGACACGCTGGGACTGACCCTGGGCTTCGGCCTGCGCATCAACAACCGCATCCTCATCGACTACGCGTGGGGGATGTCGCAGACCATGAATGACACCCATCATTTCACCATCTCCTACCGCTTCGGCGCGCTCACGTCCGCCGAGCGCGGCCGCGAGCGCAAGCCGGTCATCGAATTCGTCCCGGAAAGAGAGCAGCTCAAAGGCCTCGACAATGCCGCGCCCCTCATCGAGAAGCCCCGACAGGCCTACCCCCAAGACAACAACCAAGCCCTCCCGGGCTGGATCTACTGAGATCGAACGCGAGCGGCGACTACTCTTCGTATTCGCGTCTTTTGTCGTCGCGCCGGCGGAAGCTCGCGTTGAGGATCCTCTTGCGCAGGCGCAGGCTCTTGGGCGTCACCTCGACGAGTTCCGTATCGTCGATAAACTCCAGGGCCTGCTCCAGGGACATGACCATCGGGGGGGTCAGGTCGACGGCGTCGTCGGTCGCCTTGCTGCGCATGTTGCTCAAGGCCTTGGCCTTGCAGGGGTTGACCACGAAATCGTTGTCCTTCTTGGCCAGGCCGACCACCATCCCCTCGTAGACCTCCACGCCAGGGCCGAGGAAGAGGATGGATTGATCCTGCAGGTTCGCCAGAGCGTAGCCCGTGGTGCGGCCCTGCTCCTTGGCCACGTACACGCCCTGCTGACGCCCCGCCGGCTGCGGTCCCTTGGGTCCGTAGCCATGGAAGGCGTGGTGCATGAGGCCCATGCCGCGCGTGAGCGTCAAGAGCTCCGACTTGAATCCCATCAGCGCCCGCGAAGGGATCTCGTACTCCAGACGCACCCGCGTCTTGCCTTCAGGCGCCATGTTGACCATGCGCGCATTGCGCTTGCCCATGGACTCGATGACCGGGCCTTGATAATCGGCCGGGATGTCCACGACGAGATATTCCATGGGCTCGAGCAGTCCTTGCGGCGACTCCTTGAAGATGACCTCGGGCCGGGCCACTCCCAGCTCATAGCCCTCCCGGCGCATGGTCTCGATGAGGATGGAAAGATGCAGTTCCCCGCGTCCGGAGATCTTGAAATGTCCCTCGCCCTCGAGAGCCTCCATGCGCAGGCCGACATTGACCTCCTGCTCCCGCTGCAGACGATCGCGCAGATGGCGGCCGGTCACGAATTTCCCTTCCCGGCCGGCAAAGGGGCTGTTGTTGACCATGATCTCCATGGAGAGGGTCGGCTCGTCGATGTCCAGGGGCGGCAGGGCTTCGGGAGTCTCGATGGAAGCCACGGTGTCTCCCACGTGGATCTCGGGCAGTCCGGCCACGGCCACCACGTCGCCGGCGCTGGACTCGTCCACCTCGCGGCGCTCCAGGCCGAAAAAACTCTCCAGGCGGGTGACCTTGCCGGTGAAGATCTTGCCGGAAGGCTTCACCAGGGCCACGCTCTCGCCCTTGGCGATGCGGCCGTTGATCACCCTCCCGATCCCGATGCGTCCGATGTAGTTGCTGTAATCCAACATGGTCACCAGCATCTGCAGTGGCTGGCCCGGACGGATGGCGGGGGCCGGCACCGCGGTCAAAATGGTGTCAAGAAGCGGCGTCACGTCCGGACCGCGCTCGGTCGTGACGCTGGCCCAACCCTGCCTCCCCGAGGCGTAGACCACGGGGAAGTCCAACTGCGGCTCGGTCGCGCCCAGGTCGATGAAGAGGCTGAAGACCCGGTCCAAAGCCTCGTGCGGCTTGGCGTTCTCGCGGTCCATCTTGTTGATCACGACGATGGGGTGCAGTCCCAGGGCCAGGGCCTTGCGCAGCACGAAGCGCGTCTGGGGCATGGGCCCCTCGACCGCGTCGACCAGGAGGAGCACGCCGTCCACCATCTTGAGGATGCGTTCGACCTCCGAGCCGAAGTCGGCGTGGCCGGGAGTGTCGACGATATTGATGGTGACGTCCTTGAAGACGATCGAGGTGTTCTTGGCCAGGATCGTGATGCCGCGCTCACGCTCGAGGTCATTGGAGTCGAGCACCTGCTCCTGGGCCGCGTCAGCCTTGACCTTGAAGGCGCCGGTCCGTTTGAGGAGCGCGTCGACCAGGGTCGTCTTGCCGTGGTCGACATGGGCGATGATGGCGACGTTGCGTCGATCCAAGCGGCGCGTCGTCTGGGCGGGGGTGGAAGTCACAAGAGAGTATAGCAAAGCCGTGAAGCACTTCGGTATAATCGCGCCATGAACGACACTCTCCGGCATCGCCGCGCCCTGGCCGAGCGCCTGCCCGACGGACTCATCCTGCTTTCCGGCGGCGTCAGCCGCACGCGCAACGCGGACACGGAAGCGCTTTTCCGGCAGAGATCGGATTTCCTCTATCTGACGGACGTCGAGGCGTCGGGATACACTCTGCTCATCGACCCTCAGCGCGGCCGCCAGACCCTCTTCATCCCGCGCATCGACAACCAGCACCGCGTGTGGCTCGGCCCCGTGCCCGGACCGGCCGAGTCCCAGAGGCTCTACGGCATGCGCGCCGTCTACGCCGACACTCTGGAAAAAGAATTCAAGATCTCCCGGCGCGGCTATCGCAAGATCTACACGGACCAGGAGACTCTCAAAGCCCACCGCCCCTTGATGAAAGGCCTTCATGCGGCTCCGGCCAGGCTGGCGGATGCCCTCTCGGAACTGCGGGCTTGCAAGTCTCCCGGCGAACTGGACATGATCCGACAGGCCTGCGCCGCCACGAATGCGGCGCACCTGGCGGTCATGCGCTCGGTGCGTCCCGGCCAGCATGAATATGAGGCCCAAGCCGTGTTCGAGTCGGAGTGCCTCCAAGCCGGTCTCAGGCACCTGGCCTACCTCACCATCGCCGCCTCAGGAAAAAATTCCGCCATCCTGCACTACGACCGCAACAACGCGAAGCTCAAGGCGGGCGACCTTCTCCTGATGGACGCGGGAGCCGAGTGCCGCGGCTACGCGGCGGACGTCACGCGCACCTTGCCCATCAGCGGCCGGTTCAGCCGGCGGCAAAAAGACATCTACTCTATCGTCCTGGAGGCGCAGAAGGCCTCGATCGCGCACGCCCAGCCGGGCCTGCTCTCGACGGATCTCCACATCTTCTCCATGACCAGGATCGCCGAGGGCCTGAAGTCCTTGAAGATCCTGCGGGGTGACACGACGGGGCTGGTGGAGAACGGCGCGGTCAGGCTCTTCTACCCGCACGGGCTCTCCCACATGATGGGACTCGACGTCCATGACGTCACCGGCGGCAAGAAGCGCCTGGTGCGCAATCCCCACAAGTTCGCGCTCCGGTTCCTCGCCAAGCTCGAGCCGGGCTTCGTCATTACGATCGAGCCGGGCATCTACTTCATCGAGGCCCTGCTCCAGGACGCCCACAACCGCCGCCAGCATCGCGCTTCAGTCGATTTTGCGCGCGCGGAGAAGTTCCTGGACTTCGGAGGGGTGCGCATCGAAGATGACATCGTCATCCAGGCGCGCGGATCTCTCAATCTCACGGACACGCCCAAGGAGATCAAGGACGTCGAAGCCGCGTGCCGCCGCTAAGTGAGCCTAAAAAGTTCAGTCGAAGCTTAAATTCGCCATCGCCGGTCGTATCGGCGAGGACGAATCACGCTCCCACAGAGCGTAAAAGATTGTTGATCCCGCCCGTGGGGTAAACATCCTCTGGCCTGCAAGAAATTTCCAAGCAACTGTTGCCGGCAACAGTTCGACCTGATTTTCAGTTCAAGTGCTCATGCCGAGTCGCTCGTTTGCATGATTTCCAACTGAAACGCAGTTCCCAATGGACGAAAAAAGATATGAAAAAATAATGGCTTTTTTCAACCGCGCCACCGGACGGGGTGCTGAACTGACGGATTCAGATTAGGGCTTGCGGATGCCGAGAAGGCGGGCCAGAGCGCCCAGCTTGGGCAGCAAGAGCAGGATAGCGCCGACCACCCCGATCTCAACGCCTGTTTCCACGGCGCGCCGGAAGGGAACGCCGTCTTTGGGTTTGGAAGCGGGGAAATCTCTTTTGTATTTGGTCAGCGGCATCAATCGGAAGACGGACTCATCACGCGCCGTCTCATCGTCCGCAACCTGAGGAGCACTCTGGCTGAACTGGGACTGCATCTGAGGAGCTGCGGCCTGCGCAGGCGCCGAGGCCGTGGCCGCCTCTTTTTTGGCGACAAAACGATTGGGCAGAGATGCCAAGGCCAGCACCGTGATTCTACTTCCTCCAGATGTCGAAGGAGCTGCTTTCATCGCGGCTTGGGCATCCGGATTGGCGTTGTCATAAGGGATGCTGTGGTCATGGCCGCCCACGATGGACGCGGCTTGCAGGACTGTGTTGTCCTTCTTGCTTGGCTCAGGAACAGGGGAGGACGACGCTGGGCTGCCCGCTGCCAGAGAGGGGGAAGTCGGCTCTGCCGGAGCTGGGTTGTTGGCAGCGACACCGGCGGCCTCGGATCTGGCCGCATTGGCAGAACCGACGCCGGCAGCGCTGCTCGGGCCTGCGCCGCCTCCAGCACCTCCGCCTCCAGCACCGCTCGCGCCTCCAGCTGACCCAGCACTGCCGCCGCCGCTCTCCGAAACCTGGGAATCACTGCTATGGGAGGACGATCCTCCGGACCTAGAAGAGCCGCCTCTGGCGCTTTCGCCGCGAAGGACTTTTGCGCTGGCCATTTTTGTGTCGGGTTTTTTTCCCTCAGGGCTGGCTCCCGATTTATTTTTCTGAGGTGCAGAACTGGCCTCTGGAGCGGTCCGCTCTTCCGTCTTCAGTGGCAGAGGGGGGATTACTTTTTCCGCTGGCGGTTCCTGCTGAAGCAAGCTGGAGGCCACAAAGCTGAGAGAGAGTTTATAGGCCGCTTCTCCAGGCAGAATGATTTTTGAGGGCTCCGGCAATGCCGCGAACCTTTTTTCAGGAGGGAGCATCTCCTCAGGCGTCATCTTCCAATCCTCCATGGCTTTGGTGTTCAAAAGTTCAGGCTGTTCCATTGCCGGGATGCTTTCCTTGGGGGCGAGATTCTTGGCAGGCTCTGTGGTCTCCGGCAGGTTGGCCAATTTGGGTTGCTTACGCTGCCATTGCCACCACTTCTTCGGCTCGACATCTAAAAGTCTCAGTTGCTCGCTTTCCAAAGGCTTGTCGTTCTCCCTCTTTGCCTTCTGGTACAGCGACTTCAGATCAGACCAGATATTCCCAAAGGACTTCGGTTGCTCGGCTGCCGCTTGAAGCGCTGGCTGCTCCACTGCTGGCTTAAGATTTGCTTGCTCCACCTCCAAGCCGGCTTTGGGAGCCTGTTCCTTGAGCGTCTCATGTCCTCCGGCAAAGATGACGATCAACGCCGCATCATCCACAACAGCGCGCATCTTTTGCGAGCATTCCCCATTGCGCGTGGCGCAGGCATGCGCCGCCGAGGCAAAATCCCCGGCAACGCCTGTGCCCGCTGAAAAGGCCATCATCCCATAGGCCGTCTGGACCGGCCACTTCACGCCGTACCGGAACAAAGGCCCGGCATGAGCCACAGCATCGAGCTTTCGCATCCCTTTCACTGCCAAAGACAGACCCCCGAAACGAGCGATTGGCAAGAAGACCCAGGAGATGGGGTTGAGCAGACTTTGCGTCACATCCTCGGTGGAGCCGACAATGAAACCGGCCGTTTGCAAAGCCCACTTGCTCGGGCCCTGGCACTCCTGCGCCAAGGCGTCCAGCTGTTTGCCATAGGTGCTCGCCCCATGATTCTCCCGCACGAAATCCAGGAGCTCCTGATCGCTCACCGGCGCGTGGACCGCCTGCTCCAGCGCCTCCTGGGGCAGAGGATAGGAGGCCTTCTCCAATTGGCGCCGGCGCTGCGCGCGCAGCTCCTGGGCCAGCCTTTCCCGCGCCCCGACACTCAGAAGATTGCCAGCGAGCGCCTGGCCTGCTTCCTGGCTCAGCAGCGCTCTTTTAGAGAGACTCCCCAAAGCTTCGATGCGCCAACGGTCAGGATCTAGGATCTTGTCAGCAGATTTTTTATAACTTTCGTAGGTGAAACCCGGGACACCCCCCAGGATAGGCGCCGTTGTCAGATAAAGCCCCTGCGCCAACATGACCACGATAGCCTGTCTCGCCGGCTCAAAGCTGATGGTCTCGGCGACCGTCCACTGAACCGCTCCCATGGCACCCGAGTAGGCGGTTGTGGCAAACATCTCCAATGGCTTCATCACATAAGAAAATCCAGCGCCCATCCAGGTCTTCCCTTCATGGACGAGGACGGAGCTTTTCTTGGCGACCCGTTCCTCGGGCAGAGCAGCCCATTTTTCGTCTGCGATCGACGGCAGCCAGTCGCGGATCTCCGTGTCATAGCGGACCTGCCGGACCAGGTAGACTTCTTCGAACATCTGCGTGTAGGCAAGCACCCAGCGGCGATTCTTCAGCTGGTTGCGAACCACCCAGACCCGCCGGGTATCGTCATCGGCATATTCCCATTGGCAGCCCAGGCGATACGGCTGCGACACGCCATCCGCGCCCACTTTCACGGGCCGCATCACGAGCAAGCTCGGCAGCCGCTTATCTTCCCACGGCGAGCCCAGGCCGGGCTGGACCGTGACGATCTGCATCACGCTGTGCCGGTCCCGGGAAACGAACTGGAAGCTCTTGGTCGTTGAGTCGAAGGTCAGATGCGCTTCCACAGCGCCGTCCAGCTTGAAGTGGTCGAGGTCGCGCAAGAAATTGGCCAGGGGGACCAGAAGCTCGTCGAGCTGCAGCTGCGAGCTGAGCGCCGAGGCGATCTCGCGGGCGAAGGCCAGGCGCTGCTCATCGGAGAAATTCTGCAACTCGGCGATGTCGAAATCATAGCCTGAGACAGCGCCGCCAGGACCCAGCATCGCGGTCACATGCGGGCTGACGCGGCGCGGCTTGGCGCTTTGGGGGGAAACCGCTTGGACAAAGACCTCGCCGTTTCCGCGCACGGCGGTGTACAAGATCTGCAGGGGCCCGCGGTTGAGATGAAGATCCGAGGAGACCGGGCCTCCCTCGGCGGCCGAATCGCCCAGGGCTGCGACATGGACATGGAAGCCAGTGACATCCTTGGGCTTGCCCTGGTATTGCACTGGAATGGGCTTGCCGCTGGCATCCACCACGATCACGGGCAGATCATTGCGCAGGTCCTGAAGGGACTTGAGGATCTCCTTTTTATCTCTCAGGTGCTCGAAATTTCCGAAATTATCGAAGATCCGTCCCAACTTTTCAGGATGATCCTGGGCATTATCAGCCGCTTCGAAAAGACCGGACATCAGCTCGGACACTGTCTGGATCGCATCAGCGCTCGTAGAAGCAGCCTGAACTAGGCGGGCGATCCTGGGATCGACCGATCTTGTGGAAAAGAATCTCCTGCTCTGGTAGAGGATCGTGCGCAGCCTCTGGATCTCAGAGGCGATCTGCTTCCTTTTATAGGAAGGGACGGAGGCATCGCTCAAAAATCTCTTCTCGATCTCCTCAAGACGATTCTGGAGCTTATCCAACGACTGCGCGTCGGATTTCCCGGTCAAATATCCGATGACATCGCGTCCCAGCGCATCGACATTCCCTTGGATGCCCAGCGGAACGTTGAAAAGGCCTGCATCAGCCGGCCCCGCCGCCGCCGGGCTGGGCGCAAAAAAGCCCCCGAGAGCCAGGGCGCAGAACAAGCCAGAGGCCAGCATGGAGGACCGTCTCATGACTTTAGTGTATGCCCATAAGACCTAGGCCCTCTAGGGCCATAAGACCTAGGCCTTCCTAGGTCTTAAGTCCTATATGGACATAGAGATAGTATAGCCGGAATCCGCGCAAATGCAAGAGTCAGGAAGGCTTGGCGAGCAGCGCCAGGCGCTCCTCGAACTTCGGCCGGGGCGCGGTGCCTTCCTCGCGTAGGAGGAAATACTTGCTCGCCTTCTGGGAAAGGACCACGAGGAACTTGGCGGGGACGCCCGCGCGGCGATAGGCCGCCAGCTTGTGGTGGCCGTCCATGACGAAGCCGGCGAAGAAGCTGTGCAGAACCTTGTTGCGGCCGCGCCGGACGACCTCGGGGATGCCCCGGTGGTACATGCCCAGAAGCAGGATGCGCGGCCGATCCCCATTGGCGATCATCGACTGGTAGATCTTGACGTTCTCGTCCTTGAGCATACCGCGGGGGACCAGCGGGATGATGAAGTCGTGCTGGCTCTCCGTCACGCCCGAGTCCTGGTGGCGCCAGACGCGCGGCCGGTCTCCCTCGTAATGCTCCCAGCCGGAGAGCAGCCCTTCCTCGCGCGGGTCGGCAACGTCCCAGAGCTCCATGAATTCGTTGTTGAAGAAATACGAGCCCTCATCCTCGCTGTCATAGGGCCCGGAGAGGTGGATGGAGGTCTCAAAGACATCATACTCGCCCTTTTCCTGCATCTCGAGCACCGGCGCGAGGTCCTGCAGCATTTCCTCGTCGATGGGGCGCGGCACCTGAAAGGCCTTGGGCAGATTGGCGACCTTGCGCACCAGGCGCGGCTCATGGAGGCATTTGAACCAGAAATGGCAGGTGTCGCAGTCGTTGCCGATCTCGAACTTCTTGGAGGAGTTGATCTCCAGAAAGAGGGAATTGGCCTCTCCCGGCTTCTTCTCGACGCCGATCTTGAAGAAGCCCCGGCCCTCCTTGAGCTTGACCTTGAAGAGGCCGTCGGAGAGGCGCGCCACCTCGAACTTCTGCGGGGCCGCTTCGGGTTTCACCATGTTCTTGCTCGTATTGTAATCATTTATTCCAACGAAGTCCAGTAGGCCCAAAATGGGCCTTGACAGCTCCGCGTCAACCTGTTATAACAAAAAGAAGACGACTGTCTCGCATCAGTGAGGAGGAAGGATCATGTCAGAAGATAAAGGCTCGAATCTGCTGTTCTTTTTGACCGGCGCGGCCATCGGCGCCGGCCTGGGCGTGCTCTTCGCGCCCAAGTCTGGAAAACAGACCCGGGACCAGATCACGGATTGGCTCCAGGACAAACGCGATGAAGGCGAGGAACTCCTGGCCAAGATCAAGGAAGAAAGCCTGCACAAGAAGGAGCAGGTGGCGGCCGCGATCAAGGCCGGCAAGCAGGCTTTCGTCGACAGCTAAGACTTCCCGAGGGTCTCAGGGTGGCGCATGTGCTCCAGCGCCACTTCCCGGGTGATGAGCTGGCGGGCGTAGAGATTCTTGATGCTCGCGTCCCGCGACGTCATCCCCACGCTCATGCCCGACTGGATGGCGTCGTTGATCGCCTCGAGCTTGTTCTCCCGGATCATCTGGCGCACGGCCGTAGTCACGATGAGCACCTCGCAGGAGAGGACCTGGCCCTTGCCGTCGGCGCGAGGCAGCAGCTCCTGGGAGATGACCGCCTCTAAAGTCGTGGCCAGATGCTCGCGCATGCCCTCTTGGTCGCCGGCCGGCACGGCGGTGACGATGCGCTGAGCAGTCTTGGACGCGTCGCGCGTGTGCAGGGTCGAGAGGACGAGGTGTCCCGTCTCAGCCGCGACGAAAGCCGCGTTGATGGACTCCACGTCGCGCAGCTCGCCGATGCACAACACATCCGGATCCTGGCGCAGGGCGTCCACGATTCCCATGGCAAAGGACGGCGTGTCCGCGCCGACCTCCCGCTGGACGAAGATCGAGTGGCACGGCTTGAAGATGGTCTCCACCGGATCCTCGATGGTGATGACCTTCGCGGGCTTGCCCGTCTGGTTGATCCACTCCAGCATCGCGGCCATGGTCGTGCTTTTGCCGCTGCCCGTGGCGCCGGTGATGAGGATGATGCCGTTCTTCTTGTGGCCCAGGGCGCCGACGATGGGCGGAAGACCCAGGGAGGATAAGGGATAGATCTTGTGCGGCAGCGCGCGGATGGAGGCGCCGACCGTGCCCAGGGCCTTGTAGACGCTGAAGCGGTAGCGGCCCTCGGCGATGGTGTGGGCGCAATTGACCCGGCAATCCTTCTTGAGCAGCTCGCGATTGACATCGGTCAAGAAGGGATCCAACAACGCCTGGATGCCGTCGGAATCCAAGACCGGATGAGAGAGCGTCCCGATCTCACCCGCGATGCGCGCGATCGGCGGCAGGCCGTGGATGAGATGGAGATCCGAGCCGCCGCGCGCGGTCACGTCTTCGAGCAGGGATTCCAATTTCATCGGGGTCAGAGCTTTCCGTATTTTCCGTATTATTCCATATTCTGGCGATTTCTGCTAGAATCTTGTCCCATTCCGGGCTAGCTCAATGGTGGAGCAGGCCGCTGTTAACGGCAAGGTTGTAGGTTCGAGTCCTACGCCCGGAGCACTCTCTCCTCTCAAATATGTCATAATGCCTGCATGCGAACTCCCAAGAAACACAAGATGATGCTGCAGTACAAGAACCTCAGCGGCGATTCCAAGGTCGCGCGCTTTCACATCGCCAAAGACGCCATGACGATCCGCTTCGCCGACTGCTCGGTCTACCTCTACACCAACCAGACCGCCAGCCCCGAGATGATCCGAAAGATGAAGACCCTGGCGGTCGCCGGCAAAGGGCTGGGGACTTTCATCGACGCCAACGTGAGGGACCGCTTCGCTCGCAAGATCCGGTAGCATGGACCTGTTCGCTCCGATCAAGCCCTACCGGGAAGGGTTCCTCAAGGTCTCACCGCTCCATACGATCCATTTCGAGGAGTGCGGCAACCCCCGAGGCAAGCCCCTCGTCTTCCTCCACGGCGGCCCCGGCGGCGGCACCGACGCGATCTATCCCCGCTACTTCGATCCCCGCCAATGGCGCATCGTGCTCTTCGACCAGCGCGGCTGCGGCAAAAGCCTCCCCTTCGCCGAACTCCGAAAGAACACCACCTGGGACCTCGTGGCGGACATCGAGCGCCTCCGGGAGCATCTCGGCATCAGCCGTTGGGTGGTCTTCGGCGGCAGCTGGGGCAGCTCGCTGGCCTTGGCCTACAGCCAGACCCATCCCCGCAGCTGCAAAGGCATCATCCTGCGCGGGATCTTCCTGCTGAGGGACAAGGAATTGAGCTGGATGTATCAGGAAGGCGCCAACTACATATTCCCGGATGCCTGGGAGAAGTTCCTCAAGCCGATCCCGCCGCGCCAGAGGGGGAATCTTATCCGGGCCTACTATCGCCGGCTCACCAGCCCGAATGCCAAGATCCGCCTCGAAGCCGCCCGAGCCTGGTCCATCTGGGAGGGGGCGATCTCCAAGCTGCGCCAGGACGAGGGTCTCATCGCGCATTTCGGAGAGGACCGCTTCGCCGAGGCCCTGGCCCGCATCGAGTGCCACTATTTCATCCACAAATCCTTCCGGAAGACGGAGGATCAACTGCTCGACGGCGTCAAAAAGATCCGAAAGATACCGGGCGTCATCGTGCAGGGCCGCTACGACATGTGCTGCCCCATGATCTCGGCCTGGGATCTGCACCGCGCCTGGCCCGAAGCCAAGCTCGTCGTCGTGCCCGACGCCGGGCACTCGATGACCGAGCCGGGCATCCGCAGCGAGCTCATGAAGGCCGCCGAACGCTTCCGCCGGCTCTGAACGGTTGACGGCGCCTTTTCTTTCTTCATATGATGCGAACCATGAGAAACATCCGATGGCTCGTCGTCCTCGCAGCCGCGGGCATTCTGTCCGCCTGCTCCTTCGTCCAGCCGGTCCAATTGAAGGCCTCAGCGACGCCCACCGCGGCGAAACTTCCCCAGGTCAAGCGCGTCGCCATCATGCCGTTCTTCAACGCCAACGGCCTGGGCTCGGACGATCCGGACCCCGCTTATAAAGGAAAATACGCCGACATGGTGCCCACGACCATCATCTATCGGGGCGTCAAGGACAGCACGCGCTTCTCCTTCATCCCCATGGACGAGGTCGTCTCGACCCTGAAGAAGAACGGCTTCGAGGGCGTCAAGCTCAAGCCGGACGAGGACGTCAGCATCATGACCGCCATGTTCCATCCCGACCGCTACCGAACGGGCTTCACCATGCAGGAGGCGCTCAAGACCGGCAAGGACCTCCACGCCGACGCCATCCTCATCGGCGCCCTCGGCATGAGCGGCAACGCTCCCGCCAACATGCGCTACGTGATGTCTCTGCGCTTGGTCGATCCCGCAACCGGAGAGGTCATCTGGGGTTCGGCCCAGGCGGAGGAGGTCAAGAGCTCCCTCTTCCATCCCATCGACACCTACACCCAGCAGATGCAGTCCATGGCCCAGACACTTCTCGCGGAGGTCCCATGAAACTCCTTTTTCCTCGTTGCCTCGCCGTCGCCGCGATTGCCCTTCTCACCTCCGGCTGCATCGGAGGCAGTCCCCGGCTGACCTATCTGAAGGATCGCACCCCGCTCCCGCACTTCGTCGCCATCCTGCCTCCGGAGAACAAGACCTCGGATACGGATGCCCCCGACACGGTGCGCCGGGCCTCCGCGGAGATGCTCCTCGGCCTGGGAATGATCCCGGTCAGCTCGCCCGCCCAGGACGCGCAGATCGGAGATCTCCTGGCGGAAGGCAAGCCGCTCAATGAGATCCCTCCCCAGACTCTGGCCGACAAGCTGGGCGTCGACGGCCTGCTCTATGCCACCATCACGCAGTTCCACGACTTCAACGCCGTCGTCGTGGTCGAGCGCGAGGTGGCCGCCACCCTCAAGCTCCTCGACCGCACGGGCAACAAGGTCTGGGAGATCGAGGGCACGGGCTACAACCGCGAGGTCGACGTCAACCCTCAGGATTGGGCACTCAACATGGGCAAGCTGGCGCTCAAGCCCGTTGATTTGAGCAATATGCTGGAACATGCGCTGCACGTGCACCTGCTCAATGAGACCCAGATGATGACGGGCTTCATGACGCCGCTTCTGCCCTCCTGGCCGCAGAGCGAGAAGCCCGGCGTGGATGTGGCCGCGGAACTCGCCGCGGCAGCGGCGGCAAAGAAGCCCTAAGAGTCAAAGCCGCGTCGCGGCCCGGACTCCCGCCAGCACCAGTGCGCCGCCCGCCAGCGTCCAGGCGGTCAATGCGTCTCCCAGAAGCCACGCGCCCAGCGCCACTCCCACGAGCGGCTGAAGGAAGATGAAGTTGGCCACCCGTGAAGCCTCGGTGCGCTCCAAAGCCAGGTTCCAGAGCAGTCCTCCCAGGAAATTGCCGCCGACCCCGAGAAAGACGATGCCTGCCCAGGCAAGCGCCCCGGCCGAGCGCCACGCGCCGGGCGAGAGATCCGGCCCGGCCCAGAGGGCCACGCCCAGGAAACCGAACACCGTGGTCACGGCGGTGTAGTCGAGAGGGCGCACGCGGGTCAGCAGCGGCTTGCCGATAACGGTGTAGATCGCCCAAGAGGCTCCCGCGGCCGCGAGCATCAAGTCGCCGGTCATGCGGCCGGTCAAGGACTCTCCCCAGTGCGGCAGGCCTTGAAAAGTGATGAAGCCCGTGCCTAAAAGACCCGCCGCAAAGGCCAGACCCTTCCTCTGGGTGATCCGTTCTCCCAGGAAAAGACAGGAGAGAAAGACGATCGTGATGGGCTCCAGAGTGAGAAGCAGCGAAGCCGAAGCTGCCGTAGAAAGCTTCTGGCCGCAGATGCCCAGGGCCAACGGCATGGAGTATCCGAAGAATCCCACGACGGCCATGAGCGCCCAATCGCGAGCCGCGAGGGCACAGAGGCGCTTGCGCGAATGCAGCAGGAGGGGGACGAAGAGCAGGGAGCACAGGCCCATGCGCAAAAACGCCACGTCGCGGTCCCCGAATCCTCTCAAAGCGATGCTGATGGCCGGGTAGCACGCGCCTCCCAGGATGTTCGTCAAGATCAGACAGAGAGTCTCCACGCAGCGATTATACGAAGTTCGAGGCATGGACACGGCGCTTGAATGTCATTATAATGACATCGTGACCAAGGAGAGACCATGAAAAAATCAACGAAGGTGATCGGAGCCGGAGCCGGGCTGGCCGCGCTCGTCGCGGCGGGAACCTATTTTCTCTACGGTCCGAGAGGCGCCAAGAATCGCGCGAAGATCTCGGGATGGGTCCTCAAGGTGAAGGGCGAGGTCCTCGAAAAGATGGAGGACATGAAGGAGATCAACCAAGAGGCTTACGAAAAACTCGTGGACGAGACCGCGCAGCGCTACGCGCGGGTCAAGCACGCCAGCGCCTCAGAGATCAAACATGTGACCGCCGAACTCAAGAGCGCCTGGTCGCATATCAGCAAGCAGCTGAAATAAAAAATCACAACCGATGCCGCACAAGCTCCCACTCCACGCGCTGAAGACCTGATGTTTTCTTGACCATTCCCGCTTAACCTATAGGCGTGAATGAGGTGATGGTATGAAGAAGAGCGCGGTGCTGGAGAGGAGTATCGAGATCCGGAGTTTCCACACGCCGGATGAAAGGCGCAATTTCCCGAAGGGGCACCTCGAGCTCATCAAGCTCGGCGGCGCGACTGTGGGAAAGGCCGTCCTTCAACCAGGTTGGAAATGGTCAGAATCGGTCAAGCCGATCGCTAAGACCAAGAGCTGTCAGGCGCCCCACCTGCAGTACCAGTTGGCAGGAACCCTGCGCATCCTGATGGATGATGGGACGGTGCGGGACTCTAAGCCGGGGGACGTGTCCTCGGTGGCGCCGGGGCACGATGCCTGGGTGGTCGGCGACGAAGAAGTCGTCATCGTCGACTTCCAGGGCATGACCGACTACGCGCGCTGAGCGCGCCCATGCGGCTAAAGGAGGTTGTTATGACTGAGCAAAAGAGAGTCATTCTGGATTGCAGGCAGCATCCAAAGTCGAACTGTACGCTCACACTCTCCGGCACAGAACAAGAAGTCCTGGACGCCGGAGAACAGCATGCCATCGGCAAGCACGGCTTCGAGCAGTCGCCGGGGCTGCGCGACCAACTGCGGCAGTATCTCAAGCAGGAGGCCCTCAGCCGATGATCCGCAGGACCTAGACAAAAATCCGAATCATGACGTTGCTCCTCTTCAGCTTCGCGGCCGGCTTGGCGACGATTTTGGCGCCTTGCATCTGGCCGCTGTTGCCCATCGTCCTCTCCGCCTCCTCCGGCGAGGGAAGGCGGCGGCCGTTGGGCCTGGTCCTGGGCCTCATGACCAGCTTCTTGATCCTCACACTGAGCGTTTCCTACCTGGAGAAGGCCCTGGGCATCGACCCCGACGCCTTCCGCCTGGCGGCCGTCGCTGTCATCAGCCTTCTGGGACTCTCCCTGATCGTCCCGTCTCTGGGCTCCCGGTTCGAAGTCCTCGTCTCCAGATTGCTGCGGCCTTTGCAGGGAACAGGCCCGAGCTCCGGCCAGGGCTTCCTCGCCGGCTTTGCCGGCGGCTTTTCGATCGGCCTCGTCTGGGCGCCCTGCGCCGGGCCCATACTCGCCACGATCGCCACGCTCGCGGCCACGCGCAGCGTCAACGCCCGGGTCATCCTGGTGGCTGTCGCCTATGTGTTCGGCATCGGCGTCCCGCTGTTCTTGCTGGCCATGGGCAGTTCGCGGATCTTCAGCCGACTGCGGGAGTGGGGCCGCTACAGCGGCCGCATCCAACAGGCCTTCGGCCTGGTGATGATCGCCGCCGCCCTTCTCATCTACACCGACTACGACAAGAAGCTGCAACTGCGCGTGCTCGACGCCTTCCCATCCTATGGGCGGCTCTTCGCGCGCATCGAAGACAATGAACATGTCCGCCGCCAGCTCGATGAGATCCGAAAAGACGGTCCAGGCGCTCAGAAGGCCTCCGCCCGCGAAGGAAGCGACCTGGAAGACCTCGGCCCCGCGCCCGAATTCACAGGCATCTCCCGCTGGCTCAATTCGCCGCCGCTCTCGCTGCGAAAGCTCCGCGGAAAAGTCGTTCTCGTGGATTTCTGGACCTACAGCTGCATCAACTGTCTGCGCACGCTCCCCTTCGTCAAGCACTGGCACCAAGCCTACGGCCCCTCGGGCCTGGTCGTGATCGGCGTGCATGCCCCGGAATTCGCCTTTGAGAAGAAGACGGCCAACGTCGAGGCCGCGCTGCGACAATTCGGCGTCTCCTATCCCGTGGCCCAGGACAACGACTTCGCGACCTGGAAGGCCTATGACAATCATTATTGGCCGGCGGAGTATCTCATCGACGCCGCGGGCCGCGTGAGACTCGCCCATTTCGGGGAGGGGGAAGCCCCGGAGATGGACGCGGCGATCCGGGAGCTCCTGGCCGATGCCGGCCGCCCGCGGCCGAGCGCGGCGACGCTGCCCGCGGAAAGATCCAGCCCGGACAGGATCACCCCGGAGACTTATCTGGGCCGCGAGAGGATGGAACGCTTCTCATCGCCGAAACCAGAGTTGGGCAAGCATCTCTTCGCCCTGCCGCGCACCATCGGCAAGGACCATTTCGCCCTTCAGGGCCTCTGGACGATCTCCGGAGCATCGGCGATATCCGCAGCAGGCTCCTCGCTCGAGCTCCAGTTCCAGGCCGAGAAGGTCTATCTCGTGATCGGCCCGCGCCATGAGGGAGACAGCGTCGCCGTGCTCCTGGATGGGCGACCCATCAGCCCTGAGGACTCGGGAGCCGATGTCCAAGGCGGCCGCGCCCGGCTGGACGGGCACCGGCTCTATCATCTCGTCGATCTTCGGGGAAAGTCAGGCCCTCATCGCCTGCGCCTGGTGTTTGATGAGAGGACTTCGGTCTACGCCTTCACGTTCGGCTGAGCAGGCCTCGCTCAGTCCGCGAGCACCGACCAGTCCAGGCCCTTGGTCGAAGGACTCGCCACGATCTTGCGAAAGACTTCCTTGGGCCACTTGAGCACGCCGTCGACCACCAGGAGATCCTCGCGGTTGGAGATGCCGAAGTAGCCCTCGTTGGCCTGCAGGTACGGGAAGATGACGCTCCAATCGGCTTCACGGAACGGCACGAAGCTCGCGCCGTTGAGCTGGCGCTCGCTCACCGTGTGGTAGGGATCGTTGAGGTAGCAGGCCCCGCCCGAGGCCAAGGAGAAGAGATTGTTGCCCGCGTACTTGTGCTCCAGGCCCACCACGCTGCCGCGCTCGTTGAAGCCCAGGCCGTTGATGATGACGAAGCCCCCGCCCAGCTGGTCGCCGGCCATGAAGCTCTCGGCGCAGTAGTCGAGACACGTGCCGTTGATGATGGCCCGGATCTTGCCCACCGCGTTGATGAGTGGCCGGCCGGCCGCGTTGCCCATGACGAAGGCCTCTCCGCCCTTGGCCCCGTAAAGGAAGGTCTGCCCCACATCCCCGTAGACCACGATGCGCCCGGCCTTGAGGATCTGGCCCACCTGGTCCTGCGCGTTGCCATGCACGAAGATCTCCGCCCCATCGAGTCCCGAACCCAGGTAGTCGCCGCTCGATCCGTAGACGTCGATGCGCACGCCCGCGCTTCCAGGCCCCAGGCCGCAGCCGAGGAACCGGTCGCCGCGCGCGCGGAAGATGACGAAGCGCTTCCAGCCCTGGCGAACGGCGTCCACGATGAGCCGGTTGACGGCCGAGGGCCCTTCCGGAGGGAAACCCTGGGCGTCGATGACCAAGGCCGCGCCGGGAGACTGAGGGGAAGGCAGTCTGGCGGAGCGCGTGGAAGCTCGATCGACCCGGCAGTCCCCGGCCGCCGCCGGCAGTGCCGGCACGCTCTCGAGGATCGCGTTCACGGCGCGGTCCACGGCCGCCCAGACGAAGCCCGGCCTCTGCCTGCCCATATCCCAGCGGCGATCGCGCAGGACGCTGACCTCGTCCAAGGTCTTGCGCCAGCCCGATGAGGCGAGCTTTCCGCGGACCTCGGAGAGGAACTCCGCGTCACGTCCGCGGCGCAGCAGGGACTTCAAGCCGTCCGAAGGCTCCAGAACCGGAGTCTCCTGCAGCTGATCCTTCTCCGTGAAAAGTTCGTTGCCGAATTTATCGACGATATCCAGCTTCGCTTGGTCGCCTTCCCCCTGGACCGAGAAGACGAATGCCCCGCCGTCCGTGCAGCTGCCGCCGCGGGCGTTCCAATAAGCGTCAGCGCAGGCGGGCACGTCCGGGTAGACCTGGGAGAGCTCCTCGAAGAAAGCGTCGATGGCCTGCTTCTCCGAGGCGATGGCGCCGAAGCTCTTGGCCCCGCGCTGGACCGAGAAGACCTGCGGCCGAAGCATGGAGACGTCGGTGATGCCGATGAGCTGGGGAGAGAGGGTCTGTGGGTCGCAGCGGGCCACGATGAAGAACCACGGCCCGTCCGGGGAGCCGTTCAAGTGCGCGTTCTGCAGGGCCCGGTAGATGCGCTGGCGGCGCTTGCTCAAGCGCTCGAAATCGCCCTCGGGCGTGGGGCCCAGGGCCTCGATGACATGCTCCAGGGGATAGCCCAAGACGCGCGCGTAGTGGTCGAAGAGCAGGACCGAGACCTCGGTATCGGTCACGAAGAGCGGGACCATCCCCCGCTGGCGCAGATACTCGGTCACCGCGTAGTAGTTGGCAAAGTCGCCGTTATGGACCAGGGCCTCGTGCAGACCGGCGAAGGGGTGCGCGCCGCCCGGATGCCAGACACGGCCGCGCGTGGGATAGCGCTGGTGCCCGATCCAGACCTTGGCCTGGGTCTCTTCCAGGCGATAGAAGCGGGCCACCTCCTCGGCGTAGCCCACGGCCTTGAGGATCATCAGGTCGCGGCCGTGCGAGAGCACGAAGGCTCGGGGAGGCGCGGCCTCGGCGTAGAAGCGGCGGTTGAGCTTGAAGCTGTTCTGGTAGACGAACTCATCCTCAGCCGCTGAGCGATCCGTGATCTGTGTCTCGGACATGAAGCGTTCGAGCTCGGAAGCTTTTGCTCGGACAAAATAGCGCCAGACCGTGGGGGGCCGCAGTTCCAAGCCCACCGCGCGGTAGTCGCCCACGTCGGCTTGCCGTTCCATGTGCGTCACATCGAAGCGGGGGGTGATGAACTCGTTCTCCAAGGCCTGGCGCACGGATTCGTCGATATAGCCGATGTGCAGGGCATAGTGCCGACGGTACTTCGGGAATAAGCCAGCGGCGGCCACGCCGCCGCCCTTGCCGTTGCCGCGGTTGCGCATCTGGCTGCACGGCCTGATGATGAGCTTGCCCGGCATGGGTACTGTGCCCACGATGCCGATGACCCCGCAGCCGCCCTCGCAATCGGGCTTGCCTGACGGGCGCAGCCCCTCGACGAGCCTCCTCCGGGCGGCTGTGATGGCCTCTTCGCTCATGATTCGATGGACTCCAGCAGATCGCGTCGGCCGCGGAGCTCGGCGATGCTCTTCAGGCCCAAGGCGGCCAGCTTGCGGCGCATCCTCTGCATCCAGGCGCGGTACATGCTCTCGATGCGGCCGGCCACCCACTCGGGCTCCAGGCGGCGGCTCAAGACCGGATCGGTCGTGGCGATGCCGATGGGACAACCCCGGCCGCGCTCACAGTTGCAGCAGCGCACGCAATCGATGGCCACGAGCTCCGCCGTGCCGATGACGCAGCCGTCCGCGCCCAGGGCCACGGCCTTCAAGACGTCATCGGTCGTGCGCACGCCGCCGCTGGCCATCAGGGTCACGTGGTCTCGGATGCCTTCCTTGACCAGGAAATCATGGACCTGCACGATGCCGTATTCGATGGGCTGGGCGATGTTCTTCTTGGCGATGTCCGGAGCCGCCCCGGTCCCGCCATAGCCGCCGTCGAGGTGGATGATGTGCGCCCCGGCATAGTAGGCGCCCACGGCCACCATGTCCACGTCGCCGGGAGTGGAGACCTTGACCGAGAGCAGGAGCTCCGGCTTGATGGAGCGGACCCAGTCGAGGTGCTTCTTGTGGTCCTCGACGGAATAGACGCTGTGGAACGGGAACGGAGAGAAGAGGCTCGTGCCCGGCACGGCCTCGCGCATGGCCGCGACAGCCGGCGTGTTCTTTTCTCCCAGGAGATGGCCGCCCAGGCCCGGCTTGGCCCCCTGCGCGTACTTAAACTCCACCAGCCGCGCGCGCTGGATGGTCTCCTCGCGCACGCCGAAGAGGCCGGTGGCGATCTGCGTGATGATGTGGTCCGCATAAGGCTTGAGCTCGTCGGGATAGCCTCCCTCGCCGGTCGAGGTGAAGGTGTGCAGGCGCTGAGCGGCCAAGGCGCGCCCCTGCATGACGGCCAGCGACACGGATCCATAGGACATCCCGCCGCCGTAGATCGGCAAGCCCAGCCGGATGCGCGGGCCTTCCGGGCGGCGGTTGAGGTCCAAGGACAGATCGACATCCTCGGGCCGGATCTTGCTCGGCGGGCTTGAACGCCAGCGCAACAGATCAAACCCTCCGCCGGAGTCGCCGCGAGGCTCGTCCGATCCGTCATTCTTCCCGTGGGCGCGGGCGTCTCGCCAGACACCTTGCAGCAGGCCAGCTGTCCAACGCTTGTCTCCCAAGGTGCGCGGCAACTCGGAGGGCTCCACGCGGATGGCCTGCCAGGGGCAGATCTTGACGCAGGATTGCGTGCCGGAAAGGCAGGACTGCCCGGTGCAGCGATCATGACGAGGCTCATCGAGCTTGAGCTTTCCGTCCCCTCGGGAAAACACCCCCTGAGGACAGGCCGGCACGCAGAGTCCGCAGTCCGTGCAGCGGGCCCGGTCGATCAAGACGTTGAAGGAGGGCAGATCATCGGCGAATCTGGAAAGGCAAGAGTCCGTATTCGTAGTCTTCGTCTCCTCCGGCAAGCGGGGAGGGACTTTCGCCTGCGAGGACGATGGTCCAGAGGCCATCGTCAGTCTTTTCTTAAAATCCTGACGCGCGGCGTCGGCGAAGATGGCCCGGCCGGTCTCTCCGCGCAGGCGGCGCACGTCGCGCATGCCCATGGCTCCCAGGACCTCGAGGAGCTGGTCGCGCCAGGCCAACATCAGGTTGATCATGCGCGTAGCGCCCCATTGCGGATCCACCTTCTCCAGACCCCGCGGACAGGGATGCCCGGATCGGCATTCGCCGCAGAGGTGGCATTCGAGGGCCACGAAGAGCGGCAGGTCGACCATGACGGCGTCCGCGCCCAGGATGATGGCCTTGGGCACGTGCTCGGCCGCGATGATGCCGCCCGAGGCCAAGAGGGTCACGCGGTCGCGCAGTCCGGCCTCCACGAGGCCGAGATGGACCTGGCGCAAGCGGGAGATCAAGGTCTCCCCGTCGGGCATGAGCCCCAGACTGTCGCCCGCCAGATGCAGGGTCTCTCCCATCCCGCCAGCAAGCCGCAGCGCCTCGGCCAATGACTCCTTGCCACCCGAGAGGCGATGCACGGTCAGGAGCTGGGGATTGATCCGCTTGGCCAGCGGCGCGGTCTCATCCGTCCAGGTGCCCGGCAAGAACTCCACCATGCTCGCCCATTCGAGCAGCTGGCGGTGCCGTTGCAAGTCCTGGGCGTCGATGCGCACGATGAGATGGTTGAAATGCTCCTTCAGGGCTCCCGGCAGTCCATCGGCGGCAATGGCAGCGAAGCTGCTCAGCGCGCGCGCGCAGAGGGCCAGAGCCTTGAGGGCTCCCGGAGCGTCGCCCACGCCCGGAAGGTCCGGGACCTGGAAGAGGACCGGCAGGGAGATCTCCCGCGTGGGCGGGATGGGGGTGAGGAGATTGCCCTCCTCATCGTAGCGCATGCCGCAGAGGTTGGAAAGCTTGCGGCCGAGGTCGACGACAGTTGAGATGTGCTCTCGGCCGTGGATGCCGTCGCGGGTGGGACGAACGATCTCGGACATGTCCGTCCAGAGGCCGTCGAAGCCGGCGCCGTCGAAGGGGCCGCCGTAGCCGGCCCCGCTGACCGGGATCTTGCCGGTCGAGGCCTGCTCGAGGGTGACGCGCATGACCGCCGGCGGGAAAGAGGCGTCGCCCTGTTTCAGGAAAGCGGGGTCCTCGATCATGCGCAGGGCATGGCGCGGACAGTCGAAAACGCAGGCGAAGCACGCCCGGCAGCAGGCCCCATCCGGCTCGGCCATGAGGCGCAGATCCTCCGGCCTGCGGGAGTGGCACTCGTAGGGGCAGGACGCGATGCAGGTCCCGCAGGAGATGCAGCGGTCGCTGCGCTCCACGCGCCGGGGCGCCAGCACGGGGAAGCGGCCCGCGGCGCGCCGGGACTTCTCCGATGAGCCGCTCATCGGGATGTCCCTGGCCGCCACTCAGGCCGCAGAAGTCCATAGGACTGCGCCACTTCCGGGGAGATCTTGTCCACCCTGGCCGCGAAATCCGCGATGAGCTTGTCCGGCCTGCCGTGGAGCAAGGCCACAGATTTTTCCAGGACATCGTAGCAGGCGCGCAAAGGCAAGGCGGTCTGGCAGACCTCCTCGCAGAGCCCGCAATGCACGCATTGGAACATGCTCTGGGCGGCTTCGGCGGAAAGCCCATGCCCTAAAGCCTGCGCCGCCTCGAGCTTGCCGCGCGCGGTGGTGAGTTCTTCGCGGGTCACGATCCAGGCCGGGCAGACTGCGATGCAGGAACCGCAGGCCGTGCAGCGCTCGGCGGTCTCCTTGAGGAGCGCTGGGCCAGAGGCCGCCGCATCCGGCACGGACCATGCCTCGCCCGTGGGCCGGGCCAAGCCACGCGCCGCCAGGCCCAGGAGGGGGGAAAACCACCGGGCCAGCCGCAAACCGATGACGTGAAGGATCGGTTGCAGGATCCAATCCCGCAAACTGAAGAAACCTGGCCTGGAAAGCGACTTGTGCGGGTTGAGGAGATTGTGCGGGTCGACCTGGGCCTTGAGCGCCGACCTTCGGGATCTGACGAAGGGCAGGTTCCAGAGGCCGATCCCGTAAGGCCGTCCGCCGAAAGTCAGGGCCGCATGGGTGAGCAGCTGCACCAGAAGGAGGCGCAGTGGGTAATCCGCCCCGGCCGGGTCGCAGAGAAAAGTGAGGATGACCACCGAGTCCAGACTGTCCTGGGACTGATGGAACGATGTCTCGCAGGCCAGTTCATCTCCGAACCGTTGCGCCAGGCGTCGGGCATCGGCCAGATAGGCCGGCAGCCGGCCGTGCGGCAGGAGGACCTCGCTGGCCAGCATGCCGGGCCCGCGGCGCTGGGCCTTCATGGGGTAGAACCGTTCAGACCAAAGATAGCGCGCGGCCAAGACCGCGGCAACGCGGTGCGGGGGCAATCCTTTATGCTCCAGGAATTTCCCCGCTGACGCGGCATCGTCGAAATGAAGGAGCACCGCGCTTTGGGCTTCCACGATGTCATCCTTCAGGCCGGTCTTGTCCTTGAACAGGGCGTTCTCTTCCTTAAGACGCGCCGCATCGTAGGATTGAAGGTGCGTGGGCTTGTGCTGAGACGCGATCACGGCCTCCAGGAACGAAGAGGCTCTCTGGTCGTCGTCAAAGTAGAACAAAAGGGGGTGGCTCTCCCGCGCCGCCGGACGCAAGGCCAAGGTGAGCTCAGTGATGAGCCCGAGCTGACCCTCGGCGCCAAAAAAATCAGCCATCCGGGGATCCGAGGACTTAAGGTCCCAGACCTCGCCGCAAGGCATCACCACGCGCATTCCCTGGACCGCCTCACGAAGAGGACCGTACTTAAAGCCGTTCAAGCCTCGGCCGCCGGTCGAGACCCAGCCCGCGACGGTTGAAAAAAGGCCGGTCGGCGTGGTCCTGGGAGCCAGACCATGCGGCGAGACGGCATCCACAAGATCAGCCCAGCGCACCCCCGGCTCTACCGTGGCCGTGCGGGCCGCTGGATCCACGGACAGCACGCGGTTCATGGACGAGAAGTCAGCCACGACCCCGGCCTCGGTCGGGACCGCGCCGCCAAAGGCCGAACTCGACACCCCGCGCGCAAAGAGGGCCAGCCCGCGCTCCCGGCAGAATTCGGTCAGGACTAAGACGTCGTCCTGCGTCCGCGGCTGGACCACCAGGAGGGGGGAGCGGGGCAATAGCGCGCGTTCCATGAAACCCGGCAGACGGGCGAGGTCACGACGGCACAGGCTCCGCTCGAAATCGTCGGCGATGACCCGGCTGCCGACGGAAAGACGAGGACGGAGCGCTTCGACGGCCTCGGCGGCTGATGAGCGCGCTGTCATGAGGAAGGTATAGATGATTATACCAAATGCACGATCAACCGCTGAGGACCACTGGGCCGACTCACACCACCCGCGTCTTGATCTCGAATTGGGGCGGCGCCTGCAGGTGGCGCTTGACCGTGCAGAGGTTGGCGGCGCTGACCAGGCTGTCTTTATACTTTTCAGGAAAACTCTTGGGGATACGGATCTCGAGGCTGATCCGGGTCGCCAAGTGCTTATCCGGATCCCAAAGAGCCGTCTGCACGAGCTCGATGCCATCCGTAGGGATGCGGCGTTTCCGGCAGAAGCTGAGCACGAAAAAGCCCGCGCAGGTGCCCAGGGAGGCCAAGAACAGCTGGAAGGGCGAGGGAGCCAGACCTTCGCCTCCATCCTCCAGCGGCTGATCGGTCAGGACCTTGAGCCCCGCAAAATCAGCAGCCACCTTCTGATTTCCTTGAAAGCTGATCCTCATTTCCATGTTCATCCTCCTCAGGGCTAGACAAGTATATAATAATATTATAATATTTTAATATGAATAACAAGGCGCTTGAATCCATGCTTCAAAGCTGCGAGACGACCGCCCGCATCCTGAAGATGCTGGCCCACCCCCGCCGACTGCAGATCCTCTGCCATCTCTGCGGCGACGAGAAGACCGTGGGGGAGCTCGAGCGCCTGTGCGGCGCCTCGCAGTCCCAGGTCTCGCAGTTTCTGGGACGCATGAGCAGCGAGGGGCTGGTGGCCGGGCGCCGCACGGGCCATCACGTCTCCTACCGCATCGAAGACCCGCAGATCCTCGCGCTCATCTTGTCCCTGCACAAGATCTTCTGTCCCCGCTAAGGAGGCGACCATGCAACCCGTGATCCTGGACGTGAGAGAAAAAGACGAGTTCGAGGCGGAGCATGTCCCCGGCTCGCTCTGGGTGCCTCTCTCGCAATTCGCGCAGCAGGCTCCGGGCGTGCTGCAGAATCTCGTCGGCAAGCAGGTCCTGATCCTGTGCCGCAGCGGCAACAGGGCGCGGCTGGCTCGCCAACAGATCGCGCAGCTCGGCTTCGCGGACCAGATCCGCTGCGAGGTCTACGCGGGGGGGATCCTGGAGTGGGCCAAGCAGGGCAAGCCCGTGGTGACGCGCCAGAAGAGCCATCTTCCGGTCATGCGCCAGGTCCTGCTGATCGCCGGCCTTCTGGTCTTGGTTTCGGTCCTTCTGAGTTTTCTTCTGGATCAGCGCATCGCCTGGCTCGCGGCGCTCATCGGCGCCGGCCTTGCTTTTGCCGGCCTCACGGGATTCTGCCTGTTGGCCGAGCTCCTGGCCAAGATGCCCTGGAATCAGACTCCGAACTCATAGCGACAGGGACTTTCCCAAGCAATCCGCTAAGAGTGGGCGGCTTAACGCCGGGAGCGTCGGCGGTAGCGGCCCCAGTTCATGTCCGCGAAAGTCTTGGGCCGGGGAGGCGTGAGGTGCGGCGGGGCGCTGTATTTGAAATCGGGGAGGACCGCCCGCGGGAACACGATGCCCACGAAGCGTTCGATGGCGCCCAAAAATGGCTGTTCGTCCAAGGCCATCAGGGTGATGGCGTCACCCACGCCGTAGGCGCGGGCCGTGCGGCCGACGCGGTGCACGTAATCCTCCGGGTGGCGCGGCACGTCGTAATTGATGACGTGGCTGATCTCCTTGACGTCGATGCCGCGCGCCGCGATGTCCGTGGCCACCAGGATCTTGATGCGGCCCTTGCGGAAGTTCTCCATGGCGTCCGTGCGCTGGCCCTGGGTGCGGTCCGCGTGCAAAACGCCCACGGAGAAGCCCTTGTCCTTGAGCCGTCGGGTCACATTGTCGGCTCCGTGCTTGGTCCGGCAGAACACGAGCCCCGAGTTGATCTCGGTGGCCTGGAGCAGAGTCACCAGGAACTCGGATTTTTGATTCTGGGCGACGGGATAGACCACCTGGCTGATGCCCTCGGCCACCGACGTCGGCCGGGAGATCTGGATGCGCTGGGGATCCTTCATCGCGAAGGCGGCCACGCGCTCGATCTCGGGCACCAGCGTGGCGGAGAAGAGCATGGTCTGGCGCTTGGTCGGCACGCGGCGGATGATCTCGCGGATGTCCGGCAAAAAACCCATGTCGAGCATCCTGTCCGCCTCGTCAAGAACCAAAAACTCGACCTGGTCGAGGCGGAAGGTCCCCTGTCTCAAGTGATCCAAAAGCCTGCCGGGCGTCGCCACGAGCACTTGGGCGCCTTGGGCCAGGGCTTGGCGCTGGCCCTGATAGCCGACCCCGCCGATCACGATGGCGACCTTGATGGGCGTGAATCGCCCCAGATCGCGGAACGTCGTCTCCACCTGGGCGGCCAGCTCCCGGGTGGGCACGATGATCAGGGCGCGCAGGCCTGGGCGGGGGTGCTCGAGGAAACGATGCAGGATGGGCAAGGAGAACGCCGCGGTCTTGCCGCTGCCGGTCTGCGCGCAGCCCAACAGGTCCAGGCCTTTCTGCGCCAGAGGGATGGCCTGCGCCTGTATGGGCGTGGGTTCGGCGAAACCCATGGCGCGGATCCCGCGCACGAGCTCCGGATGAAGGCCGAGTTTAGTGAATGGCATCAGGCCGCGGCAGACGGATCAGGCGGGGGGAGATAATCGACCTCGATCTTGTATTGCGCCTGGCAGCCGCAGGTGTCCTTCGCTCCGGCATAGAGAGGCTCGCGGCACGAGACGCTGCCCTCGGCCACGGCCTGGCGCTGGCCGATGGCGCGGGACACGGCCTCGCTGAAATCGAAACGCCCCACGCCGCAGCGGCCAGGACACGACGCGTCCCACCGGCATGCGTCATTGGCCTGAAGCGTGAGGGCCTTTTCCTCCAGCAGCTGCTGCTGGGGGGTGAGGAATCTCAGGGTGAAAGCCAACTGACGCACGGACGGATATCGGGCCTGCAAGGTCGCTCCGGAACTTTCCCGGGAACGCGCATCCGCCGCGCGCTGGACCTTCTCCTCGTTCTTGTTGGCGCCCTGGCTCTTGCGGCGCTTCTTGAAATATCCTGCCATGACTGTCTGCAGTATAGCATTTAAACCGGAGCCCGCAAGGAATGGCGAGGGGGCTTTTCTTTCCTTAATGATATGTTAGAATGCCTCATGCTCCCGTTCACGCGCGCCGCGTTCCTTCTGGCGCTCCTGCTCGGAGCCTGCGCGCGCCCGGAGACTGCCGAGAAGCTCCCGGACATCAAGCTGCCGACGGTCTCGGCCCAGCCCGCCCCCTCTCTGGCCTCCTGTCCCGCCAAGAAATGCCTGACCGTCTATGTCGCGCCCTGGTGCGGCTACTGCCGGGCCGCCACGCCCATGCTCCTGAAGCTGCGCAAATACCTGCGCCAGAACCAGGAGGAGATGCGCTTCATCGTGGGCAAGGACCGCCTGGCGGCCCTGAGAGAATACGGCCGCGTGTTCGGGCCGGACACCCTGCTGGACGTAGACGACGCCTTCGCCGTCGACGGGGTGCCCCATTTCTTCGTCAGCGACCCGAACGGAACCATCCTCAAGGAAGTCTCCGGCGTTCCCTCTGGAGACTATCCTCCCGAAGAGATCGCCGGCTATTTCGGCCTGCCCTAGGGCTTATCTTCGGCCGTCGTAGAGATTCTTATGGACCGCAGTATCCCTGAGACTTTTTTGGGGGGACTTCGCTATGTCCAGGAGGATTTTCAGGAACTCCCAAGGGCTGTAGAGGGCGAACTTCCGACCTGAACTGACATGCCTCGGCTGGGTCAAGATGAGAAAGTCCAGACCGCGCGGTTTGGCCCAGAGCCGGAGCTTGCGGCTCAAGCCCAATTCCTCGCCCGCGGCGAGTTCCGGAGGGAATCCCCCGACCGCGCGGAAAGCATCGGCACGGCAGAAGACAAAGGAGCCCGCGGCCCACTTCAGGGCGAGCGAGAACAGCGTCCAAAGGCCCACTAAGAGGGCTCCCCACCAGGGCTTCTCATCCAGATCGATGAGCGATCCGCCGCCGACACAGCGGCCGCTCTGCGCGGCGGCGAGCACCGCCGACAAGGACGCGGTCGAAAGCCGGGAATCCGCGTCGATGAACAAGAACCACTCGCCCAAAGCGGCGGCCGCACCCGCGTTGCGCGCGCAAGAGATGCGGCGGATCGGCTCGCGGACCACCGTCGCCCCGGCTTCCCGCGCCAGGCGGGGCGTGGCATCCGTGGAGGCGTTGTCGCAGACGACGATCTCCCAGGACAGATCCGGCCGGCCGCAGCCGGCCAGGGCGGCCTGCACGCTCTGAAGACAACCGGACAGGAGCTTTTCCTCATTGTAGGCCGGGATGATGATGGAGAGTTTCAAGGTCGGGGCCTGCCGCCTAGACTTTGCGCGCCACGATGAACCAGATGGCGGCCACCAAGGCAAAAACAGCGATGAAAAAAACGATCGGGACGATCGACCAGGTCGTGCCCACCGTCGGCATGTCGTCGGACTCATCGGCGAAGGATTCGGGGCAATTGGGACACACACGGGCATCCCGGGGGACCTCGGTCTTGCAGGAAGGGCAGCGCTTTGTCATGGCCGGGTAGGATAGCAAATCAGAGCCGCTTCAAAGCCTCCTCAGCCACACGACGATAGCGCGGATCCTTGCTCGTGTCCTGGATGAGACGGTAAAGGGCGGCAGCCTTCTCTTGCTGGCCGCATTGAGCATAGAGATACGCCATCATGTTCTTGATCATGGCCGGACAGTCGCTCTCTCCCAGGATCGGCTCCAGGATCCGGATGACTCCCGCCTTGTCGCCGCGGCGGTGCAGGCCGATGGCCGCGACATAGGCCTGATATTGAACGTTATGCGCGTCGCGGCTCAAGGCGACTTGCAGCACGCGCAAGGCCTCGTCGGGGCGGTTGAGATTGAAGGCCAGAGCCCCTGACGCATAGAGCGTCGCGTAGGTGAACGTGGGATCCACGTCGAGGATGCGCAGGGCGCGCGCGGCGAGTTCCGGATAGGCGCTGGAAACCGCCTGCGTCACTTGCTCTTCCTCTTCGGCGCCGGGCTGGGGCGTCCCGTAATAGATGAGAAGGCGTATGAATCCCAAGTCCGCGGCAAGCCGGCGCATCCCCAACGAAAGCAAGCCCGCGGACTCGACCGCGTTGTCAGCAACCAGGCCCTGGCTTAAGGGAGAAGAGGCGGGGCGCAGATGGAAGGACGCGGCGTTCAAGGCCGCGCACAGGCCGAGAGCCACCACCCAGCGCATCAGAACTCCTTGCGCCGAAACAGAGAGCGGCCCAGGACGAGCCACACGGCCGAGTAGAGCGCCGCGTACGCGAACCACCACCAGAGCGGCGCTTCCAAGGCCGCGCGGTCGCGCAGATTATAGAGCTGCAGGTCCGGCACGATCCAGGAAAGCGCGGCCAGCGGCGCTGCCGCAAGAACCGAGGCGCGCTGAACAAGGAACCGGATCTCCGGCAGGAAATGCCCCAGGGTCCAGCCCACGGCAGCGAGAACGCCGGCGGTGAGGGCTGAGGAAGAGAAGACGGCCAAAAAGGTCGCCAAGGCGGACGTCACGAACACCTTGAGGTAAGCCCCCAGGAAAGCCAGGGCATAAGGATCCGTCCAACGCCAGCCCTTGGCCGCCAGGATGGCCAGATGAAAGACGGCCATGAGGACCATGGAGGCCAGGACCGACAGCATCAAGCCCAGAAAACGGCCCAGAAGATATTCCCCGCGGCTGACCGGGCGAGTGAGGATCAGGTAGATGGTCTTGGTCTCCATCTCGTGCAGGATGATGGTGACGGCGCCGTAGAGGGCGCCGGCCAGGCCCATGAGCTCGATGAATCCGAGGCCGAAATCGTAGAGGACCCGGACCTCCTGCTCCACGGCCAGAACCCCCAGGAGCAGGCTCATATAAAGGAAGACGCCGGCAAAGGCCACGGACAGGAGGAAAAAACGGCTGCGCAGGTTCTCGCGCCAGCCGGTCAAAGCCAGAAGGAGGACGTTTTTCATCGCACGGTCTCCACGAAGAGTCCTTCCAGGCCTTCCGGAGCGCTGTCCCATTCCTTGTGCGGGATGAGGCGCGCCAGGCGCCCCTCTTTCAAGACGCCGACGCGGTCGCAGAGCTTCTCCACCTCGGAGATGCTGTGCGACGAGACGACCAGGGTCTTGCCCTTCTCGCGCAGGGTGCCCAAGAGATCCCGGAACTCCTTGATGGCCAAGGGGTCGAGCCCGCTGACCGGCTCGTCGAGGATGATGAGGCGCGGGTCGTGCAGGATGGCCTGCGCCAAGCCCACGCGCTGGACCATGCCCTTGGAGAACTCTCCCAGGCGGCGGTCGCCCTGCGCCGAGAGCCCGACCAAGGAGAGCACCTCCTCGATGCGCGCGGCCATGGCCTGCTCAGGCAGACCCGAGAGCCGTCCGTAGAAGCGCAAGGACTCGCGCGGGGTGAGGAAGGAGTAGAAGCAGGGAAGTTCCGGCAGAAAACCCACCTGCGAGAGGTCCGGCACGCGCACATCCCCCGAGGTCGCCCTCAGGAGTCCCAAAGCCAGCTTGAAGGTCGTGGTCTTGCCGCTGCCGTTCAAGCCGAGAAGCCCGAAAGATTCGCCTTCGGGGATCGAGAGCGACAGATCGACGATGCCGCGGCTGTATGTCGTGCGGCCCAGATGCGAGCGGGAATAGGTCTTGGTGACTTTCGAGAATTCAAGGCTGAACGGCTTCTCACTCATGGGCAGTGATCGGTTCCTTGGTCCTGGAAGGGACCAAAGCCAGCTTGAGGACCTGGTCGAAATGCTCGACAGGCACCATCTTCAAAGCCTTGAGCACATCCTCCGGGATGTCCTCGAGGTCCTTGCGGTTGCCTTCCGGATAGATGACGGTCCTGATGCCGTCGCGATGCGCGGCCAGGACCTTCTCCTTCAACCCGCCGATGGGCAGCACGCGGCCGCGCAAGGTCATCTCGCCGGTCATGGCCACGGAGCCGGCGACGGCCCGTCCGCTGATCAGGCTGGCCAAAGCCGAGGCGATGGCGATCCCCGCGGAGGGACCATCCTTGGGCGTGGCGCCGTCCGGGACATGGACGTGGAAGTCCATGTCCTTGAAGGTTTCCAAGGATCCGCCGATAGTTTTTGAGACGGATTTTACGTAGGAGAAGGCGGCCTGGGCCGACTCGGTCATGACTGAGCCGAGCTTGCCCGTGAGCTTGAGCTCGCCCTTGCCTGGCACGGTCACGGCCTCCACCGCCATGGTGATGCCGCCCACCTCGGTCCAGGCCAGGCCCGTGGAGACTCCCACGGCATTGTGCGTGCGGCGGTCATGGTGGAACTTGGGGATCCCCAGGAATTCGGGGAGGTTCTTCGCGTCCACGCGGATCGCCGCTGCCTCTCCTGAAGCGAAGCGCTTGGCCGCCTTGCGGGCCAAAGAAGCCATCTCGCGGTCGAGGTTCCTCACGCCGGCCTCGCTCGTGTAATCGTCGATGGCGCGCTCGACCGCCCCGTCGTTGACCTTCAGACGCCCGGGCTCGATGCCGTGCTCCTTCAACTGCTTGGGCAAAAGATAGGTCTTGGCGATGAGGAGCTTTTCTCTGTGCGTGTAGCCGGAGAAGCGCAGGATCTCCAGGCGGTCCTGGAGGCTCACGGGGATGCCTTCCAAGGTATTGGCCGTGCAGACGAACATGACCTGGGAGAGGTCGAACTCCACGTCGAGATAGTGGTCGACGAAGGTGTTGTTCTGCTCCGGATCGAGCACTTCCAGAAGCGCCGCGGCCGGGTCTCAGCGCCAGTCCGTACCCATCTTGTCCACCTCGTCGGGCAGAAAGAGCGGATTCTTGCTGCCCGCCTGTCGCAATGACTGGATGATGCGGCCGGGCAAGGAGCCGATGTAGGTGCGGCGATGACCCCGGATCTCCGCCTCATCCCGCACGCCGCCCAACGAAAGGCGGACGAACTTGCGGTCCATGGCGCGCGCGATCGACTTGCCCATGGAGGTCTTGCCGACTCCCGGGGGGCCCACGAAGCAGAGGATGGGGCCGCGCAGGCCCTTGGTCAGACTGCAGACGGCCAGATGCTCCAGGACGCGCTCCTTGATCTTTTTTAAGTCATAGTGGTCCGCTTCTAGGATCTCCTCAGCGCGCGCAATCTCGAGGTTGTCGCGCGTCTTCTTGGACCAGGGCACGCGGACCATCCAATCGAGATACGTGCGCGCCACCGTCGCCTCGGGAGAGTAGGGCATCATCTTCTCCAGGCGCCCCACTTCCTTCAAAGAAGCTTGCAGAGCCTCGTCCGGCATGCCCGCCTCGGCCACGGCCTTCTTCAGGTCTTCGATCTCCTGGGCGAAGTCGTCCTTCTTTTGGAGCTCCTTCTGGATGGCCTTCATCTGCTCCGTCAGGTAGTACTCCTTCTGGGACTTCTCCATCTGCGTCTTGACGCGGGCGTGGATCTTGCGCTCGACATTGAGCATCTCGATGTCGGCTTTGAGAAGTTCGAGGAGCTTGAGCAGCCGCTCGGAAGGCCGCAGGATCTCCAAGAGGGTCTGACGCTCCGCGTTCTTGGCCACCGCATGAGCGGAGACGGCGTCGGCCAGCTGGGCCGGATTCTCGATGCGGGCAAAGACGCCCAGGGCGTCCGCCCCGCCGCGCCCGGAGAGCTTGAAATGCTCTTCCGCAGACTCGAGGATGCGGCGCATCAGGGCCTTGATCTCCGGCGTGACCGGCTCAGCGACTTCCGGATAATCCAGGTCCGCCTGCCAATAGCCGAGTTCCTGAGAAAAACGCAAAGCCGTGACCTGTGCCCGACAGAGGCCCTGCAAAAAGACCTTGAGCGTGCCGTCGGGCATCTTGAGATATTGGACGACCTCGCACAGCACGCCCAGAGAGAAAAGGTCCTTCTCAGCCGGGTCCTCGATGGCCACGTCCCGCTGGGCCACCACGCCTAAAAGTTTTCCGCAAACCATAGCCGCTTCCAGGGCCTTGATGGACTTGGGCCTGCCCACGGACAGCGGCAGGACCATCTCAGGGAAGACCACCAGGTCACGGACCGCCAAGAGCGGCAGGGTCTTCGGGCGTTGGCTCATGACTTGGCCGCCGGGACCAACGCCTCCGTGATGGACGCCTTGGACAGCATCCAGGTGTGGGTCTTGCGGTCGCGCAGCATGGACTTGACCTCGGGCCGCCGTTGCGTGAACATCTTGCGCATATTCTCCTTCTCCTCATCCGAAGGCGTGGCGGCCAGAGCGGCCTGGAGTTCCGCCTCGATCTCCGCGTCCGTCACCTCCAGCTTCTCGCGCGCGGCGATCGCCGGAAGGAGGAAAGAGATGCGCACGCGGTCCTCGGCCTGCCCCTTGATCTTGGCCTTGAGCTCCTCGACCTGCTTGGCTGAGAACTCGCCGCGATGGCCCAGGAGCTGGCTCTTGAGGCGCTCCATCATGTGTTCGAGTTCGGCCTCGGCCAAAGAAGGGGGAACGGGGATCGGATTGGCCTTCAGAAGGCCGGCCTCCAGCTGCTCGGAGAGCTCGCGCTCGGTCTTGGCCTTGCCCTCCTGGCCGATGATCTCCCGCAATTTGGCCTTGAGCTCATCGAGGCCGGGCAGTCCCATGTCCTTGGCGAAATCAGCGTCCAGGGGCGGCAGGATCTTGGTCTTGATCTCCTTGAGAGAGACGCAGAGCTGGGTATCCTGACCGTTGAACTTGACCGTGATCGCCTTGGTCTCGTCGCGCTTCATGCCGAGCAATCCCTCGACTAAGCCGGGCACGGTCTGCTGGGAGGACATATCCACGAGCTCGTTGACTCCTTTGTCCTTGGGATGGGGCTTGCCGTCCTTCACGGCCGCGTAGTCGATGACGACATAGTGGGTCTTGCCGACGGTCTCTTGCGCGGCGCGCTCCAAGCGCGCGTGAGCCTCGCGCAATTCCTCCAGGCGCGCGGCCAGGGCCTCGTCCGTCGCCGGGTAGGCACGACGCTCGAGCTTGATGCCGGTATAATTCTTCGGCGCCACGCGCGGGGGGACTTCCACGCGCACTTCAAAATGCAGGGGCTTGCCCGCCGGAGCCTCGACCTTCGTCACGCTGGGCGTGGCGACAGGGTTCAGGTTCAGCTCGCGCAACGCCTCGGGCACGTGCTTGTGCATGAAATGCTCGAGGACCTCTTCCTTGAGATGCTCGCCGAACTGCTGGCGCACGAAATCCAAGGGCGCCTTGCCCGGCCTGAAACCGGGGAGCCGCGCGCGCTGCTGGAAACGCACCAGGGAGTTCTGCGTCTCAGACTCCACATGGGCCGCGGGCACCTCCACGGAAAAGAGGGCCTCGCAGGCGTCCTCCTTGACGATCTTGAAGCGGACCTTGTCCGACGCCGAGAAGATTCCCATGACGCCTCCTGAGCGAGTGGGCGGGGGGGGATTCGAACCCCCAAGCCTCGCGGCACACGGTCCTAAGCCGTGCGCGTCTGCCAGTTCCGCCACCCGCCCTAAAAAATCAGGACCGAGCGCTCCGCCCAGTCCCGGGTGCGACGAGTGAAAAATTGGGCCATATAGGACTCGAACCTATAACCTTATCCTTAAGAGGGATCTGCTCTACCATTGAGCTAATGGCCCTGGCAGGGATTATACAAAGAAGACAATCTGTTAACAACTTTGTCATTGATTTTTCCCCGGGTGGTGTTATACTTAACAGGAATTGAAAATCCCTCTCCAGGATGACAACCTATGAAATACTGGATCTTCCAAAACAACCAAGTCTGCGGCCCCTACGAGCCCGAGGAATTGGCCCGCCTGCCCGGCTACTCCGCGGAAAGCCTCGTCTGCCCGGAAGGCCGCAAAGGCACCAGCATGGGCGATTGGCAGCGCTCCAGCCTCATTCCCGATCTGGCCCCCGCCGCCGCCCAGAAAGCGGCGCAGACCGCCGAGTTCTCCGTCAAGGAGTTGGCGCTCCTCCATTCTCTTCAAGAAAAGGTCGCGCTCCTGGAGAACACGGCGCTGCGCCTGCAGGAAAGCCTCAGAGCCAAGGAAGACGAGCTCTTGGGACTGCGCCGGGAGCTCGACTCGCGGCAAGCCGTCGCGGCCGACCTTCAGGCCAAGATCCAAGGGCTCGAGGAGCGCCTGAACTCCATGGCGCAGCTGCGCGAGACCGTGGATGTCGCCGTGGCCGCGGAGAAGCACGTGGAATCCGAGGTCAAGGAACTCGAGGGCAATCTGGAAGAGCAGCGCCGCACCATCACCGGCCTCATCCTCAAGATCGAGGAGTCCCAGGCGGCTGCAGCTCCCGCAGAAGCTCCTGCCCCGGAGCCTCTGGCCGCTCCCGAACCGGCCGCCAAGGAACTCCCCCCGATCGTGGTCGTCGCTCAGCCCCAGGTGCAACCGCCGTCCTTGTTAGACACCCCGTCCCAGCCGGCGCCGGAACCCCCGCCGATCCCTGAACAGAAAGCCGTTCTAGAAGCCGCGTCGATGCTGATGCCGCAGCCTCAAGCCGCGCAGGATATTGCTCCCGAACAAACCGCCCAAGAACCCCCGCCGCTCCTGATGCCGGAGCAGCCCACGCCGCCCTCCGCTCCGACCTTGTCGAGCAAGCCCAAATCGCACAAAAAGGCTTGGATCCTCGCCGCGGCCGCCTTCGGCGGCGTCGGCCTCCTCGCGCTCATCTTCCTCGGAAAACCAAGCCAGCCGCCCGCGCCCTTGACGCCCCAGGAGCCGTCGGCGCCAGTCCAGCCCGTTGCCCAGGCTTCCGCGCCCGCGGTGCCGCAAGCGCCTCAGGCGCCGTCTCCAGAAGCCCAGTTGGAGGAGCTCAAGCATCAGGCGATCGCCCTGGTCCAATCCTGGCCGACATTCGACCAATCCACCAGCGTGGGCCAGCGCTTGGAGCCGCAAGCTCCCGCGGAGGGCAATCTCTCTCCCTGGATGGCGGAAAAACTCAAGGAGGATTCCTTCCTGGTGAATTTCTACGGGAAGAAATCCGAGGACGGCCAGCAGGTCGTCTACTCTTTCGTGGCCGGCCTGGGAGACAAGAGCGTCTCGCCGCGCAATGACGCGGCCAAGGTCCTCCTGATGGGAGAGCCGGCGCGGGCCAAGCCTAAGAAGGTCCGCATCGCGAGGAAGAAGGCTAAAAAGGCGCCTGCGCCCAAACCGGCCGAGCCGCCTGCGCAAAAAACTGACGAGCAGCTCGATAAACTGCTCAATCCTTAAGACGCCTTCCCATCCAGCCGCAAAAGTGATAGATTCTCGACCACAGGGCATGGAATTTCTATTAAGGATCTGCACCCGGCACCGCCTGGCCATCGCCGCGATCGTCATCGGGTCTCTTTACGGCGCTGCCCTCCTACAATCCTACCCGCGCCAGTGGGTTGGCCACTGGCGCTATCCTCCGCAGAAAGGCTTGAGCGCCGGCGGCGCGGAGATCCTGCAGCTTCAGGAACAAAGAGACTCCGCCCGGCTCCTGCGGCGCCATGCGCGGATCAGGGCGCTGCTCGCCCAGGCCTGGGCTGAAGGCTTCGATGTCGACGCCCTGCAACGCAAGGCGGATGTGGCCCTGAGCCTCAATGACGAGAGCCATCGTGCCCAAGCGGTCAAGATGCTCATGGAAGTGGAGATGAGCATCCCGCGCGCGAAACAACGATGACGAAAAAATACCTTCTCCTCCTGGCCGCGGCCTGGTCCTCATCCTCCCCGGGATTCTGCGCTGCGAAAGGCATCCTCGATCCGCAGAATGCGGCGGCGCCGGCATGGCAGCAGACGGCCTCGACCGACTCCGCCGCCGACCAGGCGCTCATCCAGCGCGACCTCGGCCGTCTCGACGAAAGCCTCTCTCTTTGGAAGCAGGAGAAGGCTCCCGACGGATTCTCCCTCAACCAGCAGGGATGGGCTTGGCTGTCGCTGAGACGCTATGCCGAGGCGCGCGAGGCTTTCCTGAAAGCCGCGGAGAGGTCCGCGACGAGCGCGGATCAAGCCGAAGCCGGCCTCGGACTGGGCTTGGCCGCGCGTCTGAGCGGCGCTCATGCCTCCGAGGGCCTCGCCCATCTGCGCCAGGCCATGGTCCAAAGCCCTTCCTTGATGGCGGCGGTCTCCTACGAGATGGCCAAGGCTTCCGAGCGGGCTGATGACTCGAATGCGGCCGCCGCCTATTTTCAGCAATGTTCTCATCTCGATGCTCTCGATCTCGAATGCCTCAAAGAAGCCTATGCCTTTTATGCCCGCGCCGGGATGCAACGCGCCGCCTGGCAGACGGCCCTGCGCGTGGCGGCCTTGGACCCCGAGGACGGCGCCGCGGCGCGCCTGCTCACCCAGCTCGCCAAGAAGATGCCCGGCGGCTTGGAAGCCTCGCGGCCGCTCAGGCGTCTGACCCGGCCGGTCCTGCCGGAGAAGCCGTCCGCTGGCGAAGAGGCGCCGCCCTCTGCCGCCATCCGCGTGGCGCTCTTTTCCGACGCCGACGGCAGGCCCGCCGCTCTCGCCAGGATCCAGTTCATCGCCAACTCCGGATTCAAGGCCTTCGACATCTCCGGCGCCGCGCTCGTCGATGAAACCCAGGGGGGATCGCTCTGGGAGATCGCCTTCAGGGACGGCGCGCTCGAGCTGCGCGATCCCTCGCGCAACATCCGCCATTCGACCCGGCGCGGGCTGCGCCTGGTCCCCGGAGGACGGCAGGGATCGATCCTGCTCAAAGGCGCCTCCCTATCCCAGGCGGCTCTCGTGGACGCGGGAGACCGGGAAGTGCGCGGAGCCGTCGAGGCCCTGCCCGCGGCCGGCGGGATCCGGCTGGTCAATGAACTGGGGATCGAGGAATACCTCTACGGCGTCGTCTCCATCGCCTTTCCGCATGGCGCCGGCCTGGAGGCCTACAAGGCCCAGGCCGTAGTCTCGCGCACCCGGGCCCTGTGGGAGAAGGCGCACCATGGCGAGAATCCCGAGAAGACCGACACCTGCGACTCGGAGGCCTGCCAAAAATATCTCGGCGTCAGCGAGGAGATGCGCGAGGCGGCCCTGGCCGTGCGCACCGTGACCGGGGTCTTCCTCGCCAGCGACGGCGCGCCCGCCTTCATGCTCCAGCATGAGGACTGCGGGGGCAGGACCGAGGACGGACGCGAAGCGTTCGGCCCTCTCGCGGCGGACCTGGTCTCTGTTTTCGATGCGAAGGATCCCCAGCCGCTGCCGCGCTCTCCCCGGGGGCTCGAGCGCTGGACCCACGAGGCGCCTCCCCCAGGGGGCTATGACGAGGCCGGCGGCTTGAGCAGTCCCTCTCAATCGCGCTGGATGCGCCTTCTGCCGGCCGCGGACCTGGCCGCTCGCGCCGAACGCATCCATCCCATCGGCGCTTTGAAAAGCCTGCGCGCCGCCCAACGCACCTCCACGGGCCGGATCCTGTCCCTGGAAGTGTCCGGCTCCAAGGACCGCTTCGTGCTGGAGGGGGAAAAGGCTGTCGTCAGTTTCCTGTCTCCGGGCTCGCTGCGCTCGACCCTCTTCACGATCCAGCCACTCATGGGGAGAGGCAAGCCGAGCTACTTCATCCTCTGGGGCGCGGGCACGGGCCATGGCATCGGTTTTTGCCGCGCCGGCGCTCTCGGGCAAGCCAAGCTGGGAAGAACCTGGGAAGAGATCCTCGCTCATGACTTCCCGAAATTGAAGATATCCAAACCCTGAATCCCGTGGTCATCAAGGTCGCTCACATCATCACGCGCCTGGACCTGGGCGGAGCCCAGCAGAACACTCTCTACACGGTGAGCCACCTCGATGCCTCAAGATTCAAGGCCCTGCTGATCTGCGGTCCGGGGGGCATCCTGGACGGCGAAGCCCCTGCTCCGATCTTCGTGCCAGATTTGGTCCGAGAGATCCGGCCGTGGAAGGATCTGCGGGCCTTTTTCGATCTCTATAAAATCCTGCAACGAGAAAGGCCGCAGGTGGTCCACACGCATTCTTCCAAGGCAGGCATACTCGGCCGCCTAGCCGCTCGATGCGCCGGCGTTCCCGTCATCATCCACACCTTCCATGGCTTCGGGTTCCATGGACGACAGCGCTGGTGGATCCGATGGCCATATGTGTTCGCGGAAAAACTCTGCGCCAAGTTCTCCTCAGCCCTGATCTTCGTCTCGCGCGCTAATCAGGAAGAGGCTGCACGCCTGGGCCTGGGCGAGACTCGCCGCCATGCGCTCATCCGCTCAGGGATCAAGCTCGCTGATTTCCAGGCCCGAACGGATGCGTCCCTCAAGAAGAAAGAACTTGGGCTGGCACCAGAAACACCCCTCATTTTGAGCGTCGGGAATCTAAAACCTCAGAAAAATCCTCAGGACTTCCTGTCCGCCGCCCGGATCGTGTCTCAGCAGCGCCCGGACGCGGCCTTCGTTTTCGTCGGCGAGGGCCCTTTGCGCCCAAAAATCGAATCCGCGGCTTCCGGCCTGCCCTGCCGCTTCCTTCTGCCAGGCTGGCGACGCGACGTGCCCGAGCTTCTGGCCGCTTGCGACATCTTCGTCTTGACCTCGCTCTGGGAGGGCCTGCCACGAGCCCTGGTCGAAGCCATGAAGTCCGGCAAGCCCTGCGTCTGTTACGCCACGGACGGCGTGCGCGACATTGTGTGCGATGGCGAGAACGGATTCCTCGTGCCTGCGGGCGATGCTCCGGCCCTGGCCCGAAAGATCCTGGATCTATTGTCTGATGCGGACAGGCGCCGCGAAATGGGAAAAGCCGCGGCCGCCTCCATCAGCCAGGAATTCGACATCGATCTCATGGTGCAACGACAAGAAGAAGTGTATCAACATTTGATAAAATACGGAAAATACGAGAAAGCCTGACCCCAACGGAGGAATCATGTCCTTCAGCCTCATGCCCAAGGAAGAGAAGTTCTTCGAATTCTTCGAAGCCCAGGCCGACTACAACTGCCGGACGGTCAAGCTCTTCAAGGAGCTCGTCAACTCTTGGAGCCTGGAGTCCCCGATCTTCGACAAGCTGCGCGAGATCGAGCACGAGGCGGACATCACGACGCATGAGATCTTCGACAAGCTCAACCGCACCTTCATCACGCCCTTCGACCGCGAGGACATCCATCGCCTCGCCAGCGAGATGGACGACGTCACGGACATCATCCAATCCCTCTCCAACCGCATGCGCCTCTACAAGATCCGGCATTCCTCGCCGAATCTGGCGCAGATGGTGGACATCCTCGAGCAGGCCGTCGACACCATCAGCAAGGCGCTGCGGGACCTTCCTCTCAAGGACAAGACCCGCCGGGTCCTCGACTACTGCATCGAGATCAACCGCCTGGAGAACACCGGCGACCACTCCCGCGACGTGGCCTTAAGCCAGCTCTTCGAGGGGACACCCGACCCCATCGAAGTGCTCAAGTGGAAGGAGGTCTATGAGGTCATCGAGACCGGCATCGACAAGTGCGAGGACATCGCCAACACGATTGAGACCATCCTGGTCAAGCAGGCCTAGCTCCCGTGTCCCCCATCGCCGCCGTCTGCGTCCTCGTCGCCCTGGCCCTGCTGTTCGATTTCCTCAACGGCATGCACGACGCGGCCAATTCCATCGCCACGGTCGTTTCCACGCGCGTGCTCTCACCTCGCCAGGCCGTGGTCTGGGCCGCCTTCTTCAATTTCGCCGCCGTGTTCTTCTTCGGGGTCCACGTCGCCGACACCATCGGCAAGGGCATCGTGGACCCCCGGCTCATGGACAACGCGGTCGTGGCCGGGGCCCTCATCGGCGCCAGCCTCTGGGATTGGGCCACCATCGTCTTCGGCATCCCGGTGAGCTCCTCGCACGCCTTGATCGGCGGACTCATCGGCGCCGGCGTGGCCAAGTCCGGCTGGTCGTGCCTGATGACGCACAAGCTCCTCGTCATCCTGGCCTTCATCTTCCTTTCCCCGGCGATCGGCCTCTTCTTCGGTTTTCTCTTCATGGTCGCCGTCTCCTGGCTTTTCCGCCGACGCTCGCCCTCCCAGGTGGACTCCGTCTTCCGGATCGGACAGCTCTTCTCCGCCGGCCTCTACAGCCTCTCCCACGGAGCCAACGACGCCCAGAAGACCATGGGCGTCATCGCGCTTCTGTTGTTCACCAACGGCCTTCTGGGAGCGAGCTTCTATGTGCCCTGGTGGGTCATCGTCAGCTGCTACTTCGTCATCAGCCTGGGCACGCTCATGGGCGGCTGGAAGATCGTCAGGACCATGGGCAGCAAAGTGACCAAGCTCAAGCCGGTGGGGGGATTCTGCGCTGAGTCAGGCGCCGGGCTCTCGATCCTCATCAGCTCGCTCTTCGGCATCCCGGTCTCCACCACGCACACCATCACCGGGGCCATCGTGGGCGTGGGTTCCACGCAGCGCCTCTCGGCGGTCCGCTGGGGCGTGGCCGGCCGCATCGTCTGGGCGTGGGTGCTGACCATCCCCTGCGCGGGGGCGACGTCCGCCTTGGCCTATCTCCTGCTGCGGCACGTCTTTTAAGCCGCCGCAATAAAGGTTCTCTTATTCTTTCGATGGTTTTTTGGTAGAATCTTAAACTCTCAATAATTATGGTTGAAGCCGCCCAAGAGCCGTACCTGAGCGTTGTCATCCCGGTCTACAACGAAAGCCAGAGCCTCCCGGCCCTGGGCGGGGAGCTCGCCTTGGCGCTCGACGCGATCGCCAGGAACTACGAGGTCATCTTCGTCGACGACGGATCCAGGGATGGTTCCTACGCCGCGATCCTCGAGCTGGCGCGCACGCGGCCCGGCTTCAAGGCCCTGCGCCTGGGACGCAACGTGGGCCAGACCGCGGCCCTCTCGGCAGGCATCCGACACGCCTCGGGCGAGATCATCGCGCTCTTGGACGCTGACCGGCAGAACGATCCGCGGGACATCCCCAAGCTCCTCGCCAAGCTCGACGAAGGCTATGACGTGGTCAGCGGCTGGCGCCAGGACCGACAAGACCCGGCCTTGAGCCGCGTGCTCCCCTCGAAGCTGGCCAACGCTCTCATCTCCTGGATCACCGGCGTGCCCCTGCACGACTACGGCTGCACCCTGAAGCTCTACCGCGGCCGCTACCTCAAATCCCTGCGCCTCTACGGCGAGATGCACCGCTTCATCCCCGCCTTCGCGGGCTTCCTGGGCGCGCGCATCGCCGAGGTCCCGGTGAATCACCGCCCCCGGACCGAGGGAGTCTCCAAATACGGCCTTTCGCGCACCTTCAAGGTGCTCCTGGACCTTCTGACCGTCAAGTTCATGGACGCCTACCTGGCCAAGCCCATCTATCTCTTCGGCGGCTCCGGCCTCGTCATGGGCTGCGCCGGAGCCGTCATGGCCGCGGTCACCCTCTATAAGAAGTTCTGCTACGGGATCTTTGTCAAGGATCAGCCGCTCTTCCAGGTCTCCATCTTCTTCGCCCTGGTGGGCCTGCAGCTCATCCTCATGGGCCTGGTGGCCGAGATCCTCGTGCGCGTCTACTTCGACATCAAGGACAAGCCCTCGTATTTCATCCGCGAGTCCTTCGGATTCCACGGATGACTCAAGCCACCATGACCGCGCTGCCCATCGACCTGAGCCCCTTGCGCGAGCAGACGCTTTGCGAGATCGAACGCTCCCTCAAGCCGGTCCAGGTCCAGGACCTGGTGGCCGACTCGGCGACCCTGACCCAGGCGCTGACCCTGCGCCTGACTCTGGTGCGCCACGACACCGGGATCTCCTTCGAAGGCTCCCTCTCGGGAGAGTGGGAGCTGGCCTGCGCGCGCTGCCTGGCCCCGGCGCGCCTGAGATTCAACGCCTCCCTCGACGGAGAAGCCCCGATGAGCGCGGAGTCCTTCGACGCTTCGGAGGAAGCCCGCCAAGCGCTCCTGCTCGCCTTGCCCCTCAATCCCCTGTGCCGGCCCGAGTGCCAAGGCCTGTGCCCCATTTGCGGCGTCAGCCGCAACGATGTAAAATGCGACTGTACGCCAGCGCCTGACCGCGCGAGGAGATGACATGCCAAACCCAAAAAGAAAACACACGCGATCGCGCCGCGACAGCCGGCGCTCCCAGAACTGGCGCCTAGACCTCGTGGCAGCCTCGACTTGCCCCCACTGCAAGAGCCTGCGGCCAGGGCACACGATCTGTCCGAGCTGCGGCTGGTACAACGGCCGCCTCGCGCTCGCGCCCAAGAAGAAGAAAGAGGAATCCGCCGCCGGCGAGGGCGGACAAGCGCAAGGATCGTAAGAGGAGGAGAACCCAATGGCGGAGAATGTCGAAGAACGCGTCAAGAAGATCATCGTCGAGCAGCTCGGCGTCGACGGTTCCGAGGTCAAACGGGAAGCCCATTTCGTCAATGACCTGGGAGCGGATTCGCTGGACACCGTGGAGCTGGTGATGGCTCTCGAGGAAGAGTTCGACATGGAGATCCCGGACGAGCAGGCCGAGAAGATCCAGACCGTCGGCCAAGCCGTCGACTACATCGCCGTCCACGCCAAGAAGTAGGCGGCAGGCTTCTTTCGTCCTGAGCGCAGGCGATCCTGCCTGCGCTCAGGGCAGGAAAGGCATCCCGTGTCTGATCCACCGCCACTCGAAGACGTCCTCGGCTACCGCTTCCGCAATGCGCGCCTCCTCAACGAAGCGCTTTCGCACAAGTCCCATGCCGCGGAAAGCCGTTCCGGCATCGACAACGAACGGCTCGAGTTCCTGGGAGACAGCATCCTGGCCGCGGTCATCGCCCATCACCTCTACGCCCTCTCCCCGAAGGAGTCCGAGGGAGATCTCTCCAAAAAGAAGGCCCAGATGGTCTCGCGATCCAGCCTGGCGCACTGGGCCTCTGAGCTGGGCCTGGGGTTCTACCTCCTGCTCGGCGTCGGAGAAGAAAGCTCCGGAGGCCGAGCGCGCTCGAGCCTCTTGGCCAACGCCTTCGAGGCCGTCGTGGGCGCGATCTTCCTCGACGGCGGCTACGACGCGGCCTCGGCCTTCATCCTGCGATGCCTCTCTCACTCGACGCCCTGCGCGGAAACGGATCACAAAAGCCTCCTGCAGGAAGTCTTTCAAAAGAAGCACAAGGCGCCTCCCTCCTATGAGACGGCTTCCTCCGAGGGACCGGACCATGACAAGACCTTCCAGGTCGTGGTCCGCTTCGGCAAAAGGATCCTGGGCCAAGGCTCGGGCAAGACGAAGAAAGAGGCGGAGCAGGCGGCCGCCTGCGACGCGCTCTTAAAACTCAAGGAGCCCCCATGGACTACGGATTGAACGAACAGCAGAACGAGATCATCGCTCTCGCCGCCCAGCTCGCCCAGGAGAAGATCAAGCCCGTGCGCGAGCATTGCGACCAAGCCGAGGAATTCCCCTGGTCGGTGGTGGAGGAGATCCGCAAGGCGGACCTCTTCGGAGTCTATCTCCCCGAGAAATACGGCGGCATGGGCGGCGGGGCCGTCGACCTCTGCCTGGCCGTCGAACAACTCTCCCGCGTCTGCGGCGGGATCGCCCTGTGCCTGGCGGGCTCTGCTTTGGGCACCATGCCCATCCTTCTCTTCGGAAGCGAGGCCCAGCGCCGCCAATGGCTGCCCGACCTCGCCTCGGGCAAGAAGCTCGCCGCCTTCGCCCTCACGGAAGCCGAAGCCGGCTCGGACGCCACGGCGATCAAAACCTCGGCCAAGCTCGACGGAGACCATTACATCCTCAACGGCACCAAGTCCTTCATCACCGGAGGAGAAGTCTCCCAGATCTACACGATCTTCGCCACGACGAACCCAGCCCGCGGCGCGCGCGGCATCGGCGCTTTCGTCGTGGAGAAGGGGACGCCCGGCTTCACCTTCGGCAAGAAGGAGACCAAGATGGGCATCCGAGCCAATCCCACCTACGAGCTCCATTTCAAGGATTGCCGCATCCCCAAGGCCAACCTCCTCTATAAGGAAGGCTACGGCCTCTTCGTGGCGCAGAATACGCTCGACATGTCGAGGACCGGCGTGGGCGCCCAGGCCATCGGCATCGCGCAGGGGGCTCTGGACGAGGCCCTGGCCTATGTCCGCGTGCGCAAGCAGTTCGGCCAGCCCGTGGCGAGCCTCCCGGTCATCAGCCACATGATCGCCGACTGCGCCTCCGCCATCGAATCCTCGCGGGCGCTGATCTACTCCACGGCCAAGGCCATGGCCGCGGCCATGGCGCCGGCCTTCGAGGCGGCCTTCGACAAAGGCACCGTCGTCTTCGACGAGATGCACGCCTTGAAGATCCGCCGCTATACCAAGGAATCGGCCATGTGCAAGGTCGTGGCCTCGGACATGGCCATGAAGGTGACCACGGACTGCGTGCAGATGTGCGGCGGGGTGGGCTATATGCGCGATTTCCCCGTCGAAAAATTCATGCGCGACGCCAAGATCACGCAGATCTACGAGGGAACCAACCAAATCCAGCGCAACGAGATCGCCGCCATGGTCATCAAGGAAGCGGCGTCGAAGGACCGGGTCAAAGGCTAGCCTCTGGGGTCAGGTCTTGATTTGTGACTGAGATCCGTCAGGCGGCTAGAATGCATATGGCTTTCAAAAACTCCAACCGATTGAATTCCAAGAAGCCATAGGGACCGATCCAAAGCTCATTACATGAGAGAGCACCCCTGACCCAGCTCAGTCACAAATCAAGACCTGGCCCCATTTCACAGGCTAGTCCGCCCCGTCAATACCTGAAACCCAGGCTCAGACGGTAGACTTCCCCGAGCGCCGCCATGGGTTCAAAGCCGAAGTCGAGGCTGAACTTCTTGTAGTTCACGCCGACACCGATGGTCAGTCCGGAGAGGATGCCCAGATCCGTGGCCGCCAGGGTCTTGTAGCCGAGGCGGTAGGCCATGGAGACTTGCGGCGCCACGGGCGATGTGAATTCAAAACCGATCTTGCCGTAGGGATTGCCGTAAGTGGGGACCGCGGCCTCCAACGCCGACAACAGCCGGCCCTGATCCAGATGCAGGTCGTAGGCGAGCCCCGCGTCCATCTCCGAAGGGAGATCCTCGAGGTCAGCGCCAAAGTTCTGCTTGGAACCCAGGTTGCGGAAAGCAAAGCTCATCCGCAATTCGTCCCAATCCAGAGGCCGATAAAGCGCGCCGCCGTCCAAAGCGACAGCCGCCGATGAGCGGTCGTAGATCGTCTCATTGATGACTTTGATGGCCAAGCCTGCCATGAGATGCCCGCTCCACGGCTCCAGCTCCCGCTCCAGGGGACGGTAGCTCTCGGCCAGCGCCCAGTTGTCCCTGAAATACTCGCGATCCGACTGGCGCGGATCCGGCCTGCCGAAATCATAGGCATAGGCCAGGGACACGGCCTCGCCGTGGGGGGAAAAAGTCCCGACTGATTGGTTGGTGTTGGTCACGGCCGTCAAGTCGTCCTGGGAGAACCGGGCCAACGACGCGGCCACGGTGCCATGCAAGAGGCTCACCGGCAAGGCATAGGCCGCGAAATCGTAGCGGAAGAAGCGCAGGAATTCCGAATGATCGTAGATGAAGTCTTGAGTCCTCAGGGCGGCCAGCCCCGCGGGATTCCAATAGATGGCCTCTGCCCCCTCGGCCACCGGGCCGAAAGCCTCTCCCATGCCCAAGGCCCGCGCTCCCGCGCCCAAGGTCAAGAACTGAGAGGCATTGCCGCCCGCATTTGAGGTGAAGGCAAAAACCCGGCCCGTCGCAGCCAGCCACAAGGCTGCGGCGAAAAAAGTCCTCGTCATCATGGACTTCTTCACCGGATCACCACCACGCGCCGGGTCAGGCGCTGGCCTCCTCCCTCGATGACGACCAGATAGGTCCCGCTGGCCACCTTGCCGCCGTGATCGTTCGCGCCGGTCCAAGTCGCCACGCCCGTGGAGTCAGCCGCGCCCCTCCAGAGCAGCTCTCCCGTGATCGTGTAAAGCTTGAGGCTCGCCGAAGCGGGGAGATTGGAGAACGTCAAGACACCGGCGTTGAAGCGGCCATCGGTCGATCCGATCTTCCATGGGATGGGGAAGATCTGAACGGAATCCAAGGCAGAGGCAGGGGTTACGAAAAACGGCGCGAAGGTGGAGAAGTGATTGGTCAAGGCGGTGAGGCGATGCAGGGTCGTGTCCACGGAAGTGGGAAGGAGCACCCATTGGGACGATTCGTCATCGTAACGCATGATCACCAGCGTCTTGGGATCCTTGCCCGCCGGCAGACTGGCCGGATCATAGTCCATGGTGATGGTGGCATTGCCGTTGGGCTGCAGACCTCCGGCCGCGATGGTCAATCCGACGCTCGAACCGACGGACGTGATGATCCCTTCATTGGAGACCGGGGGCGGCAGAAGATTCACGACGCTGGCATTGATGGTCACGGCCGTTCCGGTCGGCAACACTCCGGGCGGCGCCTGAAGGCCCACGGCCGTGAACGCCGCATAAGGCGGCGACAAACTCAAGGAGAGCGCCTGGCCGGCGAGCACCGTTGCTGAGGACAAGACCGCCGACCAGGTGACGCTTGAACCCATGGCCAGGACATTGGACGCGTTGTTCCAGTTGAGCGCGCCCACGCGCAGGTAATAGGTCGTTCCATAGGAGAGACCGGCCACGGCGGCGGAGGTGGCGGCGGAACCACTCGTGATGCTCGAGTAAAGCACGCCGCCGAAGTCCGACGATGTGGCGAGATCCACCTGATAGCCCTCACAACTCGCGCTTTGGGGAGACGACGGCAGGGCCACCCAATGCACGGTCATGCTGGCGTAGCTGACGGAGACGAACGGCGAGGACGCGGCGCTGGGCGGCACGGCCAAGGTCGCGCCGGCCCCCACATCGGCCAACGAAGAGTCCGGATTGGGGGGGGAGAGGCTTAAGGACTGAACGCGCAGATAGTAAGTCGTGTTGGCGGCCAAACCTGAGAAATCCGCCCACGTGTTCGCGGTCGTGGAGCTCAGAACCCCGCTGGCAAAAGCCGCGTCCGGGGAGATCTTGGACAGAAAAAGGGTCGGCGCCGGGTTGCCGTTGGCCGACCACGCCATGCGGATCGTGCTGACCGACACCGTGGAAACGACCGCGGAAAGGGCCGCGGCAGGCGCCGGAAGGGTGGCCGTGGCGAGCACGGCAGTGAAAGCCGTGTTGCCCCCGCTGAGATTCATAGCCGCCGCGCGCAGATAATAGCTGGTGTTGGACGCCAGACCTGTGAAGACAGCGGAGGTGTTGAGCGTGACTGAGGCCTGGAAAACGAAGCTGAAGGCTGGATCCGTCGAAACCTGCGCCAGATATTGCGTCCCCGAGGAATTGTTCCCGGCGGTGAAACTGCCCGTGAATCCCGAGGATCCCTGCCCGCTGAAGGGCTGGGCCAGCAGGCTCACCGGCAGGGCCAAGGTCGAAGTGGAGCCCACGGCCAGATAAGTCGCGCTCAGAGCTCCACCGTTGCCCACGGTCCAGACGCGGGCGTAATAGGCCTTGTTAGCGGCCAGCCCCGTGAACGACGCGGACACGCCCCGCGTGCGCGATGAGACAACGGAGGAATAGCCGGAGTCGGACGAGATCTCGGCCTGGAAGAGCGAACCTGAAGGGTCGACTCCGACGGACCACTGGACCGACATGCTGGAAGTCCAGACGGCGGAGAAAGGCGCGGCGGCCAAGGACGGTGCCACGCCCAAAGTCGAGACCGTGCTCGTGCTTGCCGGCGAGCCCAAGATATAAGCACGGAAGTAATACGTGGTGTTGGGCAAAAGGCTTGTGAATGTGGAGGAGAAGATGTCATTGCCTGTCTGCAATGCCGTCAGGGGGGCGAAGCTGGACATGGTGGAACAGTCCGCCTCATAAGGCTGATTCGTGGGATTTCCATGGCGAGTCCAATTGAACACGACCGTCGATGAAGAGATGTTGGTGAAGGAGGCTTGTCCCGGCGCCGCGATCGCTTGAAGAGTCGCGGCCTTGCCCAGGGAGGCGAAATTCGCGCCCTGGGTCAGGTTCAGGGTGGCCAGACGGAGATAATAGGTGGTATTGGAGGAGAGGCCCGTGGCCACGAACTGGGAAACAGTCCGGTCCGTCGTGGTGGAATGAAAGACGATCGAGGAAAAGCCCGCGTTGACCGAGACATCGAGGATGTAGCCTTCGCAGGAAGAGGCGGCGGGAGAGGCCGGGCAGGGATTGAAGTTCACGGTCAGGCTGGTCAAGGAAGGGGTGATGGTCGGCGTGCCGACGATGGGATTGGCCAAGGTGGAGGTGGTCACGGAAACCCCGCCGGGACCCTCGCCTCCGGCATTATCGCCTTTGACGGACAGGGCATAGGTATTGTTCGCGGACAATCCTGTGCGGGTATAAGCCGTTGCGGAGACATTGGCCAAGAAAGCTGTTTGAACGATGCCGTCATAGACGTTATAGGATGTGGCGTTGGGAACGCTGCTCCAAGTCCAGGTGATGGAGCTGGTCCCGAGAGTCGCTGCGGCGAATCCGGAGGGCGCGACGATGGGGATGTCGAAGGCGTTGATCAGCGCGGTTCCCTTAAATGAGCCCCACCCCGTGACATTGTCATAGCCCGCCCCAGCGCTATAGTGCCCGTTGCTGCCGCTGGTGACGTCGTTGAAGACGCTGGCATAGGAAGCGCCTTTGCCCAGACTGTAAAAGGTGGGATTGGCGAATCCCACAGTCGGAGATCCGCCGACGGCGAGCTGCTCATTGAGAAGGGCGGTCCAGGACGCCCAAAGGGGCGCCGCCGCGCTGGTCCCTCCATACAGGTACCAGGCTCCACCGACATAAATGCCATAACCCGTGTTGGGGTCTGAATCGAGCGCCACGTCAGGGACGTTGCGCATCGTGGCTGAGGTCCCGACGCCGCTTTGCCAGCTCGGACGCCCCCAGAAGGCGCTCACACCGCCTCCGGTGGCTTCACAGGTTCCCGGCGATACGCATGAGGTATCCCAAACCGTCTCCGCGGGAGACGAGATCGTCCCTGAAAGTGTGGTCCCACCCACGCCCGTCACATAAGGCTGGGAAGCGGGGTCGCTGACGCTGAGCGTGGAGCGGTCAGCGTAGGAGCCATTATCTCCGGCGGCCGCATAAAATGTCTGCCCCTGGGCCGCCATCTGGGCGAAGATCACGCTCTCCGCCGTCAGCATGGCCTGGCCTATATCCGTCTCATCGAGTCCCCAGGAGGTGCTCACGACCTTGGCCGTATTCTCGGATGCTATTTGCGCGAGGATGTCATAGTTGTTCTGAACCGAATTGGCAGACGTATAAGCCAAGATATGCGCAGCGCCGGGAGCCAAAGCCATGGCCAATTCGATATCCAAGGCCACCTCTCCCATATCCGGGTCCGTATCCGGCGTGCTCAAATCGCAGGACACACCGTTGCAGAAGTTCGACACTCCGTCCACGCTGACGAAGGTCACGGGCGTGCTCAAGCCATAGCGGCTCCGATAAGCCTGGATATCATTGAGGCTGTAGCCATCCAGCTCCACCAGGGCGATAGTCTGGCCGGAGCCGGTGAGCGCCGTGGAACCCAAGCCATAGATGGATTTGATGTCTGCCGGAGCCAAGGTGCCTCCGGGGCCGGTCCCCGTAAATTGCGGAAGAGCCTGTCCTGCGCCTGGGACCAAGGAGCCGGATCGGATGGGCGAGGGATGGGCTCTGAGGCGGGAATGATAAATGCCGCGGGCGTTCGAAAGCCCGGCGACCGCGCCCAGGTGCTCGGCCAAGGCTGCGGGGATCGTCGGCTCGGCCTCATGCGCGTGGAAAACCTGGCCGTCGACATGCCGATAGCGGTTCAACCGGACCTCAAAAGCTTTTTCGACCCGGCTCGCGGAGCCGTGGACTTTGATGACCAGGCTGTGCGGCTCATCCCCGTTGTCCACACTCAACCCGTGCGCCTGGGCGAAATCCTTCAGTCTCCGGCGCTTCTCCGCCAAGCCGCACTTCCGGGCGAATTCCTCTGGACTCAGATAATGCCGGCCGGCCGCAGAGGTGGACTGATAGATCTGCGCCAGCGTCTGATCCAATAGCTTCTGGTCCAGACGCACCAGGAAACTCAGCCGGATGTCTTCATCGGGGGAGACTCTGCCTAGCGGGGAAGAGCTTCTGATCTGCGGGGCGACATGCCCGTGCATAGCCACGCGCGTCTCGCCAGAGGCCGGCGATGCCAGCAGGAATCCAGACAGTAAAATGCCAAGAAAGGCTCTTGTTGTCCTCATGGAAGCAGTAGAAACTCTATATTAAGAAAGTTTAAGGCACAGAGAGGAGAAAGTCATGACGAAACTGTTAAAAAAATTGAGAATTACTAAGGGGCTTTTTAATCGACTTTGGAGCCCTCGGCCGCGATGAGGCCCAAGTCGATGCCCTTGACCACGGCCTCGGTGCGGTTGCTGACCCCGAGCTTCTGGAAGATACTGTTGAGATGGTTCTTGATCGTCTTGACGCTGGAGGCCAGGGTCTTGGCGATCTCCTTGTTGGACAATCCATGACCCAGGAAGGACATGATCTTGATCTCCGTCTTGGTCAAGGCCACGATCGAGGCCTCGGCCGAGGTCGTGCCCATCTGGCGCAGACCGTCGATGAGTTTGCTCATGACCGGCTGGGGGATCATCAGGCCCTGGTTGGCGAAGGTCTTCAAAGCATTGACCAGCTCGGAGGCGGGCAGCATCTTCGAGAGATAGCCGTTGGCCCCGGCCTGGATGGCCTCCATGACGTGCGCCTCGTCCTCGTAGGAGGAGAGGATGAGCACGTTGGTCTGCGGGCAATCGCGGTGGATCTGGCGAGTGGCCTCGATGCCGTCCATGTGGGGAAGCTTGATGTCGAGGAGGATGACGTTGGGCTTGAGCTTCTTGACCAGCCGCAGAGCCTCGACGCCGTCCTTGGCCTCTCCCACGACCTCCAGGATCCTCTCGTTTTCCAGAAGGTCCTTGATGCCTTCCCGGAAAAGGGTCTGGTCGTCGGCGATCACTACGGAAATCTTCTTTTTGGCCATCAGGAAACCTCCTCGGTTTTGGAGATTATAGTATAATAAACACGCGGCGCGGTAGCTCAGGGGTTAGAGCGGGCGTTTCATAAGCGTCAGGTCGGAGGTTCGAGACCTCCCCGCGCCACGATTTGACACTCAGGTCCTTATTTCATTAGATAGTCGTCATCCCAGTTACCGAGGAGGGCTCATGGCAGAAACTCTGGTGGTCGTCAGCAAGGTCAAGAAGGTCGTGAAGGAAGCCGGTTTCAGGACAGGCGGCGACTACATCGAAGCCCTTTCCGGGAAGATCACCGCCCTGGTCAGCGCCTCCATCGAGAAGGTCAAGGCTCAAGGCGGCAAGAAGACCCTCGGCGCCGAAGACCTGATCTAAACATCTCTCAAGAGACCCGAAGCCTTGCACCGGGCCTTGAAGGCCCATGAGCGCCCTGGTCGTCGTCTTTCTCTTCGTCCTCGTCGGCATCGCCTTCGGCGTCGGCGCTCTGGTGGCGGCTTGGCTTTTACGGCCAAGTCTCCCCTATGAGCGCAAGCTCTCGACCTACGAGTGCGGCATCACTCCCGTAGGAACGCCTGAAGTCAAGCTCAACATCCGCTTCTACGTCTTCGCCCTGCTCTTCGTCATCTTCGACGTGGAGATCCTCTACGTGTATCCGTGGGCGGTCACGGCCCGACAGATCGGACCCGCGGCCCTCGCGGAGATGGCGATCTTTTTGGCCATCCTCTTTTTAGGTCTGCTCTATGCCTGGCGCAAGGGAGCCCTGGTGTGGGAATGATCCTGGACAAGTACCCGGCCGTGCTCCAGGCGGTTCCCGGCGGAAAGATCCTCCTCACCACCACGGACGATTTCATCAACCTGGGACGCAAATACTCGATCTGGCCCCTCACCTTCGGCCTGGCCTGCTGCGCCATCGAGATGATGGCGGCCTATGCCTCCCGGTTCGATTTCGACCGCCTGGGCGTCATCCCCAGGCCCAGCCCCCGACAGGCCGATCTGATGATCATCGCGGGGACCTTCGTCAAGAAGATGGCCGCGCCCGTGCGCGAGATCTACCACCAGATGCCCGAGCCGCGCTTCGTCATCGCCATGGGCAGCTGCGCCAACTGCGGCGGGCCGTTCCACGACGCCTATTCCGTGGTCAAGGGCGTGGACAAGGTCATCCCCGTGGACGTCTACATCCCCGGCTGCCCGCCCCGGCCCGAGGCCCTCATCTACGGGGTCATGGAACTGCAGAAGAAGATCATGCGCATGAAGCTGGCCAAAGGCGGCGGCGCGACCCTGCAGGCTGAGAAAGGAAGCCGTGACCCGGCGGGCGGAGCGTGAGATGACCCGCGAAAAAGTCCTCTCGGACATCCTTGCCCAAGTCCCTGGCGCTTCGGCCGCCGCGGCGCCGGTCAAGGACTACCCCACGGTGCGCCTCTCCCAGCCGTCGGACCTCCCGACCGCGGCGCGATTGCTCAAGGACGAGCTGGGCTTCGATTATCTGGAGATGGTCACGGCCGTGGATTGGCTGGGGCCGACCAAGACGGAAGGCTTCCTCCCAGCCGTCACGCCCATCCCCTTTGCCGCCAAGGCGCCGGCGCTCCCCGTCACGCCGGCTGCCGGGCCTGACATCGCCTACCGTCCGGTCCTGGACCTGCTTTGGTCCTTTGGCAATCTCAAGACGCATCTCAAGGTCTTCCTGCGGCTGGAGGTCTCTCGAGAGAAGCCCGAGGTTCCCAGCCTCACGGGACTCTTCCCGGCCGCGGACTGGCAGGAACGCGAGACCTTCGATCTCTTCGGCGTGCGCTTCAGCGGCCATCCCAATCTGACCAAGATCCTCACCCCGGATTTCCTCCAGGGCCATCCTCTGCTCAAGGACTATGTCCATCAACCCGATGAATTCGACGCCGATTAGATCAGAGACGTCGGGATTGAAGACCGACACGCTCTTCCTCAACATGGGCCCGCAGCACCCATCCACCCACGGGGTCCTGCGCCTGGGGCTGACCATCTCCGGCGAGGTCATCGTCGAGGCCATGCCGGACATCGGCTATCTGCACCGCGGCGTGGAAAAACTCCTGGAGACCCGCACCTACGCGCAGGGCGTGGTGCTGGCCGACCGCCTGGACTACTGCTCGGCCATGTCCAATGACCTGGCCTTCTGCCTAAGCGTCGAGAAACTTCTCGGCGCGCAGGTCCCAAAACGCGCCCAGGTCCTGCGGGTCATCATGGCCGAGCTCAACCGCATCGCCAGCCACCTCATCTTCTTCGGCACCTACGGCATCGACATCGGCGCCTTCACGCCTTTCCTCTACGCCTTCCGGGAGCGCGAGATGGTCCTGGACCTCTTCGAGATGTGCTGCGGGGCTCGGCTCACCTACAACTACATCCGACCGGGCGGCGTGGCCTCGGATATCAACGCCGACTGGATCGCCCGATGCCGCGAGTTCCTCGATTTCTTCAAGCCCCGCTTAGACGAATATGACACCCTGCTCTCTTTCAACCCCATCTTCCTCGTCCGCACCCAGACGGTTGGAATCATCACCCCGAAGACCGCCGTGGCGTGGGGGCTCTCCGGCCCCAACCTGCGCGCCTCGGGCGTGAACTACGACGTGCGCCAGGCCGAGCCCTACTGCGGCTACGAGCAGTATGACTTCACCGTGGCCCTGGGAAAGACCGGCTCCTGCTGGGACCGCTATTTCTGCCGGGTGGTCGAGATGCGCCAGTCCGTCCGCATCGTCGAGCAGGCTCTGTCCCGGCTTGCCTCCGGCGAGATCATGGCCAAGCTGCCCAAGGTCCTGCGGCTGCCGGCCGGGGAAGCCTACTCCCATATCGAGGCCTCGCGGGGAGACCTGGGCGTTTACATCGTCTCGGACGGCGGACTGGCCCCCTACCGACTCCATTTCCGCGCGCCCTGCTTCATCAATCTGGCCATCCTGCAGGAGATCCTTGTCGGCAAGAAGGTGGCCGACGTCATCGCGGTCCTGGGCTCCCTCGACATCGTCCTGGGCGAGGTGGATCGATGATGCCGCGCTCCTGGCCCACGGAGGTCTGGAAGGATCCGTGGTCTCTGCCGCGCTACCGCGCAGGCGCCCTTTGGCTGGGAGGTATCCTTTTCGGCATCGTCCTCATCAGTGCTGTCGTGGGAGAACTCTGCGTCTGGGGGGAAAAACTCTTCGCGTTCCTCAGCCATCTAGGATTGTCTGTCGTTGTTGTTGACTGGATATGGGTCCTGGTCAAGCTCGGCTGCGTCATAGGCCTCATCGTTGCCAACGGCCTCTGGGCCGTCTGGTGGGAGCGCAAGATCTCGGCCCACATGCAATCGCGCCTGGGGCCCATGTACGCGGGAGGCTTCCATGGCTGGGCCCAGACCATCCTCGACACCGTCAAACTTCTATTAAAGGAAGACATCACGCCGGCCTCGGCCGACAAGGTCCTGCACGCCCTCGCACCCGTCGTGGCGATCGCGCCCTGCGTCATCGCCTTCGCCCCGGTGCTCTTCGGCAAGGAACTCGCCGCGGCCAAGCTTGACATCGGAGTCCTCTACATCTTCGCCTTCGCCGGGATCTCGGTCATCGGCATCGTCATGGCCGGCTGGGCTTCGGGGAACAAGTACTCCCTGCTGGGAGGGCTGCGCGCCGCGGCACAGATCGTCAGCTATGAACTGCCCCGCGGATTCTCGGTCGTGCCCATCATCATGTTCGCCGGTTCCCTGGACCTCGCGGTCATCGACCAGGCGCAGGCCGGCTACTGGTTCGGATTCTTCCCGCGCTGGTTCATCTTCTACCCCGTCGCGGGCCAGCTCTCCTTCCTGTTCTTCCTCATCGCCTCCGTGGCCGAGACCAACCGCACGCCCTTCGACATCCCGGAGGCCGAATCCGAACTCGTGGCCGGCTTCCACACGGAGTTCTCCGGCATGAAATGGTCGCTCTTCTTTTTGACCGAGTACGGCTATGTGATGCTGGCGAGTTTCCTCTTGGCCGTCTTCTTCTTCGGCGGCGGCGCGGCACCCCTGCCCTTCCTGCGGTTCATCCCGAGCTGGATCTGGATGATGGGCAAGGCCATGCTCATGATGTTCGTCTTCTTGTGGTTCCGGTGGACCTTCCCGCGTCTGCGCGTGGACCAGCTCATGGAGTTCAACTGGAAGTTCCTTCTGCCGTGGTGCTTTGTCAACATCGCCGTGGCGGGACTCATCCTGGCCTGGGGGATGCGGTGATCGCTTATTTCAAGGAAGTCTTTTCAGGCGCCTGGGCTTTTCTTCAGGGGCTCGCCATCACGCTGCGCTACCTTTTCAAGCCTTCGATCACCGTTCCATACCCGACGGAAAAGCTGACTCCCTATGCCGCCTTCCGCGGCATCCTGCTCGTCGATCCCGCCAAGTGCATCGCCTGCGGGCTGTGCGCCAAGGCCTGCCCCTCCACCTGCATCTCTCTCGAAAGCCAGGTCCATCCGGAAACCAAGAAGAGGATCCCCAAGCCCGAGTGGTACGCCCTGGACCTGGGGCGCTGCAATTTCTGCGGCCTCTGCGAGGCCGCCTGCCCCACCAAGCCCAAGTCCGTCTGGCACTCCCTCGATTATGAGGCCGTCTTCTCCAATCGCGACGAGATGGTGCGCTGCTGGAAGCCGGGATTCCCGCTGGCAGGCCGCGTCTGGGATCCGAGGAAAAAAGATTTCAAGGATCCCAAGGGCCAGATATCCGTCAAAGAAATGAGGACACGACCATGAGGATAGTTGGCTACCGGAAGGAATCTCCCTTGTCCTTTTGCGCCTCTGGCCGGCTTCTCATGAAAGAAGCCCGGTTCAATGAAGAATTCCAAAAACTCCCCATGGGAAAACTGACAGGAGTCCGAAAAGGTGTCTATCATTTCAAGACCCATGCGGACATGAATCGCTTTGATGAGGATTGCTGGGCAGCCCGCATGGTTCAGGTCTGCACGCAACATAGGGAAAATGCAAAAAAGGGCGCATGATAAAAAATTATGGATTTGTACCGTATGCTGAGCACCCAATGAAACGGTCGCATCCCCGAGCAATCTTCGCAGCAACTGTGGGCGCCCACAGTTGCACTTATTCAGCAAAGGTGTCCAGCCCAAGCAACTGTGTCCGGACACAGTCAAAGGATAAAGCATGATTGAAGCCATCGCTTTTTATACTTTTGCCGCCGTGACGTTAATCGGCGCGTTTGGCGTGGTCACGCTGCGCAATACGATCTACTCAGCCCTATGCCTGGGATTGTGTCTGGCCGGCGTGGCCGGCATCTTCGCCAACCTGGGCGCGGATTTCCTTTTCGCCAGCCAGCTCCTCATCTACGTCGGCGGCATCGCGATCCTCATCGTGTTCGCCGTCATGCTCTTGGGACGCACCTCGGACCTCCACTTGAAGCAGGTCAACGAACAATGGGCCGCGGCGTTCCTCATCGGCGCCGTCACTTGGGTCGGACTCTGGAGAGCCGCCAAGATATTCTCCCACACGCCGCTGCCCATCCCTGAGGCCGCCAAGACGACCCGCGCCATCGGGCTCTTGATGATGGGAGACCTGGCCGTGCCCTTCGAGGCCATCTCCCTCGTCCTCTTGGCGGCACTCCTGGGCGCCGTGTTCTTCTCGCGCAAGGAGAACCCATGACCCTGACCCACCATCTCCTCTTGGGCGCGGCGCTCTTTCTCATCGGCGTGTTCGGGGCCTTGACCCGACGCAACATCATCGGCATCCTCATGTCCATCGAGCTCATGTTCAACGCCGCCAACATCAACCTGGCCGCCTTCAACCACTTCCTCCATCCCGAAGGCGTCCTGGGGATGACCACGGCGCTCTTCATCATCACCGTGGCCGCGGCCGAGGTCGTGGTCGGGCTGGCCCTGGTTCTGGCCATCTATCGCAATTGCGAATCGGTCTATGCGGAGGACTTCAACCTGCTGAAGGGATGACCATGCTCGAACACGCCTATCTCATTGCCCTCATCCCGCTGGCCGCCTCCTTCCTCATCCTTTTTGGCGGCAAAGAGGACCCGCACTCGCCACTGCCCTTCGTCGGCATCGCCGCGATCGGCTGGTGCCTCGTGGAATCCTTGGGCATATTGTACGCGGCCATCTCAGGCGCAGCTTTGCCCTATGCGCAGGACTGGTCCTGGTTCTCCTTCGGCATGACCGCGGCCAACCGCCCCTTCGTCTATGACATGCCCATCGGGGTCCTCATCGACGGACCAGCCGTCTTCATGCTGGTCGTCGTGACCCTGGTCAGCTTCCTGGTCCAGATCTACTCCCTTTCCTACATGCATGGCGACGCGCGCTTCAAACGCTACTACGCCTATCTGTCCTTCTTCACCGCGTCCATGCTGGGCCTGGTGGTGTCCAGCAACCTCCTGGTCACCTTCTGCTGCTGGGAGCTGGTGGGATTCTCTTCCTACATCCTCATCGGCTTCTGGTTCGAAAGATCCGAACCCGCCTATGCCGCCAAGAAGGCCTTCCTCACCACCAAACTGGGCGACCTGGGGCTCTACCTCGCGCTGCTGTTCATCTTCGTCCTCGTGGGAAGCTTCCAGATCCCGCAGATCGCGCAGTTCGTCTCGCGCGGCTACATGTCAACGGCCGCCGCGACCCTCATCGCTCTGGGGATACTCTGCGGCGCGGCTGGAAAATCCGCGCAGGCGCCTCTCTTCATCTGGCTGCCCGACGCCATGGAAGGCCCCACCCCGGTCTCGGCCCTCATCCATGCCGCCACCATGGTCGCGGCCGGCGTCTATCTCGTGGCCCGGTGCTACTTCATCTTCACGGCCGCACCCATCGCGATGGAGACCGTGGCCTGGCTGGGAGCCCTCACGGCGTTCTTGGCGGCGACCATGGCCATCGTCTGCACCGACATCAAAAGGGTGCTGGCCTTCTCGACCGTCTCCCAGCTGGGGTTCATGATGTGCGCCCTGGGCGCCTGGGGCCTGACGGCAGGACTCTTCCACCTGACCACGCACGCCGCCTTCAAGGCGCTGCTCTTCCTCTGCGCCGGCTCGGTCATCCACGCCGTGCATACCAATGACATGCGCCAGATGGGGGGACTCTCCAAGAAGATGCCCCTCACGTTTTTGACCACCTTCATCGGGACCTGCGCCATCTCGGGCATCCCGCTCTTGTCCGGCTGGTACTCCAAGGACATGATCTTGGAAAGGGTCTACGAACACGACCCCCGCCTCTTCATCATCCTCGCCATCACGGCGACCTTGACCGCGTTCTACATGTTCCGCCTCCTCTTCTTGACCTTCCTGGGCACGGAGCGCGACAAGGACAAGCACGCCCATGCCCACGAGTCGCCCTGGCCCATGACCGTGCCGCTCGTGGTCCTGGCGCTGCTCTCCATCTTCGCCGGAGCTCTGCTGGACCACCATCATCTCTTCGAATCCCTGGTGACGGGCCCGGTCTCTCCGGAGATCCCGCATCCGGCCCCGCCCTGGCTGGGGTGGTCGGTCACCGCCGCGGTCGCCGCGTCCATCGTCGCGGCCGCCAAGCTCTATGGCGGGCCCCACTTCGAGACAGCCCAGCGGCTCAAGGCCGCCTGGGCGCCTCTCTTCCATCTTCTGGACCGGCGCTACTACCTCGATGACATCTTCCTGGGCCTGGTGGATCTCGGCGACCGCGCCGCCCGACTCGCCTTCTGGATCGATTCCGAGGTCATCGACGCCATCTTCGTGGATGGCTGGGGCGCCGTGGCACGCCTGGCGGCCAAGCTCAGCCATCTCTTCGACGATCTCTGCATCGATCGGACGGTGGACGGCACCGGCGGCTTGAGCGTCACCGTCGGCGGAGCGCTGAGGAGCCTGGTCGCCCGGGGCCTGGCGCAGGAATATCTGATGTACGCCGCCGTGGGCATGAGCGTCTTGGCGGCCCTGACGTGGTTCAGGTAAGGAGAATGTCATGAACATCTTGAGTCTCATCACCTTTCTTCCGGCAGCCGGGGCCCTGGTCATCCTGGCCCTGCCCAAGGAGCGCGAGCGCGCCATCCAGGCGGCCGCGCTCATCTCTTCGGGACTCTCCCTGATCCTCTGCGGCGCGCTCTATGTCCTTTTCAACCGCGGCACCTCGGACATGCAGTTCGTCGAGCGCATCCCCTGGATCCCGTCCTTGGGCGCGCAGTACTTCTTAGGCGTGGACGGACTCTCGGTGCCCCTGGTGATCCTGACGGCCCTCATGTCCTTCGTCTCTTTGATCGCATCTCTCAACATCAAGGTCCGCATCAAGGAGTACTTCTTCTGGTTCTTGATCCTGGAAACAGGCATGAGCGGGGTCTTCGCCGCCCTGGACATGGTCCTCTTCTATGTCTTCTGGGAGATCACCCTGGTCCCCATGTACTTCCTCATCGGGATCTGGGGGGGACCGAAGAAGGAGTACGCGGCCATCAAGTTCTTCCTCTACACCCTGACCGGCTCGGTCTTCATGCTCCTGGGCATACTGGCCGTGTACTTCAACACGACTCCGCACACCTTCGACCTGCTCACGCTGCTGCAGTCGCATGCCCAATGGAGCAGCCGCTTCCAGATCCTCGTGTTCATCGCCTTCTACCTCGGCTTCGCGGTCAAGGTGCCGGCGTTCCCGTTCCACACCTGGCTTCCCCTGGCCCATGTGGAGGCGCCCACGGCCGTGAGCGTGGTCCTGGCCGCTGTCCTGCTGAAGATGGGAGTCTACGGCATCATGCGCATCTCCTACGGCATGCTGCCCTTGGGTTTTTCGTGGTTCCTGCCGATCCTGATCGCCATCGCGGTCATCAACATCATCTATGGCGCTCTCTGCGCCATGGCCCAGACGGACATGAAGAAGATGGTGGCCTACTCCTCGATCAACCACATGGGCTACTGCCTTTTGGGCATCGCCGGGCTGACGGCCACGGGGTTCGCGGGCGCCAGCTTCGAGATGATCAACCACGGGATCATCACCGGAGCCCTGTTCCTTCTGGTCGGCGTCATCTATGACCGGGCGCACACGCGCGACATCTCGGCCTTCGGCGGCTTGGCGGCTAAGCTGCCGGTCTACGCGGGCCTCATGTCCTTGGCCTGCTTCGCCTCTCTGGGCCTGCCCGGCCTGGCCGGCTTCATCAGCGAGTTCCTATGCTTCTTGGGCGCGTTCGCCCGCTGGAAGGTCTGCACGGCCGTCTCGGTCATCGGCATCCTCGTCACCGCCGCTTTCTTCCTGCGCATGCTCGAGAAAGTCTTCCTGGGACCGTTCAATGAGAAATGGTCGGCGCTCACCGACCTCGATGCCCGAGAGCTCTGCGCCATCGTGCCGCTCGCCGCGCTCACGATCGTCTTGGGCGTCTATCCCAGGCCGGCGCTGGACCTCATGAACACCACCCTCGTGCACATGGCGGGCCTCTTCAAATAATCATGTTCAACCTCCAGCTCCTCGCCCCCGAGATCGTCTTGAGCGTTCTGGCCCTGGCCCTCATGGCCATCGATCTCATCCTGCCAACGAGGCGCTCCCAACTGCCGTACCATCTGGGGTGGATATCGGCCCTCGTGGCTCTGGCCTGCGTCGTCGCGACACTGGCCACCAGCAGCCAGGGAGCCGGCCCGCTCTGGATCGTGGATCCGTTCAGCCAGCTCTTCAAGGCCATGACGCTTTTGGCCGTGATCGTGACCTTCCTGCTCTGCCTGGAATACGAGGACCTCTCGCTCTCCCAGTCAGGGACCTTCGCGGCACTCCTGCTCCTCTCGGCGGTAGGCCTCATGCTCTTGGTCTCCGCCACGGACCTTCTCTTCCTCTTCGTGTCCCTGGAGCTCGTGGCCGTCTCTTCCTTCATCCTGGCAGGGTTCGAGAGGCGCAACCGCAAGTCCAACGAAGGCGCCATCAAGTACTTCCTCTTCGGCGCCTTCTCCTCGGCCATCTTCGTCTACGGCCTCTCTCTCTACTACGGCGCGGCCGGCACGACCAAGCTCTTGATCCTCTCGCAGAACGGCTCGAGCCTGAGCCTCTGGACTCCGGTGCTGACGGGCCTGGGCCGGCAGGGCCCGGTCCTGCTCTTAGCCATGCTCTTCCTGCTTCTGGGCTTCGGCTTCAAGGCGGCGATGGTGCCCATGCACTTCTGGGTGCCCGATGTCTACGAGGGCGCGCCCATGCCGGTGACGACCTTTCTCTCGGTCGCTCCCAAGATCGCGATCATGGGAGTCCTCTTGCGGGTCTTCACGCTCCTGGTGCCGGCCTCGGGCCTGGGCCTGACCGGGCTTCTGGCCCTCTTGGCCATCCTCACCATGACCGTGGGCAACACCATCGCCATCTTCCAGGACAACGTCAAGCGCCTCTTGGCCTACTCCTCCATCGCCCAGGCCGGCTATATCCTGATCGGCATCGTGACCGCCAACTCCCTCGGCTTGGAGGGCGTGCTCCTCTACAGCGCTGTCTACATCGCCATGAACGTCGGCGCATTCACCGTGCTGCAGGCTGTGGGCAAGAACGGCTCCTACGAGCTTTCGGCCTTCGACGGCCTCTCGCGCCGATCCATGGCACTCGCTCTGACCATGGCCGTATTCCTGCTCTCCTTGGCCGGCATCCCTCCGTTGGCTGGGTTCATCGGGAAGTTCTATCTCTTCGCCGCGGCCATGGAGGCCGGCCGCGCAGCAGCCTCCTCATCCTCGAAAAACATCTTCTACGCCTTGGCCGTGGTCGGCGTCATCAACAGCGTCATCTCGGTCTACTACTACATGAAGATCGTCTACCACATGTTCTTCTTACCGCCGCACGAGAGGTCCTCGGCGCCGGCCATCGGTCCCTATCTGCTAGCCGTCCTGGCCGTGTGCCTGGCCGGAGTCCTCGCCTTCGGCGTCTGGCCGGAGCCTCTCATCGCCCAGATGAGGATCTCCGCCGTGCACCTGCCGTAGGTCTTTGGGCCCACAAAAATCCGGGACCATTGCCGACGCAGTTTTGGGACTTTTGACCTATGGAGAAATCCTAAAAATAACGTATCCTTTCTGGAGATTGGCCGCAGCAGGAGGTTCAAATGAAAATTTTTAATTCCCTTTCCGTGATCGCACTTCTCTGCAGTCCGACACCGCTTTTAGCCCGAGCTGGGGGAGGGCTCGCGTCGCATTACATAGCGACGCAGACTGCGCTCAATCAAAGCCAGCAAGGTGATGGCTGCCCGTGGCTGGGTGCCTCAGGGATTCTGCAATGCGAAATCGAGAAAGCCAAAAAATCACGCGATGAAATCTTTGCCAATGGCCCTGACAGCAAAACGATCGCCGAAAAGAAACAAGCCGTCGATAGACTCATCGTTCTTTACAACACTTCGAAGAATGAAGAGGTGTGGTTGGATGCCATCACAACATTGGTCGGCAGCCCTCTTATGATGTCTAATGAGATTCAGGAATATGCGATCTCCCAGATATGTTATCTGTCGCCGTTGCCGCTTCTTGAAAGCAAAACCATCAAAGAACGACTCATTGAGAGTCTGCGGAGCTTCACGTATGCTGCTGAGTATCCATATGAGAAACACTCTAAAGCATTCTACATCGATCTCGCCAAGGAGTTAGCATACCTTGCTCAAGGGTAGGCTTTCTGCCGTGCACCTGCCGCAGTCAAAATTTGTATCTTCTTCGCATGCGTTTGCGCTGCCTGGCGTCGACGGTCGTGATCACCTACACGGCCACTGCACTCCTCTCCTGGCATTGCGAAAATATCCTCTTCAAACCCTATGCGGGACTACGCGGCCAGGCACTAGCCGGAACGGCCAGTGCCGAGGCTCGCGCCACCCAGCGCCTGAGCCGGACGCCTGACTTCTACAAAGCGGAGTACGGATTCGAGAATTTCAACGGAGATCAACTCCACATCAGCTATCAGGCCCCGCGCCAGGCCTACGAAGCCTATTGTTCGAGCTTCTGGTACCGCTTGGAAGACCTCAATGCAGCCGGTCCATCTGTGGATGCCTATCTCGCCTCGCGCGGCTTCAAACGCCTGGAGAAGAACATCATCGAGGCGGATGTGCCCGGCATGGTCAAGAGAAGCTCCGGACCCTTGAAAGCCCTCTCTAAAGCCTTCGATCGCATCGCCATGGATAAGAACTACGATTCAGAAAGCCTCATCGGCTCGGTCACGGCCATGGTCCAGACCGCGGTGCGCTACCAGATCCCGCCCGTCGTTGAAGATGGCCGACACACGGGAGGCATACTGCCTCCGGTCATGTCCCTGATGCGCGGGTGGGGGGACTGCGACACGAAGACCGGACTTTTGACCTCGATCTTGGTCAACTGGCCGAACATGCGCATGGTCGGCATCGCGCTGCCCGGTCACTATCTCATGGCCGTCTTGCGCATCCCGGCTCGCGGCGAGGCTTTCGTGGAATACCAGGGCCTGAAATATGTCCTCGTCGAACCCGCCGGACCGGCGTGGCTGGCCCCGGGCACGGTCGGCGTGGACACCCTGCCGGAACTAGAAGCTGCCGAAGGATTCCGGATCGAGCCGTTTTTTGATCCGTCATAAAAGGAGAAAACCATGTTCATGATCCGAGTGCTGGTGAGCCTTTTCGAATTCGTCCTGGCGGTTGTCATGTCCGGCGGCGTCATCTACGCGACCTACCGCGTCTTCATCAAGGCCAACCCAGACTTCGACATGCAGGCCGAGATCAAGAAGGGAAACATCGCCGTGGGGCTTCTCGTCTCCACCATCCTCATCTGCGCCTCGGTCTTCGTGGAGAAGGGCATGGCCTCGGTAGTGCACATGTTCCGACTCTACATCAGCATGCCGGCCCAAGCGCCGATCTCCGGATGGCAGCTGGTCCTCATCGGCTTGGGCCACTTGGCTATTTCCTTGCTGTTAGCAGTCCTGACCATCTCGCTCACCCTGCGCCTCTTCGGAAGGCTCACCGCCGAGATGCAGGAAGGCAAGGAACTTGAAAAGGGGAATCTGGCGGTCGGTCTTCTCCTTTCCAGCGTCGTCATCGTGGCCACGTTCTACGTCTCAGGCGGGGTCAGCGCGCTCTCCAAAGCCCTCGTGCCCCAGCCTTCCATCGGACGGATAGAAATCCAGAAATAAGCTAAAATGGGTGTCAGGCTTTCTCGTATTTTCCGTATTTGACACCCATGGCGAAAAAACCACACGATCTCCTCATCCGAGGAGCGACGGTTCTAAGCGCGTCGGACAGTTTCGTGGCGGATATTGCCGTTTCCAATGGGCGCGTCATTGCCTTGGGAGAGGACCTGGGACCGGCCCAGGAATCCATCGACGCCCGCGGCCTGGTGGCCGCACCGGGAGGCGTGGACGCGCACACCCATCTCGACATGCCCTGTCCGGGCGGGACCACGGCGGACGATTTTTCCACGGGGACGGCCGCCGCTCTCTTCGGCGGCACGACCACCATCATCGATTTCGCGACCCAGCAACGCGGGGGCAGCTGCCTCAAGGCTCTACAAGATTGGCATGCCAAGGCGGATGGCAAGAGTTTTACGGATTACGCCTTTCACATGGCCATCACGGACATGTCCGAGAGCGCTTCGCGCGAAATGAAGCGTCTCATCGGTGAGGGCGTGACCAGCTTCAAGCTCTACATGGCCTACCCAGCGCTCCTCTCGGACGACGCGGCCATTCTCAGAGCCTTGGAGCGATCCAATGAGATCGGCGGCTTGATCGCCCTGCACTGCGAAAACGAACCGGCCATCGATCGACTGATCAAAGAAGCCATCGCCGCGGGACACATCGAGCCGAGATTCCACCCACTGACCCGGCCGCCGCAAGCCGAGGCCGAGGCTGTCAGCCGCGCCGTCTCTTTGGCCGAGACGGCCCAGGCGCCCGTCTACATCGTCCATCTCTCGGCAGCGGATTCCCTCGAAGAGGTGCGCCGCGCCCGCCGCAGGGGTGTGGCTGTCCTGGCTGAGACTTGCCCGCAGTATCTCTATCTGGCCAGCCACGAATACGACAAGCCGTTTTGTGAAGCAGCACGGTCCGTGATCTCGCCGCCCTTAAGATCCAAGGAGCATTCCCAAGCCCTGTGGCAGGCTTTGTCCTGGGGGGAATTCCAAGCCGTGGCCACGGACCACTGCACCTTCCCCATGCATTCCAAGCCCGGCAAGCCGGGCAAGGACCGCGGCCTCAAGGATTTCTCAAAGATCCCGGGGGGCGCCCCGGGCCTGGAGACGCGCATGCTCCTCATGTGGGAGGCGGTGCAAAAAGGCCGGATCTCTTCTTCGCGGTTCGTGGATCTGACCTCGACGGGCCCGGCCAAGGCCTTCGGCCTCTACCCCCGCAAGGGCCACCTCATGCCTGGGGCCGACGCGGACATCGTGCTCATCGATCCCCAGCACCGCACGACGATCGCTGCCGCCGATCTTCACCACGCCGTGGACTACACGCCCTTCGAGGGCATCTGCGTGCACGGCGCCATCCGGGAGGTCTTTCTGCGCGGCCGACGCGCCGTCTCCCAAGGACGGCTCCTGGCCAAGAAAGGCCAAGGCCGCTTTCTCCAGTGCAGCCAAAGACAGTTCTGCCTATGAACTGGAGACCTGGCGTCGCAGGTTTGTCCGGAGGCTTTGCCGGTGCCTTGGCTGGGCACATCGCCGTGACCCTCATCACGCGCCTCGGCGCGCAGCTCTGGCTCGTCGGCCCCTACGGCCCTCCCATGCAGTTCTTCGCCATGTCGGTCTATCTCGGCTTCTTGTACGCCAGCATCGCCGGGGCTCTCTCTCGCCAGATCCGTCCCGCCTTAGTCGGCTTCGGGAGCGCCTGCCTCCCCATCGCTCTGCCCATGACGATCCTGACCCATTGGCCCGGCCCCTTGCGCGCCTTCCTCCATCTGCTCGCAAGATCTCCCGCCATCACTGTCAGGCTCATGCGCGCCCTGCATGTGCTCAACCCGATCGCCTTGATCTGGACCATCGCGGTCCTGACCGTCTACCTCGTCGCGACCTGGGGGACGACGCTCGCCCTGGGGGCGCTGCTATGCCCCGCGCGGCGATGGCTCGGAGCGATCTTGGCCGCTGTCGGCTCCGGGGCCGGCTATCTGGCCCTGCAACTCTTCGCCCATTTCATCCCGCTGCCGAGCCGATGGGATCCCACGAGCTTCATTCCCGCGCCCCTGGACCTGCTCACCGGGCTCTTGATCGGCGCCGGCATGGGCGCGGGCATCGGCTGGGCGCAAGACCGGCAGCACAAGGAGCCATCATGAAGCTCGCCACTCCGGACATCCTCAAGGAAACCGAACACGCCTTGGACCTCGTGGCCAAGGATTCGCTCACCGCGGAAGACAAGGCTTGGCTCACGCAGGTCACGGCGGACTATTACGCGAACTTCGTCAATCCCGGCATACTCGAGTACCGCAAGTCCGTCTCGACCGACTACGTCTCCGTGGAGTGGTCGGACCACGCCAACAGCTTCGAGGACGTCCAGGGCCGCCGCTACCTCGACCTCCTGGGAGGCTACGGCATCTACAACGTGGGCCATCGCCATCCCAAGGTCGTGGAGGCCGTCTCGCATCAGCTCAAGCGCCAGGCCCTGCATTCCCAGGAACTCCTTGAGCCCTTCCGCGCCATTTTGGCCAAGCTCATCAACGACATCACCCCCGGGGACCTGCAGTTCTCCTTTTTCGGCAATTCCGGCGCCGAGGCCATCGAAGGAGCCATGAAACTCGCCATGCTCCACACGGGCCGCAAATCCTTCATCGCGGCCAACGCGGGCTTCCACGGAAAGACCCTGGGCGCGCTCTCGGCCACGGCCAAAGCCAAGTTCCGCCAACCTTTTTTGCCGATCCTCCCCGACTGCTACCACATCCCTTTCGGCGACGCGGACTACATCGAGTCGGCCTTGAAATCCGCCGACGAAGTGGGCAACGACATCGCGGCCGTCATCCTCGAGCCCATCCAGGGAGAGGGGGGCATCAACGTGCCGCCGGACGACTATTTCCCGCGCGTGCGCGAGCTCTGCGACCGATTCGGAGCGCTCCTCATCGCCGACGAGATCCAGACGGGCTTCGGCCGCACGGGCCGGATGTGGTGCGTGGACCATTGGGACGTGGTGCCCGACATCATGTGCATGGGAAAATCCATGGGCGGCGGAGTCATGCCGATTGGCGCCTTCGTCTCGAACAAGACCATCTGGGAGCACCTCTTCCCAGAGCCCTGGCTGCATTCGACCACCTTCGGCGGCAACCCCCTCTCCTGCGTGGCCGCGATCGCCGGCATCCACGTGCTTCTGGACGAGAAGCTCCCCGAGCGGGCGGACAAGATGGGGACCGAGATGATCGCCAAGCTCAAGGCCCTGCGCCGGCGCTTCCCGAAACTCTGCGCGGACATACGCGGCAAGGGCCTGATGATCGGCATGGAGTTTCCCACGGATGCCATCGGCTACGAGGTAGCCAAGGGCCTCTTCGACCACGGCGTGCTGGTGGCAGGCACGCTCTTCTCAGCCAAGACCCTGCGCATCGAGCCGCCCTTAACCCTCACGCCCAAGGAGATGGACCAGGCACTCGACGCCATCGAGAAGGTCTTTAAGGAAACCAACGCCAAGCATTTCGAAAAGAAGAAGTAGTACCAGGTTGTCATTTTTTTAAAGAAATACGGAAAATACGTGAAGGTCTGACCCCGATTCTTTAAAATTTTGTATTATTATCGCGCAATGGCAGACGCCTCGAGCTCAACCCAGGAGCTCGCCTCCAAAGAACCGAAACCTCCGTCCGCCGGCCCACTCCTCGAAGTCTCCGGGATCGTCAAATCCTTCGGCCGCACCAAGGTCATCGCCGGCGTCAGCTTCCACGTCGCCGCCGGCGAGTTCTTGACGCTCCTGGGCCCGTCGGGCTGCGGCAAGACCACGACTCTGCGCATCATCGCGGGCTTCGAGCAGGCGGACAAGGGACGCGTGTTCCTCAAGGGCGAGGACGTCACGACCCGGCCACCCTACCTGCGCGACGTGCACACGGTCTTCCAGCACTACGCCCTCTTCCCTCACTACAACGTCTTCGACAACGTCGCCTTCGGCCTGCGCATCCAGAAGCTCCCCAAGCGCCAGATCAAGACCCGAGTGACCGAGGTCCTCGATCTCGTCAAGCTCTCCGGCTATGAGAAGCGCCGCACGACCGAGATGTCAGGCGGCCAGATGCAGCGCATCGCCCTGGCCCGGGCCCTGGCCGGACGACCCTCCCTGCTCCTTTTAGACGAGCCTCTGGGCGCCCTGGACCTGAAGCTGCGCCGCGAGATGCAGCTTGAGCTCAAGGCCATCCAAAGGCGCCTGGGCATCGCCTTCATCTACGTCACCCACGACCAGGACGAAGCCATGGCCATGTCGGACCGCATCGTCGTCTTCCATCACGGCCGCATCGAGCAGATCGGCACCCCCTCCGAAGTCTATCGCAAGCCCAAGACCAGCTTCGTGGCGGATTTCATGGGCTCGGCCAACATCCTCTCCGGCCGCCTCATCGGCTTCAAGGACGGCTGCGTGCGCATCCGCCTGGAGGACGAGGTCGAGGTGGAGTTCCCCTACGCCGATCCCCTGCCGGTGGCGCAAGGCCAGGCGCTCTGCGTGGCGATTAGGCCTGAGCGCATCTCCGTGCGCTATGAAGGCGATCTGCCTCTGCGGGGCAGCTGCGTCTCCTTGCCCGCGATCCTGGCCGACACGGTGAGCCTCGGCGACGAGACCCAGATGTTCCTCGCCTTCTTCAAGAATTCCACGAAGACCGTGCTCTCCGCCACCATGGAGGCGCGCCACCAGAATGAGAGGCGCGACGGCACTCCGGTCTGGGCCGACATCCGCTGGCGCGACATCCTTCTCCTGGAGCCTGAGGGTGAGTGATCCGGATCGCCGACTCACGCGCCGCGATTTCCTGAGATTGGGCGTTCTGGCGCCCGCCCTGCCGCCGCTGCTCTCCGGCGCGCTCTCGGCGTGCTTCAAGCGCGAGAAGGAGAATGCCGTCAATTTCTTCAACTGGTCCGCCTACATCGGCAAGGACACGCTGCCCGCCTTCAGCCGGGAGACCGGCATCAAGGTCAACTACGACGTCTACGCCGACGAAGAGGAGATGTTCGCCAAGCTCCGCTCGGGCGCCTTGGGCTACGACCTCATCGTCCCGACGGACTACCTGGTGCCGCGCCTGAAGGCGGCCATGCTGATCGCGCCCATCCCCATGGAGGGCCTGAAGAATCTCCACAACATCGACAAGCGCTTCCTCCACACCCCCTTCGATCCTCAGCAGGAGATCAGCGTCCCCTATCTGTGGGGCACCACCGGCATCGGCTACAACAAGAAGCTGGTCTCCAAACCTCCGACCTCCTGGCGCGCGCTTTGGGACGAGAAATACCAGGGCCGCATCTGCGTGCTCGACAGCGCGAGGGAATGCATCGGCATCTCCCTGCTCTTGAACGGCTGCGATGAGAACACGACCTCGGAGAAGGATTTCGAGGCCGCCAAGGCTCTGCTCTTGAAGCAAAAGCCCCTGGTCAAGCAGTACACGAGCACCACCTACGTGGACAGCCTCGTGGCCGGCGAGGCGGCCCTGGCCATGGCCTATTCCGGCGACGTCCTGCAGGCCATCAAGGAGAACCCGCACCTCGACTACATCATCCCCCAGGAAGGGAGCTTCCTGTGGATGGACTGCCTCTGCCTCATGCGCGGAGCGCCGCATCCCGAACAAGCCCTCCAGCTCATCGATTACCTCCTGCGGCCGGAAGTTTCCGCTGACATCTCCAACACGGTCCGCTACGGCACGCCCAACGCGTCGGCTCGATCGCAGATCGAGCCGACGCTGAGGCATGACCCGCGCTGTTATCCTCCCTCCTCGGTCATGAGCCGCCTGCGCTACCACACGCCTCCCGACTCGGAGGCCTATTCCCTTTGGAACGAGACCTGGTCCGACGTGAAGGCCCTTTAGAAAGGGCCGCTTCCTGGCTCATCAGAGGGGCAAGCCCCGCTGCCAGCCACGCCATGCTGGCGCCGGCCTCCCTTTGGCTGCTGGCCTTCCTCATCCTTCCGGTGGCCTCTCTTCTGATCCTCGGCTTCACCCACCGAGGAGCTTTCGGCGCCTGCGAATGGGTCTTCACCTGGGACAATTTCCGCCGCGCCATGGACGTCAAGTATCTTCCCATCATGCTGCGCACCGTGTCCTACGCCGGCACGGCGACGCTCTTATGCCTTCTTCTCGGCTACCCTCTCGCCTATTTTTTGAGCTTCCAGGCGGGCAAGCGCCGCGATCTTTTCTTGGTGCTGCTCATGATCCCTTTCTGGACGTCATGCCTGGTCGCCCTCTATTCCTGGATCATCATCCTGGGCCGCGAGGGCCTCATCAGCCACCTGCTAATGAGGCTCGGCATCATCTCCAAACCCGCCAGCTTCCTCGGCACTCCCGCCGCGGTCATCCTCGGCTTGGTCTATTTCTATCTGCCCTTCATGGTCCTGCCGCTCTACGCCGCCTTGGAGAAGATCCCGCGCACCTATGTCGAAGCCGCCCATGACCTCGGCGCCGGCAAGTTCGAGGCTTTCCGCAAAGTCACCTTCCCCCTGTCCATGCCGGGAGTCATGGCCGGCGTGATCCTGACCTTCGTGCCCTGCATGGGGGACTTCCTCTCGGCGGATTTCCTCGGCAGTCCGCGCACCTATCTGGTGGGCAACCTCATCCAGAATCAATTCCTCATGGTCCAGGACTGGCAGTTCGGCTCCGCTCTGACCTCGCTCATCGTCTTGTTCCTCATCACGGGCCTGTGGGCTCGGCATATCTTCGAGGAACAGGGAGTTTTCGAAGGGGAGGGGGAAGAGTGAAGCGACGGCCGACGGCCCCCCGACGGAAAAAAGCTCCCCAGCGGGGGGGGCTCTGGGGCGCGACAGAAAAGCTGTCGCGCTTGAGAAAGACAAACGGATTATTGGCCTACTGCCTTGGGCTCTACGGTTTTCTCTACCTGCCCCTGGCCGTCATGGTCGCTTTCTCCTTCAACGGCGCGCGGCGCAACGTGGTCTGGACGGGGTTCACGTTCAAATGGTACGCCAGTCTCTTCCACAACGCGGAGATGGCCCGCGCCATGGCCACGACCCTGGAGATCGCCGTGGCCGCCAGCGTCATGGCCGCGGCCATGGGCATGCTCGCCGCCTACGCCATGACGCGCCATGCCCCGTTCCGCGGCCGAGGGCTTTACGCGGCGCTTTTGAACGCCCCTCTCATGATGCCCGAGATCGTCATGGGGGTTGGTCTTCTCTCCTTCTTTTCCCGCGTGGGTCTCCCTTTGAACTTCTGGAGCCTGGCGTGCGCCCACGCCTTGATCGCGCTGCCCTACACCACGGGCTCGATCAGGGCAAGACTTCTGTCGCTCAAGGATTCCAATCTGGAAGACGCTGCCATGGATCTGGGCGCGACCGAATGGCAGGCCTTCCGCCAGATCACGCTGCCCCTGGCCCGGCCGGCCATCATCAGCGGAGCACTTCTGGCCTTCACGGTCAGCTTCGAAGACTTCGTGACCACCTTCTTCATCGCGGGCATCGGGATTGTGACCATGCCCATCAAGGTCTATTCCATGATGAAATTCGGCGTGACCCCGGAGGTCAATGCCTTGGCCTCGTGTCTCTTGGTCCTCACCATCATCGCTCTCACCATCAACCGAACCCTCGTCAAAGAGACAAAGTCTTAAAAAATGCTTATAAAATAAGCATTTTTATTTTAACGACATAGGTCTTTGGACCCAGGATTGCCTGGGTCCTTTATCCAAGAGAAGCTGGGACTTAAGGCCCCTGCGGTATGCCGGGATTCCGGGTATATAGGGAGTATGCAGACGGCATTGAAAAACAACAAAAAAATGGACAGATTCAGGCATCGGTCCTCTTCTATCGCAGCCGCGGGCGTGCTGCTCGCCTGCATCCTCTGCGCCCACGCCATCGTGCCCAATCCGAGGTCCATCGATCTCACTCCGCCGGCGCGGCTCGTCGTTGCCGTGCCGCAGCCGAGCCCGGCCTACCGCTACACGTTCCGCCATCTCCTCTCCCATCCCAAGATCACGGATCATTATGACGCCATCATCCTGCGCGAAGCCAAGAAGCATCACATGGATCCAAGGCTCGTCAAAGCCATCATCGCGGCTGAATCGGAATTCGACATGAAAGCCCTTTCCCCGCGAGGCGCCCGGGGCCTCATGCAGGTCCTGCCGATCACCGCTGATGAGATGAAAATGCCTCGCCAAGCCCTTCAAACCCCGGAAGGCAACATCGCCATCGGCACGGCTTATCTGGAGCTCCTCTTTAAGACGGCCTGGCGGCAGAATCGATTCCACGCCATGGATTACGCCGACGCGCCGCCCTGGCTCATCCAGCGCATCATCGCCGCCTACAACGCCGGGCCCAGCTCCCTGCACCGCGACCATTGGGTGCGCCAGACCCGCGGCTACGTCAAGAAGGTCCTGCTCTTCTACCAGTCCGACGTCGCGACGCTGCGGCCCGCTTCCCGATGGAATTTCCTCGGGCAGCTGGCCTCAAACCCTTGACTGCCGCGCAGTCCTTGCGGATCTGTTCCACGAGTTCATCCAGCGTGTCAAAACGTTTCTCATCCCTCAGCTTCTTGATGAAGCGGACCTCCATCTGCTCTCCGTAGAGGTCATCCTTGAATCCCGGGACATGGACCTCCACCCAGACCGCGTTCGAAGGCCCCAAGGTCGGGCGCACGCCCACGTTGCAGAGCGCCGGACGGGCTTTTCCTCCCCAGACAGCCTCGGCGAGATAGACCCCGAAGGGGGGGAGGTCTTTTTTGGGGATATGGATATTGGCGGTCGCAAAGCCCAGACGCCGACCCAGACCCAAGCCCGGCACCACGAGACCCGAGACTGAAGTGATCATGAGACAGGCGCGGCAGCGAGATCCTTGCTCCAACGAGCCAAGGAAGAGGCAAAAAGCCGCTGAAGTTCTTCGCCCCGGAGGGCTTTGAGCATCCCCAGATCGAGAGCATCCTCCACCCGGAAATCCGCGATGCGCTCCCGGCGCAGGGTCAAGACCGTCGCGCCGCAGCCCAAGCGCCGCCCGACCAGCTCGGCCAAGGACCTCACATAGGTGCCGCTCGAGCAGGACAATCGATGCTCGAAATCCGGGCTCTCGAGAGCCAGCGCCTTCCAGGACAGGACCTGGCAGGTGCGTAGCTTGACTGGCACAGGTAAGCCAGCTCTGACGTATTTATAAAGCGGCCGGCCCTTGTGCTTGACCGCGGAATAAGCGGGCGCCGCCATCTCCTGCACGCCGAGCAAAGAATCCAGGCACGCCTGCACGGCCGCCACGGTAAGGGAAGGGACTGATTTTTGCTCCAGGACTCGGCCCGTGATGTCTCCCGTGTCGGTGAGCACGCCCAGCCGGATCTTGCCGGCGTAGACCTTGTCCAAGCCCTGCAGACGGCCCTGCAGGCGCGTGCAGGGCCCCGCGAGTATGATCAGCAGCCCCGTAGCCAGAGGATCGAGTGTGCCGCAATGGCCGACCTTGGTCTGGCCGGGCAGCATGCGGCGCACCACCGCGACCGCGTCGTGAGAGGTCCAACCCTCGGGCTTGTCGAAGAGGAGAAGGCCCGACGTCATTTCTCGCGTTCCTGCTCGATGCGGCCCAGGATCTTGTCCACCTGGGAGGCCCGGCGGGGGGTGTCGTCGAACTCGAAAATCAGGCGCGGGATGACCCGCAAAGAAAGCCTCTTGACCAGGAGATGATGCAGATAGGGCGCCGAGCGCGTCAGGGCCCGGGCCGTCATCGCTCGCTCCTTGGCGTTGCCCAGGACCGAATAGAAGACGATCACGGTCTTTCGGTCGGAGCTGAGATTGATGTCCGTCAGGGTCACGAGGCCCGAGATGCCCGGGTCCTTGACGTCGCGCAAGGCCTTCACGATCTCCGCGCGGAAAAGCTCCTTCAAGCGTTCGTCGCGGGAGAACATGCGCGTTCAGCGGGCGCTTTCAAGGCGGCGCGTGCGGGTCTCTTTGACGTAGAACTCGAGCTCGTCGCCCTTCTCGAAAGCCTTGAAGCCCTCGAAATCCATGCCGCACTCAAGGCCCTTCTCCACTTCCTTGACGTCATCCTTGAAGCGCTTAAGCGTGGACACGCGGCCCTCGTAGGCGAGCACGCCGTTGCGGCGGATCTTCACCAAGCCCCCGCGCACGACCTTGCCGTCGCGGACCATGCAGCCGGCGACCTTGCCGGCCTTGACCTTGAAGATCTCGCGCAGCTCGCCCTTGCCGACCACGACTTCCACGATCTCGGGGGCGAGCAGGCCCTCCAGGGCGGCCTTGATGTCCGCGATGAGGTCGTAGATGATCTCGTATTTGCGCACTTCGACGCCCTCGCGGGCCGCGAGTTCCGAGGCGCGCGACTCGATGTCGGAGTGGAACAGCAGCGTCACCGCGTCCGAGGCCGAGGCCAGGAGGATGTCCGACTCGTTCGCGTTGCCCACGTCCCCGCGGATGATGCGCACGCGGCATTCGGAGTTCGAGAGCGCCTCCAGCGAATCCTTGATGGCCTGCAGGGATCCCTGGACATCGGCTTTCAAGACGATGTTCAGATCCTTCATGACCGCCTTGCCGCCGGTCGCGGCCAAGGCGCTCTTCAAGCCCACGAGCGTCATGTGGCGCTGATGGGCCAGGGTCTGTTCGCGGGCGATGATGGAGCGGCGCTGCGCGATCTCGCGGGCCTGGCGGTCGTTTGAGACTACGTTGAAGACGTCGCCGGCCTGCGGGGTTTCGATGATGCCGAGAACCTCGACGGGAGTCGAGGGGCCGGCCTCCAGGATGCGCTTGCCCGTGTCGTCATGCAGGGCCTTGACCTTGCCGTGGGCCAGGCCCGCCACGAAGGGATCTCCGGCCTTCAAAGTTCCGCCCTGGACCAGGACCGTGGCCACCACGCCCTTCTTGGGATCCAGACGAGCTTCCAGGACCACGCCGTAAGCGGGGCGATCCGGATTGGCCTTGAGATCCAGGATCTCGGCCTGCAGGGCCAGCATCTCCAAAAGCGTGTCGATGTGCAGCTTCATCTTGGCCGAAACGTCGACGAAGATGTTCTTGCCGCCCCATTCCTCGGGTTGGATGCCCCGCTGGGCGAGGTCCTGGCGGATCTTCTGCGGGTTGGCGCCCGGCAGGTCGATCTTGTTGACCGCGACCACGATGGGCACGTCGGCGGCCTTGGCGTGGTCGATGGCCTCGATGGTCTGCGGCATGACCCCGTCGGTCGCGGAGACCACGATGACCACGATGTCGGTGACCTTGGCTCCCCGCGCGCGCATAGCCGTGAAAGCCTCGTGGCCCGGCGTGTCGAGAAAGACGATGTCTCCCTTGGACGTGTGCGCGCGATAGGCGCCGATGTGCTGGGTGATGCCGCCCGATTCGCCTTCGGCGACGCGGGCGGAGCGGATGGCGTCCAAAAGCTTGGTCTTGCCGTGGTCCACATGGCCCATGACGGTCACGACAGGGGCCCGGGACTTCAGGGATTCCGGCTTCTCGGTCTCGGGACCGCCCGCCGCCTGGATCTCCTCTTCCTTGTACAGGGCGACGAAATCGAGCTCGAAGCCGAACTCGGCCGCGATGATGGCGGCTGATTCGCTCTCGAGGCGCTGGTTGATCGTGGCGAAGATGCCCAGGTTCATGAGCTTCTTGATGACATCGGAGGACTTGATCTCCATCTTCTCGGCCAAGTCCCGCACGGTCATCATGCTGGAGACCTGGAGCTTCTTCAAGGACGGCTTGGGTGCCGCGGCTGCTGGAGCCGGGGTTGGCGAGGCCACAGACGGATGCACCACCACCACCGGCCTAGCCGGCATCTTGACAGGCTTGGGCCCATGCTTGGCGCCCGGCGGGATGGCCGGCCTGAAGGAGGATCTGGGAGGCGGAGGGCCTGTGCGCACGGAGGGGGACGGCGTCCGAACAGGCGCCTGCGGAGCAGGCGCCGCCGGTGCCGGCTTGGGAGCCGGCGCAGCAACGGAAGCCTGGGTTGGAACGGGCGGCGCTGCGAGGGTCGCAGGAGCGGCGGACACCGGCGTGGGCGCCGGTTCCACGGTCTTGGCCGGGGCCTGCGGTGCAGGCGCCGCCGGTGGCGGAGGCGGCTTGGGTAAAGAAGCTCCGGCCGCTAGACGCGTGACCGTGGGGCCTGTCGAACGGATGAGATTTTTCTTTTTGAAAAGGTCGAAGGCGGAGACCAGATGCTGCGAGGGGGGAGCGATGGAGCCCTTTTCCTGGGTGGGACGCTTCTCGGCCGCCGTCGCGCGAATGCCGGCGACAGCCTTTTTGGGCGACGCTGCCGGCTTAGGGGACTTCTGAGCGGGCGCAAGCTTGGCCGCCGGCTTGGGCTTGAGGGCTTTCGCAGGCTTAGCCGTCTTTCCCGCCTTTTTCTTCTCCATCCATGGATGATAGCATTTATGCCTTGGACTCGTCCGGCGGCGCTGGCACATGCTTCTTCGCCGCGGCGATGATCTTGGCCGCGGTCTTCTCGCCGATCCCTTCCAAAGCCGTCAGTTCCTCGAGCGTGGCCTCGGCCAAGCGGGCCGGGTCCGAGAAACCGCCAGCCGCCAGGACCTCCGCGGTCTTCTCGCCCACTCCTTCCAGGCCCCTCAGGCCGGCACTGCCGGCCGCAGGTGCAGGCTTGACCTCCAGGTCCCAGCCGGTCAAGCGGCAAGCCAGGCGGACGTTCTGACCGTCTTTTCCGATGGCCAGGCTCAGGTGCTCCTCGGTGACGAGCGCCTGGGCGCGCTTGTTGGCGGCATCCAGGATCCTCACTTCGGCGACCTTGGCAGGAGCCAGGGAGTTGGCCAGGAACTTGGAGAGGTCCGCGTCGAAGGGAATGAGGTCGATGCGCTCGCCGGCCAGCTCGTTCATGATGCTGCGGATGCGCGAGCCGCGCAGCCCCACGCAGGAGCCGACCGGGTCCACCTTGGGGTCATTGGACTTGACCAGGACCTTGGCACGGAAGCCCGGATCGCGCACGACCTCGATGATCTCGACGATCTTCTCGACGATCTCCGGGACCTCCAGCTCGAAAAGGCGCTTGAGGAACAAGGGCGCCGCCCGCGAAAGGACGACCTGGGGGCCGCGCTGGGCCCGGTCCACGCGCGAGATCAGCGCGCGCACGTTGGCGCCGATCGCGTAATGCTCGCGGCGGATCTGCTCGCGCGCGGGCAGGATCGCCTCAGCCTTGCCGATGTCGACGATGACGTTGCGCTCCTGGAAACGGTGCACGGAGCCGGAGATGATCTCGCCTTCCTTGGGTTTGAACTCGTCGTAAAGGGTGTCCCTCTCCTTCTCCCGGATCTTCTGGGCCAGGACCTGCTTGGCGGTCTGCGCGGCGATGCGGGCGAAATCCGTCACGGGCGCGGACAGGCGCAGGTCGTCGCCGACGGTCGCGTTGGACTTCTCGCGCTTGGCATCGGCCAGAGAGATCTCAAGCTCGGCATTCGCCACGGTCTCCACCACGCGTTTGACCACGCAGGCCTTGAACTCCGCGGTCTCGGGATCGATGGACGCTTCGATGATCGCCTCCTCGCCCACGTGCTTGCGCAAGGAGCTCACGACCGCCTCCTCGATCATCTTAAGGATCTCGCCCTTGGGGAGGTTCTTCTCCCGTTCCAGCTGCTCCAAAGCCACCACCAGCTCTGATTTCGCCATGACTTAAACCTCCGCCGAATCATCCAGCCGCGTCTCATCGATGCGGTCGAGAGAAAACGCCCAGCGCTTGCCTTCGCCTTCCACGATCACTTGGCCGTTCTCGAAGCCGCGCAGGATGCCCTTGAAGTTGCGCCGTCCTTCCTCGGGCAAACGCAGACGCAGCTTCACGGCCTTGCCGGAAAATCGGATGAAATCCTTCTCTTTTTTCACGATCCGATCCAGCCCGGGAGACGACACCTCCAGGACGTAGGAACTCGGGATGGCGTTCGTCTCGTCAAGCAGGGCCCCCAAGCGGTTGGAGAGATGCTCGCAATCGTCCAAGTTGATGCCGCCCTCCTTGTCCAAAAAGAAGCGCAGGATCTGCGAGCCGTGCTCGTTGCCGAATTCCACATGCACAAGCTCCGCCGCCTCCTGGCTGAGGAGGGGCTCGACCAGCTTCTCGATCTCTGAAATGTCCATTTTTGAGAATAAAAAAAGTGGCTTTGCTGCTAGCCACTTTATCTCCAGGCTGCGTTGAGATGATTATATCATTCGACGGAAAAGCCTGTCAAATGGACCTCGACTTCAGTATCCCTTCCGCGGCCAGAAGGCCCGTAGCCGCCGCGCCGACGATGCCGCGCGAGTACCCCGAGGCGTCGCCGGCGAAATAGATCCCCGGCACGTTGCTTTCCAGAGAGGCCGTCGTCTTCACGCGGATGCCGTGGAACTTGATCTCCGGAGCGTAGAGCAGCGTGTGGTCCTGCGCCAGACCCGGGATCAGCTTATCGAGCCTGTCCAATCCCTCCAGGATCCCCGTGACAAACCGGTGGCCCATGGCCATGCCGATGTCTCCCGGTGTGACGTCCTGCAGAGTGGGGGAAACGTAGCTGTGCGAGAGCCGATCGAATGTGCTGCGCCGGTTGCGGCGCAGATCGCCCAAACGCTGGATGATGGGCTTGCCTCCTCCCAGATAGGTCACCTGCTCAGCGAGCTTAGCCGCGTAGGTGTTCGCGTTCTTCAAGGGAGAAGTCAGGCGGCTCTTGATCAGAAAGGCGAAATTCGTATTGGGGCTTCTCGTGTGCTTGCGCGAATGGCCATTGACCAGGCTGTAGGTGTCGTAATCCTCGCGCGCGACATAGCCGTAGGGGCAGGTGCAGAAGGTTCGGGCGATGTCCTCGTTCTTCAGGCGCACGCGCGCCTTGAAGTCCCAATTGACCGAGCAGGCGTACTCCAAGATCGAGGCCGGGACCTCCACGCGCACGCCGATGTCCACGGGGTTGTATTCATAGTCGATGCCCTGGCGCTCGACCACGGCCTCGATCCATTCGGCCCCGCTTCTTCCCGGGGCCACGATGATCCTGTCGCAGGCATGTTTTCCCGATGGCGTGCCAACGAATCCTTGCCCAAGCTCCGTCACATCCTCATGGACGATGCGCACCTTCCCATGGAAATCCTCAATGAGGGCGGCGATGACGTCCGGCAGCCTGTCGCTGCCCACATGGCTCTGATGCGCCGCGATGTACTCGATGCCGTGCTGGTTGGCCTGGGTCTGCAAGAGACGCGAATCCGCGGGCTTGTCCGCGTCGGCCTTCACCCCGTGATGGGCGAACAGGGCCTCCACATCCGAGACGAGCCTTTGGGTCTCGGGGATGCCGATGAGTTCCGGCAGATTGGTGCCGATGATCGTCGAGAACATAAGCTTGCCGTCGCTGAAAAGCCCAGCCCCGCCGATGCCGGAGGCGATGTTGCACGGCTTGCAGTTGACGCACTCCTTGCCTTGGGCGACCAGGCATTTCCTCGCGGCGATATCCCGGCCTTTCTCAAAAAGAACGATCTCCATATCCTTGCCGGAACGGACCAGCTTGTGCGCGGCGAAAAGCCCGGCCGGTCCCGCTCCAACGATCGCGATCTTCATGCTGATCTCAGATCCAAGACATCCATCAAGCCCGGCCCATAAGAGACGAGTCCCACGCGGGGATAAGGATAGACCGCGCACAGTCTCTCGAGGATGGCCAAAAACTTCCCGGCCTCTCCCCGGAAGCTCTTCAAACCCTGAGAAAAATCAGCTCCCTCCATCAAGTCCGCATGGGTGATGGCGAGCTGGGTCGCCGAATTGATGGTGATGGCCTGGACGGCAGATCCCATCTCAAAACGGCCGACTCGCCGCAGCCGGCCGCTGACACTGCCGACCTCCCGGCCTGTCGTGTGATAGACGCCGAGCTTCTTCACATCCCTGAGCTCCTGGGAGACAGGCCCTGGCCCCACGCGGGTCACATAGGGCTTGAAGATGACATAGACATCGCCGGCGTATTTGGGCCCGAGGCCGGCCTCTCCCATGAAGGTCGAGGCGGTCGTGTCCCGGGAGGTGACATGGGGATATTCCCCATGCAGGTTGGAGAGCTTCATGCCCTGCGTGCCTTCCAGAAGAACGCGCCGACCCTTCTCCAGGGCCTTGTTCAAGACAGCGGGCACATCCTGGACGTATTTCTTGAGCCTCGGATGATCCTTGGCGAACCGCAGGGATTTGCGCTCGATGCGTTCCACGACCGCGGCGCCCAACCCCGTGCCCACGCTGCCGATCTTGCCCATCATCCTCTTGTCGGATTTCTCGGCGAGCGTGTGGCGCGGCTCGATGATGACCGCGTGAGGATCGATGATGAAACGATCCTGCGAGCCGGTCAGCTTGATCTCCTTCTCCAACCAATCCGGGATGATGTAGGTCCCGGCCCCCAAGACGAGCTTGGTCTTCTTGTTCACGAAGCCGGAGGGGACCGTCTTCAAAGCATAGATGCGGCCTTCGAAAAAAACGGTGTGTCCGGCGTTCGGCCCGCCGACGCGGACGGAATAATCGTAGTCGCCTTCATGGGCCAGATAGGCCGCGATCTTGCCCTTGCCCTCGTCTCCCGCCTGACCTCCCACGACAATATCAACAGGCATTTGATGTCTCCTTTATAGGGTCAGGCCTTGAGTTTTGAGTCAACTCAAAACTCAAGGCCTGACCCCATTTTTTTCGCCAATCCCAGATAGTTGGTCGGAGAAAGGCTCTTCAGTTCGCGCTTGACCGTTGGCCTGACATCGAGGCCATCGATAAAGGCATGCAGCTCCTTCAGGCTGACTCGGCGACCACGGACCAGACGCGCCAACTGCTCGTAAGGCTGGACAGCTTTCTCACGACGCAAAATGGTCTGGATTCCTTCAGAAATGACCTCTGGATGAGACTCCAGCTCGGCCAAGGCCGCGGCCTCATTGACAGAGATCCCGGCCAAGCCGCTGACAAGGAACTGATACGCCACCAAACAATGCCCGAAAGCGACTCCGAAATTTCGCAGGACCGTAGAATCCGAAAGATCCCGCTGAAGCCTGGAGATCGGCAGTTTGGCAGAGAAGAAACCGAGCAGGGCATTGGCCAAGCCCAGATTGCCTTCCGCGTTCTCGAACTTGATCGGATTGACCTTCTGCGGCATGGTGGAGGAGCCGATCTCTCCGGCCACGGCTTTCTCGACGATCAAGCCCAGGGAAATGTAGCGCCACAGATCCTGGCACAAACCCAGGAGGATGATATTCACACGACGCAGAGCGTCGAACAGCTCGGCCTGAGAATCATGCGGCTCGATCTGCGTGGTAAGGGGGGAATAATCCAAGCCAAAAGAGAGGATGAAATCCCTGGAGAATCTTTCCCAGTCCCGCTTGGGGAATGCCGCGCAGAGCGCGTTGTAGTTGCCAACCGCGCCATTGAGCTTGGCACAAAGATGGATGGACTCAAGGCCTCGGACCTGACGGCTGAGTCGCGAGTGAAAGACGCGGAATTCCTTCCCGAAAGTCGTGGGAACAGCAGGCTGGCCATGGGTCCTGGCCAGAAGCGGCGAAGCCGCGTATCGCACGGAGAGCTTGTCCAGCGTCTTGAGGATGGCGTTCAAAGCAGGCAGGATCTCGCTCTGAAGGCCATCCGTGAGCATCAAGGCATAGGCGATGTTGTTGACATCCTCGGAAGTCAGGCCGAAATGCACGAAGCCGGCCAGATCCTTGAGGCTGGTCTTGAGAAGTCTCTCCCGGAGATAGTACTCCACGGCCTTGACATCGTGCTTGGTCACGGCTTCCAGGCGGACGATCCGGGCCAGATCGGACTGTGTCGGATCCTCCAATCCCGCGAGGATACGCTTTTCGTGAGGCTTGAGTTTTCGGATGCCGAGCTTTTGAAGATAGCGGCACTCGACTTGGAGCCTGTGCCGGATCAACACCCCTTCGCCAAGGCGGCGCCCCATTCCTTTAATAAGGGGGGAATACCGGCCGTCTAGAGGACTGATGAGATCCATGCGGTCCATAATTGCCCGCAAAAATGCCCTGTGTCGGCAAGAACCTTCCGACCCAGGGCTTCTTGCGAGTTATTATAGCAAACTTTTCAAAAACAGGAATAGGTCTTTTGGCCCACCCGCGACTAGGTCCATTGTCATAGCCCACCTAGGACCAAAGGCCCCTGTCGGATTTCATAATCCGGCTAAACTATCAGCATCACAGGGAGGAATAAATCAATGAAAAACCATCTGAAGGTGTGCGCGATGTTGGTTCTGCTGATCGGCCTGGGCGTGGCAGCCCATGCGGACACATTATCTGCAGCGGCAGAGGTAGCTGGATCAGCGGCAAAGACAACCAAGAAAGATCTTGCGGCGACACAGAAGAAGCGCCAAGCTGAAGTGGCCATGGCAAAGGATGCCTCCTTCCTGGAGGGGCACAAGCGCGCGATGATCGCACGGTGGGACCATATACCAAATACCACTTCCCAGGGCGACCTCTGCACCCGCAAGCAAGTGCCAGAACTTCGACAGCTCAAAGACGAGAACATCCTGAGTTACTATCAGACATTCATTTTCCCTGAAAATGAGTCCCTCGGCAATAAGCTCAGGCTGGTGGAAGTGAAGGTTGACCCAAAACATCGACGTCAGTATACTCTGACCCTATACATGGTTGCACAAAATTACTGGCACAACATGGAGATATTGACAGTGACACGGCAAGTGAATGCCCTCACTGGAGAAGTGCAGGAGACGATGGAAGAGTAAAGGTATAGCAAACTTTTAGTACAATGCCGCCGTGCTCCTGAAAGGCTACATCGGCATCTCCGGCATCATCGGAGTGGGGAAATCCACCTTCACGAATCGCCTGGCCAAGGCCTTGGACTTCGAGCCGGTCCAGGAAGACGCGTTTCACAACCCCTACCTCCCGAAGTTCTACAAGGACATGAGCCGCTATGTCTTCCGCATGCAGATCTGGTTCTTGAACCACCGCGTCCGCCAGCACCGCCGCCTGACGGCCAAGATCCTTTCAGGACAGAAGTGTGGGATCGTCAAGGACCGCACGGTCTGGGAAGACCAGGTCTTCGCCAAGATGTTCAACCAGGGCCCGAGCAAGCTCTTGTCAGCCGTCGATTACCGCACCTACCGCGAGATCTTCGACTGCATGATGGGAGAGGACCCAGGCATCCCCGAGCTGATCATCCATCTCGACTGCAAACCCGAGACCGCCTTGAAACGCGTGAAGCAGCGCGGGCGGTCGTCGGAAAAAACTGCGCTGGATCTGGATTATCTTCGAGCCCTGCAAAAGTCGTATGAAGAATTCCTCAAAGAGATGCAGAAGTCCGGAACCAAGATCTTGAGGCTCGATTGGGAAAGATTCATGCCCACCGCCGAAGTGCTGCGGCGCGTGCGCCCTCTGCTCTCTTAAGGCGAGACTTCAGCCGACGATCGGACCTTGCGAATGCTGCGCTCGCCGCGCAATCTCAGCACGTCGCTGTAGGTGGCGAAGACCAGAAGCAGCGCCAAGAAAACGATCCCCACGCTGTTGGCCCGGTTCATCCATTGGACCGTGAGCTTGCGCCGCGAGACTCCCTCCCAAAGATACATGGCCGCGTGGCCGCCGTCCAGGAGCGGCACGGGCAGGAAGTTGAAGAAGCCGATGGCCACCGAGATCAGGCCGATGAGGAAGATCAAGTCCTCCCAGCCCGCGTGCGCCGCGCGGCTGACCATCTGGACGATCCCGACGGGACCGGCCAGGTCCGGCCTCTGGCCGTGGTGGATCTTGGAGAGGATGGTCGTGACCGTGAACGCGGTCAAATGCCAGCACTGCGCCGCTCCTTCCTCGACGGCCGTGAGAGGCCCCACGGGAGTGAACACGGACTCGGGCATGATGCCGATGACCCCGAAGCCCGAGGCGTCGTCCGCCTTGGTCGTCAGCGTGAGGGAAGCTTCCACGCCGTCGCGCCGATAGCGCAGGGTCGCCTCGCGGCCGGGGACCGCGTGGATGGAATCGGAGAGCTGCTTCCACGTCGTGATGGGCGCGCCGTTGAAGGCCGTGACCCGATCGCCGATCTTAAGCCCCGCCCGCTCGGCCGGGAATCCCGTCATCATGTTGCCGATGACCGGCTCCTCGCCGTACTGGGGCAGGCCCTTCCAATAGACGACGCCGGTGAAGAGCGTGAACGCCAGGAGATAATTCATGGCCGGACCCGAGAAGACGATGGCCAAACGCCGGTACCAGGCCTGGCCGAAATACTCATCGGGCTTTCCCGTGCAGGTCTCCAGGTCCTCGCCGGCGGGCTTGACGAAGCCGCCCAAAGGCAGCGCGCAGACTGAATAGCGCGTCTCGCCCTTGGTCATGCCGAAGAGCTCGGGCCCCATGCCGAAGGCGAATTTCTCGACGCGCACGCCCAGGCGGCGGCACATCAGGAAATGTCCGAACTCATGCAGGAAGATCACCAGACCGAAGGTGACCGCCACCGCGGCCGCGGATTGAAGATAGTAGAAGTTCATGGGCACCTCAGGATGAGGAAGTAGTAGACCGCCGGAGCGGCCAGCAGCAGAGAGTCGAAGCGGTCCAGCAGCCCGCCGTGGCCGGGAAGAAGAGTTCCCGAATCCTTGGCCCCGACCGCGCGCTTGACCAAGGACTCGGCCAGATCCGAAAGCTGACCGCTCACGCCGATGATCACGCCCAGGACCGCCGCCGCCCCCAGGCCCACGCTCTCCGGCCGCAGGAGCCTCGCCATCAGCGCCGCCCCGACGACCGCGCCCAGGAAACCGGCGATGGCCCCTTCCCAGGTCTTCCGGGGGCTCAAGCCCTCGGCCAGGCGATGGCGTCCCAAGGTCTTGCCAACGACGTAGGCGGCCGTATCCATGATCCAGACGCCGGCGAAAAGCAGGTAGGTCAGCTTTTCGCCGTCTGGCCGCAGGTCTCTCACGAGCGCCAGGTGTGCCAACAGCCAGCCCGTCAGCAGGACGCCGAAAAGCGTGAAGGAGATCCTCTCCAAGGAGCGGACCGCGCTGAACATCTCCCGCAGGAGCACGGCCGCCACGACCGCGGTGAGCACCGCGCCGTTGAGGCCGCCCAAGGCCACGCTCGCGGCCAGAGCCGCGGCGCAGAGCAGTGCCGTCCACCGCTGCACCGGACGTCCGCCGGCCGCCAGGATGAGCCCATACTCGTACGCGCACCAGGCGCTGAGCGCCGTCATGAAAGCCGCCCAGGCCATCCCTCCGGCGTGGATGAAGCCCAGAAGCAGGGGGATGCCGATGACCGCCGTCAGGACCCGAGGAAAAAGCATCAGCGCCCTCCAAACCGGCGTTCGCGTCCCTGATAATCGGCCAAGGCGGCGTCCAGATGCTCCCGCCCGAAATCCGGCCAAAGGACCGGCGTGACGTAGAGCTCGGCGTAGGCGATCTGCCACAGCAGGAAGTTGGAGACGCGCATCTCTCCCGAGGTGCGGATGAGGAGGTCGGGATCTGGAAGTCCGGCCGTGTAAAGCGCGCCGGAGATATCGTCCTCGGTCACCGATTGTTTGCCCGAGGCGATCAGCGCATTGGCCGCGTCCACGATCTCCTGACGGGAACCGTAGTTCAAAGCCAGATTCAGGATGAGCCCCGTGTTGCCTTTCAGATCCTCGACGGCGCGTGCCAGCTCTTTTTGCAGCGGCCCAGGCAGATCCTTCAGACGCCCGCTGGCGCGCAGGCGCACGTTGTTCTTGTCCATCTCCTGGAACTCCCGGCGCAGGGCGAAAGAGAAGAGGCCCATGAGGTCCGAGACCTCCTCCGCGGGCCTCTGCCAATTCTCCGTCGAAAAAGAATAGAGCGTCAGGACCTGGATGCCCCGATCCGAGCATCCCTTGACCACGCGATGCACGGCGTCGACCCCGGCCTTGTGCCCGGCCAGGCGCGGCAGGCCCTTGGCCTTGGCCCAGCGGCCGTTGCCGTCCATGATGATGGCCAGGTGGCGGGGCAGGCGGCAGGTGTCGAGCTCAGGCACGGATCAGACCGTCGTGATCTCTTTTTCTTTGAGGGCCACGGACTCATCCACCTGTTTGGACCAGCCGTCGATGGATTTCTGGACCTTGGCTTCCAGGAGCTTCAGCTCATCCTGGCTGATCTCCTTGGCCTTCTCCGCTTTCTTGAGCTTCTCGAGGATCTCGTGCCGGTCGCCGCGCAGACCGACCTTGGCGTCCTCTCCCAGGCGCTTGACGACCTTGCAGAGCTCCTTGCGCCGCTCCTCGTTCATGGCGGGCAGGCACAGGCGCACGAGCTTGCCGTCGTTCATGGGCTGTCCGCCCAGGTCCACCTTGGAGAGCGCCTTCTCGATCTCCTTCAAGGCCGAGGGATCCCAGGGCCGGATCTCCAGCACGCGCGCCTCGGGCACGGAGACGGCGGCGACCTGCTTCAAGGGCACCATTTGTCCGTAATACTCGACCTTGACGTTTTCCAGGAGCATGGGATTGGCGCGGCCGGTGCGCAGGCCCGAGAAATCCCGGGAAAGCTTGGCCAGGCGTTCCTGCATGGCCTCTTCCGTCTTGGCGACCAGAGCGTTGACAGCTTCGGTGATGGGCATGGGCTACTCCGTGATCGAGGTTCCGACCTTCTGGCCGATCGCCGCCTTGGCGATGTTCCCGGGCACCGTCAAGGAGAAGACGGCGACGGGCATGCGGTTCTCCATGCACAGCGTCAGCGCGGTCGCGTCCATGACCCGCAGCCGGCGGCGGATGGCCTCCATGAAAGTCACCTTGCCCAGGCGCTTGGCCCGGGAGTTGGTCTTGGGGTCGTCCGTATAGACCCCGTCGACCTGAGTGGCTTTGAGGAGCACGTCCGCTTCGATCTCGACGGCGCGCAAGGCGGCCGCCGTGTCCGTCGTGAAATAGGGATTGCCCGTGCCGCCCCCGAAGATGACGACCCGGCGCTTCTCCAGATGGCGCACGGCGCGCCGGCGGATGTACGCCTCGGCGAGCTTGGCGATCTCGATGGCGGTCTGCACGCGCGTGGGAACGCCCATGTCCTCCAAGACGTCCTGCAGGGCCAGGGCGTTGATGACGGTCGCGAGCATCCCCATGTAATCGGCCGTCACGCGGTCGATGGCGTGGCCGCGATCGAGCGCGCCGCGCCAGATGTTGCCGCCGCCGACCACGACGCCGATCTGCACGCCCTGGGACCAGGCCCGCTTGATCTCGGTGGCGATGCGCACCAGCGCCTCGGAATCGATGCCGCGCGCCGCGCGCCCGCCGAGGGCCTCTCCTGAGAGTTTCAGCAGGATGCGTCTCGGTTTGGCGGCCATTTATTCGCCGAGGGTGTAGCGGACGAACCGGACGACCTTCAGCTCCCCGCCGGCCTTGGCGCAAGCGTCCTTGATGAGAGACGCGATCGGGGTCTTGCCGTCGCGCAGGCTCATCTGCTCGGTGAGACAGAAGGCCTGATAGAAAAGCTTATTGATCTTGCCCTCCACGATCTTGGGGATCGCGGCCGCGGGCTTGCCCTCTTTGAGCAGGACCTCCGCGTGGATCTCGCGTTCCTTGGCGACATCCGCGGCCGGAACGTCCTCGCGGCGCAGATACTTGGGGCCTGAGCCCACGATCTGCAGCAGGAGCTCCTTGGCCAGTTCCGCAGCGGCCGGACTGGCGGCAGCCGCAGCGCTGGGCGCCTGGATCTCGATCAAGGCGCCCTTCTTGGCTCCCAGATGGATGTAGCCGGAGATGAGGCCCTCAGCGGAGATCGTGAAGCGTTCGTAGCGGCGCAGAGACATGTTCTCGCCCAGTCTCGTCTGGACCGGAGTGACCAAAACCGCGGCCTCTTCGAGAGACTTCAGCTCGCCGGACGCCGCCTTCTGGGCCAGGGACTGGGCCAGGGCCTTGAACTCGTCCGTGCGCGCCACGAAATCCGTCTCGCAGTTGAGCTCGATGATCGCGCCGGCCTTGCCGGCGACGACGAAGGCCACCGCGCCTTCCTTGGTGGCGCGCGCCATGCGCTTGGCCGCGTCGGCCAGGCCCTTCTTGCGCAGGGCGGTGAGCGCCTCGTCGAGACGCCCGCCGGCCTCATCGAGGGCCTTTTTGCAGTCCGTGATCCCGGCGCCCGTCTTCTCGCGCAGGTCCTTGATGAGTTGGTTCAACGTTGCCCCGGTCAAGGTCATGGTCATTCCAGCTCCTCGGCCACTTCGGCCAAGACGCGGGCCTTGGCGCGGCCCTTGGGTTTGGGCTTGGCCGCCTTGCCGGCGGGCATGTCGGGGTTCATCTCCTTCTCCCAGGCCTCCAGACCTTCTTCGGCAGCCCCGGCGCCGCCTTCCTCCGGCTGACTCTCCGTCTCACCAGCCGCCAGCATCTGTGACTCCGCCTCCGCGACCGTCGAGGCGCTTTGAGCGGCCGCTCGGGCGGCAGCGCCCTCGGCCACGGCGTCCGCGACCAGGCCGCAGAAAAGCTTGATCGAGCGGGCCGCGTCGTCGTTGCCCGGGATGGGGTGGTCGATGAAATCCGGATCGGCGTCCGTGTCGCAGACGGCCACGATGGGGATCTTCAGGCGCCGCGCCTCGGCCACGGCCAGCTCCTCCTCCACGGGGTCCACGACGAAGAGGATGTCGGGCAGCTTGCCCAGCGCGCGGATGCCGGTGAGGACCTTCTGCATGCGCGCCATCTCCTTCAAAGCCTTGGACGCGGCCTTCTTGGGCATGACTTTGAGGATGCCGTCCGTCTGCCACTTCTCGAGCTCCTCCAAGCGCTTGACCGAGCGCTGGATGGTCGTGAAATTGGTCAGGGTGCCGCCGAGCCACTTGTCGGCGACGTAGGCCGCGCCGCAGCGCTGGGCCTCGGCGCGCAGGATCTCCACGGCCTGCTTCTTGGTCCCCACGAAGAGGAAGCGCTTGCCCAAAGCGGACTGGTCGCGGACCCAGGTGCAGACCTTCTTCAATTCCTTGACGGTCTTCTGCAGGTCGACGATGTGGATGCCGTTGCGCTCGCCGAAGATGAAGCGTCCCATCTTCGGGTTCCAGCGCCGGGTCTGATGCCCGAAATGGACCCCGGCTTCCAGCATGGCCTTCATAGATACGTTGATCATCCTTGGCGCTTATCCTCCTTCATTATAGACCTAAGCGGTCTGTGACAGCCCGGTATCATATCAAATTTCAACGCGGAATTGGGTCGCAGGCAACCGCGCGCGGGCGTGCTCGGTCCACGCGGTATGGGAGCCCCGCATATGCTCCAAGCCTTCGGCCGCGTTCATCAGAGGCACGCCGACCGCGGCGCGGATCTTATCGGTGCACAGCGAGGCGTCGAGCGGCCGCCGCGTGGGAGAGGGGAACTCGGCCGACGAAACGGGGATCAAGAGCGATCCATTTAGACCGAAGGTCTTCGCCGCCAGCCGCGCGAACTCCAAACGCTTGAGGCGCTCGCCGCCCACCACATGGAAGATGCCGCCCGACCCCGTCTCCGCCAAGGCCGCGACCACCTCAGCCAGGTTCTCGGCATAGGTGGGATTGCAGAGGATGTCCGCGGCGACCTTCATGGCCTCGCCGGCGCAGAGCCGGCGCAGGATCTGCAGGACGAAATTCTTGCCCGCCCACTCCCAGCCGTAGACCGAGGAGGTGCGGATCACGAGATTCTTCGCGGAGACAGCCAGGACCGCGGACTCGGTCTCGGCCTTCTGGCGGCCATACTCGTTCAAGGGATGGACCCCATCGTCTTCCCGATAGGCGCCCTTCGTCCCGTCGAAGACATAGTCCGAGGAGAAGAAGACCATCCGTGCCCCGGCCGTTTGGCAGGCGCGCGCCACGCCCGCGGTCGCCTCGACGTTGACCCGGCGGGTCTCCTGTGGATGGAGCTCGCAGTGGTCCACATGCGCGATGCCCGCGGGCACGGCCACGATGTCCGGCTTCACTTCCGAGAGGACCGCGCGCACGGCCCGCTCGTCGGCCATGTCGAGAGTGCGCGCGCCGGGGCAGTCGTGGTGATCCGCGGCCACGACCGAGGCGCCGCGCCTCTGCCAAGCCCGGAGGAGAGCGTCTCCCACCAGTCCCGCGCCGCCGACGACAAGGATCCTATTCAAGTGGAAGGCTATTATACCTTAATGGTATAGTTTTTCCCTTATGAAAAAAGCCCTCATCACCGGCGTGACCGGCCAGGACGGCGCCTATCTGGCGGAGTTCCTTCTGGACAAAGGCTACGAAGTCCACGGCATCAAGCGCCGCACCTCGCTCTTCAACACGGACCGCATCGACCACCTCATGCACGATCCGCATGAGAAGGGCCGGCGCTTCATCCTGCACTACGGCGACATGACCGACGCCAGCGCCTTGATCCACGTCATGGGCAAGGTGAGGCCCGACGAGGTCTACAACCTCGCGGCCCAAAGCCACGTCCAGGTCAGCTTTGAAAAACCCGAATACACCGCCAATTCAGACGCCCTGGGGACCCTGCGGCTCCTGGAGGCCGTGCGCATCCTGGGCCTGGAGAAGAAGACCCGCGTCTATCAGGCCTCCACCTCGGAGCTCTACGGCAACGTGGGGGGCAGATCACAGAACGAATCCACGATGTTCCGTCCCCGCTCGCCCTACGGCGCGGCCAAGCTCTACGCCTACTGGATCACGGTCAACTACCGGGAGGCCTACGGCCTCTACGCCTGCAACGGCATCCTCTTCAACCACGAGTCTCCCCTGCGCGGCGAGACCTTCGTGACGCGCAAGATCACGCGGGGTCTGGCCCGCATCAAGATGGGCCTGCAGGACACCGTGTATCTCGGCAACCTCGATGCCAAGCGCGACTGGGGCCATGCCCGGGACTACGTGGAGATGATGTGGCTCATGCTCCAGCAGAGGAAACCCGACGACTACGTGATCGCGACCGGCGTCCAGTATTCCGTGCGCGAGTTCGTCGAGGCCGCGGCCAAGGAGCTGGGAATGACCCTGCGCTGGAAAGGCCGGGGAGTCCATGAGAAGGCCTGGGCAGACAAGCGTAAGGCCCCGACCATCGCCATCGACCCGCGCTATTTCAGGCCGACCGAGGTCGAAAGCCTCTGCGGCGACGCGTCCAAGGCGGCTCGACGGCTCGGCTGGAAGCCGCGCACGTCTTTCGCCGAACTCGTCAGCGAGATGGTGGCCGCGGACCTCAAGAACGCGCAAAAAGAGCATCTCATCGTCCGCCACGGCTTCCTCAGCCCGCAGCGCCGGGATTGATCAGGAATCCGCCCGGCTGCGCATCCAGCGCAAGAACAGCAGCACGCTCGTCACATTGACGGCGCAGGTCCAGTTGAACAGGAAATAGACGAAGCCGACGGCCAGGAAGACCGTCTCCAGGCCAGGACTCCCCGCCGAAGATTTCTTCCCTTTGTCCTGCGCCAGGCGTTCTTCGATGTCGCGCATCTCAGACGCGGGCAGCATGCGCTCGGACAAGGCGTGCGCCCGGTGATAATGCCACAGAGCCTGCTCATGATCTCCGCGCTTCTCAAGGATCTCCGCCTTGAGCTGATGCGCCGCGGCGTTCGACGGATCGTGCCGGATGGTCCTCTCGGTTTTCGAGAGCTCCGCAAGCCGGGAGGAACTCTCCTGCTCGCGGGCGCGCGCATCCTCCCGGCGCGCCCGGTAATACAGAGTGCCCAACGAGAGCGGGATCATGAGGCAGCACCAGGGCTGCCAGATCGTCAAGAACCAGCCGAAGAGGGGGACCCCGACGGCCAGCACGACATAAGGGATCTCGCCGACGCCCAACGCGCCGGCGCTCGGAGGGGAGATCCAGAAGACAGCCAGAGCGACGATGCCATAGGCCATGAGCCCTTGATAGATCAGAAAGAAGAGCCAATCGCCGATCATGGCGAGGATCCTTTCCGCAGATCCTTGACGAGAGCCTCGGCCGCGGCCCGGACCTGCCGGGCGTCGAGCAGGGCCCTGTCGGCCAAAACCTCGCGGCGGCGCGCCTCGAGCAGCCGCCGGCGGGACTCCTCGCTCTCCATCTCCACGGCGGCGGCCCGCGCCTGGAGAGTCCTCAAGGCCTTCTCCTTGACCTCCAGACGCAGCTCCAGGTCATCGATGCGCTCTTGAAGCGCGCCGACGCGGGAAGCTTGGCGTTCCACAGCTTTCAGATGGGCCTCGAGCCGGGACGCCAAGGACTTCAGACGGCTTCGGCGGCGGAGCTCTTCATCGAGCTGGCCGGCCTTGTCTTGGAGCTTCTCCTCCAGAACCTGGATGCGGCGCTCCAGTGCGACGATCTCCTCTCGGGAGGATCGCAGTTCCCGATAGACCTGGGGCATGGGGATGACCGCGTCCGCCAGGCCCTGCGCAAGCCCGGCATCCGCGGTCTGGACGCCGCGTCTTTGCGCGAGGACCGACTCGACCTCGCGCCTGTACTCTTCACGCCCAAAAGGCTGCGGCTTCATAGGTCTCCTGAGTATACGACAGGCCTGTTACAGACTCAAGTCCTCAATCACCCCTGGGACTAAAGACCTAGGACCCGCCTAGGTCTTTAGTCCCTTCCTCTTTTGGCATGGGCGCAGCAAAATCACATCAAGAGCGTGCCATGGACCGTAGAAATCGCCGCCGCGCCGCGACCTCGCTGCTGGCCGCCTGCCTTTTCGTCGCCGCATTGACTTGGTTCTGGCCTGCCGAAGAATTCCCGCGTCTCGATCGAGTGGCCCCACAAAAGAAATCGACTCAGGAAAGCTATGCAACCGCCGCTTTCCAGGCTCCGGAATCGGAGAGGCTTCCTTCCGAGACGATCGAGGAGCCATTGGCAGAGGGCGACCATCCAGAGGACCTTCGCGACGCTGTGGCTCCCATCGCGAACACAACACCTCACCTGCGCGGCGGATCGGCCGCACCCTGGCTCCAGGCCCCGTGGCGAGCTTACTGGAGAGAGCCCAGCGGCAAGAAACTGGAGATCCCCGTGCCCCAGAAAGCGCCGGCCGTGTTCCAGCGAGGAGCCAATGAGCACGGCATTGCCGTCAAGCCGCCGTCCAGCCGCTGGCAGAACCAGCCTCAAACGCCGAGCCACGAAACGCCGCGCACCAAACCCTGGTCGAGCGCCTTGGCCGCCTCCTGGCTGACGCCCTCGGCAGTCGCGCGCGCCATGCAGCGCGCCGGCGCGGCGCTGAAGAATTTCATCGCCGACCACGGACCCGGTCGGACACGATTCGGCGGCTCGCCGCCTTTCTCAGGCCGCAATTCCGCATGGGAGAATGCCAAGCCCCTCAAAGGAGAACCGGAGCCGCCGGAGCCGAAAATAAAAAAAGAGAAGAAAGAGAAAAGACCTCCCAAATTCAAGCCCCTCCTGCTTTCCCAGCTTCTAGGAAAGAACGCCATCCGCCCTCCCAGGACCGATGTCCGTCCTCCGGACATGTCCCGGCTTCAGGCCGAGGCTCCCACCAGCGGCCCGGACGGACGGCCGCTCGCCTGGCCTGCCGCGAGCCTCGATGCCGTCGAAGCCGTGCGGCCGCCGAGCGAGTCCTGCCAGCGTACGGACGGCCATTGGCACGACGGAATCTACCACGACCAGAAAGCCTGGGCCAGTCAGTCCAAGGACGGCTGGCTGTGGCAGGAAAAATCCGACGGGCATTGGTGGGCCTTCACCGAACCCTCCCAGCCGACCTGGCTGTGGAGCAACGGCCACTGGTGGTGGAAGAGCGAGGGCGTGTGGTTCCTCCTGCACCAGGGAGAGGCCTGGGGCTACCGCCTCTTCAACGAAGAGCGCGCCGAGGGCCTCATCCATCCCGCCACGGGCACGCGGATGCTCTACAGCAAGGATGGATCGCGTGTGGCCCTCATCACTCCAGGAGAAGGGGCGTGGCTCTTCGACGCCCAGACCGGCAAGACCCTGCGCCGCTGGAGCGAGGAGCAGATGCCGGCCCCGCGCCGGCCCCGCGCTCCGGCCGCCATCTCTCTGCCCTAAGGCTCGGAAGATTTTATGTATAATCCGCCCGATGCCAAGCCCCCAGGAATTCAATTTTGAGGATCTCGCGCGGCAGATCGCCGTCGCGCGCTCCGAAGAGATCGGCCGATCGCCGGAAGCCGCCGCGCAGATCTGCATCGAGATCATCATCCCGGCCGTGACCAGCACCCGAGAGCGCCAAGACCCGCGCTTGACGGTGAGCGCGGTGTGCCGGGGGGTCATGGGCGGCCTCTTCATGAAGGAGAAGGATTTCGCGCCGCCCTGCGTCGAGATCCTCAAGGCCATGGCCGCGCTCTCGCACAAGATCCAGATCGACCCCGCGGACATGATGACCTGGGCCATGGAGGGCCTGGCGGCCATCGCCATCCTGGCGCCGCTGGAGACGCGCAGCCAGATCCAGTCGGCCATCGATGAGAATTTCATGGGGGCCGGCGCGGTCTTCAACGAGCTCTGCGAAAAAGCGAAACAAGCCCTCAAGCCATGAAGATCGCGCTTGGACAGATCAACACCACGGTCGCGGACGTCTCGGGCAATCTCTCGCGCCTGAAAGACTGCGCCCGGCGCGCGCGCCTGGCCGGCGCCGATCTGGCGGTCTTTCCCGAGCAGGCCCTGGGCGGCTACCCGGCTTTGGACCTCTGGGAGGATTATGACTTCCTCAAACAAAGCGAGCGGGCCCTCCACGACCTCGCCCGCTGCACGGGAGAGATGGCGCTCTTGGTCGGCTGCTCGGTCAAGAACCCCCGCCGCGTGGGCAAGCCCCTGCTCAACGCCGCGGCCCTCCTGCATCAAGGCCGGATCAAGGCCCTGCGCGCTAAAACGCTCTTGCCCACCTACGACGTCTTCGATGAGCGCCGCTATTTCGAGCCGGCCGAGGAGAACGCTCCCGTGCGCTTCGGCGGCCTGCGCCTGGCCATCTCCATCTGCGAGGACCTCTGGGCCCGCGCGCCGGGCCGTTCGCGCAACCTCTACAACCAGGATCCCATCGCCCGGCAGATCCGCCTGGGAGCGGATCTGATCATCAATCTCTCGGCCTCTCCGTTCGAGCGAGGCAAGACCGCGCTGCGCGAAAGCCTCGCGCGCCACCACGCCCGCAGGGCCAAAGCGCCGCTTCTCTACTGCAACCTGGTGGGGGGAAACGACGAGCTCGTTTTCGACGGCAGCAGCTTCGTCATGGACGCTCAAGGACAAGTCGTCGCCCGAGGCAAGCGCTGCGCCGAAGACCTTTTGATCGTCGACACGGACGATCTGCCCCGGGCCGCCGTCCCCGCGGAACTCGGCGGCGCGGGTGAATTGGAAGAGGCCCTGGTCTTGGGGATCCGGGACTATCTGCGCAAATGCTCCATCGCGAAAGCCTTCATCGGCCTTTCCGGCGGCATCGACTCAGCCGTGGTCTGTGCTTTGGCCGTCAAAGCCCTGGGCCCAGGCGCCGTGACCGGTGTCGCCATGCCGTCTCTTTACTCCTCGCGCGAGAGCGTCCAGGACGCACAAGCCCTGGCTCGCGCTCTCGGGATCCGCTTCCTGAGTCTTCCCATCACGGAGATCTACGAAACGTGCCTCAGAACCCTGGGCAAGCCCTTCGGCGAGGGCGCCGTCGGCGTGGCTGAGCAGAACATCCAGGCCCGCGTGCGGGGCAGCCTGCTCATGGCCCTGGCCAACCAGGAGGGAGGCATCGTCCTTTCCACGGGAAACAAGTCCGAACTCTCGGTCGGCTACTGTACGCTTTACGGCGACATGTGCGGCGGCCTGGCCGTGATCGCAGACGTGCCCAAGACCGCGGTCTATGAATTGGCGCGGTGGCTCAACCGCAAGAAAACGATCATCCCCCAACGCTCGATCGACAAAGCCCCTTCCGCGGAACTCAAGCCGAACCAAAAGGATCAAGACGATCTGCCGCCCTACGAAACGCTCGACGCGATCCTGCAGGGCTATGTCGAGGAGAAGCTGAAGGCGGAGGATATCATCCGCCAGGGATTTTCCGCCAAGCTCGTGCGCGAGGTGCTCAGCCGCATCGACCGCTTCGAGTACAAGCGCCGCCAAGCCGCGCCGTGCCTCAAGATCTCAGCCAAAGCCTTCGGCGTCGGCCGCCGCATGCCCATCGCTAGGGGATAGGTGTCAGGCTTTCTCGTATTTTCCATATTTCGGTCAACTCGAAAATTCCCCTTGACAAAATGTATATTTTGGTGATATACTTTTAAAGCCATCATGGATCCGGCGGGATGCGAAGGTTTTGATTGGGATAGAGGGAATCTTCAGAAGAATTGGCTCAAGCATGCCGTGACGGCTTTCGAGTCTGAGCAGATATTCTTCAATCATCCCCTCATCCTAGTTCCAGACGAGACGCATTCAGGAAAGGAAAAGCGGTTTTATGCACTGGGCCAGACAGATGCAGGAAGGCCGCTATTCGCGGCATTCACCGTTCGCAAGAATCTGATTCGTATCATCTCGGCAAGAGACATGAGTCGGCAAGAGAAAGAGGTTTACAAGAACCATGAAAAACAGAATCCCTAAGTTCAAGAATGAAGCGGAGGAGAATGCTTTCTGGGCTTCTCACGACTCGGCTGATTATGTGGATTGGAAAAAGGGAAAGAGGACGATTTTCCCCAACCTACGGCCTTCCGTTAGATCGATTTCTCTTCGTCTACCGGAATCCATGCTTGAGGAACTCCGGCTTTTGGCCAATAAGAGGGACGTTCCTTACCAATCTCTCTTGAAAATATTCTTGTCTGAGCGCATAAGGCAGGAGTTTAAGTTTTACCCGCACAGGGCCTGATAGGATAGATGCCTGGCCCCTTCGGTGCCAGGCTTTCTCGTATTTTCCGTATTTCGGCCAACTCGAAAATCCCCCCTTGAAAATTTCGAGAATCCGGTTATACTTCAAGATAAGAAGCGCGCGAAGATAACCATGTACTTCAAGAAGACTTGCTCCTGCCTGCTGGCAGTTCTCCTGTTTCAGGCCTCCATTCCATGGTCCTCATTTGCCCAGGCAGGCAAAATCGCCCCCATCTCCAAAAGCGAAGCCCCCCGATTAAGCTTCACCGCTTTACCGCCAGCTGACCAGATCCAATTCGCCCTTGATATGAGGAATCTCCTCTCTCAGCTTCCGATGCAAAGCAGCCAACCCTCCATGGCTTCTCAAGAACTCATCAGCTTCTTTGATCGCCAGAGATCAGCGCCGAACGCCACTCCCTTGCAAAAAGCGGTCATCAACACCCTGTCCGGAGTCGTGTGCTCAGGAGACTTCCTTGGACCCGTCGTCAAGGACTTGAAAAATATCGATTCCAACAACCAATACCCTGGGATCGGTTCAGAACTTGCCACGAGCCTCGCCCATTTTGAGCGCCATTATCGCTCAGTTCGCAGCCTCCTGGCCCAAGACGGAAGCTTCGACATCTCCGGCTCCTGGTACCATGTGTTCGATGGAGTCGGTGAAATCCGGCAACTCCATCTCGGCACTGTAGTCCTTGTTGCATCCAATTCCACCCGGGCGCCACCCCGTCTTGCTCGGGCAACACCCCACGAACCCACAGCCAGCCCCAGCATCCCCATCCCCAACGCTCCTCAAGCGCCGACAAGGCTCGCCAATGACAAGCCGCGTTTGGAAGTCCTGCAGCTTCCCAACGGAAAAATCATCCGTGTGCAGGTGCCAAAGACGGAATCGGAGCGGACCTATGGCCTGATGTTCAGGGAAATCTTGCCCGAAGACGGCATGTTGGAAAAATCTAATGAAGAAGCCGATCTTCTTCTCTGGCAGAAAAATATTCTGATCCCTTTGGATTATGTAATTCTCAACACTCAAGGCATGATCGTTGATATCCTGCGACGCGTCCCGCCTTCCTTGCCGCAGACTCCCTGGGGGGCAGTCCCTCTGCTCGAAACTCATGGCCGGCATGTCCTCGCGCTACCAGCCGGGAAAGCGGATGAGTACGGCCTCACCAAGAACAAGAACATCCGAAGTTTAAATTCCGATTGGAATGAAAAAAGCCGCAGTGTAACAAGCCTCGCGTACGATGTCCTACAAAACGAAAGGGGCGGAGCAGAACGCGTCATGCAATATTTTGCAGATCGCCCAGAGGAATACAATACCTTCGACTCTGTACTCATGAGACTCAACCACCAGATACAGCAAGTCGACCAATCCCAAGCGCAAGAACAAGCGCGCAATTGGCAAAACGCAAAAGAGCGTCTTTATGCCACCGCTTTAAAAGATGAAAAATTCCAGTCATTCAGATTGCAGGGAATCCTTGCCTGGCATGATTTGCATCTCTGGACCAAGAATGCACCTCTCTCCGCGATTTTGATTGCCAACTCCAACGCCTTCTACTTGCCTTTTGTTTTCATTCATGAACTGGGCCATTACTTGGCTGCAAAAACTTTAGGCTTAAAAGTTCTGAAGTTCCGAGTGTTTCGCACAGGGGGCGGCTATATTCAGCGGGAAGACGCAATACAAAACTGGAAGAACTTCGTCGTTTCTGTCGCAGGTCCTCTCCTCGAGTTCATTGCAGCGTTCAACCTGGTTGGCATAGCAATTCTCATCCTGGCGCGCCACTACCCTGCGTTTCCGCACTTCTGGCTGCAGTGGACCCAAGAGCGGGGCCTGTCGCTTCAAAATCCTTTAGCCTTACCTTTTTCCCTAATCCTTACTCCGTTTGCTTTGAATATCCTCCAAGGCGGAATCTACGATTGGGCCAACAGCGCTTTGGCCCTCGGCTGGACGCGCCTCTCTCATGAAATCAATTGGCGACTCACAACCCACGCTTTTGCGAATCCTCTACTCCTTTTGGAGCAGCTCTTAATAAAAGAAGCTTTTGGGATAAGAACGCCCGGCCCTTGGGTCGACAAACTCCAAGCGCAGCTTGCCTCCGGCGGTATAGACAAAAAAATACTTATAAAATAAGTATTTTTTATCTATTCACGATCACAGGCTGGGCCGAGGACTTCTCCGGCCCCTGGATCTCAGACAGATCCGCGATGCGCGTGATGAGACGCACCAGCCTTGAGAGAAGCGCCAGACGCTGCGCTCGAAGATTCCGATCCTCGGCCATGACCATGACCTTGTCGAAGAAAGCGTCCAGTTTGGGCTTCAAGGTCACGACCTCCTTCAATCCCTCCTCGAAGCGAGCCTCCGCCAGATGCTGTTCCACCGAACCGGACACATGCTCGAGACAGTCGAACAGCTCGATCTCAGCCGGTTCCGTGAGGACCGAGCGCTGCGGGCCGTCCTGAGCAATGACTTCTTTCTTCGCGACCGCCTGCTTCAGGATGTTGGCCGCGCGCTTGAAGACCGCGGCCAAGGGCTCGAAGTCCGGATCGCGGCGCACGGAGTGGATGGCTGACAAGCGCCTGAAAGCATTGGGCAGATGCCGCAGACCTCCCTCGCGCACCGAACGGATCTCGTCCGCGGAGAAGTCCTTCTCGGCGAAGAGCCCCTCAGCCCGTCCCCACAGGAAGTCGGACAGATCGGCCAAGATGCGCTTTTCATCCTCCGGGCTTAGCGGGAGACTTTCGCGCACGCCGGCCAGGGCCGCGCTCAGCATCTCCTCCATGTCCAACGGAAGCTGCTTTTCCAGGACGATGCGCAAGGCGCCCAAGGCCTGACGGCGCAGGGCAAAGGGATCGGCCGAACTCGTGGGCGCGTTGCCCACGGCGAAGTGCGCCGCCAGACTGTCGATCTTGGCGGCCAGGGAGGCCACGGCCCCCTCGATCGTCGTGGGGATCGGCGAGCGCGGACCGACAGGGAAGTAGAATTCCTCCAAGCCCAAGGCGATCCTCTCGTCCAAGCCGTCCTGGCGGGCATACCAGCCGGCCATGAGGCCCTGGAGCTCCGGGAATTCCTTGACCGTCTCGCAGACCAGGTCCGCGTAAGCCAGCGCGGCGATCCGGCCTGCCGAGTCCTCGTTCACAGGAAAATCCGCGGCCGTTAATCTTCCAACAATCCTGCCGGTTAACGCCTCCACGCGCCCGGCCTTGTCCGCCATGGAACCGAGCTTGTTCTGATAGGTCACGCGCTTCAAGAGCGGAAGCTTGGATTGCAGGCTCGTCTTGCGGTCGCGCTCCAAGAAGAACGCCGCGTCCGAGAGCCGCGCGGTCAGGACCCTCTCGTAACCCTCGCGCACCTGCGCTTGACCCTCGGAGACGCCGTCGCGCACGCCCACGAAGGACGGCAAAAGACCGCCGGGGCCCAAGAGGGGGAAGAACTTGAGCTGTTTTTTAAGCACCATCTTCAAAAGAGGCGCGGGCAGAGCGAGAAACTCCAATCGAAAATGCCCCACGACAGGCACCGGATGCTCGGTCATGAAGACCGTCTCCTCCAACAGTCCGCCCTCTTGGTCGAGCTTGCCGCCCGTCTGCTTGACCGCCGTCTCCAAGAGGCGCGTCAAGACTTGGCGCCTCTCCTCGGGATCCGCCAGGACCAGGAGATTCTTCAGCTTGCCGGCATATTCGCCGGCTTCCTTAATAAGCGCCGACCTCTGCGGTCCGAAGATGGTCCGGCCGCTGCGCACTCCCGCCAGCTTCAGGGGGATGACGCTCTTGCCATAGAGAGCGACCAGGCTCCTGATGGGCCGGCCGAAGCGTAGGCGCGTGGGTTCCCACTCCAAAGACTTGGCGAATTCCAAGGACGTGATGAGCTCGGGAAGGATGCGGGCGAAGATCTTCGAGGCGGCCTCTCCTGGATCATGGATCCGCGCCAGGAGGAATTCTCCCTTGGGCGTGGAGACCGTGGCCAGATCTTCCGGCTTGATCCCCTGCTTGCGCGCGAAGCCTTCTGCCTGCGGGGTGAATCCTCCGGATTCGTCCTTGAGAAGACGGGCCGGCGGGCCCTGCACTTCGCGGGACAAAGCCGCGGACCTGTCGGCCACTCCGGTCAAGATCACCGCCAAGCGCCTGGGAGTACCGAGGACCTGCGCCTTCTCATAGGCCAGACGGTTTTCACGCAGAACGGCCCGCATCTTTGCAGACAACTGCTCCAGGACCGGCGCCAGGAAGCGAGCCGGCAGAGGCTCGGTGCCGATCTCGAGGATGAAATCCTTAGACATGGGCGGCCTCCTTGGCGGCTTCGAGCTCCAGGTAGAGGTTCATGACCTTCTTGGCCAAGCCCCGCACGCGCGCGATGTACTGGGCCCGCTCCGTCACGGAGACCGCGCCGCGAGCCTCCAGGGCGTTGAAGAGATGAGAGACGCGCACCACGCAGTCATAGGCCGGCAGGGGCAGCTTCAAGGCGGCCAGCCGCTCTCCCTCCTTCTCGCAGTCCTCGAAATGCCGGGAGAGCATGGCCGCGTCCGCCGCCTCGAAATGGTACGTGGAGAACTGCCGCTCCGCTTCATGGAAGAGATCGCCGTAAGTCGTCTTGTCGTCATAGGCCAGGTCGTAGACGCTGCTCTTCTTCTGAAGATACATGGCGATGCGCTCCAGGCCATAGGTGATCTCCACTGAGACCGGGAAGACCGGCAGGGAGCCCATCTGTTGGAAATAAGTGAACTGCGTGATCTCCATGCCGTCGAGCCACACCTCCCAGCCCACGCCGGACGCCCCCAAGGTGGGAGACTCCCAATCGTCCTCCATCCAGCGCAGATCGTGCTTCTTGGGGTCCAGGCCCAGGGCCTTGAGCGAGCGCACATACAGAGGGACGATGCCAGCGGGCGCGGGCTTGATGAGCACCTGGAATTGGTAGTACTTGCCCAGACGGTTGGGGTTGTCGCCGTAGCGGCCGTCGCCCGGACGGCGGCTGGGCTCGACATAGGCCACGGCCGTGGGCTTGGGCCCCAGGGCGCCGAAGAAGGTCGCGGGATTGAAGGTACCGGCTCCCTTTTCCATGTCGTAGGGCTGGATGAGCAGGCAGCCCTGCTTGGCCCAGAACCTTTGAAGCCCGAGGATGATCTCTTGGAATGTCAGCATGCGATCGCCTCCTTTTTCAGGCTCAGGGAAAAACTCTCCAGCCGGCTCATCGCCGCGCCCGCGCGCAAAGCCTTCTGGCCGTGGGCTTCCACGTGATCCTGGACAACGCGCAGGAATCTGCGTACCGCTGGCGCAGGACAGGGAAGACCGACCAATCTGTCCAGCGGTACGTCGTGCAAGGCGCGCCAAAGCTCCCTCTCCGACGGAGGAACGGGCAGCTCCCTCAAGGCGTAGCCGCAAGCCTCCAGAAGCTTAAGGCCGAAGGCCGCCTCGATCCACGGGCTTTCGCCCGCATCGAGCGCCTGCAAGGCGCACGCCAGCAGCTGATACTTGTCCGGGCCTGCCGCGCGCTCCGGCACCAGGCGCATGGCCATCTCGCAGCAGGAAAGCGCCTGCAGCGTGCGCGCCAGGTCGGCGCGGATGCCGCAGAACACGGACTCCAAGCGGCCGCCGATGACGCGCACGGAATCGCTCCGGGGACTGAAACAGAGCCGATACTCGGCCGAGGTCATAGGCTCCGAGAGGGCCTTGAGCTTGCCGGCCGGCCGGTTGACCCCGCCGAAACGCACGAAGAGCCGGCCGTGGTTCTCGGTCAAGAGCGCGGCCACGCGGTCGAATTCCCCGACATTGCGGCGCCAGAGCACGATGCCGCGATCGTTGAGGATCATTTCAGCTCGGCGAGCATGGTCTTGTAGAAGCCGGCGGGAAGCGGGACGAAGAGGCGCCGGACCTCGGGGGAGGCGTCCTCCAGGACCGGGGCGATGCTATTCAAGGGAAATCCGCTGAAGAGAAGATATTTTTCCTTCAAGGAACGTTCTCCATAAAAATCCAAGGCAGTAGGAGCGTCCATGAGCTTGAACACGATGAGCTGCTCCCAAGGAGGGAGGGCGGACCATTCTCGGGCCAGGTCCTCTTTCTTCGCCGTCTGGAGCCGATCCTTGAGACGGCGATAGTCCTGGGCCTTAAGCATGGTGGAAAGACGGACTTTTTCGACAGTCAACATGGGACTCTTTCATTATAAATCATCTAGGTCCTTTGGGGAAGTTGAACATAGGCCTAAAGACCGCTGGATTTTGCCCTAAGGACCTATAAGGAAACTTTACAGAGTGGCCTATAATAGCAGCATCCCATGGACCAACTCCAACGGAGAGATCCCCCAATGAAAAAATCATTCCTCCTCATGATCGCCGCTCTCGGGTTACAGGCGACTGTGGCTTTCGCTGCCATGCCTGCCGGAGAAAAAGTCCCGGTGCGCATGGCTCTGCTGGCCAACTACTTCCACTCTCTGGATCCCGCGCGATCCAACATCCGCTGGGGGGAGGGAGAAGCCGTCATGCCGCTCGCGCTCCAGGCCATCAGCGCTCGACTCCTGCAGGCCGATGTCAATGACAAGGGCTTCGCCGGCATGACGTCTCCTCAAAGGCCTGCCCCCGTCGCTCAAGCCCTTCCTCTGGCCATCCAAGACCTGGAGAGCGCTTACAGCGTCCTGGCCGACCAGGGCGACGCGGCGACCCCCGCTGAGGAAGACCGGCGAAAGACGGCCTGGCGCACGCTGGTGGTCCTTCGCACCATGGAAAAAGATCATCAGACGATCCTCGAGCGCTCCTCGTCCTTGGAACAAGGAATTAAAAAAACCGCCGAGGCGATGGGCCGAGTCCTCGTCAATGACAACCCCGTCGACACCTCCGCGAACAATCCCTTGGTCGTGCTGCAAAAGGGGATCGAGGGCGCCAAAGGATTCGCTGACTTCAGGAGGATGCTCTATCGCAGCGGACTCCACAAAGTCGCCGGCGTGGTGGATGTGGAACACGCACGGACCGGTCCGGCGTCTGTTTTGCTGGTCAACCTGGATGGCTCAGTGCCGCAGGAGAAGGTCGCAGCACAGCTCCTGGCAAGGAACCCAGCCATCGGAGAGATCCCCGTCCAGTACAAGGTGGCTACCCCGATGAAAGCTGAAGAAAACTTCTCAAAATTCCAGCCTTCGAGCATCAAGCTGCTGAGCGACGGCAACGTGATGCTGCGCGGCGGCCTGGGGACTTCCAAGCTCGAGATCCGTTATGATGGCGATCTCTATGGCAGCACCCACGGCCTGGGCCTGTTCTCCGTCAGCCTCATCGATTCGACGGGGGCCGCTCAAAGCGCGCGCGCGATCAGGCTCAAGGAACTCAAGACCCTCCAACCCGCCCTGGACCAATATGTGTCGGGACAGCCGCAGGAGAAGCAGGCCCCTCTCTACAAGCAGCTGCTGCTCGAGGCTCAATCGCAGATCAAGGTGCGCGAAAATCCTCTCTCAATAAAACCCTAGAAGCCAGTCGAGTCCCCTATCGACACACCCACAATGATTGCTAGAATGTATAAGTCAACCTCGAATGGAGGCATGGTCATGCAACGGATGATTTTTCTTGCCGCTGTCGCACTCATCGCTCTGGGCGTTCCAGGAGCCAGGGCGCAGACTGGACAGACTCAGGAACAGTTGAAGTCCGAGGCCGGCAAGAAATTGTGCCTCGCCGCCCAAGCCCTCGGCGCCATCGCCCGCCAACGCCAGGAGTGCCTCAATTGCTCGGCGGCCCCGCTGCCTTGCCCTGGCCTGGTCCAGTCCGGCCTCAAGAACGGGTTGCCTCGCAAAGACATCGAACGCCTTTTTGCGCAGTCAAAAAACCCCATCACGCAGGAACAGCTGGGGGGAACCTGGAAACTGGTGCTCAAGCTCGATGGGAACAAAGAGAGCGGCGTCTACGATGTCCTCGGGCTCAAGTCCTACGACCGGTTGTCCATTGCCCAGGGACCGATGACCCTGGGATATCTCCTCGAAGATTCCGACCAGGAGTCTTTCGTAAAATACAACGTCGAGGACCTCAAGCTCACACACGCGGCCCTGCGCTTCACGACCGACATCGCCAACGCCTACGGCGAATCCAAGGGCTCGCACGATTGCCGGCTCTTCAACGATGGCCAGATGCTGTGCCGGGTCCAATACGATAATTTTTCCGCGGACATGAACAGCCGATCGCGATCCGTCGAGTTTGCGGGTTACGCACGGGAAAAATAGATTTTCTAGCGCCCTGAGATCCGGATCTCCGCCAAACGCACTGTCGGCGAGGATTCGGAGATCGTGATGAGGCCGGGGCTGCCCGCAATATCTCCCTGCAGGACATCGGGCGGACCCATCAGCTCCAAGTGGTAGCTCCCCTTGCCCAAGTCATTGAAAAAGAAATTCCCTTTTTGATCCAGGAACATGCTGGAGCTCAAGATGACGGACGCCTTCTTCGTCACCTCGCTGAAGAGCTCCAGAAAAAGCCCCACGCGCACGTCCGCGGCCGGCTGTCCGTCGACCAAGAGCCGGCCGATGATCGAGCCCTGGCGCAGCCGCTCCAAAGGCGTCACCTCGATCTTCTTCTCATTGACCGGCCAGAGATTGTCCACCCGGCCGAGCCAGTACCGCGCGCGGCTTTCGTCATTGAACCGGGAGAAAGCCGCTGAGAAGGCCTCGAACGTCAGCTGCGAGCCGTTGATGTCCTCGAAGCCCGCGGAACTGGCCCGGGCCATCTCATGAAGCTCGTCGAGATAGAGGAAACGCTCCGGCGTCAGGGGGCCGGCGCGGATCAGGGAGAGGGCTGTCACGTAATCCGCGGCAAACACTCCGGGCGCCTGCAAAGAAGCCGCCTCCAAAGCGCGTTGGGAGTCCCATTGATCGAGCCACCCACGCCTCAACACCGTGATGGCGCGGCGGCTGAAAATGCTCTTAAAATTTCGGCTCCTCAAATACACAAAAACCTTCCGCAGCGTCTCGGGCGAGACATCGAATCCTTGGACCTCCAGGAGGCGCTTCTCCACGCGCACCCCCGATGGCGACAAGACGGCGACCGACACCTCCTCGAAAGAAGCCTCGACGCCGGCTGCCGCCGACAGGTCCGGCGGCCCGAAGCCCCAGACCGACCGCAGACGCCATTGCGCGAGCCCGGCGCTCCCGCCCCATAAAACAAGCAGGATCAGGGAAACGGCCCAGCGCGCCGACTCGAATTCTGGATGGAGAATGGCCGCGGCACTCAAAGCCAAGGAGCCCGCCAAGAAGAGCGGCAGGCTCCCGCCGATCAGCCGCCCAAAAAATCCCGTGCCCAGCTGCGCGAAGGCGTCGGCCATGGGGACCCATCTCAGGGCGCAGAGGATCTGGAAGGAAAAAAGCGCGGCCACGACCATCCAACGCCCAGCCAGACGCCAGCGGCCCTGGCCCGCGGAGAGTCGGCCCAGGCGCGCCAGCCACCACGCCAGAGGCGGGATCATGAGGAAGAATAAAAAAGTGCGCATATATCAACCGTAAACATTTTATATAATCTGCACCATGCAACCTACATTCAGGCCTCACAGACGCAAGCGGGCAAAGACGATCGGATTTCGCGCGCGCATGGCCACGGCCGGCGGCCGCGGCGTGCTCAGCCGGCGACGGGCCAAGGGCCGCCGCGTCCTTGTCAACGTGTGACTTCGGCCCGGATGCGCGGCTCAGCCCGCGACGGGATTTCCAAGGCACTCTGCGGGACGGACGCAAGACCGTCGCGCGGCGGCTCATCCTGTGGCACAAGCGTGCGGCGCATGCAGCACGCATCGGTCTCAGCGTCCCGGGAAAGATCGGAGACGCGGTGGACCGCAACCGCTACAAACGGCTCTTGCGGGAGTCCTTCAGGCTCAACCGCGGCCGACTCGCCGACGGCGACTATGTCTTGTATCTCAGGCCCGGCTGCCGCTGGGAAGGCTTCGCCGAGGCCGAGAGGGATTTCCTCGATCTCTGCCAGAAGGCGGGGGCGCTGAAGTCATGACACAGGCGCTGTCGAGCCTTTGGACGATCGGACAAAGGATCTCCCGCTCGATCCTTCCTCCGGCGTGCCGCTTTCATCCCAGCTGCTCGGATTTCGCCCGCGAGGCCGTGCTGGTCCACGGCTTCTGGCGCGGCAGTCTCCTGACCCTCGCACGGCTGGCGCGCTGCCAGCCCTTTCATCCCGGCGGATTCGATCCCGTGCCGCCGACCCGCTAACCCTCATGGATAAAAACCTTCTTTGGGCCGTCGTCCTCTCGATCGGAGTCTATGCTCTCTGGTTCGGCGTGATCGACAAGCGCCTGCCCAAGCCTGCTGCGCCGACGACATCAGCCGCCTTGGCGTCAGCAATCGCCCCGTCCGCCGCTTCCGTCCGGGAGTCTGCCTCGGGCCCATCGTCCGCGGCCAAGGACAGCGAACAGCTCCAAGCCGAATCCTCTCCCTTGGCCACGCCCGCGGCACGGCTCCTCATCCATCCGCAGGGAGCGGGCGTCATCAGCTGCCTCTACAACGCGCCCCTGGGCGCGGTCGAACTCGTCCATGACCCGCACCCCGGACTCTTCGCCACCTGGCCTGAACTGATCTTCAAGCAGGAAGGCGCGCGCTACGCGGCTTCACGGCCCGACGGGCTGCGGATCGTCAAGGAATTCCTGCCTGAAGGCCCCGACACCCTGCCCCGCATCCGCATCCTCCTCAGCAATCCCACGCGCCGACCCATCGAGACCGGCGAATGGTCTATGAGCGTGGGACCGGGACTGGACACGGTCCCCACGGAGATGAAGGACAACCAAAAAAGCCTGAGAGCTTTAGGATTTCTCGCCGGCGAAGGAGCCGCCCAGGGAAAGATCGAGGTCTTCAAGCCCGGCGCGCATGCCGGCGCCTATCGCTGGGTGGGCGTGGACAACCGCTATTTCCTGGCCGCCATGCTGGCGCCTGCCGGAGAGGATTTCAACCCCGTCCAGAGCAGCCTGCCCGCGCAAGTCGCTCTCCAGGCCAGAAGCGCGACCCTCTTGCCCGGACAAGAGCGCGTCTATGAGATCCCCTACTACCTGGGCGCCAAGGGCCAGACGTGGCTCACGCGCTACCGCTGCGGACTGGAACGCTCGATTGACTTCGGCTTCTTCGCCCAGGTGGGACGCTTCATCCTGCGCGTCCTCAACCGCATCCACCGGGTGACCGGAAACTGGGGCTGGTCGATCGTGATCATGACCTTCCTCATGCAGGCCCTGCTCTTTCCGCTCACCTTCAAGAGCATGAAGGCCATGACGGCCATGAAGAAGCTCCAGCCCGAGCTCTCCAAACTCCAGCAGAAATACGCCAAGGATCCCTCGCGCCTCAACGCCGAGACCATGGAGCTCTACAAGAAATCCGGGACCAACCCCCTGAGCGGCTGTCTGCCTCTCTTGATCCAGATGCCCATCTTCATCGCGCTCTTCAACGCCCTGCGCAACGCCTGGGAGATCCATGGCGCGCCCTGGATCTTCTGGGTGCACGACCTCTCGGCCAAGGACCCCTTCTACGTGCTGCCCGTGCTCATGGGGGGAGTCATGTTCCTTCAGAACCGCATGAACCCGGCCGCCACCTCGGACCCGACGCAGAAGACCATGATGACCTTCATGCCGATCATCTTCACCGTCATGTTCCTGAGCTCGCCGTCGGGTCTGGTGCTCTACTGGCTGACGAGCAGTATTTTGAGCGCCGCCATCCAGATGGCGCTCAAGAACCGCTTGGAAAAGGCCTAGGATTTGTAGCAAGGGAGATACAATGACCGAACAAGAGACGGAAAGCGAAGGAAAGACGGTCGACGAAGCGGTGAAAAGCGCCCTGAAGAAACTGGGGCTGCACCGCGATCAAGTCGAAGTCCGCATCCTCCAGGAAGCCGCCGGCGGCATCCTGGGATTCGGGGCCAAGCCCGCACGCGTCAGCATCCGGCGCAAACTCTGGGGAAGCCCGGCCAAGGCCTCAGAACCCCGCCCCGCGCGCAGCCCTCGAGCCCCGCGGGAACGCCGCCCCGCCGCGCGAGCGGCCCGCAGCGAAGAGCCGCGCGAACACCGGCCGCCGCAGACGCCGGTGCCGGGAGTGCCGACGCCGCAGGAAGAGAAAGCCGCCCCGCAGACCACGCGCCCGCCGTCGCCGCCCCCGGATCCAGCGCAGGCCTGCGCCGCGACCGAAGAGATCCTTAAGGAGCTGCTCAGCCGCATGCTCTTCACGGACGCCTCAATCGCAGCGAAATGGGACCCTGAGCAGGAACGCGTCAAGACCCACGTGCGCACCGCGGATTCCGAGAGACTCATCGGCCCCGGAGGCAAGACCCTGGAAGCCGTTCAGTTCCTCATGACCCTCATGGTCAGCCGCCGCCTGGGCACGCCCGCGGCCGTGCACGTGGACACCAATGACTACTGGCAGATGAAGGAGAACGAGATCCTGTCTCAGGCCTTGAAAGGGATCGAGAACGTGCGCAACACGGGCCGGCCTTACCGCCTGCAGCCCATGGACGCGCCCATGCGCCGCCTCATCCACAAGAGCCTGGCCAAGCATCCGGACATCATGACGACTTCGGAAGGCGACGGTCTCTGGCGCAAGATCGTCCTCAGGCCGAGATCATAAATCAAAATCCCATGCCCTAGGCAACTAGGGCATGGGACTGTTTTTGCAAGGAATGGCTCAATGACTTGTTCAGCGCTTGACTGTGGGCGCCCACAGTTGGGATTTTTCCATCAACTGTTGCCGGCAACAGTTGATCCCTAAACATGTCAGACACCATCGTCGCCGTCGCCACGCCGCCGGGTTCCGGTGCTCTGGCCATCGTGCGCCTCAGCGGCCCGCAAGCCGCCTCGATCGCTCAAGCCGTGCTGCGTCTTAAACCCCAAGGCCTCAAATCCCGTCAAGCCCGGACAGCCATGGCTCATGACGCCGCGGGCACCATCGACCAGGTCGTGGCCGTTTTTTTTCCCGGACCCCGCAGCTCCACGGGCGAGGATGTCGTCGAGCTCACCTCGCACGGCTCGCCCTACATCCAAAAACGCCTCTTGGCCGCTCTTCTCAAAGCCGAGGCCCGACAGGCCCAACCCGGTGAATTCACGCAGCGCGCCTATCTGAACGGACGCCTGGACTTGGCCCAAGCCGAGGCGGTCTGCGACCTCATCGGCGCCTCCACCGAGCTCTCCCATCGCGCGGCCCTGGCCCAGCTGGAGGGGGGCCTCTCCGCGGCTGTGAACGATCTGCGCCGGCCCATCCTCGACTTCCTGGTCCGCATCGAGGCGCTCCTCGACCATCCGGAGGAAGACATCCCGTCGATCCCCGGCGACGAAGCCTCCCAGACCTTGAAGCGCCTGGAGGAACCCGTCCGGCGCCTGGCCGATACCTTCCAGACCGGACGGCTTTGGCGCGAGGGCCTGCGCGTCTGCCTGGTCGGCAGGCCGAACGCGGGAAAATCAAGCCTCTTCAACGCGCTCTTGGGCTGCGAGCGCGCCATCGTCTGCCCCGAGCCCGGAACGACGCGCGACACCATCGAGGAGAGCTGGGATCTCGACGGCCTGCCGGCCGTGCTCGTGGACACGGCGGGCCTGGGCCACCCGTCTTGCGGCGCGGCGGAGACGGAAAGCCTTCGGCGCACCCAGAAAGCGCTGGCCTGCAGCGACCTGACCTTGCTCGTGATCGACGCCTCGCGGCCTCCCGAACCCGAGGATAAGGCCGCTCATGATCAAGTCCTCAAAGCTTCAGAAAAGACCCGAAAGCCCGTCATCACGATCCTGAGCAAGTCCGACCTCCCGAAACGGAACTCCTCTCTTCCCGACGGCCACGCCGTGTCGGCGCTCGCGGGCCAGGGCCTCTCGGAGCTGCGCCGACTCGCGCTCGCGCGGCTCTCGCCCGATTCCGGCCGGCCGGCTGGTCACTCCATCCTTGTGACCCGGCAGAGACATCACGAAGCGCTCCAGAGCGCCCTGAGCGATCTTCACGAAGCCTCCACAGCGCTGCAAACACATCCCGGCCAGTGGGAGGAGCTCGTCGCCCGCCACTTGCGCGACTCTTTGGCCGCCTTGGACAAGATCATCGGCGCCGGCGCCCCGGACGAGGTCTGCCATGAGATCTTCTCTCGATTCTGCGTCGGAAAATAGGAGAACGAAAATGATCGCCAAAAAAACAGCGGACAAAAAGCCCCTGCAAGCCCCTAAGACCCCTCTGGCGGACATCACGCCTGAGCAACAGATCGTCGGAGCCGTGTTCCTGGGAAAAGTCCAGAACTACTATTCCCATCTGCAGGTCTTCACCCTCGCCCTCGAGTCAGCGCTCACCGTCGGCGACGCCATCCGGATCAAAGGCCACACCACGGACTTGACGCAGAAGGTGGAGTCCCTGCAGGTCGAGCACCTCAGCGTGCAGAGCGCCGCGCCCGGCGAGGCGGTCGCCATCCGCATCGTCGACAAGGTCCGCGCCGGCGACGCGGTCTATAAGGTCTGAAGATGCCTCTCAACGCCCGGGGCGCGCTGGCCCTGCTTCTGGCCGTCAATCTGCTCAATTACGTGGACCGCCAGATCCTCTACGCCCTCTTGCCCGCCATCCAGCGGGACCTTTCCTTGAGCGATGCCCAGGCCGGCGGCCTGGCCTCGGCCTTCATGGTCGTCTACATGCTGGCGGCTCTGCCCATCGGCTATGCGGCCGACCGCTGGGGCCGCAAGCCCTGGATCACGGCCGGCATCGGCCTCTGGAGCCTGGCCACGGCGGCCTCGGGCCTGGCGCGGGGGATCTTCGGGCTCTTCGCGGCAAGGTCCTTGGTGGGCATCGGCGAATCTTCCTTCGTCGCCATCTCGCCCTCCTTCGTGGCCGAGCATTTTCCGTCGCAGCGCCGCGGCCGGGTGCTGGCGCTCTTCTCCATGGCCATCCCCGCGGGCAGCGCCTTGGGCTACGCCCTGGGCGGCCTCCTGGGCCAGGCCTGGGGCTGGCGCAACGCCTTCTACGCGGTCGGCCTGCCGGGCCTTCTGCTGATGCTGCTCACGCTGCGATTGAAGGATCCGGCGCCGCGACAGGTCCCGGCTGAAAGACCTTCGCCCATCTCCTCTTATCTCGCTCTCTTCCGCACGCCGAGCTACACCTGCGCGACCTTGGCAGCCGCCGCCATGACCTTCGCCTTGGGCGGCCTGGCGGTCTGGATGCCGACCTTCTTTTTCAGACGCTGGGGCTTGAACCTCGGCCAGGGGGGGATGCTCTTCGGCGCCATCACCGTGGTTTCCGGCATCCTGGGCAGCGTGATCGGCGGGTGGCTCTCCGACTTCGCCCTGCGCTGGACCAGCCGCTCTTATTTCTGGGTCTCAGGCCTGGGCTATGCCCTGGGCCTGCCTTTAGCCGCCGGCGCGCTCTTGGCCCATGACCTGCGCTGGGCCGTCCTCTTCATCTTTTCGGCCGAGTTCTTCCTCTTCCTCAACATGGGCCCGCTCAACGCCGTCATCGTCATGGTGACCAAGCCTCACACACGCTCCATGGCCTTCGCCGCCAACATCCTCGTCATCCATGCCCTGGGAGACGCTCTGTCGCCAACCTTGATCGGCCTGGCCTCGGACCATTGGGGCCTGACCCGCGCGCTCTTGGCCGCCATCACCGCTCTGGCCCCAGCCGCTGTTTTCTGCTTCCTCGGCCTGCGTTTCTACGACGAGGATTCCGGGAGGAACGTCCATGCTTAAACGCGCCGCCTCGCTGGCCCGACTCTTCCTTTTCGCGCCGGCGCGCGCCGCCGACGAATCGATGAAGGAAGAGAGCCTGCTGCCCTGCCTGGCGATCTACATCGCCTTCACGGCCGCCTACCTCCTCTTCTTCATGTTCAAGCCCTTCGATTTCCCGGACCAGAACGCGGCCTACCCGCGAGAGCCTCAGACGCTCATGTTCTGGTTCAAGGTCATGCTCTGGCAGCCTCCCCTGGAAGCCGTCTGGATCGCGTTCCTGCTGGGCCTCGTCGCCTGGTTCAGGACCGGGAGCTTGGCCGTGAAGCTGACCGGCGGCGCTCTCTGGGCCGCGCTGCCCTTCGTCCTCATCGGCGTTTATGCCGCCGCGGACACGTACAGGGCCACCTTGATCGCCAAAGTGTTGTTGGCCATCGGCCCGGCCCTCTGGATCGGCCTCTTCATCCCGCTCTGGCGGCGGATGACCCGCAGCGAGTTGATGCCGGTCATCACCTTCATGCTCGGGGTCAACGCGATCGGCATCCTCATCCTGGCTCCCATGATCGCGTCGATCTTCCTGGGGAGTCCCGGTTTTTTCATGGGTTCGCAAGCCGCCGGAGGGTTCTGGATACTCGGCTGCGGGACGTTGGGCCTACGCCGCCTGACCGGCCTGCGCCTTCCTCGCGCCTTCATGGCGGTGCTGCTCTCGATGTTCTTCCAGATCGCGGTCGCCTTCACCCTCTATCTTCTCCACATCGTTCCCAAGGACATCTTGAAGGCCCTGCTCTATGCCTGAGCATCCCAAGACCTACGACGTGATCGTCGTCGGCGCCGGCCATGCCGGCTGCGAGGCGGCCCTGGCCTCATCCCGCCTGGGCGCCCAGACCCTGCTTTTGACGCAGAACCTCGACGCCATCGCCCGGATGTCATGCAATCCCTCCATCGGCGGGGTGGGCAAGGGCCAGCTGGTGCGCGAGCTCGACGCCTTGGGCGGCGAGATGGCCAAGGCCACGGACCGCTCGGGCCTGCAGTTCCAGACCCTGAACCTCAGCCGCGGCGCCGCGGTGCGCTCGCCCCGCGTGCAGTGCGACAAACAGCTCTATCATGCGGCCATGAAGCAGGCCCTGGAGCGGCAGGACGGCCTCGACATCCTGCAAGATGAGGCCTGCCATCTCGAACTCGATGGGTCTGTTCTGAAAGGTCTATGGGGAGCGCGGGGGACTTTCTACCCGGGCCGCGCGGTTGTCTTGACCACGGGAACCTTTCTCAACGGCTTGATCCACATCGGCCTGAAGACTTTTCCGGCGGGCCGCTCAGGAGAAGCGCCGAGCATAGAACTCTCAAACGATTTGCGCCGACTGGGCTTTGAGATGGGTCGGCTAAAAACAGGCACGCCTCCTCGCCTCAACGCCCGGACCATCGATTTTTCGCGCTGCGAACTCCAGCTGGGCGATGATCCACCCACGCCTCTTTCGCATTTCACTCAGAGCCTTCCGCAGCGCCAGCTGGCCTGCCACATCACCTACACCAACGCCGAAACGCACCAGATCATCCGAGCCAATCTCCACCAAGCGCCGCTCTACTGCGGCCGCATCCAGTCCATCGGCCCGCGCTACTGCCCGTCCATCGAGGACAAGGTCGTCAAATTCCCGGCGAAGATCCGCCACCAGCTCTTCCTGGAACCCGAGGGGTTCGATACCCTGGAGACCTATGTCAACGGCCTCTCCACGAGCCTGCCCGAGGATGTCCAGCGCGCGCTCGTGCACTCGATCGCGGGCCTCGAACAGGCTGAGATCCTGCGGCCGGCCTACGCCATCGAATACGACTATTGCCCGCCCACGCAGCTGCAGCCGACTCTTGAGACAAAGCGTGTGCCCGGGCTCTACTTCGCCGGACAGATCAACGGGACCACGGGCTATGAAGAGGCCGCAGCCCAGGGCTTCATGGCAGGGGTCAACGCCGCGCTCAAGACCCAGGAAAAAGAAGGATTCATCCTCGGGCGCGACGAGGCCTACATCGGAGTGCTCATCGACGACCTTGTGACCAAGGGCGTCGAGGAGCCCTACCGCATGTTCACCTCGCGCGCCGAGTACCGGCTCACCCTGCGCTCGGACAACGCGGACCTGCGTCTCTTGGACAAAGGCTTCCAACTCGGCCTCATCTCCCGAGAGATGCACCAGCGATTCCACCGCTATAAAAAAATCGTCGACGGGATCGACGATGCCAGCGAGGCCCTGCCTCCCTGGTCGGCTGAGAGAGCCCTGGCCCAGCGCGCCATCGAGACTTCCTACGCCGGCTACATCCGGCGCGAGCGTCAAAGCGCCGAGAGGCTTCGCAAGTGGGAGCATGTGCCCATCCCCGAGCGCCTCGACTACGCCGCCATCCCGTCCCTGCCCGCGGAATCGCGCCAACAGCTCCTCAAGGTTCTGCCGCGCACTTTGGGCCAGGCCGGCCGCATCCCCGGAGTGACTCCGGCGGATGTGCAGATCCTCTGGGTCTGGAGCGAAAGGACTCGCCGCCAAGGAATGGCGACCTCTTTATGAAATTGTCTTTATTTCATAAAAACTTTTTTTCATTTACTTTCCCCGGGGAAAGTAAAAATATAAAAAATGATGAAATTTTAAATATAAATTTGCTTCCAAGTCGCCATCCTGCAACATGAATATCGAACAAGCCAGGACAGAATTTTCACGCTTCACCCTCAGTTTGGGCTTAAACATCTCTGAAAAACAAAACTTCCAGATCGATTCTTTCGTCACCGAGCTCGCGGCTGCCAATGCCAAGGTCAATCTGACCTCGGATACGGATCCGGCCAAGCTCCTCCTGCGCCACATGGCCGACGGCCTGGCTGCGGCTTCGGTCCTTATAAAGGAAGCAAAGAATCCCCGGCCCCGCATCCTGGACCTCGGAGCCGGGGGGGGATGCATCGGCATGGCCATCAAGATCGCGTGGCCCGAGGCCCGAGTCACCCTGATGGAATCCTCCCAGCGGAAATACCGGTTCCTCAATTCCATGGCCGCGCACTCAGGCCTTCCAGGCTTGAGCGTCTCCTCTTTTCACGCAGGCCAAGGCCAGCCGCCGACCAGCCTTCTCGATTTCGACGCTGTCCTGGAAAGGGCTCTGGCTCCCCTGCCTCAGAGCCTCAAGCTCGCCATGCCGCTGACAGCGCCGGACGGACTTTTCCTGGCTTTCCAGTCCCAGGCTCCTGATCCGCAAGACGCCTCCTTGAAGCGCGCCCTGGCCGCCGGCGCGGCCAGATTGGTAAAGTCTATCCCCTATCGCCTGCCGCAAGAAGAGAAGGACCGATGCCTGGCTCTTTTTCGGCGGCAAGAAAGCCGATGAAACGCCGACGCCTGGATGTCATCTTCAAGCTGCGCCTGCTCATCTGGGCGCTGCTCCTGGCCCTCTGGGGCGTGCTCGTCTATCAATACCTCGGCGAAGATGAGCCCGAGACAGCGCCGATGCATTCCGTGGTCAATCCGTACAGGGAGATCCAGCCCCAGCCCGCGCCTCTGGCCGAGGAACGCGAGCGCCTGGCCGCGCCGGAGCAGATCCCTCCTCAAGCGCGCGCGGAGACCATCACGCAGACCCCGGCCCCTCCGCCCTCATCCTTGTCCGAGATACGAGTCCCCGAGGAGTTCCAGGGCCCGGCGGCCGAGCAGCCCAAACCGCCCGCGCCGGCTCCTCCTGAAGAGGTCCTCGCGCCGGTCCAGGAAGCGGTTCCGGCGCCGTCAGGCTTCGTCAAGCGAGAGACCCGGCATTTCACGGTCTACGGCGAGGACGATCCGCCCTCCCAGGAATTCCTGGACCTGCTCGAGAACCTCCATGGCAACCTCATGCTGGACTTAGCACCCTTCTCTCCCTGGAGCAACGACACGCGCGTGAGCGTCTTCCTCTTCCAACGCCAAGAGACCTACCGCCGCGTCACGGGCCGGCCGGCCTGGTCGGGGGCGGCCAGCTCGTTTGCGGACAAGCGGGTCTACATCTACGAAGGCCCCGACCTGCCGGGCATGCTGGCGCACGAACTCTGCCACATCTACTACGACAACTTCTTCCCCAAGGACCGCTCCGATCCGCTCTGGCTGAGCGAAGGCATGGCCACCATGATCCAGGTGGAGCGGGGTCTCTCCACGCCGAACTGGCTGCGCCAGAATCTCCAGCTCGTCGAGCGCGGGGGGGGCTTGAGCCTTCCGGAGCTCATGGCGGTCACCAACACGGTCGGCATGCCGGACGCCAAGGTCTACCTGTGGTACGCCGAGTCCTACAGCCTGGTGCGCTTTTTGCTGCGCAGCCAGCACCGATCCAATTTCTACAAGTTCTCGCAATTCTTGAGCGAAGGCCGCACCGTGACCGAATCGCTCTACCGCGCTTACGGCATGCCCTACAACCGACTCAAGGCCCTTGAGTACGCCTGGCGCCACCAGATCGGGCCCCGCCATTTTCCCCAGCCCTCCCTCGCCAGAACCACTCCATAATTCTAGGCCCAAATTGGGTCTTGACAAAGCCCAGGGGATGCCCTATACTCATCTCCCTGGTGGGAGAAAGTGGGGAGAGAGGATAGAAAAGTGGAGAAGAGTGGCGGCGTGACCCTCCTCATCGGGCGCTACGAGTACGCCCTCGACGCCAAGAACCGCCTGGGCCTGCCTCCCAAATACCGCGAACTCCTGAAGACGGAGAAAGAAAAAAGCGTCTTCATCGCCAGCGGCATGGAGGGCTGCCTCTACCTCTATCTTCCCTCGCAATGGCGCCGTCTCGTCGAGAACGGACTGCAGGCCTTCTCCTTGGAGGACAAGGAAAAGGAGCGGGCCTTTAAGCGCCGCTTCTTCTCCGGAGCCGCCGAAGCGGAACTCGACGGCGCAGGCAGGATCCTCGTCCCCCAGCATCTCAAGACCCACGCCTCTCTCAAGACCGCCGTCCTCATCCAGGGCGCGGGCAACCGCGCGGAGATCTGGGATGTGAAGCGCTGGCAGGCCTATGAGAGATCGCAAGTCGCACCGGCCTTGAGGATGGCCGCCAAGAAGATCGAGCTATGATGAGCCTCGCGGCGACGCTGAGCGAACCTTTTATGGAAGAAAAAAACTACACGCACGAACCCGTGATGGTCGACGAGGTGCTCCAAGTCCTCGTCACCGAGCCCGCGGGCTTCTACCTCGACGCCACCCTGGGCCTGGGCGGGCACGCCGAGGCCATCCTGCGCACGATCTCGGCCCAAGGACGACTCTTGGGATTGGACATGGACCCAGAGGCCCTGCAGGCCGCCGCCAACCGGCTCCAGAGCCACCCCGGGCGATTCCGGGCGGTCCGCGCCAATTTCAGAACCCTGGGCCAAGTTTTGGAGAAGGAAAAATTCTTCCCCCTGGCCGGAGCCCTCTTCGACCTCGGCGTGAGCTCCATGCATTTCGACAAGCCCGAGAGGGGCTTCAGCTTCCAGCGCGAGGGGCCGCTCGACATGCGCCTGGACCCTGCCAATCCCCTGACCGCCGGCACCATCGTCAACAACTGGCCCGCCGAGCAGCTGGCCCTGCTCTTCAAGGAGTTCGGCGAGGAGCCCGCCGCCCTGCGCATCGCCCGCTCCATCGAAAGCCGACGCCGGTCCAAGCCCTTTAAGACGACGACCGAGCTGGCGGACTTCATCGCGGGGATCTTGCCGCGCGGCAAGACCCACCCCGCCACGCGGACCTTCATGGCCCTGCGCATCGCCGTCAACGCGGAGCTCGAGAACCTCACCCGCGGCCTGGAGAGCGTGCTGCCGTATCTGCGCCGGGGGGGACGCCTGGCCGTCATCAGCTTCCACTCGCTGGAGGACCGCATCGTCAAGAACATCTTCTCGTCGTTCGTCGAGCAGGGAGTCTGCCGCAGCGTCGCCGCCGCCGCGACGCCCTCGTCCGGGGAGATCAGCCGCAATCCCCGCTCACGCAGCGCGAAACTCAGGATCGTGGAGAAACTCTCATGACCATCAAAACAATCCTCAGCGGTTCGTCCACAGGCCTGGCCGCGCTCATCCGCCTCGACGCCGCCGCCAACACCCTTCGGGAGCGTCCCCAGACACCCGAGAAGACGACCCCTCTTTCAGCCGGCGTGCCGCCTCAATCCAAGCGCAGGATCTTCACCAGGAGGCACGGCTCGTAAGAGTAAAACAGATTTCGGCGGGCGCCTCTCGGCGCGGCGTCCGCTGAAGATTTGGCGGGGGCTTGTCTCGGCGCCAAGCCCCCGCCGATAAATTTTCGATGATAGAGAAAAAAAACCAGGCAAGGCGGGCCTTGAAAGTCGCAGCCGCCCTCCTCTTCGTCACGGCGATGGTCTGGCAGCATATCCAGGCCATCCGCCTGGGCTATCAATTGGATAAATCCCGTCAGCACCTCCTGACCCTGCGCTGCAGCTATGGGATGCTCCAAGGCGATATCGAGACCCTCTTGTCTCCAGCCAACCTCTCCCTGCAGGCCCGCAGCCGCCTGGGCATGTCCCTGGGCAGCCTGGACTCCCTGCGCGTGCTCGCCAAGGACCCCGCGGAGAATCCCTGCTCCGGGATCTTCCAACGCCTGCTCTCCCGCGCGCGCCGCACCTGGAACGCCTCTCTCGACGTTTAGGAAGCCGCCGTGGACCTCCAGGCCCGTCTCGCCGTGGCGTCGGGAATCTGCCTTCTTCCCCTGGCGCCCCTGGCCGCGCGCCTGGCCCACCTCCAAGTCCTGGAGCACCGGCAGCTCCAATCGCGCGTCGAGGGCGAAGTCCTGCACGCGGCCCATGAGGCGCTCGGCCGAGGCGAGATCCTCGACCGCCGCGGCCGGCTGCTCGCCCAATCCGTTCCCGCATGGTCCTGCTTCCTGGACAAAACGCCGATCAAGGATGCGCGCGCCGCGGCGGAGCGACTCTCGCCGCTCTTGGCCATGCCCGCCTCCGAGATCCGGCGCCGCATGGACACGGCCGCCCGCGTCGTCCGGATCAAGGACGGATTGGACGGCGCGCAATTCTCCGCGGTCACCGAATCCAAGCTCCCCGGCGTGAACCTCATCCTCACCCAAAAGCGCCTCTATCCCAACCAAGAACTCGCCCGCAACGTGCTGGGCATCGTGGGCGCTCAGGAGCATGGGCTTTCAGGGCTCGAGCTCGTCTTCGATGAGCGCCTGCGCGGCAAACCCCGTCTGCTCGCCTATCTGCGCGACGGCTCCGGCCGCGTCATCCAGAACGCGTCGGGTCCGGCTGCTCAGCGCCCCGAACCCCTGCGCCTGAGCATCAACCGCGACATCCAATTCCACGCCGAAGAGGTCCTCCGGGAGGCGACGGCGCAGTTCAAGGCCAAGGGCGGCATGATCATCGTCGAGGAACCGGCGACGGGCGCGCTGCTCGCCATGGCGGCCACGCCCCCGACGCATCTCAAGAACCCCATGGTCCAGGACACCTATGAGCCGGGATCCACCTTCAAGCTCGTGACCGCGGCGGCCGCTCTCGAGGAATCCGTGGTCTCGCTCGAGGATCCCTTCTTCTGCGAGAACGGGACCTACGAGGTCTCGCCCGGCGTATTCATCCATGACCATGAGCCCTCCGCCAACCTCAACCTCCAGGGCATCCTCGAGCATTCCTCCAACATCGGAATCGCCAAGGTCGCCGAGAAGGTCGGGACCAAGCGCTTCTACCGCTACACCCGGGCCTTCGGCTTCGGCCTGAAGACCGGCGTCACGCTCCCCGGCGAGACCGCCGGCCAGATGAAATCGCTGCCCGAGCTCACCAAGGTCGTTCTGGCCGCCTCCTCCTACGGCTACGGCCTGGGCGTGAGCGCGCTGCAGGTGGCCGACGCCTACAGCGCCCTGGCCAACGGGGGAACCCTCTATGAGCCCACGATCCTTGACGGCAAACGGCCCGTGCGCGTGCGTCGTGTCATCTCCGAGAAGACGGCCCAGACCCTCACCCGGATGCTCGAAGGCGTCGTGGAGCACGGCACGGGCGCCTCGGCCCGCATCCCCGGCTGGCGCGTCGCCGGCAAGACCGGCACGGCCCGTAAAGTCGACCCGCGCACCGGCGAATACTCCAACTCCGCCTACATGGCCTCCTTCGTGGGCTTTCTGCCAGCCAGCCGTCCCCGCTGGACCATCCTCGTCGTGATGGACGAGCCCAAGGGACAATACTACGGCGCCCAGGTCTCGGCCCCGGTCTTCGCGAAGCTGGCCCGGCGTCTCTTGGCCATGGAGGCCGTGCCCCCGGACGCGGACACCAATTTGGCAGCCGTCCCATGAAGCGAATGCGCCGAAAATATTCAGACGGGCAACTATGTCCGGACACAGTTCGACACAGCATCAAAAATTATAGAATCAAGACGGACCGACGAGACGTCGTCGCTCAGTCCAACTGTGGGCGCCCACAGTTGGGTTTATTATTCAAGCCATAAAATGAACCTCGACATGTCGTGGGAAGAGCTGGCCCGTGCCACGGGCGGCCGGCTCGCGCGCGGCAAGCCCGAGGCGCGCGCCGTGTCTCTGTCCACGGACACCCGCACCCTCAAGGACGGCGAGGTCTTCCTGGCCCTGAAGGGGGAGCGCTTCGACGCCCATGACCTTCTCGACGAGGCCCTCGCGCGCCGCGCGCTCGGCTGGATCGTGGATGAGCGCAAGCTCCCCGCCGCCGGTCCGGCGCAGATCGTCGCCGTGTCCGACACCTTGAAGGCCCTGCAGTCTCTGGCCGGCCATCACCGCCGCCGCTTCAAAATCCCCGTCGCCGGGATCACCGGCTCCAACGGCAAGACCACGACCAAGGAGATGCTCTCCGCCATCTGCCGGCGCGCGGGCCCGACCTGCTCCTCGCCCGGGAACTGGAACAACCATATCGGCGTGCCCCTCTCGGTCCTGGAGCTGACCCGGGAGCATCGCTACGGGGTCTTCGAGCTGGCCGATTCCAAGCCGGGCGACATCGCCGAAGTCGCGCGCATCGCCCAGCCGACGGTCGCGGTCATCACCAACATCGGGCCGGATCACCTGGAGTTCTACGGGACTCTGGAGAGGAACTTCCAGACCAAGGCCGAGATCCTAGACGGCCTTCCTGCGGAAGGCCGTCTGGTCGTCAATCTCGACGATACCAGGCTCGCTGGCCTAGAAACGCGGCCCGGCCTGCGTACGGTCACCTTCGGCACTGCGAGCCGCGCCTGCGTGCGCTGGTCGGGGGAGAATGAACTCAGCGTCGACGGCCGCAGGATGCCGATCCACCTGCGCTCTTTCGGAGGCCTCATCCGCCAGGACGCCGCGGCGGCCGCAGCCGCGGCCTGGGCCATGGGCCTCTCACCCGAAGCCATCCGTCAGGGCCTGGAGGACTACCATCCCGCCTCCTGGCGCATGGAGCCCATGCGCCACGACTCAGGCTGCTCCGTCATCTTCGACGCCTACAACGCCAATCCCGCCTCCATGCGCGCCGCCATCGAGGCCTTCTGCGAGGAATTCGCCGGACAGCCGAAGATCCTCGTCCTGGGCGACATGAAGGAGTTGGGGGCTCTCTCCCAGCGCTTCCACCAGGAACTGGGAGAGTGGCTGGCCAGCCTGCCCCTGCAGGGAGTCTATCTCGCTGGGCCAGAGATCCGCGAGACCTGGACGGCCCTGGAGAAAGCGAAGACCTCCTTCCCCGCGCGCTATGCCCTGATCCCCGCTGAGTGGATGGACGACCTCAAGGGGCAATTGCGCGGCGGCAATGCCGTGATCTTCAAAGCCTCCCGGGCCATGCGCTTCGAGCAGATAGCCCAAGAACTCAAAATCCAAGCCATCCCCTAAAAAAAATGCTCCATTATCTTTTCCTCATCAAAGGCGTCTGGAAGCCGCTCAATGTCTTCCAATACATCACCTTCCGCGCCGGAGGCGCGGCTTTGACCTCGCTGGCCATCTCCCTGTGGGCGGGGCCGCCCCTGATCGCCCTTCTGCGCCGCTTCAAGGTCGAGCAGGTCCAGCGGACCAACGGTCCCCAGACCCATCTCTACAAGCACGGCACCCCGACGATGGGAGGGCTTCTCATCTTCCTGACCTTGACGGGTTCGACCCTGCTCTGGATGCGCTGGGACGACCGCTTCACGTGGCTGCTCCTGGCCGTCTCCACGGCCCTGGCCGCCGTCGGGGCGTGGGATGACTACGTCAAGCTGGTCCTCAAGGACCCGCGCGGAGCCCCCTCGAGGGTCAAGTTCGCGGTGCAGGGCGCCACCGCGCTTCTGGTGGTCTGCTACCTCACCGTGCGTCCGCCCAACCCCGCCTATACCACCATGCTCAACGTGCCCTACGCCAAGGATCTCTTCCTCGACCTGGGCGTGCTCTATTTCGTCCTGGCCGCCTTCATGATCGTGGGCTCCTCCAACGCCGTCAATCTCACCGATGGATTGGATGGCCTGGCCTCGGGGAGCATCATCTTCTGCGCCATCACCTACGGCGTGCTCGCCTACCTCTGCGGCAACGCCAAGTTCTCGGCCTATCTGCGCATCGTCCACGTCGAGGGGGCGGGAGAGATCGCGGTGTTCCTCTCGGCCATGGTCGGCTCGTGCCTGGGATTCTTGTGGTTCAACGCCTATCCGGCCCAGATGTTCATGGGAGACACCGGCTCCCTCTTCTTGGGCGGCGCCATCGCCGTGGTCTCGCTCTGCGTCAAGGCCGAACTCCTTTTGCCGATCGTCGGCGGCATCTTTGTCGTGGAGACCCTCTCCGTCCTCATCCAGATGGCCTCCTTCAAGCTCCGCGCAGGCAAGCGCGTCTTCCGGATGGCTCCCCTGCACCATCATTTCGAGCTCTCCGGAGTGGCCGAGCCCAAGGTGACGGTGCGCTTCTGGATCATCTCCATCGTGCTCATGCTCACAGCCTTGGCCTCGCTCAAGATCCGATGAGATTCGTCCCCCAAGAATACCGCCGCCGGCGCGCCTGCGTCCTGGGCCTGGGAAGATCCGGCCAAGCCGCGGCCGCGCTCCTCGTCAAAAAGGGATTCAAGGTCTTCGCTACGGACCTGCGGCCCCGCCAAGAGATCAAGACCGCCCTGAAAGGCCTCGCCTCGAAGATCGCCTGGGAGGGGGGAAAACACAGCGACCGGGCGCTCCAGGCCAGCTTCGCCGTCAAGAGCCCGGGAGTGCCCTCGCGGGCGCCGATCCTCGAAAAACTCAAGACCGCCGGCATCCCGATCTTCAGCGAACTCGAAACTGCGCTGGCCTTCTCCCCGACCCCCGATATCATGGCTATCACCGGGACCAACGGCAAGACCACGACCACGGCTCTCCTGGCGGAGATGTTCGGCCATCGTCGCGCGCCTGTCGCGGGGAACATCGGCACGCCTCTCTGCGGCATCATCGGCAAGATCCAGGCCAAGGACACCCTCATCCTCGAAGTCTCCAGCTATCAGCTCGAAGACAGCCAGTCCTTCCATCCGCAGGCCGCCGCCCTTCTCAACATCACCCCCGAGCATCTGGAGCACCACGGGGGGATGCCGCGCTACATCGAGGCCAAGGCCAGGCTCTTCGCCGAACAGACCGGCGATGATTTCTGCGTGTTCAACGCCGAAGACCCGCTGGTCCTCAAGCTCTCGCGCCGAGCCCAGGGCCGCCGTCTCTATTTTGGCCGCCAGGGAACCTACACGCATTGCTGGGTCGAAGGCCGCAAGATCAAGGTCCGCCTCCCCGGCGTGAAGGAGATCTCCTTCACGCCGCCGCAGCTGCCCGGCGCGCACAACTTGGACAACGCCATGGCCGCGATCCTGCTCGGACTGGGCTGGGGTCTGAAAGCAGCAGCGGTACAAAAGGCCTTAAAAGCTTTCAGGGGCGTGCCCCACCGGCTCGAAGAGGCCGGCACCGCGCGCGGCCTGCGCTGCGTCAACGATTCCAAGGCCACCAACGTAGATTCGACCATGACGGCGCTCAAGACCTTCTCCAAGAAGAACGTGCTCGTGATCATGGGCGGCCTGCACAAGGGCAACCCCTACACGACCCTGCGCCCGCTGATCGAATCGACGGTCAAGGGGATCCTCGCCATCGGCAGCGCGGCGCCGATCATCGAGAAGGACTTGAGCGGCTTGGTCCCGATCCTTCCCTGCGGCGACCTGAGGACCGCTTTCGAAACGGCCCTGCAGATCGGCTCGGCCGGAGACGTGCTGCTGCTCTCTCCCGCCTGCGCCTCTTTCGACCAGTTCAGAGATTTCGAGGACCGCGGCGACCAGTTCAAGGAGCTGGTCCGGGCCGCCGGATGATCCCGTGAGGCGACAACATCCCGCGGACTACCCCCTGCTCTTCATCATCCTCGCCCTCTTGGGAGGCGGCCTGGTCATGGTCTTATCCGCGAGCGCCATCCTGGCGGAAAGGCGCTACGGAGGCTCCCTGTTCTTCTTCAAGCGCCAGCTGCTGTGGACGGCCATCGGCCTGGGAGCGCTGTGGTTCTTCGGCCGCCTCAACTACAACCGCCTCAAGGAATGGGTCTGGCCCATCTTCTTTCTGACCGCGACGGCCCTGGTCTGCGCGCTGCTCGCGCCGGCCCGGGAGAAGGTCCACCGCTGGCTGCCCCTGGGGCCCTTCACGCTCCAACCCTCCGAGTTCGCCAAATTCGCCTCCATCCTCTTCCTCTCCTACTACCTCGACCGAAAGCACTCCAAGGCGCCCTCGCTCATGCGCGGGTTGCTGGTGCCGGCCGGCGTCGTCTCGGGACTGCTCCTCCTGATCGGTTTGGAGCCCGACCTGGGCACTCCCATCCTCATCTTCCTCGTCACCCTGGCCCTCATCTGGATCGGCGGGGGACGCTTGCGCCACATCCTGGGCGCGTTCGCCTGCGCCCTGCCTCTGCTCGCCTATGAGATCATCAAGCACCCCTACCGCTTGACGCGTCTCATGCATTACATCGGGATGCTGCGCGGCACATCCGAGGCGAGCTACCAGCTCGAGCAGGCCGTCCTGGCCGTCGGATCCGGGGGCTGGTTCGGCAAAGGCATCGGCGCCTCGCAGCTCAAGCTCATGTATCTGCCCACCCCGCACACGGACTTCATCTTCCCCGTGGTCTGCGAGGAACTCGGCCTCTTGGGTGCCCTGGTTCTTCTAGGATTCTTCGCCGCGCTCCTGGTGCGCGGCATGCGCGTGGCCAAGTCCGCACCGAACCTCTTCGGCTCGCTTTTGGCCGCGGGCATCACGCTGACTATCTGCATGCAGGCCTTCATCAACGCCTGCATGTCCATCGGGCTCTTGCCCACCAAAGGGATGCCCATGCCCTTCATCTCGTATGGAGGCTCGTCTTTGCTCTTCACGCTGGCGGCGTCCGGGGTCCTGCTCAATGTCTCGCGCCACTGTTCTCTGCACGACAAATACCTAGCCCACGGCCCGCCCAGTGTGACCAAGGATGGGCCCTGGCCCGGCTTCAAGACCGCCCACAGACCATGAAAAAACGAGTCATCATCGCAGCCGGAGGCACGGGCGGACATTTCTATCCCGGCCTGGTCCTGGCTCAGACCCTACGCTCTCGCGGCTGGGAGCCCCTGATCCTCGTGCGCAAGGACGACCCGGGCTTGGCGCGCCTGGAAGCCGCTGGTCTGCCGTCGGCGGAGCTGGATCTCAAGGGTCTCTCGCGCCGCGCGAGCCTGGGCTGGGGCGTGTTCGCTTGGAAACTCCTCAAAGCCGTGCGCCTGGCCGGCCGCATGGTCAAGGACTTCGAGCCCCAGGTCGTGGTCGGCATGGGAGGCTATCTCAGCTTCCCTGCGGTTTTCGCGGCGCGGCGGCGCGCCATCCCGTGCGCCGTGCACGAATCGAATTCCCAGCTGGGTCTGGCCAACCGAGCCTGCGTGGCTCTCGGCGCGAAGCTTCTGCGCGGCCTGCCGGCGGACACGGGGATATTGACCGGAACGCCCGTGCGCCCGGCTCTTTGGAAAGCAGGGGACACACGCACCGCGCGACTCAAACTGGGCCTGGACGCCGAGACGCCGACCCTCCTTGTGTTCGGGGGCAGCCAGGGCGCCAAGGGGTTGAATGAGTTGCTGCCCTCCATCGTCAGACGCATGAACGGCCTGCAGGTCCTGCATCTGGCCGGCGCCAAATCCGCCGACTCTGTCAGCCAAGCTTACTCAGGCATCCGCGCCAAGGTCCTGCCCTTCCTCGACGCCATGGAAGACGCCTATGCCGCGGCCGACCTCGTCGTCTGCCGCTCAGGCGCCGCCACGATCGCGGAGCTTGTCTGCCTGAAGAAGCCCGCCATCCTCGTGCCCTTCCCGCACGCGACCGGCCGACATCAGGATGACAATGCCCGCATCCTGACCGAGGCCGGGGCCGCCCGGCTCGTTCAGGAAGAGGCGATAGGTTCCCGCATGGCCAAGGAACTCACAGATCTGATGTCGTCTCCAGAACGTCGCGCCGAGATGTCGCGGGCTTACGACAAGCTGGGCCTGCCCTGCGGCGAGGAAGCGGTCCGACGGCTCACAGATGCTGTGGAACGGGTCTTGCTATAATAAACGTGCTCAATAACATCGGAATGAAGAAATCTCTACTCGCCCTGTTTCTTTGCCTGCCAAGCCTTGTTCTCGGTGAACCGAGTCAGCTATTCGACGGCGCGGCTCCCAAACCAGTCCTGTCGGACGAGCCAGCCATCCCTTCCTTCAAGGCCTTCCCAGCGCCGACCCCGCATCCGGAGGTCATCACCCTTTCTCAACTGGCCGATCGCCTCTCCAAGGACCCAGAAAATGTCGCGGCATTGGTCGACGCCATCCTCGATCTCAAGTTCGTAGGTCCCGAGGCCCGTGCAGAACTCACCCAAGCCATCCAATCGCTCGACAAGTCCTTCCTCGATTCTTTCCCGACCATGAGCGTCAATCAACTCAAACTCTTCATCAGGCTCTACGCCGAGAAAGCAGGCCCCATCGCGCCGGAGGCTGCCTGCCCGCCTCAACAGGAACTCAAGCTCTCCGGAATCCCGCATGACGCGCCCGACGGGACCTTCCTGACCGGATGGGGCCGCAGCCTCTATCACGGCGACCAGACGGCGCACGGCCTAGCGACCGCCTACGCCGACAATGAGACGATCGCCTCGGCCCTCAACTGCCTGGCGCTCAACGAACCGCAAGGCCCGCCGGCCTACACCCTGACCGCCGCCGGCCAGACCTTCTCCCAGGTGCGGCCCTTCCTGGAATTCCTACTTTCCACCGGACACACCGTGACGGCTAAGGACATGCGCTTCTTCGCGAACTTCGGCGGCATCTGGTACCGGCAAGGCGACCGTTGGGTCTCGGTCATCACCCCGCTCTTCGTCAAAACGGGCCTCACCCTGCCGAGCGGCCGCGAGCTCGTCGTCCCGGTCAGCCACGCGCACCTGCAGATCGACATCCGGGGACCCCTCGTCAACGCGGACGCGATCTTCTATCTGGGCGTCGGAGGAACGGCGATGTTCGGTTCGCTCTCCACTGCGGACAAGCCCTGGGTCGGCGGCAAGACCGCCCAGGCCTGGGAGGGAAAAGACGCTATCCTCCGCGCCGAGCGCGCGGCGACCACGCGCCGCGAGATCAAGAAGAAAGTCTTCAGCGACGCGGAGCATCCCCTGCCGCTGGGCGGCTATGGG
>JAHFCF010000003.1:0-132751 GCA_023249645.1 Elusimicrobiota bacterium
GGCTGTCCCCACGCCTGCAGCTATTGTTCGGTCCGCCTCGGCATGGGCGCTGGTTGGAGGGCTCGAAGTCCTGAAAGAAGCCTGGATAAACTCGCGCTGGCCCGCAGGAGGTATTCGCGATTCCGGGCGTTCCGCGTTCTGGATGACAATTTCACTTTAGATCTGGCTCGCGCTAAGGAATTTTGTAGAGGCCTGATGGGAAAGGATTGGTCCTGGTCGTGCCCCAACGGGGTCAGGGCCGATCGGCTGGACGTCGAACTGCTGGACTTGATGAAGGCTTCCGGCTGCCGGAGCATCGCGATCGGAATCGAGAGTTTGGACGAGGGGGTCTTTGGCGAGGTCCACAAGGGAGAAAGCTTGGAGGCCATCATCCAGGCCGTGCGCCTGGCGCAGGCGGCCGGTCTGGAGGTGGACGGGTTCTTCATCATCGGCTTGCCCCGCGCGACCTATGCCAAGGACATGCAGACCCTGAAGAAGGCCCAGGGCTTGGGTCTGCGGCGGATGATGTGGGGCATGGCGGTTCCCTATCCAGGGACGCCGATGGCAGGCTGGGCGCGCCAGAACGCGCACATCCTGCGGGATTGGAGGGGGGGCTGTCACACGAGCTTCAATCCTCCGCCCCTGTTCGAGACGCAGGACTATTCCGCTTCCGAAAGGATCCGGGCGTATCGGAGGGCGTACCTGCGCAGCGTCCGGATCAGCGACTGGCCTGTCATCTTCCGATACGCCTGGAAGTCCCTGCAAAACCTCTTCTAGGTGTAGGGGATGGCCGGGGGCGATGCGATGGTGCCTTTCCAGTCGACCTCGCTCAAATACCAGTCCCAGGAGACCTGGAGCAGGGACTTGATCACGCAGGCCGCGGGCACGGCGAAGAGGAGTCCGACGAAGCCGAAGAGCTCCCCTCCGGCCATCAGCGAGAAGAGGAAGATCAGCGGGTGCAGGCGCACGGAGTAGCGGGCGATGGAGGGCTGCAGGAAGGATTCATCCGCCAGGCGGATGGCCGTGAAAAGCAGGACGACCTTGAAGCCGGCCGTGAGGCTGGAGAATTGGATGGCGGCGACAGTGCCTCCCACCAAGGCGCCCATGATGGCTCCCAGATAGGGCACGAAGCTCGACACGCCGGCTAAGAGCGCGATGGGCGCGGCCGCCTCGACGCCCAGGGCCCAAAGCCCCACGTAGGAGGCCGCCGTGATGGCCAGCGCCACGATGAGGATCCCGCGCAGGTAATTGCCCAGCGAGGAGTCGATCTCTGAGATCAGATGCAGGGCCCGCTCCACGTGCCGGCCCGGGCAGGCCTGGATGATGGCGGCGGTCAGGTCCGGACCGTCCAGGAGCAGGAAGAAGGTGATGAAGGGGACCAGGAAGAAGAGGGAGAGGATGGGGAAGATGCCCATCAGATAGGAAGGCAGGCGCTCCATCTGCTCCGCGCAGGAGGCGTAGGTCTTGGAGATGAAGCTCTCCGCCATGGGCAGGATGGCGTGGGGGACGTTTTTGGCCACGCGCCGGGGGAGCTCCGAGAGGAAGTTATGGATCTTCGTGAAATATCCCGGCATGTCGGCCTGCAGGTCGGCCGTCCCGTTGATGAGGGCCGGCAGGAGGTGCTGGGCGAGCAGATACAGGAGAAGCGCCGCCAGGAGATAGAAGCTCAGCACGATATGGAAGCGCCGCACGCCCCGGGTCTCGACCGCGTTGACCAGGGGGTTGACCATGTAGGCGACGGTGAAGGCCAGGAGAAACGGCACCAGCGTGCGGCCCAGAAGATAGGCGACATAAAGGCCGGCTGCGACGATGATGAGGATGGGGATGACGGGCAGGCTGGGGCGCTCGGACGTCATGAGGCGGGTTTCTCGAGCAGGGCGAGGTTGGCCCGGCGCAGGCGCGCCGAGAGGAGTTGGGCTAAGCGCGTCATGACGCTGACCCCGATGCGGGGGTGGTAATGGAGGATGGAGTCGATCTGGGCGCGGTAAAGCAGGAGCACCTCCGAGCGTTCGGCGGCCGTGGCCGTCGCCGAGCGCGGCAATTGCTCCAAGATCGACATCTCCCCGAAGAATTCCCCTGGGCCGATGATGGATATCGAACGGGGACGGCCTTCTTCTTCCATCTGGCTCAGTTCGATCTTGCCGGATTTCAGGATGAAGAGGGCCCGGCCCACGTCTCCCTGCAGGAAGAGGGACTCGCCTTCATGGTAGACGCGGCTGTGCATGCACTGAGCCAGGTGGCCGAGCTCGGTGAAGCGCAGGTCCTGGAAGAGCGTCAGGGATTTTAAGAAGCGCCGGCGGTCCTCGAAGGCGGGATCGCGCAGGAACCGCTCAGCCAGCCCGAGCCAGCCGGTCAGTTTCTGCACAGCCAGCGGCCGCAGAGGCCGATCACGGATTGGAGGATCTGCGTCCAGCCCGAGCGGACGGTCTCGCCGAAGGCGGCGACCTGTCCGTCGACGCGCAAGGTCAGCACCTCCATGGCCCGCGCCGTCCGGTAGACCTGGAGCAACGCCACGCCCGCCATGACGGTGATGGCTCCCAGCTCCAAGACGAGAAGCGTGAGGCAGACGACAAGGAAGATTTCCATGCAGGCAATATATCTAATCGCGCCCGGCGCCGTCAACGAATATGGTAGCATCAAAAAATGAGGTCCTTTCTTTGGCGCGCGGGCGCGCTGGGGGCCATCGTCGGCGTCGATCGCCTCACGAAGATCTGGGCTCTGAGGCAGCTGGCTCCGCGGATGTTCATCCCGGTGCTTCCCTTTTTCCGTCTGACCTATGTGGAGAACACGGGCGCGGCTTTCGGCATCGGCCACCGGCAGAACGCCTTCTTCATCGGTTTGACAGTGATCCTTCTAGGCGGCTTGGCGTTCTTGCGCCGACGCTGGCCGCGCGGCGGGTGGCTGGAGGCGGGATTCCTGCTGGTCGTGGGCGGAGCGGTGGGCAATCTCTACGACCGATGCGCCTACGGGTATGTGGTCGATTTCCTGGATTTCAGAATCTGGCCTGTCTTCAATGTGGCCGACTCTTGCATCACAGTCGGGGCTTGCTGTCTGGCCTGGGGTCTTTCGAGGCTGGAGAAGAACGCTTAGCCTGAATTCGTCAGTTGAACTGGAAGATGCAAGGATCCTTCTCGAAGTAAGAGCCTCTATGCCTGAGAAAAAGTTCCCGAATGGCGACCTCGTTATTGAATTATCATTATTTTATAAATACTTTTTTTCTTTTACCGCCACCGGTGGCGGTAAAGTTTCAAAAAAGTCATAGATTTAAATAATAATTTTTTCTCTAAGTCGCCATTTTTCAGGAGCGATCAAAACCGGAAAATTGGAACAAAATAATTCTGGTCGGATCGATGACAAGGGTGCGGTCAACGGAACTTTTCAGGTTAGCCCTTGAGCTTCTCGATGGTCATGACGGCGGCGGCGCCGAGCAGGCCGAAGAGGATGGCGCCCATGAAGGGGTTTCCGAGGTAGGCCAAGGGTCCGGTGCACAGGCCAAAGCCGATGACCGATGAGTAGACGAAAGCTTGGACGCCTTTGAAAGCTGTGGAGTAGTCGGGCTTTGCGGCGGCGCCGGCTTTGGGATCTTCGACGGCTTTGGGGTAACCGCCGGCAGGGGGAGCATTCGGGTCACTTGGGAGGGCGGCAGCTCCAATGGCTGGGACATTGTCTTCAGCTCCTGGCTCTCCCGCTTTTTTCTCTCTCTTTGGCTTGGCTTGAGTAAGATTCTTATTTATGGACTCTTTTTGCTTCAAAGCGACCACTGGCGAGATATCTGAGTTTTCGAATAATTTGTTGCAGGAGGTCCTGACTCCAGCTTGGCACTCCTTAACAGCAGCAATGTTCCATTTGGACATAAATTTTTTTGCATTTTCCTGTGACAATTGCCTATTGGACGCTTTATCTCTTATTATTTCAAGTCGCGTCAGAGCAGCATTCCAAAATATACCATTGGGCTCATATGGCCCAGTTGGGCTTGGGCAACTTTCTGCTGCACCACATACTATCTTAAGGATGTCTTTATTCGCATATATCTGATTGTACATGTCGATATGGCTGGGATAAAATTTTATTTTTGTGGCTAGTTCCGTTTTTGGCAGAATAGGGCCTGGGAGACCTAATTGTTTTGATTGTTCTGCTGGTTGTGTGGGTGGAGCTGTTTGTGATGCAGGAGATATTGCCGAACAGGGGGCTGTCAAAGCCGCCGAGAACAGAAAGCCTAGAATTATTTTCATACCAACCCTTGACTCCGTCCGTCAGCTTTAAGCATAGCTCCAAAACTAAAAATATTCAAGGCCTAATTTTGTCTTTGTCAGCAAAGACATCTCCTGCCGTCAGGATACTTCTTATCCCCCGGCCGCGGGAGGGCCGGAAGGCCTAGGCCGGTCTAGGTCCTTGGACCCAGAGCGATCGAACAGCCCGACGAGCTCCACGTGTGAAGTCTGCGGAAAAAGGTCCACGGGCTGGACCCGGCGCAACGAAAACCCCGAGTGGCTGAGATAGCCCGCGTCGCGGGCGAAAGTCGCCGGGTTGCAGGACACATAGATGATGCGGCGCAGAGAGGGATGCGTCAGGTTGCGCAGGACCGGCACGCTCAGCCCCGCGCGCGGCGGGTCCACCACGGCCGCGGCACCGGCTGGGAGCTCTTTGAAGAACCTCGGCAAGACCGCTTCCGCCTTGCCCGCGATGAAGCGGACATTGCGCGCGTTGTTGCGCTCCGCGTTCTTCCACGCGTCGCGCACGGCTCCGCGGTTCTCCTCCACGCCCGTCACCCGGTCGGCCGCCTTGGCCAGCCACACCGTCAAAGTCCCCGCGCCGCAGTAGACATCCACCAAGTCTGAGAACCTCCGGCCGCCATCGGCCAGGAAGGCCGCGGCCGCGTCGTAGAGGAGTGCTGCGGCCGGCGTGTTGACCTGCAGGAAGGCCTCGGGAGAGGCCATGAACGTGTAGGGCCCCATTTTTTCCGCTAAGGCCGCGGCTCCCCACAAGCGCCTCCACACAGGCCCCAGGATGACCGAGGTCTTCATCGGCTGGACGTTGTGCCAGAGCGAGACGATCTGCGGGAAGGCCGCGCGCAGGCCGTCGCTGAAGGCCCGCTCGTCGGCAAGCCGGGGCCCTCGGGTCACGACCGCCACGAGCGCCTGGCCCTGGCTGTTGACCCGCACGAACACGTGCCGCAGCCAGCCTTGGTTGCGGCGCTCATCGTGCGGCTGCCAGCGCAGGGTGCGGGCCATCTCCTTGACCTTGAGCACGATGGCCGTGGAGAGATCGGGCTGGATCGGGCAGGCGGGAAAGTCGACGATCTGGTGCGAGCCCGCGGCATAGAAGCCGGCGATGATCTTGCCAGAGGGATCCGTGCCGAACGGGACCATCACCTTGTTGCGGTAGGCCCATGTCTGGGGCGAAGGCAGGGTGTCGGCGACGGGGACATCCTTGAGCTTGGCGATGCGCTCCACGCAGTCGCGCACGAGCGAGGTCTTGTGCTTGAGCTGGGCCGCGTAGTCCAAGTGCTGCCAATCGCAGCCGCCGCAGGCCGGGCCGGGGCGGTCAGGGGCCAGGTGCAGGGGGCAGGGCGGCGCGATGCGCTCGGGTCCCGGCTCGATGAGCCGGAGCATCCGGGCTCGCGCGAAATTGGACTTGGCTTCGACGAGCTCGACCTCGCAGAGATCGCCGGGCGCGCCCCCGGCAACGAACACGACCCGGGCCGAGCCCTCGGCCTTGGCCACGGCCTCGCCTTCCAGGGCCATGCGTGCTACGCGCACGATGATTTTTTCTTGCGCCATGCATGACTATTGTATAAAATCCAGATTGCTATGAATGAAATCTTTCAAAATCGCCGAGTCGTATGGACGGTCCTCGCTCTTTTGATCGTGGTCTTGGGCATCGGGGTCTGGCTGGGCCGCGTGATGTCATCCAGTGGTCACATTCCGATCCCTGAAGCGGCCCAGCCGCTTCCTATGCCGTCCGTGTCGGTCCCTGCGCCGGTGCCCATAGTCGTTGCCCCATTGCCTCGGCCTGCCGTCAAGGCGGTGCCAGTGGCTGCCAAAGCCAAGGTCTCGCCTCCCGTGGCTCAGCCAGCCCCGGTGCCTGTTCCTGCGCAGCCTCCGGCAGCGGCCTTGCCCGCCATTTCCAATGCCGGCAAGCCACTGAGGCAGCAGGTTCTTCCTTTTATGGTCATGCCCCCCACCGCGCCGCCCGGAGTGGTGGCCAAGATCGGGAAGGGGGAGATCACCGAGGCCGACCTCTCGGATTATTCCGCGTCCGAGGGCTGCTACGGCCCGGACGCCGTCAACTCGCGCAAGGCGGCTTTCATGAGGATGCTGGAGGCCACGGTCACCGAGGAGCTTTTGGCGCGCGAGGCCGGCATCGTCGTTTCCGCCGACGATTATCAAAAGGAGCTGGACCGCATCGACCAGGGCACGCGGGCGCCCGACGTGCTCGACTGCATCAAAAAGCATTTCCTTTTCGAGAGAGCAAAGGGATTTCCGCCGGAGGGGCGGCGGCGCTATGAGCGGGTGTATCTGCGTAAATATGCGCAGGGGCCGAAGTTCAGCGATTTCATGAACACGGATCAGGTCCAAGGCGACGTGTACAAGACGCGCGAGCGCGTCATGGCCAAGGCTTTGGAGGGCGTCTCCTTCGTGGATCTGGCCAAGGAGTTCGATCTCAATTACTCATCGCACACCTACACCCCCGAGGAGCCTAAGGAGGACAAGAAGGAGAAGGAAGGGCCCATGGCGCCCTTCATGCGGTGGTCGCCTTTCGAGAAGGAGTTCATCGATAAGCACTTGAAGGCGCTCTTTCCCGGCCAGGTCAAGCCGGCCCCCATCGACGAAGGCGGCGACTTCCAATTCGTCAAGCTCATCAGCAACGCGCAGAACAAGTACTTCTTCGAATCCTTGACGCTCCGGCGCAAGACCTCGGAGCAGTATTTCGACGACAGGCCCCGGCTTCCCGCCCGAATCTACGACGACGAGTTGAAGAATTGGCTCAATGGGATGCCGAACCATCCCATGCGCAAGATCCTTCAGCTGGATTAGGGCTTCGGGGCTCATGCGGGACAATCCCTTCCTCCTGAGAGCCTCGGTCATCATCCCGGTCTATAACGAGGCCGGCCGCCTGGCCGCGACTCTGCGCCAGCTTGCCGCCGGCATCGAGAAGCAGGATCTCCTGCCCCTGGCCGTCCGGGAGGTCCTCATCGTGGACGACGGCTCGACCGACGAGAGCGCGGCCATCGCCCGCGGGTTTCTGTCTTCCCTGCCGAACCTGCGGATCATTCGCAGCGGGGGAAATTTCGGCAAGGGTCACGCGGTGAGGGCCGGGTTGGCCGAGGCTCTCGAGGATTGGGCGCTGGTCGCCGACGCGGACATGTCCACGCCTTGGCCGCAGGCGGCGCGCCTGGCCCGCATCGCTCTGCAGGAGTCTTCCGGCGTGGTCTTCGGGTCCAGACATCTTCCTCAAAGCGACATCACCAGGCGCCAGGAGCCCTTCAGGGAAAGGATGGGAAGATTCTTCAACCGCTATGTCCGCGCCTTGACCAAGCTCCCTTTCGAGGATACCCAGTGCGGATTCAAGCTGATCCAAAGGGCCTCGATCATGCCCTTCTTCTCCTCCTTGAAGGTCGATCGCTTCGCTTGGGACGTGGAATTCCTCGTGGCCTGCCGCCGCTCGGGGGTGAAGACGGTGGAGGCGCCCGTGCAATGGGCCAATGATGAGGACAGCCGCGTGAGGATGTTCCACGACGGCTGGGACATGGCCTGGTCCGTTTTCCTCGTCGCTCTGCAGGACGGCGAGCTGGGCTGGCTTTTCGCCGCGGCGTCCTTTTTCATTCCCCTGGCCGCCTACATGCTCACCCTGGCGCCGAGCGTGTACTGGCAGGATTCAGGCATCTATCTCGCGGCGGCCAAGGAATTCGGCATCCCCTATGCGACCGGCTACCCGCTCTATGTGATCATGACTTTCCTGGCCGGCCTCATCCCCTTGGGGACCTTCGCCCAGCGGGTCCACACGGTCTCGGCCCTGGCGGGCGCCGGAGCGTGCCTGGCCGTTTATCTCACGGTCATCCGCTTCTGGGACAAGCCCGGCGAACGGCAGCCGGGCATGGCGGAGCGGTTTCTGGCGCTCGTCATCGCGCTCGGCACGGGATTCTCATTCGCCCTCTGGTGCCAGGCGGTCAATTCCGAAGTCTACTCGCTGCATGCCTGCTTCATCGCGCTTCTGCTCTATTTTCTGCTCAAGCTCCAGGAAGATCCCGCTTCTTCAGCGCCGATCCTCCCCATCGCCGTGGTCTCTGGCCTGGGTTTCGCCAATCACCCCATGATCGCGGGCATCCTGCCCGTCCTCGCCTATGCCATCTGGATGCGCCGAGATCAAGCGCGCGCCTGGCTCAAGGCTTTTCCCATCGGCGTGCTGGTCGCCCTCCTGCCGTATTCCTATTTCCCCATCCGTTCCCGGTACGATCCTTTGACCGACTGGGGAGATCCCGAGACCCTGCCGAACTTCCTCAAGCTCGTGGCCGCCGCCCATTGGACCGCGAATCCAGGCTCCTATTCTCTTTTCGGGATGGATTTTTGGAGGCGCGTCGTGGATCTGTTCCGGCTTTTCTTCCTCAATTTCGGCCCTGTCGCCATCCCGCTCGGATTGGTCGGCGGAGCCTCCTTGTGGAGAAGGAAGCGTTTCTTCTTCGGCTGTCTGGCGATCAGCACCGGCGTGGCCACGATCCTGCCGCTGCTCTATCATCAGACGGGGGAATTCGAGAGCTGGTTCGTTGCGGCCTATATCGGCTTCTCTCTGGCCGTGGGTGAGGGCGCCTTCGAAGCTCTGCGTTTCGTGCGCGCACGCTGGACGGACCGCCGGCTCCCCTCAGCTTTCGTTCTGGCCCTGGCCGCGGCGTATCCGGCTTTCCTGCTTTACATCGCCCTTCCGACCGTGGACCGTTCCCGTGACTGGGATGCCCATGATTACGGGGAGAACATCCTCAACAGCGTGGGACCCCACGCGCTCTTCTTCATCAGCGGGGACAATCCCTCCAGCACGGTCCTCTACCTGCAGGGCGCCTTGAACGAGCGCCGCGACGTGGCCGCGGTCAATGTCGACGCTCTCTGGGTCCCGTGGTATCGGGACCATGTGCGCAAAAACCTCCATCTGAACTGGGGGCCTTTGCGGCCGATGACGACGGCGGAAACCCCGACGGTCGGCGATTACGCCCTGGCCATCATGAAGGGCAATCCCGACCGGCCGGCCTATGTCCTGGTGCCCAGCCACGTGGAGGATCTGCGCCAGATGCAGTTCAGCCCTTCCGGGATGGTCTTCCGGATGGCGCAGACGCGCGTGGAGGAGCCGGCCTCGCGCTGGGATTTCAAGTTCCACGACCCCGAGGCCCTGACCAGAAAAAGGCCCGCGGACCAGCGCCGGCTCATCAATCAGATCCTGGATGAGAGGCGCCAGGGCTTCTTGCGGGCTTATTCCACGGGAGCCGACGAATTCATGGGACGCCATGATTTCCAGAAAGCGGCCGAGCTTTATGCGAAGGCCATCGCCTTGGCTCCCTGGCGCGCGGATCTGCGTTTGAGGCTGGGCGTGAGCCTGGCGCAGTGGGGGGATCTGAAGGCCTCCCGCGACGTCTTCGCAGATCTGGTGCGCCTCTTCCCCAAGGACTACCAGGCGTATTACAATCTGGGCAACGTCCTCATCGGGATGGGGGACCAGGAAGGCGCCCGCAAGGCCTATCTGGCGGCCCTGCAGATCGAGCCGCGCTTTGATCTGGCCAGGCAGGCTTTGGAGGGGAAATGACTGCGAAGAAAACACTAGCGGTCCTGTTCTGTCTCTTCTGCTTGGCTTTGGGGATGAGGGCGCTGTCCAGGGTCTCGGCCTTCCGCGACGGGCGGGTTTATTTTTACGGACCGGATTCCTGGCATCACATGCGCCGCATCCACTACGGCGCGGCGCACGGCTTCGCCATGCCGGATCCCGATCCGCTGCTCAATTTCCCGCAAGGCGCCTATTCCCAGTGGGGGCCCCTGTTCGATTGGGTCGGCATCCTGGCGGCGCGCGCTTTCGGAGGTTTGGACAAGGCGCGCCAGGAGCACGCGGCCGCTTGGGTCCCCGCGGTCTTGGGCGCTCTGTGCGTCATCCCGGCATTTTTCCTAGGCGGCTTCCTCATCCCCAGGTCGCCGCCATCGCCGGGAGCCTCTCCCCCGTCTTTTCACGCGTCAGCCGGTTTATGGACGGCCCTGTTCTTGGCTTTGCTGCCCGGCCATGGGGAATACACCCTGTTGGGGTATTTGGATCACCATGTGCTGGAGTCTCTGCTTTTTTCGACGAGCGCCGTGTGTTTCATCCAGTTGGGCCGCGCTGTGGAGCGCCGCAGGCTCTGGAGCGCTCTGGCCGGATTTTCTTTGCTGCTGATCTATACCCAGCATCCTGCCCTGGTGATTTTTTATGCCGGCATCCTCTGGGCCGTCTGTCTCGTTGATGTCTTTTTCAGGCGCCAAGAGAGCGACTGGTGGCAACCGTTCCTCTGGGCAGGCCTGGTTGCGTTCCCGGCGGCCTTCTCTTCGCTCCACCTGCATGAAGGAGGGATGGAGGTGGTCGGCAAGTTCCCGCTGGCCCTGGTCTTCGTCCACTATTCCTTTTTCCAGCCGGCGGGTCTCCTCCTCTTCAGTTCCACGCTTTTCCTGGCGGCCCAGTTCAAACGTCATTCTTCTTGGCGCGTCATGGATGCGGTTGCTGCGGCGATCGCCCTCGTCTGCGCCGGTGCCGTCTCCCTTCCCTTTCTGAAAGGCTTCGCCATGCTTTTCGGCAGGCACGAGTTGGCCAGCTACACCGCCGAGACCATGCCCATCCTCTTCTGCTCTCCCAGCCGCGGTTTCGATGCGGTCTTCGCCTACAGCATGTATGGCTGGCTTTTCCTGGCGTTCCCTCTGTGGTGGTTCTGGCAGGCGAGGAGCAAGGGTGCCGATCATTTCCTTCTTTCCTGGACCGCGGTGCTTTTCGCCCTGGTCCTGTGTCAGGTCCGCTTCATCTATCAATTCTCCTACGCCTTCGCCCTGGCAGCGGCTTCGACCCTGCTGTGGCTCTGGGATCGGCGACGGGATCGCGGAGCCCTGGGCTGGGCGCTGCTGGCGCTCTTCTGCGTTTCCTTCATCCCCTGCGTCCGATGGTGGGGCGCCTTGGCCGGGGGGAGCCCCTACAAATATGTGACCATTTCCGACGAGTTCTACGAGTCGGCTCAATGGCTGCGCGGCCATGCCCCGGCCGTGGAGGGCTATGACGACGCTTCCCGCAAACCGGCCTGGAGCGTGCTGGCGCAATGGGACTCGGGCCATGCCATCTCCTACATCGGCGAGAAGGCCGTGGTGGCCGATCCCTTCAATCACGGCATGGCGGTCTCGGCCCGCTACTATGCCGCCGTCGATCCGCGCGACGCCGTGGCCATCCTGGACGAGAAGAAGGTCCGCTATGTGTTCGCGCGCGACTTGAGTCAGCCCGGCTGGTCGGAACTGTACGCGGATTTCCTGAAATTGGATCCCTCGCATCCCTTGAGTCATGGCGAGTGGTGGCGGCTGTTCCAGATGCGGCTGCTGATGAATCTGCCGATCGCCGGACCTGACGGGCACCCTTTCCGCTGGGGGCATCGCCTGGCCTTCCTCTCCTCCCGGGGCCGCGAGGCGATCTTCGAGTACGACCCGGCGCCGGTGAAGGGGTTCAAAAAGCGCTCTTGGACGGCCGCGGCGGGAGTGCTCGCCGACGTGGGGGGCCGCGTTCTCACGCGTTCGGATGTCTCTACGCGCGCGCGTCTGGACGCCTGCTGGCAGGGGCAAGGAGATCCCTTGGCGGCGTTTCTGAGCCTGATGAAGGCCGATGTCTTGGAAGGGGTCCTCAAAATACCCGTCTCCGCCGAGCGTCTGCAGGCGCAGGCCGCTGCGATGCGCCGCCAGCTCGGCCCCGCTGCCTCCTGCGTGGAGAAGATCCCCGGAGCATGGTCCGTCTTTGAACGCCTCTGCGCGCGTCCGGCGCTGCTTGAGACCATGGCTGAGGAGTCCGGACGGGCCTCGGGGATCTCCAGCGAGGATCTTTTTTTCAGGCTGGCCCAGCCTCAGGTGCGCTGGCGCGTGTATGATCCGGCCCTGGAGTCTGCTCTCATGATCCGGCAAGACTCATTCCTGACCGCTCTGGACAATGGTTGAAGCATGAGTGATCCTGTCCTGGATGTTTCGGTGATCATGCCGGCCTTGAACGAGGAGGCTAACATCGACTCGGCGGTCGCGAGGTCTCTGAAGGCGTTCGAGGATTGCCGGCTCCAGGGAGAGGTCCTGGTTGTCGATGACGGCAGCGGCGACCGGACCCCTGAGCGCATCCAGGCCTGCATGGCGCAGGATGCCCGGGTCCGCGTCCTGGCCCATGCCGCGCCACAGGGGATCGGGGCCTCTTTTTGGGACGGTGTGTCCCAGGCCAGCGGCCGGGCGGTGGTCTATATCCCCGGCGATGACGAGAGCGATCCCGGCGAGATCCTCCGTTATTATCCGCTCTTGGAGCGCGTGGACATCGTCATCCCTTTCATCATCAACCGCGAGGCGCGGCCCCTGTTTCGCCGGGTCCTTTCCTCGCTGTATGGCTTCATCGTCCGCTTCACCTGGCGCATCCGCCTTCGCTATACCAATGGGACGTTCCTGATCCGCCGTTCCGTCCTCGATGAGTTCGGCCATCACAGCCGCGGATTCTTCTTCCAGGTCGAGATACTCGTCCGCGCGATCCAGCGCGGCCATCCTTTCACCGAGGTCCCCTGCCGTCTCGGCCGGCGCCGGACGGGGGCTTCCAAGGCTTTCTCCTGGCATTCCTTGGCCCAGGTGGTGCGGGATTATCTGCGTCTGCTCAGAGAGCAGAACTTCTTTGGCCGGAGCCGGGTTTAACGCCGCACTTCGAAGAGCACCGCCCCGGGCGTCTCGTAGACAGGGCGAAGGAACGGCAGATCGATGGTCGATTCCCACCAGCGGCATGTGATGGTGCCGCAGAAGGCCGTGCCCTTCATGGACATGCCGTATGCTGAGGGGGTCAGAATCCACTGGGCACGTACCCAGAGCACGTGCGTGGCGCCGCGCGAGGAGAGCATGGCGAGGATGGCCGCGGGATCGCTAAGCTGCATGTCGTCGTAAAAAAGGGGCAGGAGATGGATGGCGGCGTCCTTATAATGGAGCGGCAGGAATTGATGGTCCACGGCCGCGACCTTGGCGTCGTCCGGAAGGGCGTTGACGCGCTGGACCATGTCCCAGCCCTCGGTGGGATAGAATCGGCTCATGAACTCCTCTTCACCTAAGAGACCGAGGTTCAGCGCCCATTGAGGGCGCGCCACGGCCGCGGCTGCCAGGACTCCGGGCACGAGCCAAGAGACCAGAAGGAAGATGCGGCCGCCTTTTTTAAGAAGACTCCCTTCCTGAGATATGGCCCAGAGAGCGAGAGTCACGCAGGGCGCGGCCACGAGGGGCGCTAAGATATAGCGCGGCACCCAGCCCACGGCTCCCTGGCTGAGGTACTTGAAAAGAAAGCAGAGGATCGTCCATGCGAGCACGAGGCCGCTGGTCCATGGCAGGGCTCGCCAGGCGACTAATCCCGCGGCAGCCATGGGAGTCAAAGGGCTGAGGTAGGCGAGTGAGCCTTTGACGATGGCTCCTAAAGTCCCCAGATTCTGAGATCCCTTCCAACCCTGCATGGCGGCGGCGTCGAGTTTGTCGTAGGGAAGGCCGAGGAAGTAAAGTGGATAGACGGGATTGCCTTTCAGTGTCCAGAGATAGAATGCCAGCGGTGCCAGGCAGAGCGCGGCCAGTCCGCCGTAAAGCAGCAGGCCCAGTGCGGCATCCTTCGGCTTGCGGCGGCTGATCCATAAAAAAATCAAGACGGTCGAGAGGAAATAGACCAGGGAGGTGTATTTGTTGAGAGCGAAGGCGGAAAAGAGGGCCGAAAGGCCCAAGAGCGAGGAGCGGCCGGATCTTTTCCAGGCCAGCAGGCCCCACAAGCCTCCCAAGGCGAAGCAGGACACGCAGAGGTCCGAGGATGCGAGCTGAGCCATGTGGACGCGGATGGGAAGCGCCCAGGCGCAAAGCGCGGCCAAGGCGGCGGCCTCGCTGTTCTCTGAGGCTTCCCAGGCCAAGGCGTAGACAGCCAGGGCCAGGACGAGGCCCCAGCACGCGTTGAGCAGGACGGCGGCGCTCTCGCCTCCTAGGAAGAGGACCGGCACGTAGCTCATGTTGACGATCTGATGATAGAAGGTGAAACCGTCGGGAAAGGGCGGCGGCTGTATGGCGCCCATGTGCAGATAGGCTGAGGGGATGTAGAGATGGTAGGCCAGATCGTCGCGGTCCACGCTGGGCGCGTGCGAGGCCAGGAGCTGGAGGATCAGAAAGAAAAGTCCCACGGCCAGGACGGTCTTGCCCCACGCGCCCCAGGTCCCATCGGCGGTCTTGACGCCCGCGGACCATTCCTGGAAGGCTGCTGAAAGGTTTTTGAAGAATTCCTTGGTTCCGATGAGGGCCGCGAGGCTCAAAGCGCCGCAGATCAGCCCTAAGGCGGTGGGGGAAAATAGACCCGCGCGTCCGGCGAACCAGAAACAATAGGCCAGAACGGCAAAGCCGGAGAGAATGGAGACCATCGTCCGTGAGACGGCTGACTCCGTCCTCATCGCCCAGCCGGAGAGCTGGACGCCGAAAGTGCCGCTCACCCAGAAGAACCAAAGGGCCGGCGCCAGATGGAGGGGGAGGCTCAGGATATAGGGACTGGCCGGGGTTGCGCCTGGCGCCACAGGTTCGCTCCAGCGGGTCAGGAGGCTCTGGAAGACTGAGGAGCCCGCCATGAACCAATAATAGATCCCCGCCAAAATGAGAAGGCTCAGGAGGGTCAGGTCTTGATTTGTGACTGAAGCTGAGGGTTGGAACTGGGCGTGGGGATGTCGAGCCATGGCCTTTGTATGATATAAAATCATAAGCTGATTCCATGGCGCAGAAACCGATGCCATCGCCCGCTCCGTCCCGATCCCTGGCGTGGACTCTGTTCGCCCTGGTCGTGGTCACTCTGGGAATGCGCAGCGCGGGCTATCTGCGCGCCTTCCACCACGGGCATGTCATCTTCTTCGGCAATGACTCCTGGTGCCACATGCGCCGCATCGAGTTCGCCGTCCGCCACGATCTGCGCGTGCCGGAGTTCGACCCTTATCTGAACTTTCCCCAAGGAGGAACGCCCGTCTGGGGGGGCCTTTTCGACCATCTCATCGCCGGGGCGGCGGTCCTTTCCGGCGCCGCCTATCTCGATCAGCATTCTTTGGAGGTCTTCTGCGCCTGGGCTCCGGCGGTCATGGGGGCCCTCTGTGTCTTGCCGCTCTTCTTTCTGGCCTACCGATGGTTCGGTCTGCGCGAGGCTGTCGCGGCCGGCGTTTTCCTGGCGCTCTTGCCGAGCCATGCCCAGTACACGCTGCTGGGGAACCTGGATCACCATGTGCTCGAATGCCTGTTCTTCGGCGCGTCGAGCGCCGCGATCCTGTGGCTTTGCGACGCTCCGCCGGATCAGATCCTGCGGCGGACACTGGTCGCCGCCCTTCTCATCTGGCTTCTCTTCCTGACGCATCCGGCCCTGGGCTGCCTTTATATCGGAGTCGTCTGGTGCGGGGCCGCGGTATCTGCCTGGTCAGGGCGCCTTGCCCGCGGGGCTGGTTGGGCGTTTTTCCTGCCCGCCGTCCTTTTGCTGCCCTATGCTTTTGAGAGCATCGCCGGTTTTCGCGGGATGAGCCGCTTGAGCGCGACGCCTTCCTGGGTCATGTATGAGCAGCTTTCCTTCCTGCACCCCTTGCTTCTGATCTTCTGCGGCCTGTCCGTCATGGCTTTGGCTGAAAAAGGCAGGGCGCGGGTCGTTCTGTCTCTGGCGGCCCTGGGGTCCCTGGCCGCCCTGGCCTGGCCGCTGTCTGCCGGTTCCGTCGATCTTTTTAAGCATGACCCATGGCTCAAGTACATCGCCGAGACGCGGCCGATACTGATCCCATCTCCGGAAGCTGGCTGGGACGCGAGCTTCACCGTCCAGGTGTTCAGTTATTGGTTCTTCGCCTTTCCCCTCTGGTGGGTCTGGGTTTGGAGAGCGAAGAGGGACCTGTTCTTGAACGTCTGGACGGCCGCGGTATTCCTCCTCGTCAACCTCCAGCTGCGCTTCATGCCGATCGCCGCCTATGCGCTGGCAATCGCCCTGGCTTCGACCTTGGTCTGGGCCTGGGACCGGATGCGCGGCACGGATCTGGGGAGGTGCGTCCTCGGCGCTCTTCTCATCGCCGGTCTATGGCCTTGCTTGGCTTGGCAATGGTCCCTGGCCAAGGGGAGCCGCTACAAGTACATGTGCATCTCCGATCAGTTCTATGAGATGATGGAGGCGCTCAGAGCCAACAGTCCGACCACCCAGGGCTACGAGGATGCGGACAAGAAGCCGGAGTACGGCGTGATCGCTCCGTGGGATTTCGGCCACGCCATCATCTATCTCGCGCATCGCGCCGTGGTGGCCGACCCCTTGGGACACGGCCTGACGCGATCGTATCGGTACTACTCGGCCGCGACGCCCCGGGAGGCCCTCTCACAGCTCCAGGATATCCGCTATGTCGTGGCGCAGGACTTGAGTTATTCCTTGACGCACCATGTCATGTCGGATTATCTCCACTTGCCCGAAGGCCATCCCATGCATGGCGGGGACTGGCACGGCCTGTTCCACATGAAGATCCTTCTGGATGCGCCCATGAAGGACGGCAACGGCCGGCCGACGACCTGGGGGCATCGTTTAGTCTATCGCTCCCTAGACGGGGGAGAGAGTCTGTACGAGATAGATCAGACAGTCGTTCGTCGGAATTCCGATTTGGTAAACTAGGGTCATGCGATCCGGTCTTCTGGCGTTGTCAACGCTTCTTTTTTTATCCGCCTGCGTGGAGGTCCCCGGCGGCATGGACGAGGATCACCTGGCTCCCCGGGCTCTGCTCACCGGCGAGCTCTTCCCCGGTCTGGACGCCGGCGCCTCGGAAAACCAGAGTCTTCATTTCTTCGTGCGCGCCTACGGTCTCGGCCGGGTCCAGCAGATCGCGGACCTCGCCGAGGCGGACTACACCCGCATCATGGTGGACACGAACCTCTCCTCCTTCAAGCCCTTGGGAGGCCTTTACAAGATCGTGGTCTACGCCAACTCCGAGGAATATCGCCGCAAGACCGGGCAGCCGGACTGGTCGGGAGGCATGTCCGTGGGCAACACGATCTACTCCTATGAAGGGAGTTCCTTGGAGAGGACCATCGCCCATGAGATGACGCACCTCATCTTCTTTGAGTACATGGGCCGCTCCAATCCGGACCAGCGCTGGGTCAATGAGGGCCTGGCCGTCTATGAGGAGAGCAAGGCCGGCCAGCCGACCTCCGGAGGCATGGCGCCGGCGCTGGCGCCGTGGCCCGTCGGCTGGCAGCCGATGACCATGGACTCGATGATCCGCATGATCCCGGCTTCGGAGCGGGAGCGCACGGTCAATGCGTGGTACGCCCAGGCCGTGAGCCTGGTGCGCTTCATGATCGAACGCGGCGGCCGCATCGGCTTCAGCCAATTCCTCGGCGATCTCCGGCAGGACGCTCCTTTCGACAAGGCGATCGGCGACGCGTTCCCCGGCGTCTGGCGGGACCTCCCTGATTTCTACGCCTCCTGGTCCAGGGCTCAGCAGTGACGGCCCAGCCTGTCCATGTCGTCCTGCCCGTGCGCGGCATGCACTGCGCTTCCTGCGTGGTCCGCATCGAGGCGGCTTTGAAAAGCCTCGAGGGCGTCCTGTCCGCCAGCGCGGACCTGGCCTCGCGCACCGTGGCCGTTTCCTTTGTGGCGGTCCCCGGCCAGCTCGGCGTGCGGGACTTGAAGCGCGCCGTCGAGAGAGCGGGCTATGACGTTCTGGGGGAATCTGGATCCCGCGTGGAGGCTGAGAATCGGAGCCTCTGGGCCCAACAGGAGGAGGAGGGCGTCCTTTTGAGGCGGCTTCAAGGCGGGCTTTTCCTGGCCGCGCCTCTCTACTTCGCCGACGCCTGGAATCTCTCGCTTTACACGCGCTTGCTTCTAGCACTTCCTTTGCAGGTCTGGGGAGGCTGGCATTTCCACGAGGGATTGTGGAGAAGCATCCGGCGCCGCCGGGCTGACATGAACACCCTGGTGTCTTTGAGCACTTGGGCGGCTTTCCTTTATTCCGCCTATGTCACGCTCCTGCCTGAGACCCTGCCCTTGGCTGCGCGCCATGACCAGTGGGACGCGGTCTCCGGCCTCATCATCCTGGTGACCTTGGGGCGCTGGCTGGAATCCAAGACCCGCGGCAAGGCCAACGAGGCCGTGGCCCGGCTCATGCGCATCGCGCCCAAGACCGCGCGCGTGCAGCGGGGGGAGAGGTTCGAGACCCTTCCCATCGCCGAGGTCCAGGTGGGCGAGGTCGTTTTGATCCGGCCTGGCGAGCAGGTCGGCTTGGACGGCACGGTGCTCAGCGGCGATTCCACGGTGGATGAGTCGCTTTTGACCGGAGAGAGCCTGCCCGTGGAAAAATCCGCGGGCTCGGCCGTGTGGGGGGGGACCATCAACAAGACCGGCGCTCTGGAGATCCGCGTGGCCAAGCCCGGCTCCGAGTCGGCCCTGGCCCGCATCGTGGAGGCGGTCCGCATGAGCGCCGCGGCCAAGCCGCGCGTGCAGCGTTTCGCCGACCGCGTCGCGGCGGTCTTCGTCCCTCTCGTGATCCTCCTGGCCGTGTCCGTCGCGCTGGTGTGGGCGTTCTGGGGTCCGGAACCGAAATCCATTTTCGCGCTGACCTGTCTGATCTCGGTCTTCGCCGTGGCCTGTCCCTGCGCCTTGGGGTTGGCCACGCCCTTGGCCGTGTCCGCGGGCATGGGACGAGCCGCCCAGATGGGCGTCTTCATCCGCAATGCCGATGTCTTGGAGGCCGTGGGCCAACTCCATGTGGTGCTTTTCGACAAGACCGGGACCTTGACCGAGGGCAGGCCCCGCGTGGAGTCCCTCATCCTCGTCGAGGGAGAGCGCGAGGAGACCTTGGCCTACGCCTTGGCCGCTGAGCGCCGCTCCGAGCATCCCTTCGCCTCCGCGGTTCGCGATTATGCCGAGGCGCAGGGGATATCCGCGGCTCCGGTGGATTCTTTCGAATCCTTCCCGGGGCGAGGCGTGCTGATCCGCAGCGGCGCTCGCACCATCCGCGCGGGGAGCCTTTCTTGGCTCAAGGAGAACGGCGCGTCCTTGTCTGCGGATCAGGTCCGCAAGCTGCAGGATGCGGCCGGCTCGATCTTGGGCGTGGCGCAGGATGGTCGATTCTTGGGAGCCTTCATCCTTGCCGACGCCGTGAGGCCCTCGGCGAAGGGGGCCGTCTCCGCCCTTAAGGCCATGGGCTTGGAGGTGTATCTCATCTCCGGAGACCGCAACGCCTTGGCCTATCGCGTGGCCGAGGCCGTGGGCATCGGGACGGTGTTCGCCGAGATCGATCCGGAGGAGAAGGCGAAGACCGTCGAGCGTCTGCGCTCCGAGGGCAAGCGGGTGGCCATGGTGGGAGAGGGCTTCAACGACGCGCCGGCCTTGAGCGTGGCGGACATCGGCATCTCCCTGGCCTCGGGCACGGACATCGCGACCGAAGCCGCGGACATGACGCTGATGAGCTCGGATCTGCTCGTCTTGGCAAAGGCCCTGCGGCTTTGCCGCAAGACCCGCCGCGTCATCTGGGAGAATCTCTTCTGGGCTTTTGCTTATAATCTCTTGCTGATCCCCGTGGCTGCCGGGGCGCTCTATCCGTGGTTCGGCGTGATGCTCAAGCCGCAGTACGCGGGCGCGGCCATGGCGTTGAGTTCCGTGTCCGTCGCGCTTAATTCGCTTCGTCTGAGGAGGAAGGAGATATGAAGAAGAAACTGGTCTACGGATATGGTCCCCAGCTGGCGCTCTCGGGAGAAAATGATCCCTTGCCGCCCTTGGAGACTTGGCCCAACCAACATGCGGGCTACGAGATCCGCATCGAATGCCCGGAGTTCACTTCCGTGTGCCCCAAGACCAAGCTGCCGGATTTCGGGACCTTGGTCCTGGAGTACGAGCCGGACAAGCTCTGCGTGGAGCTGAAGTCCTTCAAATACTATCTGCTGGGCTACCGCAACATGGGCATCTTCTACGAGAACGCGGTCAACCGCGTCCTCGGCGACGTGGTCCAGGCCGTGAAACCCGTTTGGGTCCAATTGACCGGCTCGTTCACCTCGCGCGGCGGCATGCACTCGACGGTGACGGCGCGCTGCGGCAAAAGGAAGCTGGCGAGAGGCTCTTGACATTGTAGCTTTTCCAGACTACAATTGTAGTAACAATGGACTACAATCAATCCGGCCTCCTCACTCTCTTCAGATCGAAGGCGCGCCGTGCCTTGCTGGCTTTTTTCTTCACCAATCCGGAACAGGAAAGCTTCCCGCGCCAGCTCGAAAGGATTTTGGGGATTTTTGTGGCCAATCTTCAGAGGGAGCTGATAGCTCTGGAGCGGTCCGGCCTGCTGAAAGCCCGACGTCTGGGGAAACTCAAACTCTATCAGCTGAACCAGCAGCATCCTCTTTATCCGGATCTCAAGGGTTTGGTGGCTAAGACTGTCGGCCTTGAGGAATTGCTCCGCAGCCGCCTGGCCGCGATCGCAGGCATTGAGGCGGTCGGCATCTATGGTTCTTTTGCGAGGAGCCAAGAGCGCGCGGATAGCGACATCGACATCCTGATCCTGGGCCATGTGGATGAAAAAACGCTCATCCCCGCGATCAGGCGTCTTGAAAAAATGCTCCAACGCGAAATCAACTACACGCTCTATAGGCCGGAGGACTGGAAGAAAAGGAAAGCGGCCAAAGATCCGTTTGTCCTGGAAGTGCTCAGGCAGCCCCGAATCCCGCTCATTGGAGGACCCAATGGCATCCAATGACCTCCTGCGTGAGCTGATGGAGGGGGGATTTCTGAAGGAGCATCGCAAAGACCCCGAGCAGGCCAAGAAACTTTTGCTTCGTTCATTGCGTGATATTAAGACGGCAAAAGCCAATCTGGAGATCGACGAGGAAGCTGCCTACACTTTCGCCTATTTGGCTATGTTGCGGTCGGGACGAGCGCTCATGTTTCTCAAGGGTTACCGCCCGATGGATGGCCGGCAGCATAAGACCGTGGTCGACGTGGCCGGTTTCTTCTTGGGGCATGCCTACGAGGATTTGGTCTATCAATTCGAAAGGATGCGGCGCAAGCGCAACCAATTCACCTACGAGCCCGATCTCCCTATCGGCCTCCAAGAAGCGCGGGATGGCCTCAGAACGGCTCAGGAGTTCGTCCGGAAAATCTTTCAAGAGGCCCGCAAGGAGAGTCCGCAGCTTGAGCTGGAGTTGGGGGCTGTGACTGAAACGGATTTGTCAGACTCAGGCTCCTAGAACCTTTTGGGTCGAAAGGCCCATAAGGTGTATAATGTGTCTCCCTTTATAAGGGAGTCCATCCAAGGAGATCGATCTCATGAAAAAAACAGCGGCATTCTTGATCCTCGGCATTTTATCTTTCGGCTCCGCGGCGACGCTGCGGGCTGAAACCTCCAGTCTTGTCAAGTTTGGATCCGAGGCGGTCGTGCCTGAGGGCACGACGGTGAGAGACGCCGTCGCCATCGGCAGCGATGTCATCGTCGATGGAGTAGTCGAGAGGAATGCCGTGGCGATCGGCGGGGACGTACGCGTCGGCGCCAAGGGCGCCGTGGGGCATAACACGGTCTCGATCGGCGGGGCGGTGATCCGGGCCAACGCGGCCTCCTTAGATGCGAAGTCCGTCGCCTTGGGATTCCCGAGATTGTCGGCGCTCCCTTTCTTCGGCATGCTCCTCGGCCTTTTGGCCATGATCAAGGTCATCGCGCTGGTGGGCTCCGTCATCCTGGCCCTCTTCATCGCCGGTCTTTTTCCCGCGCAGGTCGGCGCCGTGTCTTTCGCCATCGAGAGCAATGCTCGCCGAGCTGTCCTGATCGGACTCCTGGCCGCTTTCCTCTCGATCCCGGTCGCAGCGATGCTGCTCCTCTCGATCATCGGCATCCCGCTCATCCCCGTGGAGGTCCTCTTGATCGCGGTCGCGCTCATCGTCGGCTACGTCGCCATGGCGCAGCTCGTCGGCAAGAAGGCCTTCCAAACGATCCGCAAACCGGGCCAGCACATCCTCGCGGAGACTCTCGGCGGGCTCGTGATCCTCTGGCTCGTGGGCTGGGTGCCTCTGGCGGGCCACCTCGTGCGGCTGATCGTCGTTCTGATCGGATTCGGGGGCTGCCTCGACGTCGCCTACAAGGCTGTCCGTCGCTGAGAGGGTATTGACAGAAACTCGCTCATGACATATAATATGTCATGAGCTCATTAGTTCAAATAACTTTGCAGGACGGCCATCCGCGCTCCTTGGCGCGTCTCGACGAGAGCGGGAAAGTCCTCCAAAAGGCGCAGACGGTCTGGGGCGTGGCAGAATTCTGCCGCCAGGCGCGCAAATCCCGCCGCCAACTCTATCGGGACATCCGCCATGGGAAGATCAAGCCCTTGGGGAAATTCCTTGGGGAATGGCTGCTGGATCCCTCGGAGCTTGTCAAGCTTCATCCGCTTCCGCCTTCCTTGGCGTCGTTGCTGCCAGAATATGACCTCGGCTCCTTGGATCCTTGGGGATCGGCAGACCTCTTGCTGGCCAGAATACTGCGCTTTGGAGGTCGGGATCGCCTGCGCTGGGCTTTCTCTTTCTATGGAGAGGCCAGGATCAAGCGTTTTATCATGGAAAAAGGGATGCGCCAATTGGATCCGCGCTCCTCGGGATTCTGGAGCTGCTATTTCCACTTGGAGCCCTGGCGTGCTGCTGCGGCGACGCAGAAGGGACGCCAGTGGGGGGGGGCCTGATGGGCTGGCATCCTGAAGCCTTGCCGCCGCGAGCCAGGGAACTGGCGCGGTCCTTGAAGCGTCTGGAATGGCTGAGCCGCTTCTATCTGGCCGGCGGAACGGCACTGGCCCTTCAGCTGGGGCATCGGATTTCGGTCGATCTGGACTTTTTCTCCCCGGAGGAGTTCGATTCCCGTCAGAGAGAGGAGTTCAAGGCGCAGCTCTCGCGTCTTCCAGGATTCAAGGTCAGAGAAGAACAGGAGGGGACCCTGCATGTCCTGCTGGACGGTGTCGAGACGAGTTTCCTGCACTATCGCTACCCTCTTCTGCGGAAGACTGCGCATTGGCAAGGTCTGCGGATCGCTTCCATGGCGGACATCGGCCTGATGAAGATCGGCGCCATCATCGGCCGCGGAGCGAGAAAGGATTTCATCGATTTGCGCGAAATATGCCGGACGATCCCCCTGGCTTCTCTTTTGAAGTTGTCCTTTAAGAAATTTCCTGATGCGGAAGATTTTCTCTTCCAAGCCTCCAAGGCGCTGGTCTATTTTGAGGACGCGCAGCTGAGTCCGAGCCCCAAGATTTTGCGCAAGGGAGCCTGGGATGAGGTTAAGGCTTATTTTGTCCGCGAGGCTCCCCAAGCTTGGAGAGCGGCGACCCTGCCTGTATCCTGATTCCTTTCCTTGTTTCGCGAGAGATATTTTGATATTGTCACTCTCATTCGTATAAGTATTAATATGCCCAGTTGGCGCAGTGGTAGCGCGTTCCCTTGACATGGGAAAGGTCATAGGTTCAAATCCTATACTGGGCACCATTTATGGACAAGGAGTGTTGATGCCGAAGACCGCGCCGGACTTGGAAACCATGCGCCACTCGGCCTCCCATGTGATGGCGCAGGCAGTGGTCGCGCTCTTTCCCGGCACGAAGCTCGCCATCGGCCCCGCCATCGACGACGGCTTCTACTACGACTTCGACTGCCCGCACCAGTTCGTCCCTGAGGACCTGCCCCGCATCGAGAACCGCATGCGCGAGATCGTGGCGGCGCAGCAGAAATTCTCGCGCGTCGTGCGTCCCAAGGAAGAAGCGCACAAGATCCTGGAGAGCGCCGGCGAGAAGCTGAAGATCGAGCTTTTGGACGGCATCGCGGACGCGACGGTCAGCTTCTACGAGAACGGTCCCTTCTCGGACATGTGCCGCGGCCCTCACGTCGCGCACACGGGTGAGATCGGCCCCTTCAAGCTGACATCGATCGCCGGGGCCTATTGGCGCGGCGACGAGACCCGGCCCATGCTCCAGCGCATCTATGGCGTCGCCTTTGCGACCGCGGTTGAGCTGGAGGCGCACCTGAAGATGCTCGAGGAGGCCAAGGCCCGCGACCACCGCAAGCTCGGTGCCGAGCTGGGACTGTTCAGCATCGACAACGCGACGGGCCCCGGGCTCGTCCTGTGGCATCCCAAGGGCGCGCGCGTGCGCCTGGCCATCGAGGACTGGCTCAAGGCCGAGGCGACCAGGCGCGGCTACGAGTGGATCTTCACTCCGCACATCGCCCAGCTCTCGCTCTGGCAGACCTCCGGCCACGCGGATTTCTTCCGCGAGAACATGTTTGAGCCCATCGAGGTGGAGAAGGCGGCCTATCAGCTCAAGCCCATGAACTGCCCCTTCCACATCCTCATCTACAAGAGCCGATTGCACAGCTACCGAGAGCTGCCCCTGCGTCTGGCCGAGCTGGGCACGGTCTATCGCTACGAGCGCTCCGGGGTTCTCCACGGCCTTCTGCGGGTGCGGGGCTTCACGCAGGACGACGCGCACATCTTCTGCGCTCCGGAGACGATCGAGTCCGAGGTCGACGGCTGCATCGATTTCGCCCTGGCGGCCTTGAAGACTTTCGGCTTCGAGAAATATGCCGTGGAACTTTCCACCTGGGATCCGCAGAAGTCCGGCCAGTACAGCGGCGCGGCCGCGGACTGGGAGCGCGCTCAGAAAGCCTTGGAGACCGTGCTCCAGCGGCGGGATATCGCGTTCAGCGTCAAGCAAGGCGAGGCCGCTTTCTACGGCCCCAAGATCGATTTCAAGCTCATCGACGCCATCGGCCGCTCCTGGCAGCTGACCACCATCCAGTTCGACTTCAACCTGCCTGAGAAATTCGATTTGGAATACGTGGCCGAGGGGGGAGAGCGGCGCCGGCCGTTCATGGTGCACCGGGCGCTTTTGGGCTCCTTGGAGCGCTTCTTCGGCATCCTCATCGAGAATTATGCCGGCAAGTTCCCCCTGTGGCTCTCGCCCGTCCAGGTCAAGATCCTGACCCTCACCGACGCCCAGGCCGAGCCGGCCCGCGCCTTGGCGCAGCGCCTTCAGGCCGCGGGTCTGCGCGTGGAACTGGACCTGCGCCCCGAGAAGGTCGGCGCCAAGGTGCGCGACGCCTCTCTGGAGAAGGTCCCCGTCATGGTCATCCTCGGTCCGAGGGACGTGGCCGCCGGACTCCTTTGCGTGCGTCTGCGCGACGGCCGCCAGCTCAACGGGGTCAGGGAGGACGAGGTCGTCGCCAAGCTCAAGTCGGAAATCTCCGAACGAAGGTTGACCTCAGCTTTATGAAAATCTTAATCACAGTCTGCTTCTTCTTCATGCCGCTCTCGGTTGAGGCGCGCAGCATCCAGGCGGCGCTCGAAGATGAAGCGTTCGTCTCGGCCGCGCAGATGTTCCAGGAGACCGGCCGCGACAAGATGGCCGTGGTCCAGGCTTTCGAGAGCTTCCTGACGCAGTTTTCAGACAGTCCGCGCGCGGCTGACGCGGCCTTCATGTCCGGCGAATCCTACCTGGAGCAGGCCCTCTCCGTTCTCAAGGCCGAGTCCACCTCCCGGAAGAACTCCAGCGAGCGCAACGCGTCCGCGTCGCCCAATCCCGCGGCGACATCGGCTTTGGAGAGCGCCCGCAAGGCCTTCCAGCAGGTCGTCGGCAACAAGAAGTCCGGTCTGGCCCCCTCGGCGCAGTATCGGCTGGGAGAGGTCTCTTACGACCAGGGCGATTGGAACAAGGCCGTGGAGGACTTCAAGGCCGTCCAGGACCGATTCCCCAAGTCCTACATCGTGCCCGAGGCCTTTTTGGGAGTCATCTATGCGGATCTGGCTCTGGAGCAGTTCTCTCAAGCCGAAGCCAATCTCTTCCTCCTCGCCGAGACCTATCCCGTCTTCCTGAACGAGCCCATGGTGCTTTACGCCAAGGGCATCGTGGCCCTGCACAAGGGCGACTATTCCGCCGCCGAGTCGGCCTTGAAGGCCGTCAAGTCCGCCGAGGCCCAGTACTATTTGGGGAAGACCTATCTCCTCTCCAAACGCGCGTATCTTGCGGCCGCGGCTTTTGAGAACCTCATCCGCGATCATCCGGAATCGGACCTCAAGGAAGAGGCGCAGTTCTTCATCGGCGACTCCTTCTTCCTGGCCGAGGATTACGACGGCGCGATCACCAAGTACCAGCGCTTCCTCTCCCTCTATCCGGACAGCAAGCTGCACGTCTGCGCCATGTTCCGCATCGGCGCTTCCTACTTCCAGAAGAAGGACTTCGTGCAGGCGCGCGCCAACTTCCAGACCATCATCGACCGTTATCCCCAGGATTTCTTCGCGCCCATCGCGCAGTATTTCATCGCCGAGTCCTATCTCGTCTCCAATCAGATGCGCGAGGCCATGTTCTCCTACACCCGGGTCATCACCCAATACCCGGAGACGGTCAAGATCACGCCCTTGGCCTACTACAAGCTGGCTTGGACGAGCTTCCAGGTCGGCGGTGATTACGCCCAGACGATCGAGACCTGCAACAAGTTCCTGGCCCTCTATCCCTCCAACCCCCTGGCCAAGAACGTCTACCTCATCATGGGCAACGCCTTGATCAAGATGAAGCACTTGCAGGAGGCCACCGCGGCGCTGCAGCGCATCGTGGACATGGCCCCCGCTTCGGACATCGCCGAGCAGGCCCTCTTCAGCATCCTGCAAACCCAGTTCAACCAGAAGGCTTTCGACATGATCCTGACGTCGTATCAGTTCATCTTCCGCCATCTGCCTCCCTCTCGGTCCAAGTGGCGCAGCCTGAGCTATCTCTACGCGGCTGAGGCGTACCTCGGCCTCAATCAGATCGATGAAGCCAAGTCCATCTACGACATGGTCCTCAAGGTCTATCCGGACGAGGCGGCCGCCTTCTACGCCCAGGACGGTCTGGCGTGGGCCTACGCCTACAAGGGCGAGGATGACAAGGCCCTGGAGGCGCGCCAGAAGCTCAAGGCGATGCTCTCCGCCGTGTCATCGACTTACAGCTTCTCCGGCATCAACGAGCTCGGCATCGCGGACAGCCTCTTCAATCAAAAGTCCTATGACGACGCCTATCAGCTCTACATCAAGTTCGTGGACAACAATGCCAAGGCCGCGGAAGCTCCGGCCGTCCTGTACAAGGCCGCCATGTGCCTGTATCATCAGCACTATTACACCCAGGCCATCGAGACGTGGCAGCGGCTCCAGGCCCGCTACCCGCAGGCTCCTGAGACGGCCGTGGCCGTGTTCCAGGCGGCCGACACCCTGTTCCGAGCGCCGAAGTATCCCGAGGCCATCGCCGCCTACCGGGACATCATCGCCAACTATCCGACCAATCCTCAGCTGCCCATGGCGTCTCTGCGCATCGCTCAGGCGTATTTCAACGCCCACGACGACGCCGAGGCCTTGAAGCAGGTGCGCGAGCTCATCGCCAAGCATCCCAAAGCCTCCGAGGTGGGAGATGCCATGGAGCTCGTGGAAGGCGTCTTCGACCGTTCCCCGCAGTCCAATTTCAAGGCCTTCTTCAGGGATATCGTCGCCTCCAATGTGTCGACTCTCGCGGCCGGAGAGGCCCAGTTCCGCATGGCCCGGCGCTGTTTTGAGTCGAAGGATTTTGCTGGTGCCGCCGCCGAGTTCCAGAAGTTCAGCGTGGACTTCACCAACCACCCGCAGGTGGCCAAGGCCCAGTTCCTGCTCGGGGAAAGTTATTTCAACCTCAATGACTACGCCCATGCCAGCCCGGCTTACGAGCGCCTGCTCAACAACTTCGACAAGAGCGATGACACGCCCCTGGCGCTCTTCCATCTCGCCAGTTCCAGCTTCGCCCTCAAGAAATACGACGATGCGGTCAAGTATTATGGACGCCTCATCGACGAATATCCCAAGCTCGATTACATCAAGGAGACCCAGTTCAACCTGGCCCTGACCTACAAGGCCATGGGAAAATCCGACCTGGCCCAATACTCCTATCAGAAGTACATCGGCATGGTGCCTGAGAAGGATCCGATGGTTTTGTCCGCCCTCTGGGAGATCTTCGCCCTGCAGAAGGACCGCCGCGATTATGACGGAGCCCTGGGGACCCTGCAGAGGATCCAGGAGAGCGTCCAGCCCGGCTCGGACACGGTCCTGGAGGCCATCTACCGGATGGCCGAGGTCTATGGGACCATGAACAGGCCGGATGAGGCCCAGAACTGCTGGGAGCGCCTGCGGGCCATGAAGCCGGCCAACAACCCCTTCCGCATCGACTCTCTCATCAAGCTGGGGGAGGCGTACGAAAAGGCTCAGGATCTGGACCGCGCTGTGGCGGTCTACGAAGATCTGGCCCGCAACGCGCCCAAGGACATCGCGCAGTCGGCGGCCGCCCGTGCCGCGGCTCTGCGCGGCGGCCGCCCGGCCAAGCAGCCGGTTTCCGGGCGCAAGGCAGTGCGCGAGAGCCCTGTTCCCGCCGCTCCACAGAAGCAGCAGAATAAAAAAACGGACCTTCCCGGAATGTCGGAGTCGGAGAATCCCTAGACGGACAAGGAGAATCCATGCTCGGAGATACCAGCATCTTGGCCATACTCAAAGAGAGCTTCACGCTCGTCATCCTCAGCTTCTGCTCGATGCTTTCGATCACGTTCATGTTCGAGCGCTGGTGGGCCTTCCGTAAGGCGCGCGGCAACGGCGACGCCATTTTGGCCCACGTGCAGAAGCTCCTGCAGGAGAACCGCATCGACATGGCCCAGCAGTACTGCCATAAGCAGACCTCCGCGGTCGCACAGGTCGTTGCGTACGGCCTACTGCACTCGGCCCGGCCGCGCCGGGATTTAGACGAGCTCCTCGCCACCAAGCGTCTGGAGGAGCGCCAGAAGTTGGAGCGTTTCTTGGGAGTTCTGGGGACTCTGGGCAACATCTCGCCCTTCATCGGCCTCTTCGGGACGGTCGTGGGCATCATCAAGGCTTTCCGCGACCTCGCCCTCTCCGGCGGCGGTGGCCCCGCAGTCGTGGCCAAGGGCATCGCCGAGGCCTTGGTCTCCACGGCCGGCGGGCTTTTAGTGGCCATCCCGGCAGTCATCATCTACAACTACTTCATGCGCCGCGCCAAGACCCTCTCGGTCGACATGGAGGTCGCTTCCACGCGGCTGATGGTCATCTTGGGAACGAAATAGGACGCGATGGCTTCTTCCTCTCAAAAGGCCGACGAGCCGATCACCGAGATCAACCTCACGCCCCTGGTGGACGTCTGCCTGGTCCTGGTCATCATCTTCATGGCCGTGGCGCCCATGGCCTTGACTGCGGGCATCGCGGTGCTCCATTCCCGGGCGAAAGCGGCGGAAGGCAAGGCGTCGATCTCGGAGAACGTCCAGGTCAAGCTCGCTTTGGATGGTCGGATCACGGTCAACGGAGCGTCGGTTGCGCCAGGAGCTCTAGCCCAAAAAATCTCCGACGCCCTGGTGCGCAGCAAGGACAAGATGGTCATGGTCTCGGCCGATCAGGGCAACCGCGTGGGGCAGGTCGTGGAGATCCTCGACCTGGCCAAGCAGTGCGGGGCGGCCAAGGTCGCCATCCTTAAATCCGAGGGCCGGGGATAGAATGGCTCACGCCGCTCCAGAAGAGGAGGACATCGTCTCCGCCATCAATGTCACTCCCTTGGTCGACGTCTGTCTGGTCTTGGTCATCATCTTCATGGTGACAGCACCGATCCTCTCCGAACCGGTCATCAAGGTCCATCTCCCCAAGGCCCACACCAAGGAGGGCTCTGAGGCGGAGAAAATCACCATCACGCTGGGCAAGGACGGACACCTGGCCCTCGATTACAAGGAATATCCGGATTTCGCGGCGATGAAGCCGGAACTCCAGCTCAAGCTCGCCACGAGCGAGACGAAGCTCGTCGTCGTGAAGGCTGATGAAGATGCCTTGCATGGACGTTTGGTGGACATCATGGCCGAGGCCAAGGACGCGGGGGCCCAGTCCTTGACCATCGCCACGGAACACAAAAAATGATGCAGTCGCGTTTGCCTGTTTCAGTGACGGCGTCCTTGACCCTGCACGTCGGGGCCGTGGTCCTCTTCATCCGGCTCATGCAGGCGGGCCCCCAGATCCAGACCAAGACCATCTCGGACGTGGACCTCCTCATCCAGACGAAGGCGGCACCCGCGCATCGGGTGGCGGCGCCCAGCATGAAGGATTTTCTCAAGATGGCTTTGCCCACGCTGCCCAAGATCGCCCAGCCGCGCGGTCTTGACGTCAAGCTTCCCGACATCCAGAGGCCGCGTTTGGCTTCCGCGCCCAAGCTGGAGGATAAGGGCCGCCTGCAGTCTCTCGCCAAGCTGGAGAGTCTCGATCTTTCCAAGAGGCGCGTTTCGGCGGCGCAGATCGGATCGAAGCTCGAGGACCGTCGGGCTTCGAGCTTGGCCTCCCTGCCGCGTCTGGAGGATGTGGGCATGCACAAGGTCAGGAATCTGCCTCAGGCCATGGCCTTGGAAGAGCAGCGTCAGCAAGCCGTGGCCCTGCAGGCCATCCACAGCATCGGCGGCCCGTCCATGCGCCAAGCCGGCGGAGCGGCCCCGGCGGCTCTTTTGCCCGAGGCCAGTCAGGCCCCCAGCGCGCACCTGGGAGAGAGGCCCGCGTCTTCCTTTCTTCCGTCGGCGCCTTCCCTTCTGCAGCCGCAGGCCGCCATCGAGCCGACCGTGCGCAAACAGATCGAGACGGCTACTCCGGCCGCGCCGCGGCGCCAGGCCGGCGCGCTGGCTGAGAAAAAGGGCGTCGAGATCGCAGGGCCCCTGGCCGACCGCAAGGTCGTCTCCTATGAGATCCCGGAGTTCCCGGCCTGGGCCAAGCGACAGGGCATTTTGGAAGCCTCAGTCTCCATCCGCTTCTCCGTTGATCGCGAGGGCACGGTCCTTCCTGAGATGCGGGTCGAACGCACCTCGGGTTTCGGCGCTTTGGACCGCTTGGCCATGGATTCCTTGACCCGCTGGAAGTTCGTGCCCATCGGCGCCAACGAGCGCCAATGGGGCGTCATCACCTTCCGTTTCGTCTTGGAGTGACTATGAAGAGTGCTATCCTGAGCTTTCTGCTCGCATCGCCTGTTTTTGCGGCACCGAATCCGACCGCGCCGGCCGCGGGTTCCGGCTTTCCGACCGAGGTGGTGGTCAAGGGCGAAGGCGTCAATAAGCTCGACGTTGCCAAACCCGCGCTCAGCATCGATGTCGATCCTTTCGAGAGCATCCGTCCTTCCGTGGAACAGACGGATCAGTCCCTTCTGTTGTCGGGCTCGCCGGCGAGCGTGTCCTGGAAGCGCACGCATCCTGATTTCCTGCACAACCACCGCGTCGTCGAGCCTTGGCGTCTCACCTTCAGCCAGCGCTTCGGCATCCCCCTGCGCGTACGCGACCAGTTGGGAGCGATCCTGGGCCGCAAGCTCGAGCCCAAGGAGTCCAAGCCTTATGCGTGGAACCTCACCATCGCGGATGAGTCCGGGCGAGTCTTCCAGCATTACGAGAGCTCGAATGATCCTCCCGATGAGATCCTCTGGAGCGGACAGAACGAGCAGGGCGATTGGATCCGGGCGGGGCGCTCTTACTCCGCGGTCTACACGTTCACCGATCCTTCCGGCGCGCGCTACACGCGGGTGGGCCGGCCTCTTCTGTTTAAGGGGGTTCTCCATCAGGAAGAGACGGGCCTCTTCATAACGCTGGATTCAGGCGTTCTTTTTGGCCGCGCCAAGAATGAGACGGAATTGGCTCAGCCGGCCGGCCTCGATCTCGTGCGCTCGGCGGTTGATGTGGTCAAGCGGCGCTTCTCCGGCATCCCCGTCGCCGTGCGCGTCTTCGCCGAAAGCAAGAATCTTGCCGAGACCCAGGGCGCCGTCATCCAGAATTACCTCATCAAGCAGCTCATGACTATGACCAAGAATGTGTCCATGGAAGGCGCCCGCGCCGAGTTCTCCGAACAGCGTGTGGAAATCGTACTTCTAAATCGCTAAAATGACGGGGTCAGGTCTTGATTTTTGACTGAGATTTCATCTCAGTCAAAAATCAAGACCTGACCCCAGGAGGAATTATGGCCATCAACATCGGTATCAATGGTTTCGGACGCATCGGGCGGCTCGTGGTCCGGGCGGGAATCTCCCGGCCGGAGGTTAATTTCGTCGCGGTCAATGACTTGACCGACGCTCAGACCTTGGCGCATCTCTTTAAGTACGACTCGACCTTCGGGATCTATCCCGGCAAGGTCGAGGCGGTCGGCAACGACCTGCGCATCGACGGCAAGCTCATCAAGGTCCTGGCCGAGAAGGACCCGGCCAAGCTGCCCTGGAAGGACCTCGGCGTCACGACCGTCATCGAGTCCACGGGCAAGTTCACGGACGGCGAGAAGGCCAAGGCCCACCTGGTCGCGGGAGCCAAGAAGGTCATCATCACCGCCCCGGCCAAGAACGAGGACATCACGATCTGCATGGGCATCAACGAGGAGCTCTACGACCCGGCCAAGCATCATGTGGTCTCGAATGCCTCCTGCACCACCAACGGCCTGGCTCCCGTGGCCAAGACCCTCGATGAGAATTTCGGCGTGAAGGCCGGCATCATGACCACGATCCACGCCTACACCAACGACCAGCCCGTGCTCGACTTCCCGCACAAGGACCTGCGCCGGGCTCGGGCCGCGGCGCTCAGCATGATCCCGACCAAGACGGGGGCTGCCCAGGCCATCGGTCTGGTCTACCCCAAGCTCAAGGGCAAGTTCTCCGGCTGCGCCATCCGCGTTCCGACGCCTGACGTTTCTTTGGTGGACCTGGCAGTCGTCGTGGAGAAGGCGACGACCAAGGAGGAGGTCAACGCCGCGCTGAAGAAGGCCTCTGAATCCCCGCGCCTGAAGGGGCTGCTGGAGTTCAGCGAGGTTCCTCTGGTGTCCAAGGACTTTACGGGCAACCCGGCCAGCTCCATCGTCGACGCGGCCATGACCGACGTCATCGCCGGGAGTCTCGTCAAGGTCTTCGCCTGGTACGACAACGAGTGGGGCTATTCCAATCGGGTCATCGACCTGACCGTCTACATCTCCAAGCGAGCGGCGGTTGCGGCCTGAGATGACGGCGCTCAAGATCCGGCGTCTGCAGGACCTCGACGTTCGCGGCAAGCGGGTCCTGGCGCGCGTGGACTACAATGTCCCCATGAAGGACGGGAAAGTCACGGATCTGACCCGCGTGCGCGGGACGCTCAAGACCCTCCAATACCTGATCGCCCAGGGCGCGCGCGTGAGCCTCATCGCCCATCTGGGCCGACCCAAGGGCAAGCCCGAGCCGAAGTACAGCCTCAAGCCCGTCGCTGCGGAATTGTCCAAGCTCCTTGCTCAGCCCGTGGCTTTCGCTTCCGATTGCGTCGGCCCCGAGGCAGACAAGGTCGTGGCCGCCTTGAAGCCCGGCCAAGTCGCTCTTCTTGAGAATCTGCGCTACCACGCGGAAGAAGAGAAGAATGATCCTGTTTTTGCCAAGGCTCTGGCCAAGCACGGAGAGGTCTTCGTGCAGGAGGCCTTCGGCGCGATCCATCGCGCCCATGCCTCGACCGCCGGGGTGTGCGCGTATCTGCCCGGCGGCATCGGATTTTTGGTGCAGAAGGAACTCGAGTTCCTCGATAAGACGATCAACAACGCTGCCCGGCCTTTCGTGGCTGTCATCGGCGGCGCCAAGGTCTCGGACAAGCTGGGCGTCTTGTCCAAGCTGCTTGAGAAAGTCGACGGCCTGCTCATCGGCGGTGGCATGGCCTACACTTTCCTCTCCTGCCAGAAGATATCCATCGGCAAGTCTCTCTTGGAAGCGGAGAAGGTCGATGAGGCCCAAAGGATCATCGCCCAGGCCTATGACCGAAAGGTGGGCTGTCTTTTTCCCGCGGACCATGTGGTGGTCAAGGAGCTCAAGCCCGATGCCAAGGCGCTCGTGACCGAATCCATGGCCATCGCGCCGGACATGATCGGCGTGGACATCGGGCCCCGGACCATCGAGATCTTCTCCGACGAGATCAAGAAGGCCAAGACCGTGTTCTGGAACGGACCCATGGGAATCTTTGAGATGGACGCCTTCGCCAAGGGCACGCTCGCGGTGGCCCAGGCCATGGCCGAGGCCACGGCACAGGGAGCCGTGACCATCGTCGGCGGCGGGGACAGCCTCGCGGCCCTGGCCAAGGCCGGGCTTTCGGATCGGGTCTCCCATTGCTCCACGGGGGGCGGGGCCAGCCTCGAACTCTTGGAGGGGAAGGTCCTGCCGGGCCTGGCCGCATTGGCCGGGCAAAAGGTATAATCTCGCCATGATCTACAGCATCATCCAATTCATCCATGTCATCGCGTGCCTTCTCATGATCCTGGTCGTGCTCCTGCAGACCGGCCGCGGGGCGGGTCTGGCGGTGTTCGGCGGAGGAGGGGATTCCCTCATCAACACGCCCTCGGGCTCGGATTTCATGAAGAAGTTCACGGCAGGGCTGGCCGGGACCTTCGCGTTCACCTCGCTCTTTTTGACCCTGCTGTCGAGCCGTGCGGGCATGTCGAGCGTCACTTCCCGGGTGGCGCCTCCGCCGCCTTTGGAGATGCCGGCGCCCAAGGCAGTACCTGCACCGCAGGGACCATAACGATTTTAGCGCGGGTGGCGGAACTGGCAGACGCGTACGTTTGAGGGGCGTATGCCGCAAGGCGTGAGGGTTCGAGTCCCTCCCCGCGCAAATTTTTCAGGGAGGTCTTAAACATGAAACATTCCAATCTTTTGATCGCTGTTGTCGTGGCCCTGGGTGCTTGTGTCACGCCCTTCAAATTCCATGACCAGGAAGCTAAGACTCAGGCCCAGCTGCAGCGCGCCGACGCGCTGGATAAAGATCTGGCCTCAACCAGGAAGGACCTGGAGTCCAGCAAGGCCACCCTGGCCTCTCTCAATGTCCAGCTGGGCACTGTCCAGAAGTCCAACAAGGACCTTCAGGAATCTTTGGAAGCCAATAAGGGCGAACTCTCCAAGAAGGTCGCCGGGCTTATTAAGGAAAGGGATGCTCTCTCAGGCACCGTGGCCGCGCGCGACAAGGAGCTTGCCCAGGCGCGCGACGAGAAGGCCGCCGTGGAGAAGGCTAAGGAGGCAGAGCTGGCTCAGGTCAAGAAGAACTACGAGGATCTGACGGGAAGCCTCAAGTCGGAGATCGCCGCCGGAGAGGTGACGATCACGCAGCTCAAGGGCAAGCTTACGGTCAACATGGTGGACCGCGTCCTTTTCGATTCGGGCCAAGCCGAGGTGCGTGCCGACGGCAAGAAGGTCCTGGAGAAGGTGGGCAAGATTTTGGCTGCCGTGACGGACAAGGACATCCGCATCGAAGGGCACACGGACAACAAGCCCATCGTCGGGGAAGGCCTCAAGAATAAGTACGCGACGAACTGGGAACTTTCCACGGCGCGGGCGACCGCGGTCCTTCGCTACCTGCAGGACACGGCCCAGGTGGACCCGAAGCACCTGGTCGCGGCGGGCTACGGGGAATACCGATCGATCGCGTCTAACGACGCGCCGCAGTCGCGGGCCTTGAACCGGCGCATCGAGATCGTGCTCGTCAATCCTTGACCGACGACGGCGTTTTGGACTACAATACCTTTACGGGCCTATAGCTCAGCTGGGAGAGCGCTTGCATGGCATGCAAGAGGTCGTCAGTTCGATCCTGACTAGGTCCACCAATTTTTATATATAGGCCTTTTGGCCCAGGGGGGCCTAGGTCTTTTATCTCTCTGGAATTGCCCGAAAGACCCAACCATTTTTCGGCTGCCTGCATTACAATATCCATGCTCATAGAATTATGACTATGCCATCGCGGCGAAACGGGCGAAAGCGCGCGGTTTGGGCGTTGCTTCTTTCCGTCCTGTTTGGATTCGAGAATTCCGGCTTCGCGACCGTGGCCGCGTCGGTGGCCGCCCAAAGCAAGGGCTCCGCTCCTGCGGTCAATTTCGTTGTTTCTTACGCGCAGCTGCAAAAAGAACTCTCCATCGGTTTCCCTGCCCGACAGAATCCCAGCCTATTTGACGCCGCCGTGATCTCCCAGCTTTCCGCGCCCAATCAAGCGAAAATGGGCATCCTTCTGCAGTATGTTGGTTTCGAGGGCCTGAACGCTTCTGCCCCGACGAGCCAGGGCCGCGATATCGTAGGACCATCTTCCCTGGCTCAAAAAACTGTAGCAACTTTGGATGGGATGCTTGATAAGGTTTCCGAGAAGAGCCTGCAGGATCCGAAAGAGTGCGAAGCCCTTTTAGCTGCCCTTTGGGATGGTGCTTTGTGGAAGCTCTACGGCGCTCAAACTGATGCTGCGGTCGCTTCTGTTGCGGGCCATGTTGCCAATGGGTTGAAGTTGGCGGATATCTCGCAACTGGTGCCGGCCCGCCAAGATCTGGCGGAGTCGGTTCCGCGGCCCGCCATGGCCGTGCCGGCAAAAGACAGCCGGCGGGCCTGGGAGGCGAATCGCGGCGCGATACTCGCGCAAGCCCAAATCCTTCGAGAGCGTGTCGAGGCATTGGCGCAGAGGCGCTGGCATGAATTGGGAGCGGATGATTTTCAGGACGCAGTCGAAAAGGGGAAGATATTCCTGGACGATTCCATCCTGGGGCGGGGGGAGATCAATTCCCTTCAAGTCGATGGAAAAAGGGTCTGGTTTGTGCGCGTGGTGCATGCCCCGACCCAGCTGTCGATCTTCTTCTTGGACCAGAACATCCCCAGGGACATCGATGGTGTTCATAACGGATTCGCATCATCTCATCTAAGCATCATTCGATTGCTTGTGAAAATCCATGATGTTCTGTGTGGTTCGCATTTGCGCCAGATCATGGCCCGGCAGGTTATTGACGCGGGCGCGAATCGCAAGGATGGCGAGAAGGGGCGCAATGTGGTCATCGCCTGGGAGCGCAACGGTTTCACCCCATGGCAGCGCGGCGGTCGCGTTACCGTCACGGATTTCCGCGAGAAACCTGTCTATCATAGCCGGGCCTGGTGGAAGGCTTACTGGTACGCTACGTGGAAAATGCCCATCTTCCGTGATCTGGCTTTTGGCGTGTCCCTAGGGCTCCTTCAGGGAGTCTTGATGTATAAGGTGATAAGTTACGGTGGGGGCACGAGTTTGATCCCGGTGATGTATACGACCTTTTTTGGGGCGCTGATCGGGACCCTCATCAGCACCTATAAAAATTGGACTTATCGAGGAACGGCGCTGTCACAGTATGTGAAGATATTCTCAATCAGCTTGTTGTTCGCATTCCCGGTGGAGATATCCATGTTCATCTCCGCGCATGGATTGTCGGCCATGCTCCATCTCGCCGTCCTATGGGCGATGACCAGCCATGTATTCTTTAATGGGTGGATCAATAATCTGGGCAAGGCTGTTTGGGCGCAGATACCCCGGATGGTCGATAGCCACCGGCAGTTCCGCAAGCTGCCTTGGGGCATTAAGATCAAAGTCGGCGATTATATATATCAATTCTTCTATATGGTCAATTGGACTCTGCGTTCACTGCACCTCGTCCATGTCCCGCATGCCATGGCTATTTTTATCGCGGGTATGGGGATAGGAGCTCTGCTGGCTTACCTGTACGCTAAATCTTTCAATTTTCCTGACGCGGATGAGATGCTCCAAGCGCCGGGGCGCTGGCTGCAGAAAATCAGATCCCTGCTGGCACGCAGCTGAGCGGTCGATTCTAGGACCGGATCATCACCAGCGCCATCTTGAATCGCTCGAGCGCATCTAAGGCGTGTGGCTCGCCGGCCGGCAGGAGGAAGAGATCCCCTGTCTTGAGCCGGTGCGGGTGGCCTGAAAGATGGAAGGTGGCCTCGCCGTCCAAGGCCAGGATCAGGGCGTCGAAAGGCGCCGTGTGCTCGCTCAAACCCTGGCCCTTGTCAAAGGCGAAGAGCGTGATCGTCCCCGTCGGCTTCTTCACGAGGGTGCGGCTGACCACGGTGCCGGGCTGATACTCCACAAGACCCGCGGCGGCGAAGACCCGGCCTTTGATGTCTTCCATTATATCCCTACCTTGAGGCCCTCGCGGCCCATGGCGAACTGCATGGACGAGCCTTTTTGGGCGATGAGGGCGCGGGCCTCGGATTCGATGCGGTCGAGGATCTCGTCCGAGTAGGCGTCGTCGTGATGGACGAGCACGAGGCTCTTGACCTCGGCGCGCAGGGCGAGTTCGACCGTGTTGAGCCAAGAGGAGTGGCCGTTGTTCTTGTGCGTCTGGTAATCGGCGTCGAGGTAGCGGCCGTCATGGATGAGAAGGTCCGCCCCCTCCACGAGGCGCACCAGGCGTTCGTCGTAGTCCTGCAGGGCCGTTCCCTGCTCGCCGTAGATCTCCGCGTCCGGGGAATAGACGAATTTGCGGCCCTCGGCCTCCACGATGAAGCCCAGGGTCATACCGGGGTGATTGGCGAAGAAGGGCGAGACCTTGACGCCGGGAAGGATCTGGTAGGTCTCCTCGCGCATCTCGTAGAGCTCGAGCTCGGCCTTGAGCTCTCCCAATTCCGCCGGGGCGGTCTCGAAGATCCTCTGGACGTGCGCTTCGAGGCTTTGGTCCGGGTCGCTGGCGCCGGCGATGATGAGCTTGAAGCCCGGCGCATAGGCCGGAGCGAAGAGGCCCAAGCCCTCCACGTGATCCTCGTGGAAATGGGTGAGAAGGAGGCGGAGCTCCTTGGGCTGTCCGGCGGACGTGAGTTCCTTGCCGAGAGGCACGATGCCCGAGCCGGCATCGAGGATGAACAGATGGTCTGCGATCTGCAAAGTGACGCACGAGGTCTCTCGCCCGTAGCGGGAGGCTGCGCCGCCTTGGGAGGGGGAGAGGCTGCGACATCCGCGGATGGCGATGGAGAGCTTTCCTTCCGGCATGGCCGCGTCCGCGGCCGGGGCCGTATCAGGCGCGACCGCCTTGCCCGCCAGCAGCTCCTGGATGCGCGCGGCAAAGGTGTCGACGTTGTAGGGCTTCTCGATGAAGGCGTCCGCCCCGTAGTCCTTGGCGCGCTTGCGGTCAGCCTGGAAGGACTTGCCCGACACCATGACGACCTTGATGCCTTTGGTCGCCGGGTCGCTCTTGAGGCGATGGCATAGCGTCAGTCCGTCGATGCCGGGCATGAGGATGTCGAGGATGGCCATGGCCGGAGGATCGGTCTTGATGATCTCCAGGGCCTTGACGCTGCTGTTGATGAGCAGGGTCTCGAGGCCGGCGTCCTGCAGCAGCGTCGTGGTCAGCTCGCCCACCAGGGGGTCGTCGTCCACAACGACGATCTTTGTTCCCATGTCGCAACTATATTAGCAAATGCGTTTTGCTAAAATATGGCGTGCGAATCATCGCGGGCGCCCTGCGCAGCCGCAGCATCCGCGGGGCCGGCAAGGACTGGGGGGTGCGGCCCATCTCCGGGCGCATCAAGCAGTCTCTCTTCGACATCCTCTCCGGGCTTCTGCCGGGGGCACGGTTCCTCGACCTGTTCGCTGGGACCGGAGCCGTCGGTATCGAGGCCATCTCCCGGGGAGCGTCCTTCGTCTTCTTCGTGGAGCGCGACCGCCGCTGTCTGGAGCTGATCGAAGAGAATCTGGCGGCGGCAGGCTTGACCGGCCGCGGCAAGGCCCATTTCGGCGATGTCCTGGATGATCTCTCCTGGATCTCCTACCGCTCCGGGATCGCGCAGTACGACCTCATCTTTTTAGGCCCGCCGTATAAGGATTCGGAGAAAAGGCCGCTGGCCTTGTCGACCCCGGCTTTGGCGCGCGTGGCTGCGGCCGGGCTTCTGGCGCCCCAGGGCTGGGCCGTGTGCCAGCATCAGGTCAAGGAGGTCGTCGAGGCCCCGCCGGGCTGGCGCATGGTCCGACGCGAGAAATATGGGGATACGTTTTTGAGCTTCTTCAGATGCGGGGACACCTTACTTAATTCCCCCGCGATCCAGGCTTGACATGGAGATCAGCTTTACCAAGCTGCGCGTGTTCCGGGAGTGTCCTTGGAAATACAAGCTCCTGATGGTGGACGGCTGGCGCATCCCTGCGACCCCGTCAGCTTCCCTGGGCCGCTCTCTGCATCGGGCCTTGGAGTGCTTTCACCGCAAGCCCACGCCCGCGCCCGAAGATCTTTGGGAGTGCTATGAGAGCCGTTGGTTCACCTCCGGCTATCCGGATGAGGCCGCGCGCCAGGCATGGTTCGAGAAGGGCCGCCGCATGCTGGAGCTCTATCTGGAGAGCGAGCGAGAGCGGCGCACCGAGGTCGTGGCCGTGGAGCGCGAGTTCCTCTATCCCCTGGGGCGTCATGAGGTGCGCGGCATGATCGACCGCATCGACCGGCACCCCGACGGCCGCGTCGAAGTCATCGACTACAAGACCTCGGGAACGCGGGAAGTCCTTGAACCTTCGGACGAACTCCAGCTGAGATTCTACGGTCTGGGCTGCCGGGAGTCCTTGGCCCTGGAGGCCGAGCTTTTGACCGTCCATTTCCTGGCGGCCGGGCGTCGTGTGAGTATCCCTTATGATGCCGCTGGCGAAGCTGCCTTCAAGGAGATGATCCGGGGAACGGCGGATCGCATTGAAACCGGCGCTTTTGCGCCGGACACGACCTTTTGTCCGCGCTGCGATTTCAGGAACACCTGCGTGCGCTCTGCTTGTCGGGACACCCCGCCTAAGATCTAGGCCTGCTTCGCTTCCGCGCAGACGCGGTTCTTGCCTTCGCGCTTGGCCCGGTAGAGGTGCATGTCGGCTGCGTGGAGAAGGTCCTGGGCCGACACCTTGTCATGCCCGTGCAGGGACGTGGTTCCGACGCTCACCGTGGCCATGGGACCGCCCTTGGCGCAGGCGGCGCAGATGCGCCGGGCCACGGCCGCGGCCGTGTCATGGCCTGCCGCCGGCATGACGACCACGAATTCATCCCCGCCGAGCCGGCCGATGATGTCGTCAGAACGCACGCTGGCCGCGATGGTCTCGGCCGTCTCCTTGATGGCGCGGTCGCCGAAGAGGTGGCCATGGAGGTCGTTGAGCTTCTTGAAATCGTCGATGTCGATGAGCAGGACGGACAACGGGGCGCGCGTGGTCAGGGCGTGCTGGACCTCGATCTCCAGGATCTCGTGCATGTAGCCATGGGTATAGGTCCCGGTGAGGGCATCGGTGACGGATTTGAGATGGAGCTCCTCCAGGCGGGCTCGGAGCGTCCGGTTGCGCACGCGCTGCGCGTCGCTGCGCAGCCCCAGGATGTAGCCGAAGATGAGCAGAGAGGAGATGGTGCCTGCCGCCATGACGCCGTAGAAGACGAAATTGGACTGCAGCTCATCGATGGGGTTGAAGAGAGGGCCGACCTGCCAGGTGCGCAGCAGGAAGGCCCCTGCGGGAGTGCACAGCCCGATGAGGAATCCCAGGGCCGGGTAGAGGTACATGTGGGGCATGTCGTGCCAGAAAGGCCGCGCTTCCGCGCGGTCGGACTTGCGTCGGTGCGGGGGGGGCACTAGAGTTCCTCGGGGTTGCAGCCGCCCACGAAGGCCGCCGGCTCATCGGCGTTGAGCTCCAGGATGGCCGCGCCTCCCGGCCGCAGGTTGAAGACGGCTCGGGACAAAACCGCGATGAGTTCGCCCATCTGAGGCTGATGGCCGATGGCGACGACCTCGGCTAGGCCTTCGCAGCGGCGCTTGAGCTCTATCGCAAGATCCTGGGCGGGGAGTTCGTTGGAGAGGGGGGCAAAAGCTTCCAGGCCTTGGCGGGGCTGTAAAATGGGCGCGGCGAAGACCGCCGTTTGGATCGCACGCTTCAAGGGGCTGTGCAGGATGATCTCCGGTGCCGCGCCGAGGGAAACGAGATGCCGCGCCATTTTACGCACATCCTCCTGGCCTGTCTGGGAGAGCGGGCGGTCCTCATCCGAGGCCACGCCCGCTTCGTGCACGCTCAAGGCATGGCCATGGCGCAGAAGGTAGAGCTTCATGGAGGGAGCCTATCAAAAATACCGAAGAAAGGCTATAATTCGGGGCCTGGTGAGACAACTTCTCGGCGCTGCCATCGTGCTCTTGGCCGTCTGCCCTGCGGCGACGGCCGGCGATGATTCCCCGGTCCTGACAGTCATGCAAAAGGAGCTCGACCGCTCCTGGACCGCGCTGGCCCGCGTGGAGCATGCCAAGCAGATCCCCCTTTATTATCTCGACTACGAAGTGGTCGATAATGACGAGGCCATCCTCTACTCGGTCCTAGGGGCTTTGGATACGGAGTCGTTGAGTTCGAACCGATCCCTGGATGTGGATGTCCGGGTCGGATCGCCGGGTCTGGACAACACGCATGAGATGAAGGGCCGCGAGTCTTGGAGCGAGCATCGCCAGTATCATCTGGTGCGCCTGCCCCTGGAAAAGGACGCGGACGCGCTGCGTGCCGCGCTGTGGCTGGAAACGGACGCTGCCTATAAGACCGCCCTGGAGCGCTACATCCAGGTTCAGGCCAACCGCGCCGTCACGGCCCAGGAAGAGGACCCTTCCCCTGACTTTTCCAAGGAGGGGTCCGCCGTCCACTTTTCCAAGACACGCAGAGCGCAGGGTCTTGACCGTGAGCTTTGGCGGGCCAAATTGAAGAAGTATTCGGCCCGTTTCAAAGAGCATCCTTTCATCTACAGGTCGGGCGCGTTCCTGAGCGCCAAGACTGAGAACCGCTACTTCATCTCCAGCGAGGGTGCCCGCATCGCCCAGGGCCGCGGCTACATTCGGTTGGCCTACCAGCTGGCCACCCGCACGGCCGATGGGATGGAGCTCTCGCGCTTTGTGAGCTACGACGCGGACCGCATGGAGGATCTGCCATCGGATGAAAAGGTCTTGAAGGATCTTGAGTCCTCCGTGGGGGAACTGCAGGTCCTCAAGGATGCCCCCTTGGTCGAGCCGTTCGCGGGCCCGGTCATCCTCAAGAACCGCGCGGCCGCCGTCTTCTTCCATGAGATCTTCGGCCATCGCGTGGAGGGCCAGCGTCAGAAGCGGGAGAGGGAGGGGCAGACTTTCACCAAGAAACTCAACCTCCCCGTGGTCTCTGATTTCATCTCCGTCTATGACGACCCCACGATGGAGAGCTTCCGCGGCACCTTCCTGCGAGGAGCCTACGCCTATGACGACGAAGGCATCAAATCCAGGCGCGTGGCCTTGGTGGAGAACGGTATCCTGCACAATTTTCTCTTGAACCGGGTCCCCATCAGGGGCTTTCCCCGTTCCAACGGCCACGGCCGACGAGAGCCGGGCTACGCGACCGTTGCCCGCATGGGCAACACGCTCGTGGAAGCCTCGAAGACGGTTCCCTACGAAGAGTTGCGCCGCATGCTCAAGGCCGAGATCCTCCGCCAGAAGAAGCCTTTCGGGCTGCTTTTCGACGACATTTCGGGGGGCTTCACCACGACCGGCCGGGACGGCGTACAGGCCTTCAAGGTCCAGCCGCTGCTGGTCTACAAGGTCTATGCCGATGACAGGCCTGACGAGGCCGTGCGCGGAGTGGACATCGTGGGCACGCCGATCGCCGGCTTCATGAAGATCCTGGCAGCGGCCGACGATCCGGCGATCTTCAACGGGAGCTGCGGGGCTGAGTCCGGCTTCGTGCCGGTCTCCGCCATCTCGCCGAGTCTGCTCATCTCCGAGATGGAGGTGGAGAAGGTGGCCAAGTCCCAGTCCCAGCCGCCGATCCTGCCTCCTCCCTATGGCGGCAAGGATTGATGTGAAACGGATGAATCATCGCTCCGTCGTCGGCGCGATCTTCCTTTTGAGCCTTTTTTCTCCCTGCCGGGCCCAGAAGCTCCCAGGCGATGATAAGGTCTTCGGCGCCATGCGCGATGAACTCTCCCGCACCATGAGTCGGCTGCGCATGAAGGGCATGCCCAGCCCCTATTTCGCCTCTTACGCGGTGGCGCAGGGAACCTTCGCCACTGTCACGGGGAGTTTCGGCAGCCTGGTGATGAGCCGTGTGGCCCCGGAACTCTATGCCGGCGTTCAAATCCGAGTCGGCGACAGCGCCTTCGACAACACCCACTTCTTGGCTGCCGGATCTGAACGCGAGAGTTTCGTGGGAAACGCTTCTTTCGAAGCGGATTATGACAACCTGCGCGCGGCCCTCTGGTCCTTGAGCGACGAGGCCTACAAGGACGCCTTGCAGGACCTGGCGAGGAAGAAGGCGTACAAGGAAAGGCGTCTTATCAAGGAGAATTTCGGCGATCTTTCCCGCGAGGAGACGATCGAGTCCTATGGGGCCGAGGAACTTCTTCCCTTCGACCGCGCCCTCTGGGAGGGGCGCGTGCGCGAGATCTCCGCGGTCTTCAAGGAGTATGCGGACATTCAGGATTCGCAGGTCACCTTGAGCTTTCAGACCGGCACCAAGCGCCTGCTCACCAGCGAGGGGACGGCCGTTCGCTCGGGCATCACCCGCATCAGCCTGGAGATGGGCGCGCGCGCCCAGGCCTTGAACGGGCTGCGCCTGGCCGACTCGTCGGATCTGCACTATGTCTCCTGGAAGGATGTGCCGCGCCTGGAGGTCCTCAAGGGCGAGGCACGCCGGCTCGCCATCCGGGTGAAAGACGCGGTGCATGGCGGCGACCTTCTCACCTATGTCGGCCCCGTCCTGTTCGAGGATGAGGCCGCGGCGGAGTTCTTCGACGTCCAGCTCGTGGACAACATCTCCAATCCGCGGGGGTGCTGGTCGGAGAACGAGGAGAACCGCGCTTGCGACCAAGCGTCTTTTGTCGCCCGCCTGGGGCTGCGCGTGGCCGTGCCGTTCCTGGACATCGCCGATGATCCGCTTCTGGAGCGTTTTCAGGGGGTCGCGCTCTTCGGGCATTACCGCATCGATAGCGAGGGCGTGCCGGCCCGGCGCGTCAACCTGGTGGAAAAGGGGAAGCTGGTGGGTCTCTACATGAGCCGCGCCCCCATCAAGGAGCGCCGCCATTCCAACGGCCACGGCCGCGCCGAATTCGGCATGCTGCCGACCGGCCGCATCGGCAACCTCATCGTCACGCCGCAGGCGCGCTTCACCATGCCGAAGGCGGCTCTCAAGGAGAAGCTGCGCGGCATGTGCCGGGAGCTCGGCCTGGACTACGGGATCGTGGTGCGCCGCATGCAGAACCTGAGTCCCGTCTCAGCCTACAAGGTTTCTGTCGCGGACGGCCGCGAGGAGCCGCTCAAGGGCCTGGAGTTCACGGGGACAGGCACCCGGCCTTTGCGTGACATCGTGGCTGTCTCGGCCGAGAGGTCCGCCTTCAATTTCTATCATTACTCCCAGGGCCATGGCCTGGTACCGGCCTCCATCGTGGCGCCCTCCATCCTGGTGGTTGAGATGGAGATCAAGAAGACCGAGAAGAAGCCCGATCTTCTGCCCTACCTCAAGCATCCCTTTTTCGCGCCTAGGTCTTTTGGTCCATAATCTCCTAGGTCCTTTGCCTTTCTGAAATAGGTCTTTATTCCCAGGCGTTTTCCGGGCAAAGTCTTTACACTTATAACAGCAGGATTTTTATGAATGCATTGAGGAAATCTTGGGCGATTATTTCTTTCAGCCTGCTGCTTTTTTCGCAGGCTTACGGGGCTTTGCCGCGAGGATTCAAGGGCAAGGCTGCCGAGCCGCTCGGTCAGTCAATCGCGGCTATTCGGCCAGCCAAGCCTGCATCCGGTCTTCTTGCTCCGCTTCCAGAAGCGCAGCCTCTTCCCCCGCAGGGCCCAGAATCCAGAGTCCTGCCTCCATCGCCGGCAGTCGCCTATTTGAAGAGCTTGGATAAGATCCGCGTTTATTTCGCCAACGCTCCAGGTTACGGCCATCAGATGGCCACCTTATCCATCGTGCGCCGGTTGAGGGAGTTGGGCTTCAAAGGGAAGATCGAAGGCGTTTATGATGCCGGCCGCGCGTTTGACGGGGTCATGATGCCGACGAAGCTCGGCCAGCTGATCCCTGATTTTAAGCCTTACCAAGGCGATGATGTTCAAAAGATCCAAAGCTTGGGGATGACGATGCGCAGCTTTGAGAGCTTCTCCAAAAAGGGCAAGCGCGTGCCTCTGGCCCTTACCGGCGGGGATGACCATATTAAATTCAATATGACTGAGAGGTTCAAGGCAGACGTTTTTCTTGGGCTGGCTCCCTTTGATTGGCAGGCATACGAGGAGAAAATCTGGATCAAGGGTAAGACCGGCCCGATGAAGATCAAGTATGGGAATAATCCTGTTTTCGTGTACGCTCCCGCGCGGGAGAGGATCGACGCGGGCTATTTCGCCGATCTCTATCAGGCCAACGTGCCGAAGAGAAAAGCCGATGGCTTAGCCCTTCTGCATCGGGAAATTGGACAGCATGAGCTTCTGGCTGCCTATGGCCTTCATTTTTTCAATGCTGCCATGCTGCATCGCCTTCTGCTGGGCATCTCTGATTCCATGGATCGCAGTCCCAATCTTTACCCCAGGCGCGGCGTCGTGATCCCGCTCTTGCTGGACATCGAAAATAAAATTATAGAACTGCAGGATTGTCTCCGGCATCCAAAGCTGAATGATGACGGGCTCTTGGGCCGCATACTCCATATCAAGCGGCTGTGGGCCCTGAAAGCGGCCAATGCCAGGCTGAGAGAGCGCGTCCAAATCGCGTCCATCACGGACAGGGATCTGGGCGAGAAGCTGCGCCGGCTCAAGAAAAATGGGATCCTGATCCTCAAGACCGGCACGGTCCCTCCGGCTGTGTTCGAGTTCCTATTCGCCCACAGTACCCTGCCTCCGACCTTGGAGGGAAGCAATGCGATAAACCTGGCGCGCCTCTTGGGCATCCCATTTTTGCCGGTCAATTCTCTGGCTTTTGAGGGCCTGCGCTCCGCGGATGCGAAGACGAGGGCTAAAAAGGGTCTTTTTCTCTCCGGACAGTATGACTTGAAGTATAAGAGCGATGACTATGACTTCGAGCACATCAGCGCCTATATTTCCGCGGCCATGACCCCCGACTCGCCTCTGCGGCGGATGTTCAGCGCGGGCAAGATCCGCCAGGACGATTACACGCAGGACAAGCTGATCTCAGCCGTGGAATTCGCCTTGCCCCGGCTGAAGGCCGCCAAGCCTTAGAAGAAATACCGGAACTGCGTCCAGAATTTCTCGCGGAGCTTGTGTGTCCAGTGGCGGCAGCGCCACTCGTGGAGCTTGAGTTCCCTGGCGTTCGCCATGTCCCTTTGGAAGCGCGCGCGCATATCGGCGGCCAGTTCGTGGTCGAGGATGTGCAGATTGACCTCCAGGTTGTGGCGCAGGCTGCGATGGTCCATGTTGTAGGACCCGACCGTGCACCAGAGGCCGTCGGCGACCGCGGTCTTGGCATGGAGGACCGGGCCGGGCCACTCGAAGAGTCTGACCCCGCCGCGCAGAAGCTGATCGAAGAGATGGCGCCCCGCGTGCCAGACCGAGGGGACGTCCGAGATCCCCTGCACGAGGACCTTCACCTCGACGCCGCGCCGGGCGGCCGCGATCAGGGCCCGGCGGATGACGTGGTCCGGGAGGAAATAGGCGTTGGTGATCAGCACCTCGCGGCGCGCCGCGCGCAGGGCGTTCACGTAGGCGCGGCGGATGCGGTGGCGATGGAGGAACTCATGGTTGGCCGCGACCCAGACGAGAGAGTTGCCCGCGAGCGACTCGGGGTAATCGGCCAGGGATATCCATTGGCGCGATTCCTTGAACCAGACCGCTCGGAAGAGCCGGTCGAGCTCGTAAGCGGCCGGCCCCTGGACAGCCACATGGCAGTCGTGCCAGCCGGACCCTCCATCCGCGATGGGCGCATGCTCATCAGAGATGTTGACCCCGCCGGTGAAGGCCTGCGCGCTGTCGATGACCAGGATCTTGCGATGGTCGCGCCGGCCCCAGGCCCAACGCGGCCGCCAGGGCGCCACCGGATGATACTCCAGAAGGCGCACGCCCGCGTTGCGCAGTTGCATGAGATAGGCGGGGTCGAGCGCGAGGGAGCCGAAGGAGTCGTAGATGACGCGCACGCTCACGCCTTCGCGGGCCTTGGCCATGAGGTGTTGACCGCATTCCTGGCCGGCCTGGTCGTTGCGCAGGATGTAGGTTTCGAGATGGATCGTGCGGCGGGCCGAGTCGATGGCCTTCCACATGGCACGGAAGGTCTCGCCGCCTTCGTGCAGGAGCTGGACGCGGTTGCCCGGGAGGAACTTGTCGATGTCCTGGGTGAAGTCTCCTGAACCGGGGGCTGGACGTCTGAGACGCCGCTTGAAGCGTGTCCACCGCATGATGGCGCTTATTATATAAGATAGAGGTCCTATGGGAGGAAAAGAACACTTCGAGAGGCTCCAGACGCTCTTGGAGCTCGAGCGCGAGGCTGAGAAAGAGGAGCGCCTGCGGGAGGTCCGGCGATTCCCCCTGGCGACCCGCGAGGCTCTGGGCAAGACGGTCACGGGCCTGGTCTTGCAGGGCTTCGAGTCCGGCCCCGGGGGGATGGTCTTGGCGGTCCTCTCGCGCGAGCCGCGCGCCGAGGAGTTCGCTCCCTTCCATGCCATGTCCGGTGGGGACAATGTCCTTTTGACTCTGCCCGCGGGCAGCGACCCCGCGGAGTGCGAAGGCACTCTCTATAAGGTCGAGGAGTATCGGGCCGTCGTCGCCCTGAAGGGTCCTGAGCCTGCCCTGCTGGCCCGCGGCTCTTGGCAGGCGGACCTCCTGGGCTCGGACGCCACGTATCGCCGCATGAAGAAGGCCCTGGTCACGGCCGCCGAGGCCAAGAAGAACCGCACCGCCCTTCTGCGCGAGATCTTCCTGGGAGAGACGGTGCCGAAGAAGAGCCGCGCGCAGAAGATCCGGTTCTTCAACGAGTCCTTGAATGAATTCCAGAAGGAGGCGGTGGCGCGCTCCGTGTCGGCGGCGGACGTGTCCCTCATCCATGGCCCGCCGGGGACCGGCAAGACCACGGTCTTAGTCGAGATCATCCGCCAGGCCGCGGCCGCGGGAGGACGCGTCCTGGCCACCGCTCCCTCCAACATCGCCGTGGACAACATCCTCGAGAAGCTCGAGGGCTCGGGTCTGCGTCTGGTGCGTCTGGGCCATCCGGCGCGCACGCTGGAACCGTTGAGGCGACACAACCTCGCGGTCCTTCTGGATGAGGACCCGGGATATGCCGAGGTCAAGGAGCTCGATGCCTGGCGCGAGAGGCTCTCCAAGCGCCGCTCGCGCTTCGGTCGCGCCCAGCTGGGCTATGAGGAGAAGCAGAAACGCGAGCGTGAGATCGCCCGGCTCTGGCGCGAGGCGCGCGACATCGAGTCCGAGATCAGCCGGCGCCTCATCGCCTCCGCCCAGGTCGTTCTCTCCACTCATGGCGGGCTCTCTCGCGGTCTGGTCAAAGCCGGTTTTGATCTCGTAGCCTTGGATGAGGCTTCCCAGGCGACCGAACCTTTGTCTTGGATCCCTCTGGGCTTGGGCGAGAAGGCCGTCTTTGCCGGGGATTCCATGCAGCTGCCGCCGACCATCTACTCGAAAGACGCCGCAAAGGGGGGGTTGGCGATCACGCTTTTCGACCGCTTGAAAGAGATCCTCCCGCAGAATCTTCAGAGCCTCCTGCGCGTGCAGTACCGCATGCATGAGTCCATCATGCGCTTCTCCTCGGACCAGTTCTATGAGGGCAAGCTCATCGCGGATGAATCCGTGCGGCAGCACACGGCGGCTGAGCTTCCCAACGTGGAAGCGACGGAGTTCACTTCGGTGCCCCTGGTCTACGTGGACACGGCCGGCGCTGGCTTCGCGGAGGATTGGAACGAGCTCCTGGAGAGCCGCGAGAATCTCGGCGAGGCCAAGCTCGTGGTCAAGCTCATGCAAAAGCTTCTGGCCGCCGGCATCGATCCTCGGCGTCTGGCGCTCATCACGCCCTATGTGGCCCAGGTCAAGATGCTGAAATCCCTGGTCAAGGTTCCGGGACTGGAGATCGGCTCCGTGGACGGCTTCCAGGGTCGCGAGAAGGAGGCGGTCCTCGTCTCCTTGGTGCGTTCCAACGAGTCCGGCGAGGTGGGATTCTTGTCGGACGTGCGGCGCATGAACGTGGCCATGACCCGGGCGCGGCGGCTCTTGATCGTCGTCGGCGACTCGGCCACCATCGGTCGCCATCCTTTCTATTCCCGCTTCATCGATTACGCGCAGTCGGCCGGCAGTCATCGTTCCTCCTACGAGTTCCCCGCATAAAGTCGGGAACTTATTTGCCCCTCGATCGTATGGTGTGTATGAAGACGCACATCATACGCCGCAAGGAGGCAAGATGCATACAGTCAAGGACGTGCCTGGTCTGGATACGAAGGTCCGCGTGCTGCGCGAGCCGATGGCTTTCGGCAGCGCGAAGCTGCTGGGCTTTGCGGAGCTCGTCATCGGGGGATCCTTCGTCATCCGGGACATCCGCATCCTGAAGGTGGAGAAGGAGGGGGCCGAGTCGGTCTTCGTCTCCTTCCCCAGCCGGCGCTGGAACGGCGGGGAGGAGAAGAAGTTCTACGACGTGGCCTTCCCCATCACGGCCGAGTCCTACAAGCAGGCCACGGGGACGATCCTTAAGGCCTTCGAGGAGGCCGCGGTCAAGGCATGAAGATGTTCATTCCCGCACCCCGCCAAGCGGGGTGCGGGAATGACATGCCTGGCCCGATGAGAGGATCATGACCATGTCCCCTGAAAAAGATTCGCGTTCCGTAGTGCAACAACCTGTTGCACACATGGCTAGGCTGCCGGCCAACTACAAGGAATTTCTAGAAGACATCAAAACTCGTATCCATTCCGCCCAGATCAAGGCTGCCCTTTCGGCTAATCGGGAATTGATCATGTTGTGCTGGGACTTGGGTCAGTCCATCGTTGAGCGTCAACGACGAGAAGGATGGGGGAAAGCTGTCGTCGGGCGATTAGCCGCTGACCTCCAAAAAGAGTTTCCGGGAGTGGGAGGTTTTTCTGGCGGAAATCTTTGGCGTATGAGGGGCTTTTTTCTTGGCTACACGGAGGCGGCAAAGAATCTCGCGCAGCCTGCGCGAGAATTGAACGGTCGAAAGATGCCCACTATTTTGGGACAGATTCCTTTGACTTCCTGACTTTGGCGAAAGACGCCCGGGAACGAGATTTGGAGCGAGGGCTGCTCGTGCATTTGAGGGACTTTCTTGTGGAACTTGGCAAGGGATTCGCCTTTGTGGGAAGCCAATATCACCTGGAGGTGGGTGACCAAGATTTCTATCTGGACCTATTGTTCTATCATCTGCACTTGCGCTGCTATGTGGTCATTGACATCAAGATGGCCGAATTCAAACCGGAATACGCTGGAAAGATGAATTTCTATCTCTCGGCCGTTGATGACCGGCTGCGTCATGAGGATGATAATCCGACGATCGGCATCGTCTTATGCAAGTCCAAGAACCGTGTCGTGGCGGAGTACGCGTTGCGCGAGACGCGCAGACCCATCGGAGTGTCGGCCTACCGCCTGACGAAGGCGCTGCCTGAGAAACTCAAGAGAATATTGCCTGCCATTAGGGAGATTGAGGCGGAATTTAAGGACCCGAAGAAGAGGTGAGGTCTTGCTCAGTCGTGGCTTTCTTCGGAATCCGGAGAGGCCCAGGATTCCAGTTCTTTTTCCAGGGCAGCCGCTGCGGGATCGTTGGCGGAGGCTTCGAAGACTGTCCGACAAGCCCAGAGGATGTGGGTGGCGATGGCGACCGTGGTCCAATGCTCCGGGAGTTCTCCAGAGAGGATTTGGCGCACGAACTCGTTCACATAAGCTGTGCGAGAGGCCAGGGCTTTCGCATCAGCGGCTTGGAGGCGCGTGAAAATCCCTTCCAACGTGGGCTGGACCTTCTGGATGAGGATCGCGCGCTTGGCTTTTGCGTCGAAATCGCGCAGCGCGGCAACCGCTTCCTCGCGCGACCTGGCCTTGGCCTGAGAGATGACCTGATTTTCTATGCGGACCTTCTCCTGGCGGAACTGGTGGTCTTTCTCTCCGGAGATCGATTGCTCGATGATAAGCAGTGCGAATAACGAGGCGATAGGCCAATAAAAGTGGCAGAGCCCCAAATAGCTCAACGTGATCCCGACGATCCCGCAGAACAACAATGCTTTGTCGAAAAGAGCGTGATCCTGCCGCGCCTGGTCGATTTTCCGGGCGAGTTGGACGGCCATGGACATGGGGGCGCCTGGAACGCTGGGCTTGGCTTTGGGGCCGGACAAGAGCAGCGTTGCTGCCAATAGGGTGCAAGCCATCATGACGGGCAGGCCCAAGGCCGGCCAGGTCACGGCCCAGGCCAAAGACGCAAAATTGAAATTCCAAAGATAGACCAGAGCGCAGACTTCCAGGGCATTGGCGATCTTGTCGATGGAATGGGCATTCTTGTAGGGGGTGGATGGCTGGGAAGCGCGATGGGAAGCGACGGCGGCCATGGCGGTGTTGAAGAGAGCCCATGCGCCCAAAAAGGCATGTCCCGCACTGAACAGGGAGATGGTGCCGGCGCCCACGGAGCTTGCGGCGCGCAGAATGGCGGGGTAGGAGACGACGATCCCAAAGACTGCGGAAAGACCGAGGACGCTTCCCAACCACTCGCTTTTTTCCAACAGACGGCGCATGCTCCAACGGAAAAGATTCTCATTTTCCGGACGCTGATAAGGTTCGCGGATGACATTCTTGACGGCCATGAGCGTCCGTGTGACAGAATGGACTGCCGGGTCGGCCTCAAGCTCTTCCAAGGATCCTTCAGGCACCACGCCATGGATGCCGGCGAAGGATGTCAGCTCAAAGCTGCCGACTTCCACCCCATAGTCCCTGACAAAGCCATATTTGGCGTGCAGATCCTCGACGATGGCCGTCACCACGGCCTCCCAGCCCGGATTTTTCAGCATCACGAGTACGGTGACTTCGCCTTGGGATGATTTTTTGTATGGACGCTGGTCGAGTGCTTTGGGAGTCGGGCCAAGTTCTCCTTTAGCGGAGTTTTCTGACGGCGGCTGGCTCTCAGCCATGGCTGAGAGCCCCTCATAGACTCTGCTCAAGATCTGCGGCAGGTCTTTTGGCGAGGCGGCTCCAAGATTCGCTCCGAGTTGATGAAGGCCCGGCAAAAAAGTCTGAATCTCTTTTTTCTGGGGCTGCAGGGGCATCGTGCCCATGGAGGTCTGGAATGCGGGAATCGGAGACGTCGGCATGCTCAGGACGTCCGCGGTCCTCTCAAAAGTGGGAAGGAGGGGAAATCCATGAGAGGGCGCCGCGCCCACAGGCATGGTCAGCATGATCGGAGCCGCGACTCTGCCTCGGGAGACCGCCAGGGGCAGCTGCGCGAACGCGCTGGGAGGCACCGAGGTGAGGACGAGTGCCAGAGAGATGACGGAGGCGATCATCCGTAGGATTCTCTTCACGCAAGTAATTCTATCAGAGAAGCTCTAAAACTCTCTGGGTCTTTTGGCCCTGAAATCTTCGGCAAAGGTCCTAGGCCTTTCTAGGCCCCAAGGCCCTATGCTAGCATGATAAGCCTTATGCGTCTGAGCCACCGGATGGCAGCATCCGCTGTCGCGATCACGGCTTCCTTTCTTTTTTTCCTGTCGCACCTTCAGAACGAAAAGGCCCGGCAGGAGCGGGATATCGAGTTCAATTCTCAGCTGCTGTCCGAGAGCCTGAGAGAAAGCGTCGAGCCTCTTCTCAGGCGCGACCCCGAAGGGCGACTGGATTCCCTGGTGGAGAAGTTCGGCCATCGCGGGAGGTTCGCCGGCATGGCTGTTTTCGATCGGCACCAGGCTCTGGCCGTGACCGGGAGCCTGAGATCCCTGCTGGCCTCGCCGCCGAAGCTCATCGCCGAGTGTTTGCGCAAAGATGCTGCCGTCGCCGCCTTTGAGCGGATCGGCAAGCGGGGGCTCTACATCAACGCTCTGCCGCTGCATCGTCGAGAAAAGCTCGTCGGCGTTCTGGCGACCTTCCATGACACGTCCTATATCGATGTCCGGCTGGCGCGTCTGTGGCGCAGCAACATCGAGCATGTCGTCATTCAGATGCTTCTTTTCATCGTCGTCCTGATCGCGCTGCGGAAATTGTTCCATTGAAAGGGTATAATCAGTGAAGAGGTGAATGCCATGAGACGATGGGTCCTGCTCGCGCCGTTCTTATTCGCCTTGACCGCCTGCCATCAGCGCCGCGCCGCACCTGCGGCTCCGTTAGTCGATGAGGTCCGGGCCCGCGCGGAGAAGGCCTTCCATGAGATAGGTTCAGGCGCGACAGCGGCGCCGGTGAAGCCTTCCATAGCCCCGGTGCCCGAGGTGCCGGTTGCTGTCTCCAAGATCGGCGAGCCGGACGCGTCTCTGGGCTGCACCTGGGTCGAGACAGAGGCTACTGTTCCCGTCAGCGGGGCGCAGACCCGAGACCAGGCCCGCGCTTCGTCCGTTGAGGAGGCCCGCGAGACGGCCATGCGCGACCTCTTGGGCGTGGATCTCAGCAACCGTTCGCTGACCTTCCAACAGGACGGTCTGCGCGGGCAGAACACGTTGCTCGAGAACATGCTTCGCGCCACGCGCCGCGGCTGCGTCTTGAAGGAGAAGATATCTGCCGAAGAGTACCGAGACCTGGGCGCCTGCCGGCAATGCGCCTATTTCGTACACCTGCGTTCCTGCATCAAGGAGAGGGCCTCTGACGCGGACAAGGATTTTCATGTCGAGATCGCGCTCAACCGCGACAATATGGTCGAGGGCGACGAGGCCAAGCTCTCGATCACCTCCAGCCGCGACGCCTATCTCTACGTCTACGACGTGGGCATGAATTCCGACACCTCGCTCATCGCGCCCAATGAGATCTTCCCCCGGATCCTGGTGAAGGCGGGAGAGGCCTGGGTGTATCCCGATGACGCCGCGGCTAAGCGCGGAGTCCATCTCGTCGCCCAGCTGCCGGAGGGCAAGCCCCCGGTCTCCGCCGAGGTCGTGCGCGTGGTGGCGGCTAAGACTCCCCTGCCGGCCAAACTTGTCGACCCGGCCAATGGCGGGTATCTGGGCGTCATGCAGAGGCTCAACGCCTCGCCCTACGAGTGGGTCGAGGACGCGGCGGCCTTCACGATCTACCCCGCCAAGGGAAAGTGAGCACGACGCCATGAAGCCCACGGTTCTACTTTTGGTCTTGGACGCGGTGGGCGCTTCCACCCTGGAATATCTGCTGGACCATTATCCCGGCCGGCCCAAGCTGCCCAATCTCTCGCGCCTGGGCTTGTCCCGTATTCTGGCGCCGCGCTTTGCTGGGCGTCTGGGCGCGGATGGAGGACGGACCTACGCTGCGCGCGTGGAGCAGGCCTCGGCCTCTGCCGACTCGGTCATCGGCCACCGCGAGATGGTCGGCATCGTGGACCCGGGCGTCTACGAGCTTTTCCCAAAAGGTTTCCCAAAGGACTATATCAAGGCGCTGGAGGTCAAGATCGGGCGGCGGACCATCTTCAACAAGATGGCCGGAGGCATGGAGGCCATCGCCCTCAACGCCGACGAGCATGAGAAGACCGGCCGTCCCATCGTCTACGCCAGCAAATGCGATCCTCTGATCCAGATCGCCATGAACGAGGCCGTCATCCCGGTGCCGGAACAGCATCGCATCGCGGAGACGGCCTTCTGCTTGGCGCGCGAGATGGGCATCCCGGTCACGCGCGCCATCGCCCGGGCCTATGTGCGCGCTCCCAACGGCGAGATCACGCGCACGGTCAATCGGCACGATGCCGTCCTGCCCCTGCCGGGTCCGACCCTGGTGGATGTGCTGCGTGAGGCCGGCGTCTGGACCGTGGCCGTGGGCAAGACGAGCGACCTGGTCACGACGGCCTACCACGAGCGCATCAAGCTTTCCCGGCGGGATTTCCTGGACCCGGCCCTGGGCCTGCGCTTCGTGCATCCCAAGGGCAAGGACACCAACCCCTACAACATCCAGGGCACTCTCGACGCCCTCATCAGCGCGGCTCATGTCTACCGGCCGCACGGCACCTTCATTTTCTCGAACCTTGTGGACGCGGACAGCGTCTACGGCCACACCAAGGACGTGCCCGGTGCCATCCGCTCTTTGGAAGAAGTAGACCGCATCCTTCCGCTTTTCCAGAAGAACCTCCGGAGGGGGGACTTCCTCATCATCACCGCGGACCATGGCATGGAGCACCGGCCCGATTACGGCTACCATCATAAGGAGCCGCTGCCCTTGATCGTGGAGTGCATCGGCGACGGCGCGGCCCTGGCGGCGGGGCGGCAGGTGAGGCCGGGAAGGAGCCTCTGCGAGATCGGCTACCGGGTCGCCCAGGCCTTCGGCTGCGAAAAGGAATACTGCCGCGATTGCGGCTTCCGGCCGCAGTGGCGAAAGAATTCCTCCGGGATCACGGTTTCAGGCCCGGATGTTTGATATTCTGAAGCGCAAGGCCTGTTTGATGAGAGTGACGATCGACCCGCGGCGTTCTGCCTTTGATAGAAGGGTGCAAGCCATGATCATGTAGGCTGCGGCGAAGCCATAGCGCACAGCAGTCTGCGGGAAGAAGACTTGGGCCCCGAATAAGATCAATAGGATCAGCGCTTCGCGCAGGGAAAATCGGAGATCCATCAGCATGGCCATGGCCATCAGAGACTGCGCTGATGTGAGGAATATCTCCTCGACTTGCCGTGCATCGAGAGGCATGGAAGCGAGGCTCTTGCCCGACACCGAGTAGGCGATCGGCAGCATCCCCACCAGAAGGGTCCACTGGTTGACCTTGGATGAGACGAGGGCCCTCAAAGCCACGGCAGGCTTGCCCTTGAGTGCGAAGATGGTGGCCACGATGAACTCCGGTGCTTCGGATGCCAGTGGGGCCAGCCATTGGACCAGCAGGAACTCCTCTATCCCGAATCGTCTTCCAGTCTCCAGAAGTCCTTCCGCGAAGGGTTTGGCGGACATGGCGATGGCTGCGGCGGCGAACAAGAACATCCCCGCCACGGTCCATCGCCTAGAAGCCTTCGGCAACTCGGCGATGACGAGTGCTGGGCCTTCGATCTGCGGCTCCTCCACGGCAGTTTTACAGGAGAGGAATCCGTATCCGGCGAACAGGGAGAGGAGAATGAAAGCATCTGCCAGGGAAAGGGTTCCTTTGATGGGGATGATGAAGGAATAGACGGTCGCGGCGAGGAGAGTGGCCAGCTCCAGGGCATTGTTCTCTGTCAGACGGATCTCGCGTTCTCCTCGTTTCCACCAGCAAGCGAGCAGGACCGCGGGCCACCCGATCCCGATGAGGAGCCGATTGCCTCCCGTCATATTGGCAGTGGCATAGGCGGTATAGAGGGGGTCCTTGCCGGCGCTCCACGCGAAATAGATGTCGACGGCATATTCGGGAAGGACGGCGATGAGAGCTAGGATCCCTATGGAGATGTTTTGAGGAAGGTCCATCTCCGCCGCTTCCGCGGCCCACGATAAGAGAAAGGCTGCTGCCAGGATGCATAAGCCTGGGAATAAAGCGGTCCATGGCTGCACCGGGTGCAACCCCAGGAGCTGCAGGATCATCCATTGAAGGCAGACGACAACGGCGAAGAAGATGAATGCAAGATCGCGGGATCGTCGAGGAGTTGTTCCCATCTGATGGCGCAGTTCTAGCTTGTGATTCTATCAGTTTCTTGTTTATGGTTGCTCGAACTTAAAATCGGTATACTCCTTGAGATGTCCATCCTGATCTATACGGACGGGGCCTGCTCGGGCAACCCAGGACCTGGCGGTTGGGCGGCCATCATCCTCGACTCAGAAAACCGCGTCAAGGAAATAGGCGGATCTTCTCCGAGGACCACGAACAACCGCATGGAGCTTTCAGCCGCGACCGCGGGTTTGCGGCTGATCGCTGCTGAACCCGGCCCGGCCGAGATCTTCACCGACTCTTCCTACATGATCTCAGGAGTGACCCGCTGGATGGCGCGCTGGAGGCGGCAAGGATGGGAGAGATCGGATGGCTCCAAGATCCTCAACCGGGACCTGTGGGAGGAGCTCGACGCCTTGGTGCGCAGACGGACGGACGGCGTTTCCTGGCATTATGTCCGCGGGCACAATGACCATGCCGCCAATTCGCGCTGCGATGAGATCGCGGTCGCTTTTTCCCAAGGGCAATCGACCGTGCTTTACGATGGTATCCTGCCGGGCTATGCCGTCGATCTGACTCGGCCCAAGCCCGAGCCTTTGCCCCAGCCTGGTTCCTCGAAGTCCGGGTCTCGAAAAAAAGGCGGTTGGTATCTCAGCTTCCTAGATGGCAAGCTGGAAAGGCATTCGGCCTGGCCTGAGTGCCAGGCCCGCGTCCATGGCCAACCGGCACTATTTAAAAAAGTATCGACAAAAGAAGAAGAATCCGCGATCCTTAAGAAATGGGGTCTGTGATATTTTGTAAGATAAATACGGAAAATACGGAAAGGTCTGACCCCAATGCCGACTTTGGAACAGCGTTCTTCGGGCGTTCTCCTGCATCCGTCCTCTCTACCGGGGCCTCACGGCATCGGCGACATCGGCCATGAGGCCTTCGCCTTCGCCGACTTCCTCGCCGCTTGCGGACAGACCTGGTGGCAGATGCTCCCGGTCGGTCCGTGCGGCCAGGGGCATTCCCCGTATTTCTCCTCTTCGGCTTTCGCCGGCAATCCGCTCCTGTTGAGCCTTGAGAAGCTCTGCCAGCAGGGACTCCTCGAACCGGCGGACATCAAGCCTTTGCGCGGCCTCTCCAAGGACAGGGTCCATTATTCCGCGGTGGAGAACTTCAAGGCTCCGCGGCTGCGCAAGGCTTTCGAGGCTTTCGAGAGCAATCCTGAGCACGCGCTTCAAAAAGATTTCTCCGCGTTCTGCGCGGAGCGTCGGGTCTGGCTCGATGATCACGCCCTCTTCGGCGCGCTCAAGCAGACGCATCAGGGCAAGGCCTGGATGGATTGGGAGCCGGCGCTGCGTGCGCGCCAGAGCGAGGCTTTGGCAGCGGCCCGCCAGTCCTTGGCCAGCAGCATCCGCTATCATCAGTTCCTGCAGTTCCTCTTCCATCGCCAATGGGGGGAACTCAGGGAATACTGCCGTTCGCTGGGGCTGGGTCTCATCGGCGACATCCCCATCTTCGTGGCCGGGGATTCGGCGGACGTCTGGGCGCACCCGGAGCTTTTCTGGCTCGATGCGGACGGCCGTCCCACCGTGGTCTCCGGAGTGCCTCCCGATTATTTCAGCCAGAAAGGCCAGCTCTGGGGCAATCCCCTCTACCGTTGGGACGTCATGCGGCAGGACGGCTACTCGTGGTGGGCGGCGCGCTTGCGCGCTACACGGGAGCGTTTCGACGCCGTGCGGCTCGACCATTTCATCGGTTTTCACAATTATTGGGAGATCCCGGCCGGCGCCCAGGACGCGGTCGCGGGCCGCTGGGTCCCGGGGCCGGGCGAGGACTTCTTCCGCGTCATCCTCGGGGCGCTGGAGAAGATCGAGATCATCGCCGAGGACTTGGGAATGCTCACGCCGGAGGTGGCGGCTCTTCGGGACAAGTTCGCATTCCCCGGAATGCGCATCCTGCAGTTCTGCTTCGGCGAATGGGACGAGAGGCACCAGCCTCACAAGTTTCCGCGCCGCTGCGTGGCCTACACCGGCACGCATGACAATGACACCACGGCGGGCTGGTTCCACGATCCCGGCGGAAGATCGAGCACCCGCACGCCGGAGCAGATCCGCGTGGAGCGGGAGAATGCCCTGCGCTACCTGGGCACCAACGGCATGGAGATCCATTGGGACATGATCCATTCCGCCTTGAAAAGTCCGGCGCATACGGTGATCATACTCGCCCAGGATCTTTTGGGCTTGGACGGCAAGGCGCGCATGAATCTGCCCGGCACGGTGGAGGGCAACTGGCAGTGGCGCTTGCGGCCGGGGACTCTCACGGCCGAAGTGGCCGGCCGACTGGCTTTGATGACAGGGGCTTATGGACGCGGCCCGAGGAGATGGACCCTATGAGCTTGACCGAAAAATCGCTTCTGAGCGAACAGGATCTCTATCTCTACAACGAGGGTTCGCATTTCAAGATCTATGACAAGCTAGGCGCGCATCTCGTGGAGCGGGACGGCCAGAAGGGCGTGTATTTCGCCGTCTGGGCTCCCAATGCCAAGAAGGTGACGGTCATCGGCGATTTCAACGAGTGGAACAAGACCAAGAATCCTTTGCATCCCCGCGGCTCCTCGGGGATCTGGGAAGGCTTCATCCCGGGCTTGAGCAAAGGCTGCAACTACAAGTACTTCATCTCCTCGCACGTCCATGGCTACAAGGCGGAAAAAGCCGACCCTGTCGGCTTTTTCGCTGAAGTCGCGCCTAAATCCGCCTCCGTCGTCTGGGATCTGGACTATGCCTGGGGCGATGCGGCCTGGATGAAGGAGCGCAAGGGCCGCCAATCCCATGAAGCCCCTGTCTCCATCTATGAGGTCCATCTGGGTTCCTGGATGCGCGTGCCCGAGGATGCCAACCGTTCCCTCTCCTACCAGGAGCTCGCGCCCAAGCTGGCCGCGCACGTGCGGCGCATGGGTTTCACGCACGTGGAATTTTTGCCCATCATGGAGCATCCCTTCTTCGGCTCCTGGGGCTATCAGACCATCGGCTACTTCGCGCCGACCTCGCGCTACGGCACGCCGCAGGACTTCATGGCCCTGGTCGATCACCTGCATCAGGAAGGCATCGGCGTGATCCTCGACTGGGTTCCGTCCCACTTCGCGACCGACGGCCACGGCTTGAGCCAGTTCGACGGTTCGCATCTCTACAACCACGCGGACCCGCGCCAGGGCTTCCATCCGGACTGGGGGAGCTTCATCTTCAATTACGGCCGCAACGAGGTGCGCTCCTTCCTCATCTCCAGCGCCTTGTTCTGGCTCGAGAAGTTCCATGTGGACGGCATCCGGGTGGACGCGGTGGCCTCCATGCTCTACCTCGACTATTCGCGCAAGCACGGAGAGTGGATCCCCAACCAGTACGGCGGCCGGGAGAACATCGACGCGATCTGGTTCTTGCGGCGCCTCAACGAAGAGATCTACAGGCATTTCCCCGACGTGCAGACTTTCGCGGAGGAATCCACGTCCTGGGGCATGGTTTCCAAGCCGACCTACGTAGGGGGGCTGGGCTTTGGGTTCAAGTGGGACATGGGCTGGATGCACGACACTCTGAACTACATGAAGAAGGACGCCATCCACCGCAAGTTTCACCAGAACGTCATCACCTTCCGCATGCTCTACGCCTTCCATGAGAACTTCATCCTTCCCCTCTCGCACGACGAGGTCGTGCACGGAAAATGCTCGCTCATCTCCCAGATGTCCGGCGACGACTGGCAGAAGTTCGCCAACCTGCGGCTCATGTTCGGCTACATGTGGGCGGAACCGGGCAAGAAGCTCCTCTTCATGGGCGGGGAATGGGGGCAGTGGAAGGAGTGGAACCACGACGCGAGCCTGGATTGGGACCAGCTCGACCATGCGCCGCACGAAGGGGTGCGCAAGCTCGTGGAGCACTTGAACCGCATCTACCGCGCCGAGCCGGCCCTCTATGAGAACGATTTCGATCCCTCGGGATTCTCGTGGATCGACTGCAATGACGCGGACAATTCGGTGTTGACCTTCATGCGCAAGGGACGCACGACCGACGACATCATCTTGGTGGTGATGAACTGCACGCCTGTACCGCGCCCCAATTACCGGGTCGGAGTGCCGCGCAAAGGGCGTTGGGCCGAGATCGTCAACTCCGACGCGGTCGAATACGGCGGCTCGGGCATGGGCAACCTCGGCGGTGTTGATTCCCAGGACCAGAGCTGGCACGGCCACGGCCAGTCCCTGGAGATCTGCCTGCCGCCGTTGTCTTGCCTCTATTTTAAAGCCACATAGGTGTCAGGCTTTCTCGTATTTTCCGTATTTTCGTTAAGAGTACCAGGTAGTCACTTTTGCGACTTATCGGATGATCGTCAGGGCTTTTTGCGCCGCCTTGATCATGGGCTCGGCAGAGATCGGTCCGTTGATGGCCTCTCTCATCCACTCAGCCGGAGTCACGCTGCCGATGCGGCAGAGGCGCTCCATCTCCTTGGCCAAAGAATGCGTCTTGAAAAAATCCTCAACCTGGAAGGCGATGACGTGCCCTAGAGGGTAGTCCGGGATGTAGAGGGCGTAGCAGATGATGTGGGAATAGATGGCCAAGAGCGGGCAATCCTTCCCGCCGAAGAGCGGGGCATAGTATTTGTTCCACACACCCTGGGCGATGGAGACCATGGCGTCGCGCGTCTCGGCGGGCGTGGCTTTCGGATGCTCGTACATCCAATGCCAGATCCGCATGTCCACCAAGGCGACCCCGGCGATCTCGCGCGTCATCCAGAAGTCATCCAAGTCCTTCAAGGCCTGAGCTTTCGCGTCAGGCTTCTTCAGACCGAGGATTTCCAGGTCGCGGGCCTGGAACACGAAGGCGAAGCCTTCGGTGAAGGCCGTGTTGGGCACGCCCTTGAGCAGATACTGGTCCATCTTGTTCAGGGAGAAGACTTGCTCCACGCAATGCCCCAGCTCGTGCATGGCCACGTTGAAGCCTTGATAATCCATCCCGTCCTTGCCCACGCGCGTTCGCAGATGGGCCTTTTCCTGGCGCATGTCCGCGCCCATGGCATGGCCGGCTCCGCGGGCCGCGTTGACCTCGATGTGGGAGGCGAGGAACTCGGCTGTCTGCGGATCGAAACCGAGCTTGGCGAGGATATGGGGGATGTCCTTGTGGAAAGACTCCGCCGTGGGATAGCGCTTGCGGATCATGGCGTCGAGCTGATCCTGTGGGAGGCCCTTGGGCGGCTTGAAGGCGTCGTACCAGATGTCGAAGGCATTGAGCTCGCGCTTCAAGCGTTTTTGGATCAGGGAAGCGGTCTCCTTGCCGGCCGGGGCCTCCAGTATGCTGATGAGGATGGCCTCGACCTCGGGCTCTGGGATCTCGCGGTTGAGTTGGAAGAGCCTGTCCATGTGCGTGGGATGCGAGGGGTAATAGGGATCTTCCAGGCTGTGGGCGCGCCATACATTGAGAAGCGTGGCATAGCGTGTGTCCGGCTCGCGCTCAGCCGGCTTGCCATCCAGAGTGTTCTGGATCGGATCCCAGAGGTGGTCCTTGCCGGCCACGGCCGCCTTGGGGATCTCCTGGCGGATGATGCGTTCCATGATGGCCTGAATGGTCTTTTGCCGTCCGAGGCCCTTGGGATCGGCGTAGAGGGCCTTGAGCTCGTCGCGTAGGCCCCAATGCGAGATGAGCTTGAGGTCTTTGCGGAAAAGAGGCTTGCCGTCTGGCCCGGCGACATGGTCCATGGAGATGTCATAGGTGTTGATGTAGTTCTCAGCCGCCGCGTGAGCGTCGGCCACCTTCTGCTTGACCTCGGCCGGGACGCGGAAGGCGAACATCTGCGCCAGGCGGGCCGCGGCCCATTGCCGGCGATCCCAGCTCGCGCCGAGCTTCAAGCTTTCCTCCAGGCTCGGGATCGGGAAGTTGAGCAGCACCGTGAAGGCGAGCTTGGACTTGAAGAGATCCGCGCTCAGATGCGCGGAGGGGGAATAGGCCGCGAACATCTTGTCCATGGGGGAGAGTTCTCCGCGGTCCTCGTCGAGCTCGCGGCGGAGCTCCAGCTCCATGGCCGTGAAATGCCCGCGCAGGGCTTCCAGTTTGCTCTGGAAACGGTCGAGGATCAGCTCGCGCTTAGCTCCGACGACAAAATTCTCCATGCAGAACTTCTCAAACTCCTCGGGCGTTCCGTCCTCGATGGTCCAGCGCAGCGCCGCTTGGCGCACACCGGTCTCTAGGCGCGCCCTCTCGGATGCCGCGACCTGACTCGAGATCTTTTCAATGACTTTCTTCACGGGGGCCTCCTGCAGGGCGCTCCGGGCCGGGACGGCGGAGAGGATCGCGGCCGCGGCGAGCGTCTTTGTGATGGTCATGCGATGCGGCTTTCGAATGCCGTCGAGAAATCTTTGGCGTTGCGGAAGCGTTTCTCGCGGTCCGGCTGCAGCGCCTGCTGGAAGAAATCGTCCAGCCCCGGCACGCCGGCGGGGGGGAATCGGCCCTCGAGCTTGTCCTGCTGCGCGGTGGGCCCGGAAAAGGGCAGGCGTCCTGAGACCATCTGATAGAGGCTCACGCCGACGGCGTAGAGGTCGCTCTCCCGGCTCACGGACCCGAAGCCCTGCTCGGGCGCCATGTAGGCCGGAGTGCCCATGACGCAGTCGGTCTGGGTGTGGCCGTCCGGGTTCTGCGTCCGGTGGGCCAGTCCGAAGTCCATGATCTTGACGGCGCCCTGGGCGATCATGATGTTGGCGGGCTTGAGGTCTCTGTGGATGACGCCTTTGTCATGGGCGTAGCCCAAAGCGGAGCAGACGCCGCGCAGCACGGAGAGGCATTCCTTCGGAGCGAGCGGTCCTCGGCGCGCGATGAGGTCATCGAGGGTCTCGCCTTCCAGCAGTTCGCAGACCATGTAGGACTGTCCATCTTCCTCGACGAGCGCATACACGTCCATGATGTTGGGGTGTTTGAAGTTCGCCACGATGGCGGCCTCATCTCTGAAGCGTCGGCGCTCTCCAGGATCTGCCCGCAGCGTCTGACAGATTTTCTTCAAGGCCACGCGGCGCTTGAGCTTCAAGTCGATGGCTTCATAGACCACGCCCATGCCGCCTTCGCCGATGCGCCGCACGATCTTGTAGGACCCTCCGATGAGGGCGGGGGTATCGCCGGAGATCGGCTTTGGAGATGTCGGTTCTGCCTTCCCTCTCCGCAGGATGAGGACGAGCAAGAGCAGGAGTAGCGCGGTGCCGGCCAGGATGAGCCAGCCTGTCGTCTGACGGGAGTGCGGGGGAGCTGGCAGAGGCTGTGGCTTTGGCTGGGCCTGGGCCGTGTGAAGCTCAGCGACGACCGCGCGCATGTCCTCATACTCCTGCTTGTAGCGGGGGTCGAGGCTGGAGGCGGTCTTGAGGTCGTCGAGGAATGCGTCGGCAAACTGGGGCAGGTCGCCGATCTGTTTGTGGAGTTCGAAGCCGGCCCTGGCCCGGGTGTGGTAGGCTGTGGCGGCCTTGGGGTTCAGGCGCACGGCCATCTCGGCGTCGTAGACCGCCTCGCGGAAATTCTTGTTGTTGAAGAGGGTCTTGGCCCGGAGCATGTAGGTGGTGTCCGAGGCCCATCCCATCTTGATGGCGCGGTCGGCGTCGAGGAAGGCTTCGTTGCCGCGGCCCATCTGCATGTAGACGATGGCGCGCTGGACGTAGCCCATGGGGTCGGAGGGGGCGGCGGCGATGGCTTGGTTGGCGAAGGCGAGGGCGGCGTTGAGGTCTCCTTTCTTGCGGCTGGACATGGCGTTGACGACGGCCTGGTAGGCTTGGCTCGGATTGGACTTCTGGCGGCTGGTCCAGTCTTCGGGGGAGTGGGCGACGAGGGGATTCTGCTGGGCCAGCTCTTCGGCGATGCGGCCGGCTGTCGGCGGCACGCGATTTCCGGCGAGCATGTGGACGGAGAAGGCGGCCTTGTTGGTTGGGTCCTGCTTTAAGGCGGCGAGGGCGTCTTGGTCGGCTGCGGCGTGGTCGCCTTTGGCGTACTCGGCCAGAGAACGAGTGGTTAGAGCTTCGGAGATGGCCTTCGGGTTGCCCGAAGTTTGGGCCGAGGCAATTGCGTATTTGCTTTGGTCGATGGCTTTGTCGTACTCGCCTGCCTGTGTCAATAGGCTGGTAAAAGCAGTTTGAACTTGGGTATTGGTAGAATTGTTTTTTGCAATTTCATTACCCCTAGCAATATCTCTATTGATAGCCTCCTTAGCAAGGTCTTGAGTTTTTTGATCTTTTGCAGTCTCAAGATCATGTTGCCGTCGGTTGATATCCTCGCTAAGTATCTGAAATCCCATAGATTGTTTGTTAATATCACTTGCGAAAGTGCAGGAAACTGGCAGGACGATAGAGAAAACCAATGAAAGCATCATGGGCAGATTATGTTAAAATACGTCGGATTTCACAAGGGAGATATTAAATATGCACGCGCTACTTTTACTTCCGAGTCTCTTCTTCTCAGGCAACGTTAATTCCACAGTTATGCAGCCGCCTGTAGAGAAAAAAATAAAGGAAATTACATTTCATCAATTTATTCAGAACATGCTGGAAACCGGTGCGGACTATTCTTTCGACGCTGGTCGATCCGGATTCTTGGAAGTTCCATCAGGGGCACCGTCAAAAACTGCAGAGTCAGATGAGAATTCGGATAATTTCACTCGTTCCAGCTACCTTGTTTTAAACCCATCTGCTGAAAAACCAGAACCCCTGTGCGTGGTGTTTCATGCTGGAAAAGAGGATCTTCCCAATCGAGAGGAGGCAGGTTACTACTTTCGTCTCACACCTGGCGGCGTTCTGGAAAAAGCCTTTAAGTCGCAAATCAAACTGGACGAAAAAGGTGAGGCTGTCCTAGGTTCCGGCGTTGTAACACCTAAGGACATCAGCTCCGTGGAAATTAAGGAGCGTTTCAAGCACGAACTCAACTTCTGGCTCAAAGGGATGTATCGCCTGAGCCCCGAAGAGATCGCCGCGCGCAAAGCGGCGGCCAGCGGCGCCGCGGCCAAGCCGCCGGAATCCGTCGCGGTCCTCAATTCCGACGTGGACGAGCCCTCCTACCAAACGCCTGAAAACCCCGAGAACTATGCCGTCGTCGTTGGCATCGAGAAGTATTCCGACCTCCCGGAGGCGCGCTTTGCCGAGCGCGACGCCCAGGCCGTGCGCGCGCATCTCGTGGCCTTGGGCTACCCCCAGCGCAACATCCATCTCCTCCTGGGAGAAAAGGCGACCAAGACGGGGATCATCAAGAACGTCGAGACCTGGCTCGCCAACAACGTCGGCAAGGACTCCACGGTCTTTTTTTACTATTCAGGCCACGGGGCGCCGGAGACGAAATCCCGACAACCCTATCTCGTCCCATTCGACGGCGACCCGCAGTACATGGGAGACACCGGCTACCCCTTGCAGCGCCTCTACGCCAAGCTCGGAGCCCTCAAGGCCAAGCGCGTGATCATCGCTCTTGACTCCTGCTTCTCCGGCACGGGCGGGCGTTCGGTCCTGGCCAAAGGCACGAAGCCCCTGATCCTCCAGATGGACACCGCACCCGTCGGGCCCAAGGCCGTCGTCTTGAGCGCCTCGCGCTTCGACCAGATCTCGGGGACGATGGAGATGCAGGCCCACGGGACCTTCACCTACTTTCTGCTCAAGGGCTTGAACGGCGGCGCTGTCGATCGGGATGGAGGCATCACCACCCAGTCGCTCTATGACTATCTCGAGCCCAAGGTCGAAGACGCCGCGCGCCGTGAGAACCGCGATCAGGCGCCGCAGATGATCCCGCCTAATGCCGCGGACGTCAAATTGAGGTAAAATACGGAAAATACGAGAAAGCCTGACACCCTAGGAGGCTGATATGGCACTGCGCGCATATCTTTTAGTGAGACTCGCCGACACTGTGGACCGCGATGAGGCGGAGAAGGCCCTTCACCAGGTGGAGGCCATGCCCGAGGTGGATTTCGCCGATCCGGTGCTGGGAAGCTGCGACCTGGTCGTGATGGTCGAGGTCGCGGAGAGCGTCACGGCCGTGGCCGACCAGATGAGCAAGTTCCCCTGGGTCAAATCCGTCGAGACTCTCAAGATCGTCTCCTCTTATGAGAGGCACCGCAGCATCGCTTAGGAGCCCGCTATGCAGACCGTCGAGATCCAGCGCCAAGTCGACGTCCTGGTCGCTCAATTCGGCAAGAAGAAGGGCGCGCTCATCACGCTGCTTCAAAAGACCCAGGAGCGTCTGGGCTACCTGCCCCGTCCCGCCATCGAGAGGATCGCAGCACAGCTCTCCATCCCCCTGGCCGAGATCATGGGGGTCCTGAGCTTCTACGCCCAGTTCCGGCTCAAGCCCGTGGGCCGTCAGCACATCCGCGTCTGCCACGGCACCGCCTGCCATGTCTCCGGTGCGGACAAGGTGAGCTTCGCCTTGAAAGAGGAGCTCGGCATCGGCCACGGCGAGACGTCCAAGGACGGCGAGTTCTCCATCGAGGAAGTGGCGTGTCTGGGCTGCTGCAGCCTGGCCCCGGTCGTCATGGTGAAGGAGGAGACCTACGGCGCCATGAGCGGCGACAAGGTGAAGAAAGTCTTAAAAGAGCGGCGCGAGCCCCGTGCCGCTGTACAGCGGCACGGGACCTCTCTGGCCAGCGGGAATAAACCTGTTGAGGGGGTCATCGGCCTTCGCTTAGGCATGGGCTCCTGCGGCGTGGCCGCCGGCGCGCGCAAGACCTTGGAGACCCTGCTGCGGCTCTTGGATGAGAAATCCGTCTCCTTGAGCCTGATGTCCACGGGCTGCAACGGGATGTGCCATCAAGAGCCTCTGCTGGAAGTGCTCTGCAAGGACGGGAAGAATTACCTTTACGGCGGCGTCCATCCTCCGGTTGCTCAGAAGATCCTGGAGGAGCATGTCCTCGGCGGGCGGCCGGTGGAGAAGCATCTCATCCTCTCGCCGGAAAAGCCCATGTCCGCGCATCCCTTCTACGCCAAACAGAAGCGCATCGTCCTGCGCCACTGCGGGATCATCGATCCGGACTCCTTGGAGGCCTACAAGGCCGCCGGGGGCTATGAGGCCCTGCAAAAGGCCCTGCGCATGAAGCCCGAAGAAGTCATTGACGTGATCTTCAAGTCCGGCCTGCGCGGCCGCGGCGGGGCGGGATTCCCCACGGGGACCAAGTGGAAGTTCGCCCGGGCCGTCAACGATCCCATCAAGTACGTGATCTGCAACGGCGACGAGGGAGACCCCGGCGCGTTCATGGACCGCAGCGTCCTGGAGAGCGATCCGCACGCGGTGCTCGAGGGCCTCATGATCGCGGCCTATGCCGTGGGCGCCAACCGCGGCGTGTTCTACGTGCGCGCCGAGTATCCCCTGGCCGTGGAGCGCATCAACCGCGCCATGGACCAGGCTCAGAAGGCGGGGATGCTGGGCGAGAAGATCTTCGGGAGCTCTTTTTCCTTCACGGCCAACCTCAAGGAGGGCGCGGGCGCTTTCGTGTGCGGCGAGGAGACCGCGCTCATCGCCTCGGTGGAGGGACGCCGCGGCATGCCGCGCATCCGCCCTCCCTATCCCGTGCAGTCCGGCGTCTTTGGGCATTCCACGACCATCAACAACGTGGAGACTTTGGCCTGCGTCCCCTGGATCGTGGACAACGGCGCCGAGGCTTTCGCGGCGTATGGAACGCCGAAGAGCAAGGGCTCCAAGGTCTTCGCCCTGGCTGGGAAGATCGCGCGCGGAGGCCTCGTCGAGGTCCCCATGGGCATGACACTGCGCGAGGTCATCAACGACGTGGGCGGCGGGGTACCGTCGGGAAAGAAGGTCAAGGCGGTGCAGATGGGCGGCCCCTCGGGCGGCTGCATCCCGGAGAGCCTCTTTGAGACTCCCATCGACTATGACTCCTTGAACGCCACGGGCGCCATCATGGGTTCGGGCGGCATGGTGGTGATGGATGAGACCACCTGCATGGTGGACGTGGCCCGGTTCTTCCTGAAATTCACGCAGAACGAGTCCTGCGGCAAGTGCACCTTCTGCCGCATCGGGACCAAGCGCATGCTGGAGATCCTGGAGCGCATCGTCGCCGGAAAAGGCAGGCCCGAGGACATCGACAAGCTCAAGGACCTGGGCGAGAACATCAAGAAGGCCTCTTTGTGCGGCTTGGGACAGACAGCGCCGAACCCCGTGCTCACCACCCTGCGCTATTTCGGCGAGGAGTACAAGGCGCACATCGAGGAAGGCCGCTGTCCGGCCAAGGTCTGCAAGGCCTTGATCCATTACGAGATCGACCAGGCCAAATGCACGGGCTGCACGCTCTGCAAGAAGCGCTGCCCCTCGGCCGCGATCGAGGGAGAGCCGAAGAAGAAGCATCGCCTCCTCCAGGAGAAATGCGTCAAATGCGGGGTCTGCTACGACGTGTGCAACTTCGACGCGGTGGCCGTGGTCTCCGCTGGAAGGGGGAAGTAAGATGAAGACCTTCACCTTGAACCTGGACGGCAAGACGGTCGAGGCCCGCGAGGGGGAGACCCTCCTGCAGCTGGCGCGCCGTCTCGGCGTGGAGATCCCGGCCTTGTGCTATGATCCGCGCCTGCCCCCGTACGCTTCGTGCTTCGTCTGCATCGTCGAGGTGGAGGGCCGCCGCGGGGTGGTCCCGGCCTGCGCGACCAAGTGCGAGGCGAACATGACCGTGCGCACGCGCACGGAGAACATCGTGAAGCTGCGGCGCATGGCGCTGGATCTCCTGCTCTCCAACCATCACGGCGACTGCACGGCTCCCTGCACCATGACCTGCCCGGCCGGCATCGACATCCGCGCCTATCTGGCCGAGGTCGCCCACGGCAAGTATGCCAAGGCCCTGCGCATCATAAAGGAAAGAAACCCCTTCCCGTCGGTCTGCGGACGCATCTGTCCGCATAAATGCGAGGATTCCTGCCGCCGCCATCTCGTCGATGATCCGGTGGCCATCAATCTGGTCAAGAGGTTCGTGGCTGACCTGGATCGTTCGTCCGGAAATCCCTGGAAGCCGTCCCTGCGCCCCAAAAACGGCAAGAAGGTCGCGATCATCGGCGGCGGGCCGGGCGGCATGAGCGCGGCCTACTACCTCGTCCAGCTCGGCTACGAGCCCACGGTGTTCGAGGCCATGCCCAAGGCCGGAGGCATGCTGCGCTACGGCGTGCCGGATTACCGTCTTCCTCAGGATGTCCTCGACGCCGAGATCCGCCAGATCACGGACCTGGGCGTGAAGCTTGAGCCCCAGAAGACCTGGGGCAAGGATTTTCATCTGGACGACCTGCGGCGCCAGGGTTTCACCGCGATCCTGGTCGCGGTCGGCGCATGGGGAAGCTCGCGCATGGATGTGGAGGGGGAGGACCGCCCCGGCGTGTGGTCCGGGATCGATCTGCTCGAGAAAGTGGCCCGAGGAGAGAAGGTCTCCCTGGGCGCGCGCGTCGCCATCGTGGGCGGCGGCAACACGGCCATCGACGCGGCCAGGACCGCGCTGCGCCTGGGCGCGGCGGAGTCGGCCATCGTCTATCGCCGCAGCCGCCAGGAGATGCCCGCCAATCCCGAGGAGATCCATGAGGCTGAGGAGGAGGGCGTGCGCTTCCACTTCCTGACCGCCCCCGTCGGTTTCATCGGCGAGACGAAAGTGAGCTCCATGCGCTGCATCCGCATGCAGTTGGGCGAACCCGACCGCACGGGCCGGCGCCGGCCCGTGCCGATGCCGGGCTCCGAGTTCGAGCTCCCCGTCGATTCCGTGGTCGCGGCCATCGGTCAGAAGGTGTCCTGGGGCCATTTCGACGGCGACGGGCTCAAGCTCACCAAGTGGGGCACCGTGGAGGCCGGAGAGCGGACCCTGCGCGCCAGTCAGCCGGATGTCTACGCTCTGGGAGACTGCTTCACGGGACCGGCCACGGCCATCGAGGCCATCGCCGCCGGTCGCCGGGCCGCTTTGTCCCTGCATGTGGGCATGTCAGGAGAGCAGACGGAGATCGAACCCCATCCCTTCAATGTGACCAAGGGAAAATTGAAAGACCTCGATCGCAAGGATTACGTGCATCATCCCCGCATCGCGCGGTCGAACGCTCCAGCCCTGGAGGCGTCGCACAGGGCCCGGACTTACGACGAAGTCCAGCAGACCGTTGCGGAGAAGACGGCGGTCGAGGAAGCCAAGCGCTGTCTGTTGTGCGGCTGCCAGGAGGTCTCATCCTGTCTGGTGCGCCGCTATTCCGGCGAGTACGGAGCGACGGGAGAGGCCTTCGCCGGCGAGAAGCTCAAGCCCGGACCGATCCCCGAGCATCCCTTCATCGTCCGCGATCCGGAGAAGTGCATCCTCTGCGGCCGCTGCGTGCGCGTCTGCTCCGAGCTCCAGGGCGTGGGGGCCATCGGCCTGGTCGGCCGCGGCTTCTCGACCCAGGTCATGCCGGCCTTCAACGAGACCCTTCAGGCGGTCAACTGCAAATCTTGCGGCCAGTGCATCGCCGCGTGCCCGGCGGGCGCCTTGCAGGCGAAGCTTAAAGACGAACGCGCGCCGGCCTGGCGCACGGAGGAGCGCGAGGTCGTCTGCCCCTATTGCGGCACCGGCTGCCGGCTCAAAGTCGCGCTCGCCGACGAAACCCCGGAGAGGATCCATCACAAGATGGGCGTGGAGCAAGGCGAGATCTCCGTCTGCGCCAAGGGATTCACGGGCTTCGACCTCTTCACCGGTGAGGAGCGTCTGCGCGAGCCCCTGATCAAGGAGAAGGGCGCTTGGCGCCCGGCTTCCTGGGAGCAGGCCCTGAAGGCGGCTTCTCTCGGGCTGGCCAGCGCGGCGAAGAAAGGCGGCAAGGGCGTGGCCGTCCTGGGTTCCTCGCGCCTGAGCAATGAGGCGCAGTACCTGCTGCAGAAGATCGCCCGCGCCGCTCTGGCGACCAACCATATCGGCGGCAAGGGCATCGGCGGCGAGGGAGACGTCTTGGCCCGGGCTTTCGGCGCGAACGTCTCGACGGCGACCCGCGAGGACATCGCCCAGAGCGACCTGATCCTGACCGTGGGCCTCGATCCGGAAGCGGAATTCTCCGCCGTGGCGTCGCTCTTGAGGTCAGCTGTGAGCGGCGGGACCAAACTGCACGTCTTCCACAAGCGGGCCACCGGCGTGGACAAGGCCGCGTCGAGCACCCTGCGCATCGCCTATCCTGATACCTACGCACTCTTTGAATCCTGGTTGGGTGAACTTCTCAAGCAGAAGAGTGAATTCCCCGGGTCTCAAGAATTGAAGGCGGCTCTGGCCGTGGGTGAAAAACGGGCTCTTTCCGGCTGGCTCAAGCCGGAGCGCGTCGATCGTCTGCGCGATGAGTTCTTCGCCGCGCAGAGGCCGCTGGTGATCGTGGATGCCTCCAGCATCCGCGACAGCGAATTGGCCGCCTTGGCCGATCTCTTGATCCTGAAGCAGGCCGTGGGCAAGCCCGGCTGCGGCATCCTTCTTCTGCGCGGCTCCTGCAACGGGCAGGGCGCCTGGGATTTCGGCATGGACGGCCGCTGGCTACCGGGCTACAAGCCGGTCAGCGACGCGGCCTCGCGCCAGGCCTTGGAAGCGCTCTGGGGCAGGAAGATCCCGGATTGGGAAGGACTTTCCACGCCGGGGATCCTCGAGTCCGCGCGCGCGGGCATGATGAGCGCGGTGCTCTCTTGGGGAGACAATGGTCTGGCTGGATCTTCCTTCCCCAAGGCTTTCGTGGTGGCCGGCGAATGGATCAAGCCGGCGGCGGATCATCCGGCCAGCGTGGTCTTGCCGGCCGCGATCTTCCTGGATGAGGAAGGCTCTCTGACGAGCTGGGATAGGCGGGTGCAGAGCGTCTCGCCCTCGGGAGCCGCGTCGCCGAATTGGAAGATCCTCGGCCGCCTGGCCGAAGGACTGGGTCTCGGCGCCGCGTCCGACTTCAAAGCCCTGCATGAGGAGATGTCGCGCGCCAACCGGCTCTATCTGGGCTGGGACTACGGGGTCGGCGGATGGCAGCGCTGGGCCCTTCCCTCGGACGGCGAGGCGAGGTTTTTGGTTCCGCGGGATGAAGAAAGCCGCCGGCCTGTGGAGTTCTTCCAGTATCTTTCAGAGACCGACCAGGTCGCCAGATTCATCACCCAGCGGCTCAAGGAAGTGCGTTCTGCCGGTCGGTAAATAGTTGTCCGCGGTTATTGACAGCCTGATTCTTAAGAGTTAGGCTTTTGACAAGAGCTCGTATGACGCCAAAAAAATCTAGGGGGGCAAATAAAATGCAGGCGACTCTGACCAGGCCGACGCACACGGACAGCCGCACGTCGTTGACGACGAAGTTCATGCAGGAGCTCACCGCGAAGAATCCGGGAGAGAAGGAATTCCACCAGGCCGTCCAGGAGGTCGTGGAATCGCTGGTGCCGGTCCTGGAAAGGCATCCAGAGTACAAGAAAGCCAAGATTCTCGAGCGCATCACGGAGCCGGAACGGACCATCACGTTCCGCGTGCCCTGGGTCGACGATAAGGGCGAGGTCCGCATCAACCGGGGCTACCGCATCGAATTCAACAGTGCGATCGGGCCATACAAGGGCGGTCTGCGTTTCCATCCCAGCGTGAACCTGGGCATCCTCAAGTTCCTGGGCTTCGAGCAGGTCTTCAAGAACAGCCTGACCACGCTGCCCATGGGCGGCGGCAAGGGCGGCTCGGACTTCGACCCCAAGGGCAAGTCCGACGGCGAGGTCATGCGCTTCTGCCAGAGCTTTATGAGCGAGCTCTTCCGCCACATCGGCCCCAACACGGACGTCCCGGCCGGAGACATCGGCGTGGGCGGACGAGAGATCGGCTTCATGTACGGCCAGTACAAAAAGCTGACCAACCGCTTCGAGTGCGTGCTGACCGGCAAGGGTCTCAACTGGGGCGGAAGCCTCATTCGGCCCGAGGCGACGGGCTACGGCTGCGTGTACTTCGCCGCCGAGATGCTCGCCACCCGAGGTGAGAGCTTCAAGGGCAAGAGAGTGATCGTCTCCGGTTCCGGCAACGTGGCCCAGTACGCCGTGGAGAAGGCCACCCAGCTCGGCGGAAAGGTCCTCACCCTCTCGGATTCGACCGGCTTCATCGTGGATGAGGACGGCATCTCCCCGGAGAAGTTGGCCTTCGTCCTTGACCTCAAGAACGTCAAGCGCGGCCGCATCAAGGAGTACACGGCCAAGTATCCCAAGGCCCAATACCACGAGGGCCGCGGAGTCTGGGGCGTCAAGGCGGACGTGGCTCTGCCCTGCGCGACCCAGAACGAGCTCGACGGCAAGGACGCCGCCACCCTCATCAAGAACGGCTGCATCTGCGTGTCCGAAGGCGCCAACATGCCCTCGACCCCCGAGGCCGTGGAGCTCTTCGTCGAGAAGAAGATGCTCTTCGGACCCGGCAAAGCCGCCAACGCGGGCGGAGTCGCCACTTCCGGCCTCGAGATGTCCCAGAACTCGATGCGCATGAACTGGACCCGCGAGGAAGTCGACCGCCACCTGCACGGCATCATGAAGAGCATCCACAAGACCTGCGTGGACCACGCCAAGGAGTACGGCCAGCCCGGCAACTACGTCATGGGCGCCAACATCGGCGGATTCCTCAAGGTCGCCAACTCCATGATGGATCAGGGGCTCGTCTAAATCCGACGCATTCTGCAAGCTACCGGCACTAGCCAAAACGGCTAGTGCCGGTAGCGCAATCAGATGATGACGTTTCCGGATCTGTCATGCGGGCCACTGTTGCCGGCAACAGTCCGATGCTCTCATCCGGGCCAATCAACTGTGTCCGGACACAGCATCTCCGTATGTCAGCTGTGGGCGCCCACAGTCGCCAGACAATGATGAAAAACAAGTCCATTCGGCCTCTTGTCGGCAGCTACGACATCCAGTTCGGCGGCTTCGACAAGCTCATGCCCTTCCGCATCCGGGAGGTGCTCCTGGTCGCGGCCCCCTACGATTCCTTTCTTCTGGCCGACGACGACGCCCTGACCGAGCTGGTCTTCAGCGAATACCTCGACTTGAACCTGCGCTACGCCCCTCGCGTGACCCGCGTCTCCACGGCCCAGGAGGCCCTCGCCCGCATCCAGGAGGAGAAGTTCGACCTCATCATCACCATGGCGTCGATGGGCAACTTCGACTTGGCGGAGTTCGCGCGCCAGGCCAAGAGCCTGTCTCCGGGTCTGCCCGTCGTGCTTCTGGGATTCAACAGGCTGGAATTGGCCCAGCTCGAGCCGCGGGCCCGCTCGGCCGTGGACCGCGTCTTCCTGTGGCTGGGAGACCCGCGCATCTTCATGTCCATCATCAAGCTCATCGAGGATGAGCGCAACATCGACCACGACGTCGCGCTCTCCAGCGTCCAGGCCATCATCGTGGTCGAGGATTCCGTGCGCTTTTATTCAAGCTACCTGCCGGTGCTCTATTCCGAGCTCATGAAGCAGACGCAGCTGCTCATGGCCGAGGGAATCAACCTCTCGCACAAGATGCTGCGCATGCGCGCGCGGCCCAAGATCCTCCTGGCCCACGACTACGAGTCCGCCTGGGCCCTCTACGAGAAGTACCGGGCCAATCTTCTGGGCGTCATCACGGACGTCGAATTCGCGAGGGGGGGCCGCGAGGACGCGCAGGCCGGCCTGCTCCTCGCCGAGAAGATCAAGGCCGACAACGCGGACATGCCGGTCCTCGTGCAGTCCTCAGACGCCTCGCAGGCCGCGCCGGCCGAGGCGGTGGGCGCTTCGTTCCTTCACAAGACATCCCCGACGCTCTTGAAGCAGCTGCAGGACTTCATGCTCAGATACTTCGGCTTCGGCGATTTCGTCTTCCGCGACGCCGCGGGCAAGGAGCACGGCAAGGCCGCGGACCTGCACGCCCTCATCGAGACGCTCCGGTCCGTCCCGGACGGGTCCGTCGAGTTCCACGCCAACCGGAACCATTTCTCCAAATGGCTCATGGCCCGCACGGAATTCGAGATCGCCTACCGCATCCGGCCGCGCCAGGTGGCGGAGTTCAAGGACATCGGGGGGCTGCGCCGCTATCTCATCGAGACCATGCACCAGTTCCTGCAGAAGACGCAGCTGGGCACCATCATCCAGTTCGACGGCCGCTTTTTCGACGAGGAAAGCCCCTTCGTCAAGATCGGCAAGGGATCTGTCGGCGGCAAGGCCCGGGGCCTGGCCTTCGTCAATTTCCTGCTCTCCAAAACCGACCTGGCCTCCCGCTTCCCGGGGGTGCGCATCACGGTCCCCCACACCTCGGTCATCTCGACCGATGTCTTCGATTTCTTCATGGAGCAGAACGACCTGAACGCCGTCGTGCGCCACGAGCCCGACAACGAGACTCTGGCCGCGGCCTTCCTCAAGGCGGAGCTGCCGGCCTACGTCCTGAAGGACCTGCGCACCATGGCTCTGAGGATCCACGGCCCTCTGGCCGTGCGTTCCTCAAGCCTCCTGGAGGATTCCCGCTCGCAGCCCTTCGCCGGGGTCTACAAGACCTACATGCTGCCCAACAACGACCCCGACCCGGCCGTGCGCTTGGACGCCCTGGCGCGCGCGGTCAAGCTCGTCTATGCCTCCACCTTCTCGGTCGAGGCGCGCTCCTACCTGCGCCTCTCCACGCATCTGCCCGACGAGGAGAAGATGGCGGTCATCGTCCAGCATCTGGTGGGCCGTCCCCGCATGGGAGGCCGGCGCTACTACCCCGGCATCTCGGGGATGGTTCAGTCCTACAACTACTACCCCGTGCCGCCTTTGGAGGCGGAGGATGCCGTGGCGGCGGTGGCCCTCGGGCTGGGCAAGACCATCATGGACGGTTACCGTTCCCTGCGCTTCTCGCCGCGCCATCCGCACCACCTGCACCAGTTCGCGACCGTGGCCGACACCTTGAACAACTCCCAGCGTGATTTCCTCGCCCTGGATCTGGGCCCGGCCGCCGGCGAATTGAGCTACGACCATGAACCCAGCATGCTCAGGCACGGCCTGGACGCGGCCGAGGAGGACGCCACGCTCTGGCCGGTCGCCTCGACCTATTCCGCCGACAATGAGACGGTCTACGACGGCATCTCGCGGCCGGGGGCGAGGCTCATCACCTTTGCGCCCATATTGAAGAACGATGTCTTCCCGCTCACGGAGATCCTCAACGCCATCACCCAGATGGGGCGCGAGGCCCTGGGCTCGCACGTGGAGATGGAGTTCGCGGCGAATCTCGAGCCCGCCGACGACGGCTTAAAAGAGTTCGCCATCCTGCAGATCCGGCCGATGATCTCGCGCTGGAGCACCCAGCAGGTGAAGCTCGACGACTTTGCTCCCGAGCGGGTGCTGTGCTCCTGCTCTCGGGCCTTGGGCAACGGCTACGTCCAGGACGTGCGCGACATCATCTACGTCAAGCCGGAGTCCTTCGATCCCGCCCGCAGCCGACAGATCGCCTCGGAGATCGGCGAGATGAACCAGGCCTTGAAGATGGCGGGGCGCTCCTGCCTCTTGATCGGGCCGGGGCGTTGGGGATCGGCCGATCCGTGGCTGGGCATCCCCGTGCGCTGGCATCAGATCTCGACGTCTCGCGTCATCGTGGAGACGACTTTGGAGAATTTCGTCATCGACCCTTCCTTCGGGACCCATTTCTTCCACAACGTCACCTCCCTGGGTCTGGGCTATTTCACCGTGGGCGCCCGCGAAGAGGAGGGGGGAGTCCGCTGGGGGTGGCTGAATTCTCAACCGGCCGCGGCAGAGACCAAGATGCTGCGCCAGGTGCGCCTGGACAAGCCCCTCGACATCCGCATCGATGGGGCCACGGGCCAGGGCGTGATCCTCACGCCGAAATAACATACTTTTCAGCCAAAGACAGTCCTTTCTGACGGGAACTTTTTTGCCTCTCGATCGTATATTAAACAGGTAGTCGTTGTATCGGTCTTGACAAATGATATCACGGGTGATATAATATTATGAAGCCGGACGCGCTCCTGCAGCGGATACGCACGAAGAGACACAATGTCAGATTCTGGGATTTCATCCGTCTCGTGGAGGCTCACGGCTTTGAGTTCGCAGGGCAGGCAGGGAGCCATCGGGGTTATCGGCATCCTTGCGGTGCTGTCTTGAATCTTCAGGAGCGGGATGGAGAAGCTAAGCCGTATCAGATCGGGCAGTTCCTTCAGATGGTCGATGCCTTCGGTTTGGAGATGAGATGAATAAAGAGGCTAAGAAGTCGGGCGAGGAGGCTTATGTGCGCAAGGTGTTCTACAGCGCGGAGGACTCCTGCTGGGTGGCGATCGCTCCGGAGCTTCCCGGCTGTTCAGCCCTGGGCGCGACAGACGAGAAGGCCCTCAAGGAGCTCGACACTGCCATCAGCCTGCATCTGCGCATCAGGCAGGAGAGCGGCCTGTCCATCCCCAAGCCGCTTTATGGGCAGAACCTGCGCGGCAGATTCCTTCTGCGTCTTCCCAAGGCTTTGCAGAGGAGCTTGAAGGAGGAAGCGGCCGAGGAGGGAGTATCCGTCAATCAGTACGCGCTGTTTCTCATCGCCACGGCGCGCGGGCAATTGCATCCGGTCCGGGCTTGAACGATTTTTAATTCAGCGCCGCGCCTTTCTTCAGCGCCTCGACGTTCAGCGCCAATATCTCCGGCTTGGCGCGCTTGAAGACCTTGGGCAGGGCCTTGGCTACGGCTTCGACGGACAAAGCCCCGGTGTGCTTGCAGAAGGCGCCCAAGGCCGCCATGTTGGCGATCTTCGGGGCCTTCAAGTCCGCGGCGATCTGGTTGCAGGGCACAAGCACGACCTTGATGTCCTGGCGCTTGGGCCTGGATTTCACCAGCGATTCGTTGATGATCATCAGTCCACCGGATTTCACGAGAGGCTCGAACTTGGCCAAGGACGGCTCATTCATGATGATGACGGTGTCCGGCTGGGACACGACAGGCGTCGTCACCTCCTCGGAGGAGATCACGACCGAGCAGTTGGCCGTGCCGCCGCGCATCTCAGCGCCGTAGGAGGGAAAGAAGCTGACTTCCTTGCCGTCGAGCATGCCGGCATAGGCCAGAAGGACGCCCGAGGAGATGATGCCTTGACCGCCGAATCCGGAGATCCTAATTCCTTGATACATCGATCTTGCCTCCTTCGGCGCCCTTGTAGACTCCCAGCGGGTATTGCGCGAGCATCTTGTCCGCGATGAACTTGGTCGCCTCCAAGGGGCTGATCCCCATGTTGGTCGGGCACGTGGAGAGGATCTCGACCAGGGAGAATCCCTTGCCATCGACCTGATTCTGGAAGGCCTTCTTGACCGCCTTCTTGGCCTTGATCACGTGCGCCGCCGTGTGGAGCGAGACGCGCTCGAGATAGCGGGCGCCCTCCAGTTGGGCGAGCAGCTCGCAGACCTTGATGGGGTAGCCGTTGACCTGCGGATCGCGGCCCAAAGGGCACGTGCTGGCCTTCTGCCCCATAAGCGTCGTGGGAGCCATCTGTCCGCCGGTCATGCCGTAGGTGGCGTTGTTGATGAAGATGATGGTGATGTTCTCTCCGCGGGCGGCCGAGTGGATCGTCTCTCCCATGCCGATGGAGGCCAGGTCCCCGTCGCCCTGATAGGAGAAGACGATGCAGTCGGGCCGGGTGCGCTTCAAGCCCGTGGCGATCGCCGGGCCGCGGCCATGAGCGCCCTGGATCATGTCGCAGTTGAAGTAATCGTCGGAGAATACCGCGCAGCCCACGGGCGCGACCCCGATGGTCCGCTCGCGGATGCCCAGCTCGTCCATGGCCTCGGCGACAAGGCGGTGCGCGACGCCGTGGCCGCAGCCCGGGCAGTAGTGCATCTTGACGTCCACAAGGCTCTCGGGCCGCGGATTGATCAGTAGCATACGTATTCTCCCTTCTGGGCCTTCAATTCCTCTTGGATCTGCGCGAAGATCTCCTCGCCGGTCGGCACCGCGCCGGAGGGCCGGGCATGCAGATGGACCGGCACGCGGCCATCGACGGCGAGGCGCACGTCGTCGACCAGCTGGCCCAGGCTCATCTCCACGACCAGAAAGGAGCTGGTCTTGGCGGCGAGCTCCTGGATCTTCTTCTTGGGGAACGGCCACAGGGTGATGGGCCGCAGAAGGCCGACCTTCAGGCCCTGGGCACGGGCCATCTTCAAAGCCGCGGTCGAGGCGCGCGCCGACGTGCCGTAGGCCACCAGGATGAGCTCGGCGTCCTCGCAGGATCGGGCCTCGAAAAGGACTTCCTTCTCCTCGATCTCCTTGTAGCGCTTGGCGCGGTTCAAGGTCATGATTTCGAGCGCGCCCTCGCTCAGATCGTAGGAGCGCACGATGCGCTTCTTGCGGCCCGTGCAGTCGCCCAAAGCCCAAGGCGGCGTCTTCAACGACTTGGGGTCCACGGTCTCGAACTTGAATTCCAAAGGCTCCATCATCTGGCCGAGTATGCCGTCGGCCAGGATCATGGCCGGCACGCGGTATTTCTCGGCCACTTCGTAGCAGTGGAGGGGGAAATTTCCCATCTCCGAGACCGAATCAGGGGCCATGACGAAGACGCGGTAGTCGCCGTGGCCGCCGCCTCGCACGGACTGGAAATAATCGCCTTGCGCGCCCGCGATGTTGCCCAAGCCGGGCCCGCCGCGCGCCACGTTGGCGTAGAAGATGGGAAGGTCCGCGCCCGCGCAGTAGGAGATGCCCTCCTGCTTCAGGCTGATCCCCGGCGAGGAAGAGGAGGTCATGGTCCTTATCCCCGTGGCCGCGGCCCCGTAGAGCATGTTGATGGCCGCCACCTCGGATTCGGCCTGGATGAAGCTGCCGCCCACCTCGGGCAGGCGCCAGGACATGTACTCAGGCACTTCGTTCTGCGGCGTGATGGGGTAGCCCGCGAAGAACCGGCAGCCCGCGCGCACGGTCCCCTCGGCAAAAGCCTCGTTGCCCTTCATGAGGAGCTTCTCGCTCATCGCACCGCCTCCTTGAAGACCGAGATGGCCAGGTCGGGGCAGACCTGGGCGCAGAGGCCGCAGCCGGAGCAGAGCTCTGGGGCGCACAGGAAAGCCGGGTAATAGCCCGTGGCGCTGAAAGTCTTGGACATCGCGATGCACTTCTTGGCGCAGGCGGCGGCGCAGAGTTCGCAGCCCTTGCAGCGGGTCTCGTCCACTTCGATCTTCGCCATGGTTGGTCTCCTCGGCGATATGGTACAAAAAAACCGCGGAATGCAAGCGGCTGAACTAGACTTTAGGCCCAGAGCGGCCTAGGTCCTTTGTCCTCGCGAGATAGGTCCAAAGACCCTCCCGTATTGTTCATTTTCGCCCAATAATTAGTCTATGAAGACGTTAGTGCTATCTGTTCTTCTGCTCTGCACCGGGCTCGTTCCTGTTCGGGCCGCGAATTCCGTCGCCAAGGTCGGGCCCGCGCCGGTCCAGCTGTGTCTGCTGCTGGCGGCGCCTCAGGCCGCGTTCTTGCGCGACAAGCTCCCGATCCGCACGGCGGAAACGCTGCGTTCCCTCCAAGAGCTGGATTTCCAAATATTGGCTGACCGCCAATTGGTCGGCGCTCTGACCGCTACTCTGCCTCCGAATTTTTCCCAACGCCTGGAGGCTCTAGTCGCAACCCCGGAGCCCAACCCCGTCGAAGCCGCTGGCTTGGCGCAGCAGCTCTCCGGATCGTTCGAACAGGGCATGGCGCAGTTTCATGGCCAGATCCGGGATAGTGCGCAGAAGATCTCTGATCGCGCGCCGACCATGGCCCAAGCGCTGCTGGCCCATCTCGACGCCAGCCAGGAGGCGCTGTCGGTCGAGGCCGCGCAATCCACGCTAAAACCCTCCGGCCTTGTCTCGCCAAGTTCCCAGCTCCCGCGCGGTGTCCCCTGGGGCATAGAGACCCGCTGGCAGATCAAGAACAGGCAGTATCCCCAAGACCGAGATCTCGTGAGGTATATGAAATTGTTTGGAGAGCGACTCGGACTCAAATTGGGACAGGCCCTTCTGGGCTTGAATCCATCGCAGCATTGGCTCGATGCCGGCAGCGGACAGGGCGGAGCGCTGCGCACCTATTTCGCGAGCATCGATCCCGACCGGCTCGCGCAGATCGGCGGGAAACTCATCAGCTTTCACGACGAGCGCCCCATTTTCGACATTGTGACATCCATCGCAAAAAAACCGCTCGCTTCCAAGGCCCGCGCCACGGGCATCACGTATTCGAGAAAGCCGGGCAAAATGGACTCCTGGTCGGTTGAGGAAGAACAGCCCTTCAGTCTCAGGGATGGGCTGGCGCAGACGGATGCCGCAGGGAAACTCCGAATCCTGTCCGGCAGGTTCTTCGATGATATCAGCGATGGAGAGATCGGGAAAGCCGATCTGATCACCGATGTGTTCGGGATTTTTTCCTACGCCGCGAATCCGATGCAGGTTTTGACAAGGTACCTGGATCTGCTGCGCGTCGGAGGGGCGGTCTATTGCCACTTCGGCGAGACTGTCTACGTGGCTGACAAAGGAGCTCCGGATTTCAGGAGCATGAATCGCTCTTGGAATCTGTGCTCTTGGGCCCTTTTATTCCATCAATGGCTCGAGTCGCAGAGCTTCCCGGGATTGGCGGTCGAAACTTACCCTGGGAGCGCCGCTTTTATACTGACAAAATTAAGCCACAACGTGAGGCTGCCGATGCTGAGGGTTGGCGCAACGAGGAAAGGCATCCCGATCGCAAAACTGCTTATCCCACCCTCATCGACATAAGATGCCGTGCTGTCGCAGGCGTTCTGCGTCCGTGCGCGCGACCTTGATGCGCCGTCCCTCCGGGTCTATCCCCGCGTAGAACATGGCCGTTGCCACCGTCCCAGGCGTCGGGAGAAAGCACTGAACCTGCCGCGGCTTCCAACCTCGGGCCGCCAGCCACTCTGAGAGCTCCCGCATGTCCTCATCCGTGCAGCCGGGAAATCCGCTCATGAGATAGGGCACCACATACTGCTCCTTGCCGGCGGCGCGGGATTGCTTGTCGAAGATCGTGAGAAAGCGCTCGAAGCTCGCGAAAGCGGGCTTGCGCATGAGCTTGAGCACCGCGTCGCTGCAATGCTCCGGCGCGAGCTTGAGCTGGCCTCCGGTGAATCGCGCGGCCAGGGCGCGGACATAGGCCGGGCTCCTCATGGCCAGGTCATGGCGCACGCCGCTGGCGACGCGCAGGTGCCTGACCCCATGGATTTGACTCAGGCCCTGCAGAAGTCGAGCCAGCTCGTCCTGGTTGTCTTGAAAATTCGGGCAGAGAGACGGCGTCAAGCAGCTTGGTCTTTTGCAGGCTTTGGGGTCGGCCGTGCAGCGCGCGCCCCACATGTTGGCGCTGGGCCCGCCCACGTCCGTGATGGAGCCGGTCCAGTCCTTGCGCCGGGTGAGTCCTCGGACCTCCGTTTCCAGAGACTCGCGGCTGCGCGACGCGATGCGCCGGCCCTGGTGCAAGGCCAAGGAGCAGAAGGAGCAGCCTCCGGCGCAGCCCCTGTGCGAGGTGATGCTGAACTGGATCATCTCCACGGCCGGGATCGGTTCTTTATAGGAAGGATGCGGCGATCTCGTGAAGTCCAGCGTGTAGAGCTTGTCCATCTCCTGCGTCGAGAGTGGCTCGGCTGGGGGGGTGAAAACAACATCTCGGCCCGCGTGCGCCTGGCTGGCCCAGACGCCTTGGCGCATCTGTTCCTCCAGGCCCAGAGTCGCTGTCATGAGCTTCTTCGGGTCGGCCTGGATCTCCTCATAAGAGGGAAGGCGCAGCGCGGCGACGCAGGTCCCGATGAAGGCAGTGCCTGGGATGTTCTTCAGGCTTTGCTGATCAGCCGATCGCCGGGCGATCTCCAAGATCGCGCGTTCGCCCATCCCGTAGACCAGGAGGTCGGCCTTGGAGTCGAGAAGGATGGAGCGCCGCACGCAGTCGCTCCAGAAATCGTAATGCGCGGCCCGGCGCAGGGAGGCTTCCACGCCGCCCAGCACGATGGGCAGGCCGGGGAAGGCTTTTTTGATCAGGCTGGCATAGACGATGGCGGCCCGGTTGGGTCTTTTCCCTGCCAAGCCTCCCGGCGTGTAGGCGTCATCCGAGCGCTTCTTGCGAAAGGCGGTGTAATGGGCGACCAGGGAGTCCAGGGCCCCGGCGCTGACCCCCGCGAAGAGGCGCGGCCGTCCCAGCCGCATGACGTCCTCGGGCGTATCCCAATGCGGCTGGGGCACGATCCCCACGCGCCAGCCATGCGCCGCCAGCCACCGGCCCAGGAGCGCCGCGCCGAAGGAGGGATGGTCGACGTAGGCGTCGCCGCTGACCAGGAGGATGTCGAGTTCGTCGTAGCCGAGCTGCTCCATCTCTCGGCGCGTGGTGGGCAGGAAGCGGGGGGGATTCATCAGGGGAGCCTAAAACACAAAACCCCCTTTCGGGGGCTTGGTCCTGACATTACTTGTTTCAGGTTCGAAAGCTTCTTAGGACCGACATCAGTATATCATGGATCCGCGATTGAGTCAAGCGATTTTTGATAATATAAAGTTTGCCATGCCTATGGCCACGACCGCCGGGCAGTCCGAACGCGAGCTCTTGGACCTAGGGACCCTCAACCCCGACGAAGCTCTCGGACGCCTGGGCGCCAACACCCAGGGTTTGGGCGAGGAAGAGGCGCAGGAGCGCCTGGAGCGCTACGGCCACAACGAGGTCGAACGCGCACGCCGGCTCGGTTTCTTCGGCGAAATGGCCCAGCGCTGCAAGAACCCGCTCGTCATCCAGCTCTTCGTCATCGCGGTCGTCTCCCTGGTCATGGGCGATGCGCGCGCCTCCGTCGTGGTCGGCGCCATGCTCGTCTTGAGCGTGCTTCTGGGCTACGTCCAGGAGAAGCGTTCGAGCTACGCGGTCGAGCGCCTGCTCACCCTCATCAAGGCGAACTGCGTGGTCATGCGCGGGGGCCATGAGGTCGAGCTGCCCCTGCGCGACCTCGTGCCCGGCGACATCGTGGTTCTGGCCGCCGGTTCCATCGTGCCGGCCGATCTTCGGCTTCTGCTGAGCAAGGACTTCTACGTCAGCCAGTCCGCCTTGACCGGCGAGTCCATGCCCGTGGAAAAGCACGCCGGAGCCTGCGACGCGGCGGGCAAGAACGCGGTCGATCTGATCAATACCTGCTTCCAGGGCTCCAACGTCCTGAGCGGCACGGCCCGAGGCGTGGTCGTGCACACCGGCAGCCGCACGGTCTTCGGCGCCATCACCCAGAAGCTCGCCGGCCAGCGGGTGCTGACGAGCTTTGACCGCGGCATCGAGGGCTTCACCTGGCTCATGATCCGCTTCATGGTCATCATGGTCGCCACGGTCTTCTTCATCGTGGGCTTGAGCAAGCACAACTGGGTCGACGCTCTGCTCTTCGGCCTCTCGGTCGCCGTGGGCCTCACCCCCGAGATGCTGCCCATGATCGTGACGGTCAACCTCTCCAAGGGCGCCTTGGCCATGTCGCGCAAGAAGGTCATCGTCAAGAGGCTCAATTCCATCCAGAATTTCGGGGCCATGGACGTGCTGTGCACGGACAAGACCGGGACCCTGACGCAGGACCGCATCGTTCTGGAGCGCTACGTGGACGTCACCAACCGCCAGTCCGAAGACGTCATGCGTTACGCGTACATGAACTCCCACTACCAGACGGGGCTGCGCAATCTGCTCGACCGAGCCATCCTCGCGCACTCGGATCTCGACGTGGAGCGAACCTGCCGCAAGGTCGACGAGATCCCCTTCGATTTCCAGCGCCGGCGCATGTCCGTCATCATCGACTACGAAGAGGAGCACGTCCTCATCTGCAAGGGCGCTGTCGAGGAGACCTTCAAGGCCTGCAGCCGCTATCAGGTGGATGATGAGATCCATCCCTTGATCGACGTGCTCAAGCAGGATCTCATGGAGGAGTACGAGACCCTGAGCAGCGACGGCTACCGGGTGGTCGCCATCGCCTATCGGGAATTCCCGCGGACCAAGGAGGTCTTCTCCGCGGCCGATGAGTCGGACCTGGTGCTCCTGGGCTATCTGGCCTTCTTCGACCCGCCCCGGGATTCCTCGGCCGCGGCCCTGGAGGCTCTGCGCAAGGCCGGCGTGGCGACGAAGATCCTGACCGGCGACAACGCGCTGGTCACGCGCAAGGTCTGCCGCGAGGTGGGCATCCCGGTCGAGAACCTCATGACCGGCGATGAGCTGGCCAAGCTCTCGCCTGAGGAGCTCACGGCGGCCGTGGAGAGGGGGACGGTCTTCGCGCGCCTGACCCCGTCGCAGAAGGAGGAGATCATCCGCGCCCTTCAGCGCGCGGGCCACGTGGTGGGATTTCTGGGCGACGGCATCAACGACGCGCCGGCCATGAAGACCGCGGATGTCGGCATCTCGGTCGACACCGCGGTGGACGTGGCCAAGGAATCCGCCGACATCATCCTGCTCAAGAAAAGCCTCTTGATCCTCGAGGACGGCATCATCGAGGGACGCAAGGTCTTCGGCAACATCATCAAGTACATCAAGATGAGCGCGAGCTCCAACTACGGCAACATGTTCAGCGTGGTGGGGGGCAGCTACTTTTTGCCCTTCCTCCCCATGGCGCCGATCCAGATCCTGCTCAACAACCTCCTCTATGATTTCTCGCAGGTCGGCATACCGGCCGACCGCGTCGACGAGGAGTATCTGGTCAGTCCGCGGCGCTGGAACATCGCGAGCATCAAGAGGTTCATGCTCTGGATCGGGCCGATGAGCTCGATCTTCGACTACACCACCTATTTCCTGATGCTCTACTTCTACGGCTGCATCGCCTTCAAGACCACGGCGGACCCGGCCTTGAAGGCCCACTACGAGAGCCTCTTCCACACGGGCTGGTTCGTCGAGTCGCTGCTGACCCAGACGCTCATCGTGCACATCATCCGCACCAACCGCATCCCCTTCTTCCAGAGCCGGGCGAGCCTGGCCCTGACTTTTACCACGCTCTCGGCCATGCTTGCGGCCTCCCTGCTGCCCTATTCGCCTTTCGCTGCCTATTTCGGCTTGACGCCCCTGCCTGCCTCCTTCTGGCTCTGGATGGCGGCGACCCTGGGGACCTATGCGGTGCTGACGCATTTTGTTAAGATGAGATTCCTCAAGAAGTATGGGATCGACTAAATGAAGAGTCTGCTCAACGCGCTCGAAGAGGGCCGCCTGGTCGAACTGCCCGACATGGACAAGGGCAAGGCCCTGCAGTATCTGGCTCATCTTCTGGAGGCTGTCCCGGACCTCTCCGGCATGCCGGATCTTTACGAGGCCATGCTCGTGCGCGAGAACGCCCAGAACACGGCCCTGGGCCTCGGCGTGGCCTGCCCGCACGTGCGCGCGCCGGGCAGCGGCGAGATCTTCTGCGCCGTGGGCTGGAGCCCCTCAGGCATCGACTACGGCGCTCCGGACAGCAAGAAGGTCCACTTGGTCGTGATGTACTACATCCCCGAGTCCCACAAGAACGTCTATCTCAAGGAGATCTCGGGCCTGGCTGCGGCCGTGCGCAAGGAGGGAGGCATCGCCTCCATCGCCGCGGCCCAGGACATCGCGACCGTGCGCGAGCGCCTCTTGGACTGGGTCTCCACCGCCATCGAGGCCAGCATCCCCGAGGCCAAGGCGCGCATGATCCGCCTGGAGGCCCGCCAGGCCGCTGTCGAGGCCCTGCCGGCCGTGCCTGCCGGAGCGCTCGATGTGACCACCGCTTTATTCGTGACCGTCAACGGCTCGCGCCCCGTGGTCCTCTGCCAGAATCCCGAGCTCGCCGCCGCCCTGGACAAGGCCGATGGTTTGGGGGAAAAGCTCAAGGCCCAGGCCCAGTTCGATCTGGGCCGCTACAAGCTCGTCTGCCGATCCTCCACTCCCTACGGCATGGGTCGTTCGCTCTACGAGTACCTGGCTATTAAGACGGCTTGAGCAATTCGTCCATATCCAGGATCATGTCAGCCCGGCTGTAGGAAGCCAGCTCGACGAAATCCACGTCCATCCGGATGGCGTCCACGGGGCAGGCCTCGACGCAGTGGCCGCAGAACACGCACATCCCTAAGTCGATATCGAAGGTCTTGGCCCGCTTTTCCACCATCACATCCGGGCTCTCCTCGGCCGTGATGCGGATGCAGCGGGCCGGGCAGATGGTCTCGCAGAGCAGGCACGAGGTGCAGCGCGGCGCTCCGTCCTCGCGCCTTAAGAGGCGATGGCGCGTGCGGGCCCGCGCTCCCAGGACGGCAGGCACGTCGGGATACTGGATGGTCGCGGCACCCGGCTTGCCCGGCAGTCCGATCAGGGCCAGGATGTGGCGCGTCAGGTTCACGAAGAAGTGGCGGAAGGTGATCCCCAAGCCGCGCACGACCTCCCAGATATAGATCTGTTCCAGGAGTCCGCGGGATGGGCGCGAGACGGTCTTCACGGTCATCGCCATAGCCAGACCCCCCAGACGGTCGCGAGGAAATTGATCAAGGCCAGAGGCAGGATGTTCTTCCATCCGAGATCGAGGAGCTGGTCGAAGCGCAGGCGCGGCAGTGTCCAGCGCACCTGCATGAGCAAGAAGAGGAGCGCGCAGGTCTTCGCACAGAAGGAAGCGACCATGGCCGCTTCTCCCATGGTGCCGGAGAGATGAACGAAGGGCACCTGCCAGCCGCCCAGGAACAGGGCCGTGCCCAGGCCGGCGACGACGATGTTCTCGATGAAGTCAGACATCATGAACATGCCGAACTTCATGCCCGAGTATTCGACGTGATAGCCCACGATCTCGGATTCTCCCTCGGGCAGGTCGAAGGGGATGCGCTTGGAGGCCGCCATGCCGGCGACCAAGAAGAGGAGGAAGGCCAGGGGCTGGCTGAACATCCCCCAGAGCCCGGCCTGGGCGCGCACGGCCTGGGCCAGGTCGAGCGTGCCGTAGAGGAACATCGGGCCCGCGAGTATGGCGGCCAGGCACACCTCATAGGCGACCATCTGGGCAACGCCGCGCAGGCCGCCCAAAAGTCCGTAGTTCGAGCCCGAGGCATAGCCGGCCATGACCACGCCGTGCGCGCCCAGGCCCAAGAGCGCCAGCACATAGACGAGCCCGACCGGGCTTTCCCAGGCCTGGAAGTTCGCGCCGAAAGGAAGAGCGGCCAGGCACAGCATACAGCAGCCCAAGGAGATCATGGGCGCCAAAGCGTGGAAGGGCTGTCTCACCTGGGAAGCCGCGAAATCCTCCTTGCTGATGAGCTTCAAGGCGTCGGCGATGGGGTGGAAGAGGCCGAGGATGCGAAAGCCGAAGATGTCGGCGCGGTTGGCGCCGATGCGGTCCTGCAGCACCGCGCTCTGCTTGCGTTCGACCCAGCCCAACAGCCCCGCCAGCCCGAGGCCGAAGCTCAGGGCAAAGCCGACCTTGAGAGCGGTCCAGGCCAAAAGGATCATAGCCCGGCCTCCAGGTCGGCGAAGATCTTCCAATCCGGGCGGGCATCTCCCAGAGGCTTCAGGGCTTGGCGATACTCCTGGATCTTGCCCTGAAAATTGGTGAAGTGTCCGTTCTCCTCCAGCCAGTCCGTGGCAGGCAGGCGGTAGCGGGCCAAGCCCCCTGTTTTGCCCATGCGTGGGCCTTGGTAGATCAAAAGCTCGAGTTTGTGCAGGAGCTTCTCTCCCAAAACCTTGGCCGGGTCGCGGTCCACGACGTAGAGGCTGCGCACCCGCCCCCCGGCGATGTCCTGGCCCAGGCTCTCCCACGTGAGGGACTTGATCTCCGTGCCGAACCCTAGAGCTCGTCCGCCTTCCAGATTGGGCACCTTCTCTCTGCGTCGCAGCAGCTCGTCTTCGCTGCCGACCTGATCCGGCTCGGGAGTGAAGAGGAAGCGCTTGACCTTGAGCTTGTCGACGAAGAGGCTCTTGAAGGCCTTCCAGTCTTCATTGGAAAGGGAACCGGAAGCCACGACGGCTAGATCATCTCGATGGGTCTGCAGGGCTGATCTCACCTCGGACAAGGGGGCCGTGAGTCTGCCCAGGCGGTCTGAATCGAAATCAGAGAATCCATAGCGGCCCTCATCGCAGAGCCAGTCGAGCACGCGCGGTTTGAGACGAGCCAGGCGCCGGCCCTTGTTGTGCCAGGGCCGCTGCGTGCTGGTGTGCGCCGAGATGGGGCAGCCGCGGCTGCAGCCAGGGCAGATCGACTCCGTCTCATCGAGATACCACACGCGCACCTGGAAGCGGAAGTCGCGGTCGGTGAGAGCCCCGACCGGACAGATGTCCGCGAGGTTTCCGGAATAGGGATTGTCCAGGGTCCTGCCCGGGACCAGGTCCACGGCCTCGTTGTGGCCGCGGCCGAAGATGCCCAGCTCGTGGGATTTGGAGATCTGGGCGACGAACCGCGTGCAGCGGGTGCACAGGATGCAGCGCTCCTGATCGAGGACGATGTGCGGCCCGAGGACCTGGCGCTTCTTGGCGTGGGCCTTGTCCTCGCGTAGGACGCTCACGTAGCGGCCGATGCCCATGTAGTAGTCCTGCAGCCCGCACTCGCCGGACTGGTCGCAGACCGGGCAGTCCAAGGGATGGTCCACGAGGTGCAGCTCTAAGGCCGAGGTCTGCGCGCGTTTGGCCGCCGGCGAGAGGCTCTTGACCACGAGGCCCTCGCGCGCGGGCAGGCGGCAGGAGACCTGCGGCTTGGGAGTTCCCTCGACTTCGACGAGGCACATGCGGCAGTTGCCGGGATTGCCGAGAGAGCGGTGCCAGCAGTAATGCGGGATCATGATGCCCGCGTCCGTCGCCGCCTCGAGCACGGTCTGGCCCTCGCGAGCTTCGAGGGCTTTGCCGTCCAGGGTGAATGTGACTTTCTTAGTCATGGAACTTCGCCTTGAAATCCTCGGGGAACTTCTTCATGAGCGCCCGGGTGACCACGCCGACCGTGTCTCCCAAGGCGCAGATGACCTTGCCCGTGATGTTCTCGCCCACGCGCTCCAGGGTGGCGAGGTCCTGGGCCGTGCCGCCGCCCTCCAGGCCGCGCGCGAGTATGCGTTCGTGCCAGAAGCTGCCCTGGCGGCAGGGAGTGCACTGGCCGCAGGATTCGTGCGTCAAGAATCTCTCGATGTTGTGCGCGACCATGACCATGTCCGTCGTTTCATCGAGCACGATGACCCCGCCCGCGCCCAAGAAGGAGCCCTTGGCGCGCGGTCCCTCGAAATCCATGACCGTGTCGAGCTCATCCGCGGTCAAGACCGGTGTTGAGACGCCGCCCGGGATCACGGCCTTGAGCTTTTTGCCGCCCTTGACCCCGCCCGCGGCAGCGAGGATCTCGCGCAAGGGAACGCCCATGGGGAATTCATACACGCCGGGCTTCTCCACGTGCCCGCTCACGCTGAAGAGGACCGTGCCGCCGGACTTGGGCGTGCCGAGCTTGGCGAACCAATCGCCGCCATTCTCAACGATATGCGGCAGCATGGAGAGTGTCTCCACGTTGTTGACCACCGTGGGCCGGCCCATCAGGCCGGCGACCGTCGGAAAGGGGGGAGGCTGGCGCGGCCAGGCCTTCTTGCCTTCCATGGTCTCGAGAAGCGCCGTGTCGAGCCCGGAGATGTAGGCCCCGGCCCCGCGCATGAGCTCGATGGAGCATGCGCCGAGCAGACCGGCGGCCTTGGCTTCGGCTAGAGCCTTTTCCAGGATCTTGTACTGGACTTCGTACTCGCCGCGGATGAAGATGAAGGCATGCCGGGCGTCGATGGCATAGGCCGCGATGAGCAGGCCCTCGATGAGCTGGTGCGGGTTCTTCGTGACCAGGACCCGGTCCTTGAAGCAGCCCGGCTCGGACTCGTCGCAGTTGACCACCACGAAGCGCGGTCCCGGGTTCTTCTCCTCGGAAGGCACCGTGCTCCACTTCATGGCCGTGGCAAAGCCCGCCCCGCCCAGGCCGCGCAGGTTGGACTTGCCGATCTCGGCCATCAGCTTCTCTCGGCCAGACGCTAAAGCCTTCTTCAAGCCTTCGTAGCCGCCCAGCCGGCGGTAGGTCTCCAGCTCCTGGAGCCTCGGCTCGTCGAAATCCTTCGTCAGAATGGGGTCAGGTCTTGACTTTTGACTGAGAGGATTCAACGAAGTTCCTCCGTCAACTTTTCGATGAGTTCTTCCGTGGCAGCGCCCTTGAGTTCGTCATTGACGATCAAGGCCGGGCCTTGATCGCAGGCGCCCAGGCACTCCATGCGCTCAAAAGAGAACCGGCCGTCCGGCGTGGTCTCGCCGGCCCGCACTCCCAGCTTCTTCTCCAGGCATCGGCAGGCGTGTTCCGCCCCGGCCAAGGAGCAGGAGAGGCCTTGGCACACGCCGATGCGATGGCGCCCCGTGGGTCTCTGGGTGAAAGCCGGGAAGAAGGTCGCGACCTCATGGATGCGGGTGCGGGGAAGGCTGAAAAGCTTGGCGAGATATTCCTCGTCCGCATCCGTCACGCAGCGATGCCAGTCCTGGACCTGGCGCAGGGCCTCGATGAGTCCCATGACCGGATAGGGATATTCCTTGGTCCAGGCTTCGAGGACCTTGACTTGCTCCGGGGTGAAAGCGCTCATCGGTCGAGTTCCCCGGCGATCATGTTGACCGAGCCGAAAGTCGCGACCACGTCGGCGACGTAGCTGCCCCGCAGCAGCTTGGGCAGGGCGGACATGATGAAAAGGCAGGGCGGCCGGCAGCGCACGCGGTAGGGCCTGTCCGAGCCGTCCGAGAGGACGTGGAATCCCAGCTCTCCGTTGCCGCCCTCCACCGCCTGATAGGCCTCTCCGGCCGGGATGCGCGCGCCCCAGCTCCACATGACCATCTCGAATTGGTTCATAAGGCCTTCGATGGAGCCGTAGACCTCTTCCTTGGGCGGCAGGACAGCGGCCGGTTCCTGGACCAGGATGCCGCTCGTATGCTCCCGTCCCGCGCCTTCCAGGGTCCGGCAGGTCTTGGCCGCGCAGCGCGGCAGGAGTGCCGTGTTGCCGCGCTTGCCCATGTCCTCGAAATCAGCGGCCTCCTTCACCTCGCGCGCGGCCAAGGAGTGCGGGCCTGCGGGCAGGGTCTTCAAGCATTGCTCGATGATGCGCAGGCTCTGCTCGATCTCGGCCAGGCGGACGAGATAGCGGTCCAGGTTGTCGCCGCGGCTGCCGACCGGGATCTCGAAGTCGAGCCGGTCATAGACGAGGTAGGGATGGGCCCGGCGCACGTCGTAGGGCACGCCCGTGGAGCGCAAGAACGGCCCGGTGATGCCATAGGCCAGAGCGTCCTCTTTGGAAATCGTTCCCACGCCTTCGACCCGGTCCAGGAAGATCCGGTTCTTGTTGAGCAGGGCTTCGGAATCCGCGACGAACTTGCGGATCTTGGGAAAGATCTCTCCGCATTTTTCTGCGAAGCCCGCGGGCAGGTCGCCCTTCACCCCGCCCACGCGGCAGTAGTCGGTCGTGACGCGCGCGCCGCAGAGATGGTCGATGAGCTGGTAGAGGAGTTCGCGGCCTTCCATCAGGTATAGGAAGACCGTGAAGGCGCCCAGCTCCATGGCGTTGGCGCCGATGCAGGTGAGATGGTCGGCGACGCGCGAGACCTCAGAGGCGATCACGCGCAGGTACTGGCCGCGCTCGGGGACCGCGAGACCCGCGATCTTCTCGACGGTCAGACAGTAGCCCGCGTTGTTGATGAGGGGCGAGACATAGTTGAGCCGGTCCGTGTAGGGCAGCACGTTGTTCCAGGTCGAGCTTTCCGCGTGCTTCTCGAAGGCGCGGTGCAGATAGCCGATCTCGACGTCGGCCTTCACGATCTTCTCGCCTTCCAGCTCGAGGATGAGGCGGATGACCCCGTGCATGGCCGGGTGGGCCGGGCCCATATTGAGGAAGAAGGTCTTCTGCGTCATTCGAAGGGGATCTCCTGACGCACGATGTTGAAGCTCGGGCTGCCCTCGAGCTCGCCGGACTCGGGCCCGATCAAGGGCTGGCGCTTGTTGAGCGGATAGTCCTTGCGCAGGGGATGGCCGACGAACTCCTTGTAGAGCAAAAGGCGCTGGATGCCGGGGCGGTCCTGGAACGGGATGCCGAACATGTCCCAGACCTCGCGCTCGAGCCAGTCCGCGTTGGGCCACAGGGACATGACGGAGAAAGCGGGGCTCTTCTCGGCGAGCGGGATGCGGACCTCGACGCGGCTCTTGGATTCCAGGCCCGTGGAGGGATCGATGCTCGCCAGGCGGTAGACGAGCTCGAAGCGCTCTTTTCTGGGCGCCGGAGCTCCAGAATCGAAATTGCGCTCCCAGCCCATGGGACCCTGACACACGCCGTAGAGCGAGCGATCCACGGCCGTGAGGTCGATCAAGACATTGTAGCCCTCGGTCTTGAGCTGGCGGAACTCCGCGAAAGTCATCGTCCGTACCTTCCCTGCTTCTGGATCTTCGCCTGCAGGAGAGTGAGCCCGTGCAGAACCATCTCGGGGCGCGGCGGGCAGCCCGGGATGTAGACGTCCACCGGTAGGATCGTGTCGATGCCCTGGACCGTGGAGTAGTCGTCGTAGAACCCGCCCGTGCACGTGCACACGCCGAAAGCGACCACCCATTTGGGCGCGGCCATCTGGTCGTAGATGCGCCGCAAGACCGGCGCGATCTTGTGGCTGATCGTGCCCACGACCATCAAGAGGTCCGCCTGCCGGGGAGAGAAGCGCGGGAAGCCCGCGCCGAAGCGGTCCATGTCGTAGTGCGAGGCCGCCGTGGACATGTACTCCATGCCGCAGCAGGCGGTCACGAACGGGTACTGGAAGATCGAATATTTGCGCGCCCAGCCCAGGGCCTCGTCCACGCGCGTGGCGATGAGCCCGGTCTGGGGAAGCTTCTCGATCAGCGGCATGAGAGAGCCCCCTTCCTCCAGAAATAGCCGAGCATGAAGAGCAGCAGCCCGACGAAGACAGTGACGGCCGCCAGGGGCGTTGAATCGAGCGAAGCTCGATTCAACGCCCAGGGCAGCAGGAAGACCAGGTCCACGTCGAAGACCACGAAGAGGACGGCGAAGCGCCAGTAGAGCGCGCTCATGCCGGGGCCCGTCTCCTGCAGGGGCCTCATGCCGGTCTCGAAGGGCAGATCCGCGTCGCCCTGATGGCGCACCTCGGGCCCGAAGATCCTGCCCGCGTTGGACATGAAGACCACGAAGAAGGCGACCGCGGCCAGAGTGAAGATCAGAGCCATGGCATCAGCCCCAGGAGGATCGATGCGATCGCGCAGGCCAGGACCACGGCGCGGGCGGGATGGGGCGCTGAGGCGAGCGGCTTGGTTCCCTCTTCGAAATACATGTCGCGGATCAGGCCCAAGTAGTAGCCCAAGGAGACCAAGGCTCCCAGACCGGCCAGGATCAAGGGGACATAAAGTCCGGCCTTGAACGCTTCCCAGAAGACTAGGAATTTGGCGGCGAAGCCCGCCGTGGGCGGGATGCCCGCCAGCGATAAAAGAAGTACGGCGAGAGCCGCCGCGCTCAAGGGCCGGGCCTTGCCCAGGCCGCGCATCTCCTCGCGTTCGGAGACTCCCTCGGTCTTGAGCCACAGGAAGGTCCCGGTGCTCATGAAGAGATAGGCGGCCAGGTAGAAGAAGACCGCCAGGCTCGCCCGGGGCGATCGGCCCTGGGCCATCCAGGCGGCCACGGCCAGCAGCATGAAGCCCGCGTGCGAGATGGAGGAATAGGCCAAGAGGCGCTGCAGGTTCTTCTGTCGCAGGGCGACCAGCGCGCCGAAGAGGATGGTGAGCGCGGCGGCCCAGGCCATGGCCCAGGGCGGGGCCAGGGGCGCCAATCGCGTCAGGAAAAGGACGGCCGCGGCTTTCAATCCCGTGGAGAAGAACGCAGTCAGCTCCGGGTCCGAAGCCTCGTACACGTCCGGCAGCCAGAAATGCAGAGGCACGGCTCCCAGCTTGAAGAGGGCGGTCGCGATCATGAGGAAGGCTCCCGCGATCCCCAAGGGATCCGTGGACGGCTCCAGGCTCAGAGCGCCTGTCGCCGCGAAGTGCAGGGCCATGCCCATGAGGAAGATCGCGCCGGCCGCGCTGCCGGCGAAGAAGTATTTGACCGCTCCTTCCAGGGCCTGCGGGGATCGTGACCGCGCCACCAGAAGATAGGCGGGCAAAGACATCATCTCCAAGCCGATGAACAGCATCAGGAGATTTCCCGACACGGCGATCAGGCCCATGCCCAGCACGCTGGCCAGGACCAGTGCCGGCGGGATCTCGTCGGCGGGCTTCATGAGATACAAGAGCGGAAGGGCGGCGCAGAGGAAGAGCCCTTGGAAGGCCCAGCCCAGGATGTCGGAGCTCAAGAGGGGCGGGCTGGCGGCCCAGAACGGCGTGGTCATCAGCATGAGCAGCGCCGCCAAGACGCTCGCGCCGGCCATGGCCTTGATCAGGCCCAGGCCCACGCGCCGGGAAGCTCCTGCCGCCAGGACGCAGAGGGCTCCGACGGCGAGCACGGCCTGGGGCTGGAGAAGCTCCAAGGGCGGGCGCAGAAGCCAGATCATGGCACCAACCCCAAAAGGAACGGCTGCATGACGCGCAGAAGCGGGCCCGGATAGAGCCCGAGGAGCAGCATGAGTCCGGCCATCACGCTCAGAAGGGCCATCTCCCGGGCGTCCAAGTCGGTGACCAGATGGCTGACCGAGCCCTTGCCTGGCGCGTCCCAGAACACGGCCTGATACGCGGGCAAGGAGTAGGCCGCCGCGAGAGTCACCCCGACCACGCCGAGCAGGGCGAAGATGGGCAGAGCCCGCGCCATGCCCAAGAGCGACATGAACTCGCCCACGAAGCCGTTCAAGCCCGGCAGGCCGATGGAGGCCAGCATGGTGAAGCCGAAGAAGAAGGTCATCCAGGGAGCGCGGCGGAAAAGCTCGCCGTAATCTCCCAGGCCGCGGCGATGGCCGCGGTCATAGAGGAAGCCCACGAGCAGGAAGAGGGTCCCGGTCGTCAGGCCGTGGTTGATCATCTGGATGCTGCCGCCCAAGAGGCCCTCGGGCGTGCGCGAGAGAATGCCCAAGAGGCAGAAGCCCAGATGCGCGACGCTCGAATACGCGATGAGGCGCTTGAGATCGTTCTGCGCCATGGCGCACAGGGCGCCGTAGATGACGTTGATCGAGGCTGCCAGGCCGAGCCACGGCAAAAGCTGCCAGGTCAGCTGCGGGAAGACCGGCCAGAGGATGCGCACGAAGCCGTAGATGCCCATCTTGAGGAGCACTCCAGCCAGCATCACGGAGCCGGCGGCCGGGGCTTCGGTGTGCGCGTCCGGAAGCCAGGTGTGCAAAGGCACCAGCGGGATCTTGACCGCGAAGCCGATCGCCATGGCCGCGAAGACGGCCAACCCCGCCCTTCCCGACGGGCCTTTGAGGACCGCCATGTCCCAGGTCCAGATCCCGGTCGCCGCGTGATGATAGGTCACGAGCGCGATCGAGCCGATCAAGAGGAAGATGCTGCCGAAGAACGTGAAGAGGAAGAACTTCATGGCCGCTTTGCGCCGGCCTTCCATGCCCCAGAGCCCGATGATGAAGAACATGGGGATGAGCACCGCTTCCCAGAACACGAAGAAGAGCAGCAGGTCCCGCGCGAGGAACACGCCCAGCAGGGCCGCCTCGAGGAAGAGGAAGGCGGCCCAGTAGCCGGGGGTGAAATCCTTTTTCCAGGACGCGATGACGCAGATCAGCGTCAAGAAGGCGGTCAGCCAGCACAGAGAGAGGGAAAGCCCGTCGCAGGCCAAGGAGTAGCTGATGCCGAAAGGACCAGTCGGTGAAGAGGATATCACGGCACCGCCAGGAAAAGAGAATGAGTAGATCAAGGTCCCGGCGGAGACCAGCAGGGCGACCCAGCGGCTGTGCCTGCCGCCGGCCAGCGCGGCCAAACCTCCTACGGCAGGCAGGGCCCAGAGCATCGTCAGCCAGTGAGCGCTCATCGTAGACCCGCCCAGGCCAGGAGCGCGGCCGCTCCGGTCATCAGCCACCACAGGGAATCCGAGAGGCTGCCCGTGGCCAAGGACGAACCGGTTTGAGAGAGTTTCTGGCAGGCATCCGCGGATTTCTCGATGGCCGCGTCGAGGACCTCATGGTCGAAGACCCGGCCGATCCTGTCCGCGCCGCGGACGACGACAGCGGCGAACCACGCGACGACCTTCCTCCAGCCCAGGTCGCAGGCGAAGGCCGCTTCCAGGCCGGGATGGCGTCGCCGCCAGTCCCAGTCAAAGGAAGGCAGGCGCATGGTCAAGACATAGGAGATGGCTACGCCGCAGCCCATGGCCGCCAGTCCCATGCCCGAGACCTTGGCGCTGAGCTCCGGCAGGACCGGCAAAGGCACGGTCTCGGGCCAGCCGGAGAGCAGCAGGTGCGTGAAATGGCGGCCCAGCCAGCCCACGGAGAAGGCGCCGACGACGATCAGCGCCACGGGCAGGATCATGATGAGCGGGGCCTCGTGCACGTGCTCGCCGGGCTTCTGCTCGGCGCGCGGCCCGAAGAAGGTCAAGAAGAGCATCCGGGAGATGTAGAGCGCGCCGCCCATGGCGATGGCCAGTCCAGCGGCCATGGCCCAGGGACCGCGCTCGCAGGCCGCGTCCAGGATCGCGTCCTTGCTGTAGAAACCGGCCAAGGGCCACACTCCGGCCAGGGACATGGCCGCGATGGCGAAGCAGGCATAGGTCAGAGGCAGGCTGCGCTTCAGGCCCCCGGCCTCGTCCACGGAGACGGTGGGTTTGCCCGAGCCGTGCGCCACGTTGCCCGCGCAGAGGAAGAGGGCCGCCTTGAAGAAGCCGTGGACCACCAGGTGGAAGAGCGCGGCCGCGACCTGCCCCAATCCCAGGGCGAAGGCCATCAGGCCCAGATGGCTCACCGTGGAATAGGCCAGGATCCGCTTGAGGTCCTTCTGCGTGCAGGCCAGAAGTGCTGCGCCGATCGCTGTCGCTGCTCCGACAGCGGCGATGAAGTTCGGCAGGCCCGGCACGCTGCCGATCAAGGGCCAGGAGCGCACCAACAGGAAGATGCCGGCGGTCACCATCGTGGCCGCGTGCATGAGGGCTGAGACCGGGGTGGGGCCCTCCATGGCGTCGGGCAGCCAGAAATAGAGGGGGAACTGCGCGGATTTAGCCGCGGCCGCCCAGAAGAACAGGAAGCCGCTCAGGGCCAGGAGCTCGGGCGCCATGCCCGGGGCGATGGTGTAGAGCATGGCAAAGCGCGTGTTGTGGTAGCGCGCCAGGATCAGCAGGACGGCCAGCATGAGCCCGAAATCTCCCACGCGGTTGGTCATGAAGGCCTGCAAGGCCGCGCGGCGCGCCGTGGGCTTGTGCAGCCAGTGCGCGATCAGGAAATACGAGCAGGCGCCGACGAGCTCCCAGAAGAGATAGAACTGGACGTAGTTGTTGGAGACGAGCAGACCGATCATGGCCAGATAGAAGAGGTGGAAGAAAAGGAAGAAGCGCGAGAATCCCGGATCGCCCTTCATGTAGCCCGCGGCGTAAAAATGGATGAGCGCGCCCACGAGCGAGACCATGCTCAGGACCGCGACGCCGATGCCGTCCACGCGCACGCCGAACACGATGCTCCAGTCGCCGGCCATCATCCAGCGGAACAGGGTGCCGTCGAGGCCGTGGCCGGAATAGACGAAGGCGGCCAAAAAAGCGGTGGAGATCGTGACCACGACGCACGAGATCAGGATCGGGATGTGGGTCCATTCCGGCTTCCAGGGCCTCAGGATGAAGAAGCCGAAGGCCAGGGCGGTCAGGGGGGCGAGGAAGAGGAGATAGACGGCCAGCGGGATCTGGATCATCCCTTGAGCTCTCTCAGTGCTTCCGTCTCAGGCGGACGGCCCGACCAGTGCACCCTCAAGATCAAGGTCAGGCCCACGACGGCTTCCGCCGCGGCGATGGCCAGGATCAGCAGCACGGCGACGAAGCCTTCAGAATCACCCAGCCGCGCCGCGGTCTCTCCCAAGGCCAGGACAGCGGCCAGGACCATGAGCTCGAGCCCCAGGAACATGGCCAGAAGTTCGCGGCGCAGGATCAGGGCGGCCAGGCCGAACAAGAAGAGCGTGGCGCTGGCGCTCCAGACGAGGGGGTTCATATCACGGCCAGGGCGGCGAAGAGGATGAGCAGAGCCACGGCCTCGGAGGCGATGGCATAGGGCCCGAAGAGCATGCGTCCGAGCATGAGGTCTCCGGCTCCCGCCGCGCTCTGCGGCGCGCCCAGTCCCAGGAGCAGGGCGGCGGCTTCAGCCAAGGGGATGAGGAATCCGGCCAGCACCAGGGATCTCGGCAGACCCGAGCGGCTCCAGATCGGCGTGCCGGGCCTCTGCGCGGTCTGTATCGAGACGACGATCAGCACCGCCATGGCTCCGGCATAGATGAGCACGAGGAGCAGAGCCAGCAGCTTGGCCCCGCAGCCGAAGAGGAGCGCCGCCGCCTGGAGGATGACGGCCAAGAAGCAGATGGCCGCGCCGTAGAGGGTGCGCTGAAAGATCATCAGGGCCGCGAAAACAGCCGCCGCGAGCGCGGCCAAGGGGATGATCCAAGCTGCCATATATAAGGAGCATATTCTAGCTCATCCGAGCAGGACAGGCAATGCGGTTGACGCGGTCGGGCGGGGATCTACGGCCGGTCGTCCAGGATGACGCGCTCGCGGCCGTAGGCGCGCGCCCAACCCTCGACGACGTCGGCGATCATCCCGGCGCGGCTGGCGATGGCAACGGCTTCCTCATGAGTCAGAGGCACCTGGGCCTGGCGCGCCGCCCCTTGCACCGCATCGGCATCCGCGGCCTTGAGCCGGCGCAGCACCGAGGCGCGGTAGAAGCCCGGCACCGCCCCGCGCCGCCACACCCGGTTCTCCGGGGCGATCAAGGCGTTGGAAACGGGCAGGTTGCGCTGCACGGCCTCGCGCAGCGGCAGGCTTTTTAAAGAGGAGAGATCCCAGTCGATGGCCACGAGCTTGGTCCCGTCGGCCAGGAGGTTGCCGGGCTTGCCGCGGTCTATGTTCCCCATGATCATGTCGAGGGCCTGAAGGTGCGAGGCTTCCAAGAGGCGGCTGGCGTCGCCCTGGGCATCGCCCCAGTCCATCTGGGCCGCGCGGATCTTGAGCTGCGCGATGCTGCCGTCATGCAGCATCACGGCGGGGGGAGTCAGGTTCATGCCGAAGAGGCGGTCCAACGCGAAAGCGAGGACCTCCATGCGCGGGGAGTTGGAGAAATTCGAAAAAGCCGAGATGCGCCCTTCTCCCATGTCGCTGCGCCGGTGCAGGCGCTTGAGCACGGCCGCCTGGCCGTCGCCCAGGGAGCGGAAAAAAGTCCCATTCTGCACGGGCTGGGCCGAGGAGAACGGATCTGGGTCCTTGTCGAGGTCGCCCAAGAGACGCAGGGCGGAGTCTGTCTTAAGGCCATTGAGCGATTCCGGCGTCCGCGCCGAAGCCTCTCGCCAGACGGCTTCGTATCGGGAGCGGCTCTCGGCCTGATAGCGCCGCACGCGCTCTTCGCGCTGCTCCGGGTGTCCCAACAGCCATGAGCGCGCGCGCGCCAACGCGCTGAGGGGGCCAGGGGTTGGGGGCTGGGCGGCCGGGACCTGTTCACGGCTCCGGGCCGCCTGGGGCACGGGCTTGCTCAGCGCCGCAGTCCGACGGACCGGGCCAGGCCCCCCGGCGTCCACCGGCCGAGCGTCCGCCTTGCGGCGCGCCGCGCCTGAATACAGGGTCTCGAAGTTCTGGATGATCTGGTCCGGGTCATCCAGGGCGAGCGGTCCGCCCTGCGGCCAGAGTCGCTGGCGCAGGCGCTGCAGGAATTCCCTGGCCGCGGGGTCTTTCTCCATCTTGCGGGCGATCGCCGCGATGCGGGAGAGGCTGCGATCGCCTCCCAGCGCCTGGCGGCCTTGGATCTTCGTCGGATCCGACGCCATGTCGGGGTGGGCTGCCAGGGCGACGATGAGCCGCTCCGCCTTCTGCTGGAGGCTCAGGTCCTGTCCCAGGGGCAGGGCCTGGAATCTCTGCAGGAGTTGGGGGGCGGAGATCCCCTCCAGGCTGCTCAGACTGGAGTCGAACGATCGACGGCATTCCGGAGAAGCGATGGAGAACGGCGCGGCCGAGCGCGCGGAGGCCTCGCCTCCCGGCGCATGAGGCTGCGCCGCCGCGGCGAGAGCCGGCAGCAGGAGAACAAAGACGCTGAACCGACGCATAAGGGAAGTGTAATCCCGGCTTCCATTTTTGTCAAGGGCAGGATCAGCGCATGCCAGGAATTTTTTAAAATGCATACCCTGAAATGGAGGTTTTCAGCCCGACGGAGTCGGGATGAAAACCCCGGCACCGACACTCAGGTCGGTGCCGAGCCGTTGTTGTAGCCATCCCCTGAACCCACGCCATCTCTTACGCGCCTCGTGCGCGTAACTTCGTCCTGAAGCAAATACCCGTGTCAGGGCGAAGTTTCTCACAGACAAATTCGATGCTTTCAGAATTCCCTTGAAGCAGTATCGTGAACTGCAGGCATTTTTTGCTGCTTAATCTGATCAACTGTTGCCGGCAACAGTTGATCCAAAGAATTATGACTAATGCTCTTTAGGGGTATGCACTTTTAAAAAACGCCCAACAGCGCAGGATCAGCGCAGCTCGAGGTTGAGGCGCAGGCTCAGGCCGCCGACCGAGGCGATGGTGACCCGGCCCATGAACATGCCGGCCAGACGGGCGAAGCGGTTGAGCGGGCTCGTCGAGCGCGGAACCTTCGCGAGGTCGGCCAGGCAGAGCGTCATCCCCGGCGTCTGCGGGCAGAGGGAGATGAAATCCTGCGCCGAGGCTCGACCGAGTCCGAGGGTCAGAAGGGCCAGGCTCAGCAGGGCGCTTGTGGTCCGCCGAGGAAACCGCATATCCCGAAACTATAACAGGCGGATGCGAAGGATTTATTGCCGATTAAAGCAGCGGGAGCAGATCGCGGGGCTTCTTGATGAGCACGCGCGCGCCGAAGCGCCTGAGCTCGTCGGCGTCCCGGAAGCCCCAGAGCGCTCCCACGGCGAACATCCCGGCGGCATTGGCCGCCTTCATGTCCACGCTGGTGTCGCCCAGATAGAGGATATCCGCGGGCTGAACGCGCATCTTGCGGGCGGCGGCCAGGGGGGCCGTCGGGTCGGGCTTGAGCGGGATGCCGGTCCTCGCCCCGCGCACGACCTCGAAGCGCCAGCGCGGCAGAAGCCTCTTCACGCAGATCTCGGTGAAGCGCTGGGGCTTGTTCGAGACCACGGCCATGGGCAGGCCGCGGCGGACCACGCCGTCGAGCATGCGGGCGATCCCCGGGTAGGGTCGCGTCTCGTCCAAGGCGTGCTGGGCGTAGAGCCGCCTGAACCGCAAGGCCCGAAGCCGCATCCCGTTGCCGCGCAAGACTCGGGCAGGCATGGCGCGAGTCAGAAGCTCACGCAGCCCGTCGCCAACGAAATGGCGGTAGGCGTCGACCGGATGGGGGGAGAGTCCCAGATCAGCGCGCACGGTGTTCGCGCACAGGGCGATGTCATCCAGGGTGTCGAGCAGGGTGCCGTCCAGGTCGAAGATGACGGCTTTCATGCGCGTATTCTAGCAGTTCGCCGCACCCAGACCCAGGCGAGCGCCGCCACGCAGGCCAAGGCGGCCGCGCCTCCCGCGACATAGGCCGCCGACACGCCGAAGGAGTGCGCCAGCGTGCCCATGAGAAACGAGCCGATGGGAGAGACTCCGGCGAAGACGAAGGTGTAGAGGCTCAGGACCCGGCCGCGCATGTGGTCGGGCGCCTCGGCCTGCAGCATGGTGTTGGAGCTGGCCATGAAGAGGATCTGGAAGAAGCCGACCAGGGTGAGCAGGATCATGGCGGGCGCGAACTGGTCGACGAAGCCCAGAGCGGCGGTCAGGGCCGATGAGAAGACGGCGGTGGCGAAGAGAAGCCGCAGGGGCGGCTGGCGTCCCCACCAGGCGAAGATCAGCGCCCCGATGACGGACCCGGTGCCCAGGGCGGACATCATGAGACCGAAGCCGTGCGCCCCCTGCTGGAGCTTCACGCGCGCCAACAGCGGGACCATCACGTTGTGGTTGATGGCGAAGAGGCTGACGCAGAAGATGACGCAGAGCACGATGAGCACCTCGGGCGTGTGCTGCGCGTAGCGCAGGCCGGCGAGCATGTCGTCCTTGATCGAGCCTTTCTCGCCGAGGCTGGGCGGCCCGTCAGATCGCATCGCGGCCAGGGCGAAGATCACGGCCAAGAAGCTCAAGGCGTTGAGGGCGAAGGCCGTGGCCACTCCCCAGCGGGCGATGACCAGGCCCGCCACGGCCGGCCCGATCATGCGCGCGCCGTTGAACATGGCCGAGTTGATCGCGATGGCGTTGGGCAGGTCGGCCTTGCCGTCGACCATCTCCACGACGAAGGACTGGCGCACGGGCATGTCGAGCGTGTTGGCCAGTCCGTAGCCCGCGGCCAGGAGCGCCACGTGCCAGAAGCGCGCGTGGCCCGACCAGCACAAGAGAGCCAGCGCGAAGGCCTGGAGCATGAGTACGGACTGCGTGGCCATGATCATGCGGCGCTTCTGCACCCTGTCGGCCACGGCGCCGGCCAGAAACGAGAAGAGCAGCACGGGGCCGAACTGCAGCGTGCCGATGATGCCGAGCTTGAAGGCCGAGCCGGTCAGCTCCAGCACGAGCCAGGCCTGCGCCACGCTCTGCATCCAGGTGCCGACCATGGAGATGAGCTGGCCGCAGAAGAAGAGCCGGAAGTCGCGGTGATTGAGCGCCCGCAGGCTGTGGGGAAAGCGCATACGAGCAGATTATCTTAAAATTCGTGTACAATGTCTCGCATGAGACTCTCCCTCTGGGCGTTGGCGCTCTCGTCGAACCTCTTCTTCGCGGCGACGGCCGCCGCGCAGGACCGCCTGGTCTTCGTCGTGGACGTCATCCGCCACGGCGACCGCACGCCGCTCATCGATCTGCCGGCGGTGCACCATGTGTGGCCGCAGGGCCTCGGGCAGCTGACCCCCGCGGGCATGCGCCAAGAAGCCGAGCTCGGGGCCAGACTTCGCTCGGTCTACGTGGACCAGCAGGGCCTGCTTCCGCCTTCCTACACGCCCGGGACCATGTCCGTGCGCTCCACCGACATGGACCGGACTTTGATGAGCGCGGAGTCCTTCCTGATGGGCCTCTACCCGGCCCAGCCCGTCCCCATCCACACGCTGCCCATTTCCGGCGACACCTTGCTCAACCCCGAAGCCGCGGGCAATAAACTCGATGAGGCGCTGGCTCGCGAACAGTCATGGAAGGACCTGAGCTCCCGGCTGCAGCCGAGATTCGCCTCTTGGAGCCGCGCCACGGGCATGGCGATCACGACCGTGGATCAGCTGATCTTCCTGCGAGACACGCTCATGATCGACCAGCGCTATCATGTGCCGCTGCCTCAAGCCCTCAGCGAGGAGGATATCCAGATGATCCTTGATGAAGGAAGCCGGATCTTCCTGGAGAAGTTCAGCCTGACCGCCCCCAGCACCGGGCGCGAGCTGCTGCAGAGCATCGCCAAGGATATGCAGCAAGCCAGCCAGGAGAAGTCGCCCCTGAGATACGTCCTCTTCTTCGCGCACGACACGACCCTCATCAGCCAGATGAGCGTTCTGCAAGCGCCTCTGAGCTCGACCCCGCCTTACGCGTCGCGCCTGAATTTCGCCCTGCTGGACACGGGGAGAAAGGGTTTTGCGATCAAGGTCTTCTACAACGACCAGCCCGTGAAGATCCCGGCGTGCGGGGGGACTTCCTGCTCTTTGGCGCAGTTCGCGGCCCTGGCCGGGCAGTAGCGCATGATCACGCTTCAGAACGTCACGAAATCCTTCGGGCAGCAGCTGCTCTTCGAAGGTGCCTGCCTGCAGATCAACGAGGGCGACCGCTACGTCCTCGTCGGCCCGAACGGCGCGGGAAAATCCACGCTTTTTAAGATCCTCCTAGGCACGGAGGAGGCTGACGAGGGCAAGTTCTCGATCAAGCGCGGCTCGGTGGTGGGCTATCTGCCGCAGGAGAACGCGCCGGTGACCGAGGACACGGTCCTGGCAACGGCCCTGGCCCATCACGAGGACCCGGACGGCCGCCTCACAGCCAAGGCCAAGGCCATCCTCATGGGCCTGGGCTTCAAGGTGATCGATTTTGAAAAAAAGCTCAATACGCTCAGCGGCGGCTGGGCCATGCGCGCGGCCATGGCCAAGCTCCTCATGCAGGAGCCGGACCTCCTGCTCTTGGATGAGCCGACCAACCATCTCGACATCGACGCGCTTTTCTGGCTGCAGAACTACCTGCAGTCCTACACGGGCGCCATCTTCCTCATCTCGCACGATCGGGCCTTCATCAACGCGGTCAGCCGCGCCATCGTCAGCATCCAGGACCGCACGCTCAAGGTCTATCACGGCGACTACGAGTTCTACCAGCGCGAGCGCCAGGCGCAGAACGATCGGCTGCTCTCGGCCTTCAAGCAGCAGCAAGTCGAGATCGCGGCCATGCAGGACTTCATCGACCGCAACCGCGCCCGCGTCTCGACGGCCAACCGCGCCCAGAGCATGATCAAGCGCTTGGAGAAGCTCGAGCGCGTCACCCTGCCGCAGGAAGCCAAGACGATCAGGATCCGATTCCCCCAGCCCACGCGCACCGGCGTGCGGGTCCTGGCCTTGAAGAACGCCAAAAAATCCTACGGGGACGTGAAAGTCTATGACGGCCTGAACTTCGAGCTTGAGCGCGGCTGGAAGGTGGCCTTCGTGGGCCACAACGGGGCGGGCAAATCCACGCTGCTCAAGATACTCGCCGGGGCCATCCCTCTGGACTCAGGCGAAAGATTCGTCAATCCCGAAGCATCCGTGGGCTATTTCTCGCAGCACAGGGAAGGCCAGTTCAACCGGACCAAGACTGTGCTCGAGGAAGCCCAGAGTGTGGGACGAATGAACCCCGACCTCTTCACGCGCACGGTGCTGGGCACCTTCCTTTTTCCCGGAGACGCGGTCTACAAGCCCGTGAGCGTGCTCAGCGGCGGCGAGAAAAGCCGCCTGGCTTTGGTCAAGCTCCTGCTCGATCCTCCGAACGTTCTGCTCTTAGACGAGCCCACGACACACCTCGACATGGCCAGCGTCGACGCCTTAGTCGAGGCCCTGCGCGATTTCGAGGGCACCATCTGCTGCATCAGCCACGACCTCTACTTCCTCAACGCCCTGGCCGACCATGTGGCGCACATCGAGAACGGGAAAGTGACGTGGTATCCCGGCAACTACGAGTACTTCAAGAGCCGCCAGGCGCAGTGGCACGAGGACAATCCGGCAGCCGTCGAGGTACCCAAGGTGGAGAAGGCCAAGCACGCGGCGCCCAAGAAAGCCAGGCCGCAGGACAAGGGCAAGCTCGAGGCCGCGGTGCTCAAGCTCCACGCAGAACTCGAGGAACTCGCGGGCAAGCTCTCGGACCCGGCGCTCTACGAGGATTTCGCCAAGGTCCAGGAGATCGGCGAGAGGATGGAGGTCGTGCAGGCCGACATCCAGGCGAAGGAAGCGGAGCTGAGAATTCTGGGGACACCTTACTCAATTCAATAGCCGGGGCAGCCCGCCCCATATCTTTCTTTTTCGATTTTTCAAACTCCCCAGGAGGGTTTTGTCGCAATGGCATATTTGTTGTGGTAAACTATAATGGTGCCTCCAGTTAACCTGAATTCTTCAGTTCAGCAGATCATCCGGCTCCGCGGCTGAAAAAAGAGATTATTTTTTTCGTCTCTTTTTCCATCTATTTCCAGCTGCGCTTCAGTTGGAAATTATGCAACCGAGCAACTCGGTATGCGCACCCAAACTGAAAATCAGGTCGAACTGTTGCCGGCAACAGTTGCTTGAAAATTTTTTTGAAGACCAAGCGAGGTTTACGCCCCGACAGCGAAGCTGGCGGGACGGAAACCCCGGCGCCGACTGTCCCGTCGGCGCCGAGGCCGCTGTTCACCCTACTGGTTGGATCAACAATCTCTTACGCTCTTCGGGAGCGTGATTCAGCGCGCAACAGCGCGCTGAATTCAAGCTTCAACTGAACTTTTCAGGTTAAAGCATCTATTCGAGACATTTAACCGTCTTATCTGCGGACAGGTGTCTTATTTGAATCAATTATAACTGGATGCCAAGGTCAAAGAGATCGGCGAGAGGATTAAAGGCCTGAGCTAGATATCCAGCGTCTTTCGCAACTGGACGAGCTGCTCCTGCCTCTTGGCAGGAGACATCTTGCCGATGTTCTTGAGCTTCCAGAGAACCGCGGGTAGCCTTTCCGTGCCAGCGACGCCGAGAAGAGGCCAGTCGGGTCTGCCTTCCTTCATCGAAACAAGGAACCTTCGCTCGTCCGCAGTCAGGTCCGCCCCGAGCCGAGCGATCAGGCGTTGCCTGGCGTCGATGAGCGCGTCATATTCCACGGCTTCGTCGGTCATTTCCAGGAGCTCTGATTCAAAGATATCGCGCACGTCCTTGAGGGTTGGTTCGATGAGTTCGTGCATCGGGCGGTCGTGGCTGATCAGGTGGACCAGGAAGCTCTTGCGGATCTCCTCGGTGACTCCCGGCCCGTCGAGCAGCCCTTTGACATCGAAAAGGTCGCGCGGGTGCTGGCGGTCGAGGGCCGCGCAGATCTTGCCGCCGAAGAGCTCGGGTATCGCCAAGACCGGCGCCTTCACGGCGGCCTCGAAGGCAGTGCGCGCCTTCTGGGAAAGATCGCGCGTCGCCGCGCCGTAGAGAGAGCCCCGCATCACCGTGTTTGGCTCAACCTTCACCTCGGCGTCGGCAGAGCGGACGACCAGCTTGAAGACGAGACCGCCGGCTGCGGTCTCGTGCACGTTGGAATCAGGGAAGGACTTCGCGATCGATCTCTTGATGCGCAGGAGCGCCTCGCTGATGCCTCGCAAAGACTCCGCGCGCGGCGCGATGGGGAGATACGTCAGGTCGATGTCCACGGAAAGCCGCGGCATGTCCCAGATGAAGAAGTTGATCGCCGTCCCGCCCTTGAGCGCGAAACGATCCTCGAGCGCCACGTGCGCCAGCACACGCAGCATCAGCCGCGCCTGGTCGAGGTATTCCTTTCTCATGGACCTTCGCGCACAACGGACGCGTCTGGGTTGGGCTCGACTGTTATCTGATACTGGGCATCGAACCGGCCGCCCTTGACTATCGAGCGCTTGCCTTTGCCCAGGTCGATCTTCGAAAGATCCAGCTCCTTGACCCAGGCATGCTCCGCCTCTTGCGCCAGGAAGAGGAAAAGCCGTTTGGCCTTGACCGACCGGCAGGCTTCAAGCAGCTCCTGCACGAGTTCGGGCCGCAGCGTCGGCAGGCCTCCCATGAAGAGACGCGCCTCCTCGAAAGACTGAAGCCGCGGCACGTCCTCAAGCGCCTCCAGCATGGCGCGCTCCGCAGCGGAAAGGCGCAGGGAAAAATCCCCGAAGGGACGCTCGGTCAGCCCGGCATCCATCTTGCCGCGGAAAAGATCGGCCGCCGTGAACGAGAGCTTCACGCCCCAGTCGTGGCGGAGGAACCAGGCGGGCAGACGCGTCCCGCGCGCGGCGTAGAGGCGCAGCCTGCCGCCCTCCCGCTGGCGCGCGTAATGGCCGTAGCCCTGCGCTTCCAGCGCTCTCTTGGCGCCCAGATGCACCGGCAGCTTGAGCTGGTACTGGAGCGCGTGAAGCGCGCCGGTCCACTCCACGGCATCGTCCAGGCGTCCATAGGCGCCGCGTTCCAGGCGCCGGACCCAGCCGGAGCGGTGGTATTTCCTCACCAGGTCGCGCGACACTCCTTGCTGTTCCAGCCAGGGGGGGGTGGCGACCACTCCCTTCGGCCATACGGCCAAGAGTTCGCTGAGCTTCTGACGGTTAGAATCTTTTTTCATTGGTTTATTCCATTATATATTTTGAGTACTTATAGTACGCATTTAAGTATTATAATAAACTATTAGTTTATTTAAGAGCAAATAAGAGTACTAGAAGTACTCTAAACTGCTTCTAAATAAACTATAGCAGATAAATGTGAAATTTTCAAGGGCCCTTCAGCCGCTCGCGGGCCAGGCGGATGGCCTCATGCAGCTTGCCCTCCAGGGTGTTTTTGGCCGGCAGATCGGTCATGTACTGCGCGCCGCGGAACAAGGAAGACGTTTCCGCGGTGCCTGGCCATTTCCATAAGGCCAGGCGACGCGGATGCCGCTCTCGCTCCCCCGGGCGCCTTTCGTGCCTGTCGAGCCAGCGCAGGTAGAGCTTTAGCTGCCCCTTGTCCGCGGCCCGGAAACCTGTCGAGCTTGAGCTCGATGGCCACCAGCCGCCGCATGCCGCGGTGATAGAACAAGAGGTCGATGTAATAGCCTCGGCAAAATCCCCGCCCAGCTCGATGAGGGGTCGCGGAAGACGAGGTCCGGGGTGAGGCGGTCTTGCTCCCGCAGATCGGCCACTTCCTGGCGGGCCAGCTGGGAGGGCTTCCTTGATAGGGCCGTCCTCTCGACTTAAGGGCACGCACGCTCCAACGCTCCAAGCGGCACATCTCAGCGTAGAAGTCACGCTGGAGGTCATCTTCGAGGTAAATGATGAGCCGGAAATGGCTCCAGCCCAATTTTGCACACAGTGTGTGCAAAATCTCCCGGTTCGGGAATACCTCGGCGAAACGCACCATGTATGCGAGATTGCGCGCCCCGAATCCTTCTCCATATGCGCTGACCAATTGTCGACTCAGTGAGTAGACAATCTGCTGGGCATATTTGGCGCGCTTATTGCCTAGGATGTCCTGCCGGATGCGCCGCCCGATGCTCCAGTAGAGCATGACCAACCCGGCGTTGACTGCCTGGGCCACCCGGCCCCGCGCGGCCTCGATCAAGGACCGGATGTCGCCGAGCAGCGACGCTTGCGATTCTTGCAGCTGTTTTTTCATAAGCGGTTTCTCCCTGCCATACATACGATCGAGGGCCGAAAAAGTTCCATCAGCCTCCAGCCCGTCCTATATCTTTTTTGCGGTTTTTCGAACTCCCCTGGGGGGTTTTGTCGCAGTGCAGCCCATGGGGATCGTGGGAAAGGTACCAGAACTTGGGCGACGTTTTGGTATTATTCTCTTGCCAAGCCCGTGCAGAGGCCTGAGCGGGATGGCAGCTTACAATGATTCCTGAATATATTTGCAGGCAGCCAGCGTATCCTGCCCTTAATCTAAGTTATACTTGTAACTGATTTGGAGACAATATGTCTAAAGTAGCAGCCCCTGGCAGCAAGGTCGGCAAGGCAAAGAAACAAGAGTCATTGGAAGCCTCCCTTTGGCAGTCGGCGGATAAGCTGCGGAAAAATATAAATGCCGCCGATTACAAGGATGTGGTGCTCGGTCTTGTCTTTCTGAAATACATATCCGACGCCTTTGAGGTTCTGCACGCCAAGCTTGTCGCCGGCAAGGGCGAGCATGAAGGCTCCCTTCCGGAAGATCCCAATGAATATACGGCTGAAAAAGTCTTCTTTGTTCCGCCCGTAGCCCGCTGGAAGCGCATCTCCGATAACGCCAAAAAGACTGAAATTCTCCTTGAGAACGGCAAAAAGGTGGATATCGGCGGCTATGTGGACGAGGCTATGGAATCCATCGAACGCCGGAACTCTTCCTTAAAAGGCGTTCTCCCGAAGGTTTACACGAAGCCGAATCTGGACCGGGCCAGCCTGGGCGGGCTGATCGATACTATCGGCACGATAGCCCTTGGCAGCGAGGAAGCCAAGAGCAGGGATCTGCTGGGCCGGGTGTACGAGTATTTCCTCGGCCAATTTGCGCTTGCCGAGGGACAGAAGGGCGGTCAATTTTACACGCCCGCCAGCGTGGTTAAGCTGCTTGTCGCCATGCTTGAGCCTTACGAGGGCCGGGTGTTCGACCCCTGCTGCGGTTCCGGCGGCATGTTCGTGCAAAGCGAGAAGTTTGTCGAGGCTCATCGGGATCACTACAAGAAGAAAAACACAGGCGCGAGCCTGAACCCCGCCGACATGATTTCCATATACGGCCAGGAATCCAACCTGACCACTTGGCGTCTGGCCAAAATGAATTTGGCGATCCGAGGCATAGACAGCTCGAACATCAAGTGGAACAACGAGGGCTCGTTCCTCAACGACGCACACAAAGACCTTAAGGCCGATTTTGTTATCGCCAATCCGCCGTTCAACGATTCCGACTGGTCGGGCCACCTCTTGAAAGACGATGCCCGCTGGAAGTACGGCGTTCCTCCCGCCGGCAACGCCAACTACGCGTGGATTCAGCATTTTATCTATCACATCTCGCCCAAAGGCATGGCCGGTTTTGTCCTCGCCAAAGGTTCGCTGACTTCCAAAACCAACAGCGAAGGCGACATCCGCAAGGCCATTATCGAAGCCGGCCTTCTGGACTGCATTGTTAATCTCCCGCCAAAGCTTTTCGTGAATACTCAGATTCCTGCCTGCCTTTGGTTCTTGTCGCGCCGCAAAGAGGGCCGCCTGGACAAGGTGTTGTTTATCGATGCCCGCAACCTCGGCTATCTGGTCAACCGCCGGTCAAAAAACTTTACCGATGCCGACATTGCCAAGATAACCGAAACCTACCACCACTGGCACAATAAGACTGACGGGTACGCGGATGTGCCTGGATTCTGCAAGTCAGTGCCTCTCGATGAGATCCGGGCGAAAGATTATGTGCTCACGCCGGGGCGCTATATCGGCCTGCCGGATGAGGAGGATGATTTTAATTTCGCGGAACGCTTCGGCAAGCTGAAGGCGGAGCTTGATGAGCAGATGAAAGAAGAAGTCAGGCTGAATGAACTGATCCGCAACAACTTAGCCAAGGTGGTGGTGTGCAAATGAAAGTCCGCGAATTGATGGAAACTCTTAAGAAATTTCCCGGCGACATGCTGGTTTTAACTGATGGCTATGAAAGCGGATTTGAAGAAACCCGTCGCCCCGAGATTATTAAAGTTAAACGCGAACCCAAGCAACCATATTACGACGGTGAATATCAAAGCGCGGAAGAGAAAGCCGGTAGCTCAATAAAGGCAGTGGTTATCGGCAGAAACCGTCGTGCTGATTAAGACTGAACGTGAAGAGCGAATAATGCTTTCTGCAAAAGCAGGGGTGTCTCCTCCACAATTCGCGGGAACGAGGACGTGGAAGGACTATAAGTTGGGAGATTTATGCCGCAATATTTCCTATGGATACACAGAAAGTGCCTCATTGGAAGCAATCGGGCCGAAATTCCTTCGCATCACGGATATTGTCTCAGGCCGTGTTAATTGGACTGCTGTTCCATACTGCCAGATCTCCAGCGATCATCACGCGAAGTACAAGCTGCAAGCAGGTGACATCGTTATTGCCCGCACTGGCGCTTCAACTGGACATACGTACACAATCAAACCAAGCGACTTAAAGCATGACGCGATTTTCGCATCATATTTGATTCGTTATCGTGTCGACAATAAAAAAGCCGACCCCTATTTTGTTGGGCAGCTACTGACAAGTTCGATATGGAAAGGTTTTGTCGAGGGCATTCTCGGCGGGTCGGCACAGCCTGGCGCAAACGCAAAACTATTTGCGGATTTTGACATTCTCCTGCCGCCACTCCCTGAGCAACGCGCCATCGCAGCCGTGCTTTCCAGCCTTGATGACAAAATAGACCTCCTTCACCGCCAAAACAAAACCCTTGAAGGCTTAGCCGAGACGATATTTAGATGCTTTTTCGTTGATAATCAGAAGAAGACTTGGAAAGAATCCACCGTTGATGAACTTGCCCACCATGACAAAACAAGTATTTCCCCAAACAGAAATCCATCTACCCTGTTTCATCATTACAGCATTCCAGCTTTCGATGAATCACATATGCCCATTTGTGAGCTTGGGGCGTTAATACAAAGCAACAAATATAAGGTCACGGAAGATGTGATTCTTTTTTCCAAATTAAACCCGCACCGAGACAAGAGACTCTGGCTTGTCCCAGGATCCATACCAGAAAATTCAATATGTTCAACTGAATTTCAGGTCATCAAGCCAAAAGCTCGACAATATCTTTTCTTTCTTTACGGATTCGTCGGCTATTCTGAAAACTACGATCAAATTGCGGCAGGTGTTGGAGGGACAAGCGGCAGCCACCAGCGCATTGGTCCAGAGGTGATATTCAAAACAAAATGTTTCTTGCCTGATGATACCACTCTGACGAAATACAATGAAATGGTCGAAGGTGTTTTCAAAAAGACACATAATAATCGCGCGGAGATGAGAGACCTCTCTCGTCTCCGCGACATGATTCTCCCGAAGTTGATGTCCGGCGAAGTGAGGGTGAATCAGAACTAACAAATATGTTCATAAAACAATTTGATGCAATCACCAAGGATGATATCCTTGCCCTTGTCACCAATCAGACACCGGAAAGCCGCATATTAGACTACAAGCAGGCTTTGCCGGGACGAACTGATGGCGACAAGAAAGAGTTCCTCGCAGATGTATCATCTTTTGCAAATTCTGCCGGCGGCTGGCTCGTGTACGGTGTTGAGGAGAAGCGAGAAAACAACAAGGCGACTGGGCTTCCTGAAACCGCCAGTGGCCTTGATGGCGCTAATGGTGAACAAGAGCGGCAGCGGCTTGAGTCGATTTTGCAGTATGGTGTTGAGCCGCGAATAGCTGGAGTGCGAATTAGGTCAATATCGGGCTTTCCAAAGGGCCCCGCTATTTTGCTTTATGTTCCTAAAAGTTGGAACTCGCCACACATGGTTTCCTTTCAGGAATCTTCAAAGTTTTGGACCAGATCGGATGGTAGAAAACGCCAACTTGATTTGGGGGAAATACGTGCTGCTTTTGCTCTATCTGAGACCCTGCCAGAGAAAATCAGAAGATTCCGCGACGATCGAATCGCGAAAATTCTGGCTGATGAGACGCCCATTCCACTTCAAGGCAAGCATCGAGTCGTATTGCATTTGATCCCATTTTCTTCGATGGCATTTTCAGCCGCAGTAGACCTGGAACTGGCAGCGAAAAATAGCTCCAATCTTCCACCGATTGGATCTACCGGCTACGCCAGTTGTCGGCATAATTTCGATGGGCTCGTTGCTCAGGATTACGAGGATTATTTGCAGCTGTTTCGAAATGGTGCAATCGAGGCCGTGAATTCCTCGCTGCTCACTGTTCAGGATATTATTCCTGCCTCTGCTTTTGAGTCTAATGTATTCGGCGCGGTTGATCGTTACCTTAAGTTACAGCATGATCTTGCGGTCAGTCCACCTATTGTCCTCTTGCTGACCCTGATTGGCGTTAACGGCTATGTCACCGAAACGCAGCAGGGGTCCATGATGAGAGGCCTGGGCACGATTAAAGGAGCTATCGATCGAGATATCTTGGCTTTGCCCGATATGATGATTGAAGATATGGCAAGACCCGCAGATGAGATTCTTCGACCCGCTTTCGACATCATTTGGCAGGCCTGCGGCTTCAAATGCTGTCCAAATTACGATAACGGTCATTGGAAAAGATTCGGAAGCTAAATATTGCACAATATCCGTAAGGAGTTGTTTATGAGCGCCATAAAACAGACAGACAACACCGTCCCACGCATTGAATTTTTAAGCGTCCAAAATTACCGCGCGCTTAAAAACATCGAACTCAAAAAACTCACGCCGCTTACAATTTTTTTAGGCCCCAACGGCAGCGGTAAATCCACCGTCTTCGACGTCTTCGCTTTCCTCTCGGAATGCTTTTCGGTGGGCTTGCGCAAAGCATGGGACAAGCGCGGCCGATTCAAGGAATTGCGAACCCGCGGCCAAGACGGCCCAGTTGTCATTGAAATCAAATACCGCGAAAAACCAGAAATCCCCAGCATCACGTATCATCTCGCCATCGATGAAGACCTCAAAGGCCCATTCGTGGCGGAAGAGTGGCTTCGCTGGGTGCGCAACGCTCCTGCCCAGCCGTTTAAGTTTTTGAATTTCAAAAACGGTTCCGGGGAAGTCGTTTCCGGTGATGAGCCGGATGCCACGGCCGAACGCATTGACGAAAGCCTGGAGTCGCGCGAAATGCTTGCCGTAAATACCCTGGGGCAATTGGCGAAACATCCGCGCGTCAGCGCCCTGCGCCGTTTTATAACCGGCTGGTATTTATCATATCTGACCGCGGACAACACGCGCGGCACTCCAGACGTGGGGCCGCAAGAACGCCTTTCTTCCAATGGGGATAACCTGCCTAATGTCATCCAATACCTCAAAGAGCAGCATGCCGGGAGGCTCGACGAAATATTAAGAATTCTGTCGGCCAGAGTCCCGCGCCTTGAAAGAGTTGACGCTGAACCCATGCCGAACGGGCAGCTCTTGCTCCAAATCAAGGATGCTCCGTTCGACAGGCCGATACTATCGAAATTTGCGTCGGACGGCACGTTGAAAATGCTGGCTTATCTTACCTTGCTGCACGATCCCGAACCGCCGCAGCTGATAGGAATCGAGGAGCCTGAAAATCAGCTGCATCCGCGTCTTTTGGTCGGGTTGGCGGAGGAGTGCCGCAAGGCAGCCGTGGCATCCCAGCTGATGATTACGACACATTCACCGCATTTCGTAAGCGGGATCATCCCCAAGGAACTGTGGGTTTTATTCCGGGACCAGAACGGTTTTACACAAGCCAAAAATGCCGCCGCCATGCCAGGGGTCGAAAAATTCGTGGCCGCCGGAGCATCTTTGGGGGATTTGTGGATGGAAGGCCATTTTGAATTCGGCGATCCTCTTACAAATTCGGGCGCTCCAAAATCTTCCAAAAAGGCATAAGGATTTTTTCGATGCCTTCGCATATTGAATTTTTGGTTGAGGAACAGTCGGCGGAGAGCGCGCTGGCCAATCTGCTGCCGAAAATACTGCCGGCAGGAGTCGGATTTGATATCCATCCGCACAACGGCAAATCTGATTTGCTGAAAAAACTTCCCTCCCGCTTGACCGGATATAAATCCTGGATTCCGAACGATTGGAAAATAGTCGTGCTTATTGACGAAGACAGGGGGAATTGCGCGGATATAAAAAACCGTCTGGAAACTGCTGCGGAACAGGCTGGATTCTCAACAAAATCATCGCAGGCTGGGAATTTTCAGGTTTTAACACGCATAGCAATCGAAGAGCTGGAGGCCTGGTTTTTTGGCGATATCCCCGCTTTGGTTGCCGCATATCCGGGAGTGTCGCAGACATTGGCGGCCCAAGCGGGATATCGGAACCCTGATACCATCCGGGGTGGGACATGGGAAAAACTGCTAAAAGTGCTTCAGCGTGCAGGATACTTCTCCACCGGTCTGCCCAAAGTCGAGGTGGCAGCCGAAATTTCAAAGCACATGATCCCCGAGAATAACCGATCAAAAAGTTTCCAGGTTTTTCTTGCTGGAATAAAAGCCATGTTCCCCTAGCAAAACGGAATGCCCGCCTTTACCGAATCCGAAATCGAAACCTTCTCTCTCGACGAGCTCAAGCATCTCGGCTTCTTGTATATCCCCGGCCCTTCCATTGCGCCGGACGTAGAAGCATCTGATGGAATTCTCTTCACCGATACCACGGTGCCTTTCGGCGCCCCCAAAAAGCGCGACAGCTACGATCAAGTCATTCTGAAAAACATCCTCGAATCAGCAATAGAGCATCTCAATCCAAAAATCCCAGCAACCGCCCGACAAGAAGCCCTCAAAGCCGTCCTATCCGTCTATTCTCCTCAACTCATCGACGCCAACGAAGCCTTCCATAAAATGCTGGCCGAGGGCGTGCCTGTCACCGTGCGCAAAGACGGCCACGATCGCGGTGAGCGTGTATGGCTCGTTGATTTTCAGAACCCCGAAGAGAATGTTTTCTTTTCCATCAACCAATTCACCGTCATTGAGCGTAATCAAAACAAACGGCCCGATGTCATTCTCTATGTCAACGGTCTGCCGCTTGTGGTGATCGAACTCAAGAACCCCGCCGACGCCAACGCCACCACAAGAAAGGCCTACGACCAGATACAAACCTACAAGACAGTCATCCCTACGCTCTTCTTCTACAACGCCTTCTGCGTCATCTCCGACGGCCTGGAGGCCAAGGCCGGCACCCTGTCCTCGCCATTCAGTCGGTTCCAGGCCTGGAAAACCATCGACGGACAAAAAGAATCCTCCATCCATATTAGCCAGCTTGAGGTGCTTATCAAGGGGATGCTCAACAAGGCCACCCTGCTGGATTTGATCCGCAACTTCATCGTTTTCGAGAAAGACAAGAAAATAGACTCCAAGACTGGCCTTACGCAGATCGAGACCATAAAGAAGATCGCGGCCTATCACCAATACCACGCGGTAAACAAAGCCCTGGAAAGCACCCGCCTTGCCGCCGAGGAATCGGGCAGCGGCAAAGCCGGCGTGGTCTGGCACACGCAGGGCTCGGGCAAAAGCCTTTCCATGGTCTTCTACGCCGGCAAGCTGATACGACACCTAGACAACCCCACCATTGTCGTGATCACCGACCGCAACGACCTCGACCAGCAGCTTTTTGACACCTTCGCCGCCTCATCAGGCCTGCTGGGCCAAGCTCCGGTCCAAGCGGCATCGCGCGACCACCTGAAAGCCTTGCTCAAGGTGGCTTCCGGCGGCATTGTATTTACCACCATCCACAAGTTTTTCCCCGAGGATGGCCGCGCCCAGTATGACAAGCTTTCTGACCGCCATAACATCATCGTCATAGCGGACGAAGCTCATCGTACCCAGTATGGATTCAAGGCAAAGCTGCTCGATACCAAAGACAAGGCGGGTAAGCGCATTGCCTACGGCTTCGCCAAATACCTGCGCGACGCCGTTCCAAACGCGACCTTCATAGGCTTTACCGGCACGCCGGTGGAAAGCACGGACATTAACACCCCGGCGGTATTCGGAAATTACATCGACAAATACGATATCGCCCAGGCCGTGGAAGACGGCGCGACAGTCAAGATTTACTACGAAAGTCGCCTGGCCCAGGTTAATCTGACGGAGGCCGGCCGCAAACTCTTGGCGGAATTCGACAAGGAAATGACCGACGACGGGGCTTCGGAAACCGAGAAGGCTAAAGCCAAATGGACGAAGCTCGAAACCGTCGTGGGCCACCCCGAGCGGTTGAAGAACCTCGCCAGGGATATCGTGGCGCATTATGAAAAGCGCGCCGAGGTTTTTGAAGGCAAGGCCATGATAGTCGCCATGAGCCGCCGCATTGCCGTGGCGCTTTACGATGAGATCATCGCGCTCAGGCCGCAGTGGCATGATGAGGATTTAAAAGCCGGAGCGCTTAAAGTCGTTATGACATCATCTTCTTCCGATAAAATGGAATTTGACCCGGAAGATCCGGCCAGCTTGGTGATACCCGCCCATCACCGGACCAACAAAGAAAGCCGCGCCGTCCTGGCCGAGCGCATGAAGGCCCCCCAAGACCCACTGAAACTGGTCATCGTGCGGGATATGTGGCTCACCGGTTTCGACGTACCCTGCCTGCATACCCTTTACATCGACAAGCTGATGAAGCGGCATACCCTCATGCAGGCCATCGCCCGCGTGAACCGCGTTTTCATGGACAAGCCCGGCGGCCTTGTGGTGGATTACATCGGCATAGGCAACGCCCTCAAAGAGGCCCTCTCGTTTTATGCCGGCTCGGGCGGCAAAGGCAAGCCGGCAGAAACTCAGCAAAAGGCTCTGGACCTTCTGCTTGAGAAGATCGAGGTCGTGCGCCAGATGTTCCATGGTTTTGACTATATGCGCTTCTTCAGCGTGGGCACTTCCGAGCGGCTTTCGCTTATTCTGAAAGCCGAGGAATTCATCCTTGCCAAAGAACACGGCAAAGATCGCTTCATCAAGGAGTCAACCGCCCTGTCAAAGCTTTTCGCGTTGGCCGTGCCTCATGAAGACGCGTTGGATTTAAGCAACGAGATTGCCTTTTTTCAATCCGTGCGGGCAAGGCTGGTCAAATTTGAAGGCGACGGCGAGACTGACGGCAAGAGAAACTATGAGACCGCCATCCGGCAGATCGTCAATCAGGCCGTGACCTCGACCGAAGTCGTTGATATCTTTGACGCCGCAGGGTTGAAGCGACCGGAGATATCCCTGCTCTCTGAGGAATTCCTGCAAGAAGTCAAAGGAATGGCACATAAGAACCTTGGGGTCGAGCTTTTGAAGAAAATCTTGAACGATGAGATCCGTGCGCGGCTAAAATTCAACATCACTAAAGGCAAGAACCTGCTGGAAATGCTTGAGGCTTCAATTAAGAAATATCAAAACAACCTTTTGACGACAGCTGAGATTCTTGAAGAGCTGCTTTCAATAGCCCGAGAAATCCGATCCGTGGATGGCCTGGCTGAAAAACTGAAGCTGACTAAAGATGAGTTCGCTTTTTACTCTGCATTGGAAATCAACGATAGCGCGGTGCTTAAATTGGGAGACGATGCGCTGAAAAATATCGCCCGCGAAATAGCGGACAAAGTGCGAAAAAACGCCACCATCGACTGGACCATGAAAGAAAGCGCCCGAGCCAAACTCATGGTCATAGTCCGGCGCACCCTGAACAAGTACGGCTATCCGCCCGACAAACAGCAAAAAGCCGTGGATACCGTGCTCAAACAAGCCGAAGTGCTGGCTGATTTTTGGGTGAACACAGATAATCATGAAACAGAGGGGGCAGTATAATGAATATAAAATCAGCTGCCATGACGGCACTGTGGTTTTTCGCATCGCCGGCCCTTGCCTTGCCTCCCGCGGAAGCGGTCGAGGCCTTGGCGGCGGACGCGTCCGACCGCGATGCCCTGTGGAAGCTCGTCTCCAACTGTCTGAGCGATGAAAACCACGAGGGCGCCGAATATTGCGCGAACTGTTCCTCTCCCCTGCTCCCTCTACTGCCGACCTGCTCCAACACTCGCGGCTGGAGCGCGTACACCATCTGCCGCCACTCGACGGAGGTCTGGCTTCAGACCTCGGAATTCGTCGCGATCAGAGGCAGCCGGATGTGCGGCTGTCCCGAGAGCTTCGTCCACGGCATGGCGCTGCCCCTGCGCCAGGTGACGGGCGTCGAGGATCCATCCAAGCCGGCCGGCCTATGGCAGTTCTCCTGGGAAGAGGCGAGCGCGAAGATCTCCGACAAGAACGAGATCGTCCTGGCCGCCAATCCGCGCAGCCGCCGCACGCAGGACCAGCTCCACATCCACCTCATGCGTCTGGCCAAGGGCGCGCGGACAAAGCTCATGGATCTTCATCCGACCAGGGTCAGGAGCCTCTCGGACGTCTGGGGTGTCGCCGCGCGGCACGCCGCGGCCGCTAGATCGCCGAGGAACAATTACGGCGTCGCGGTCGTCCGCGACCAGGAGAACGACGGGTTTCTTGTCGCCACTTCTCCCAGGAATCTCGAGCGCCTGCTCGGCGAGTACTCCTGCAGGCCTTGAACGCTTCGACGCGCGAATTTTATGTTTCATTTGACAAATCAGCCTACCAATAAATATAGATTAAATAATAACAAGCAAATGTAAGGATTATTCCTATATTTTAAGCTTGCTTCTTGTCACAGAAAACTATGGATTTGTGTGACAAAATTTAACGCGAAAGCGCCTTAAAGAAGCCGTTCAGGACGCCAAAAGCCGCCTCGATATCCTGCGGCAGCCCGCACTCAGCCGCCATGACCGCGAAAGGCCGCTGCCATGCGCTGGGAGGCGGTTCCAGGTTGAGAGGCAGGGCGTGCGTCTTGCGCCGCTTGAAAGTCGCCGCGATGTCCGCAGCGGTCTTCTTCTTGTCCAGCGTCCCGCCAATCAACAGCGCCATGTCCACGAGGTCTCTGGCGCGCGAGTTGGGAGTCTGCCGCGGGAGCGTGTAGGCGTGGAGTTTCTCGGCGAAATGCTGTTCCTTGGAGATCGTGGGGAATTTCCCCGGCCGTATTCCAGCGAACTTGAGCCAATCGCGGCCATGGGTCATCTCGAGGGGCGTGAGGACCACGTCGCCGGCCGCGACATCGACATGGAACTTGACGAAGGTCCTGGCGTCCATGCTGGCCTCCACGGGGAAGCGAGCCCCTCCATAGGGGGCGGCATCGAGATCCCGCATGATCTCACCGACCTGGAACTCGAAGAAATCCCCGAGGTCCAGCGCGACGGCGTTTCTCAAGGCTTCGAGGGTCGCCTCATTGGGGGATGCGCGACGCAGGACGAGATCTATATCCCTCGTGGCTCGGGCCTCATGCATGCGCAGCTCCAGAGCGTAGCCGCCTTTGAGGACCCACGGAGCGTCGTCCCGGGCGAAGAGACGCGCCAGCAGGCGGTCGAAGGCGACCTCGCGGCGCACGCGCTCCAACGCAAGGCGCTCCTTGGCCGCGATCAGCTTGAGCCGATCCTCAAGGGCGCGGCGAAACGCCGTGGCCGTGGCGTATGTCTTCGGCTTATCCAAGGGGCTTGTCCCTCAGCCGCTCGATCTGCCGCTTGATGCTGTCGGGGATCCTGGCGGCGCTTTTGAGCTGGCTGCGTGTGATGAGCCCGCGCTGGAAGGCCTGCTTCACCGCCTGTTCCATGTGGTCCATCTGGACCGAGCCTTCGGCCAGGAGGTCCGCGATGGTGCGCAGCGGCCTGGTGATCCTGAACCCCTGCGCAGCCTGCACGTCATCTTTATGGAACGTTCCCCGATGCAGGACGAGCACTTTCGGGAGCTTGCCGCTGCGTCTGAACCGCGCAGGCACCGTCATATGCAGCTTGGAGGGGTTGACGTCCGAGAGGTCATGGAAGCTCAGGGCCGTCTGGTGGGAATAGACCCCCTGCGGCTCGCCGGCCTGGCTGCGAGACCAAAGGTACCACAGCACCATGTCCGAGTGCTCTGCCAGCGGATACTTCGCCAGCCGATAGATGCCCCTGTGCTCACGGATCCAATTGCCGGCCTTGACGTGGAATGAGTGCACGTTGTCAGTATAGCCGGCTTCAATGGCCTGCTTGGTGGTGAAGTAGCCTTGCTGATCCGCGGCGATCCCATAGAGGCGATCGTAGGTGGCTCTATATTTGCCCATGCATATATCCTCAACTTTCTTGAGGTATTATACATCGAAAACGCGATAAAATCAAGACCCATTGAGAGAGAATCTCTGCCCGAAAATCCGCTAGAATATCCTATCATGGACCTCGCCGCCGCGCGCGCCCTCGCCCTCGAGCTCATGGCCGTACACGGCATACTCGACTGGGACTTCGCCTTCGACAACTCCCGCCGCCGCTTCGGAGTCTGCCGCTGGCACAGCCGCATCATCGGCCTCTCGCGCCCCTTGACCCTCTTGAACGGCGAAGCGCCGGTGCGCGACACGCTCCTGCATGAGATCGCCCACGTCAAGGCCGGCCGCGCGGCCGGACACGGCCCCGCCTGGAAAGCCGTCGCCCGCGCCATCGGCGCCAAGCCCCGCCGCTGCTACGAGGACCACGCCGTGCTCACCCCGCCTCTGCCCTATCTCTGCCGATGCCCCGCCTGCGGCCGCTCGCAACAGACCGCGCGCCGGCCCCGCCGGCGCCGCTCGTGCGGCCGCTGCTCGCCCACCTTCGACGCGCGCTTTCTGCTGCAGATCGAGCCCAACCCCGCTTACGCGGGCCGAAAGCCATGAGTCGGGCTTTTGTTAAGGAAGACGCGGGCGACCCGGACGAGCTGCCGGAGCTCCACCAGAGCTCGGCTCCCAACTACGTGACCTTGGCCGGGCTTGAGGCCCTGCGGGCCGCGGCAGTGCGGCTGCGCGAACGCCTGGGGGCTCTGCCGCCGGAGAGCCGTGAGGTGTTGGCGGCCAAGCGCGACCTGCGCTACTTCGAAGGCCGAGTGGCCAGCGCCATTCCCGTCGACTCCAGGACCGGGCCCGCGGATGAGGTCCGCTTCGGGGCGACGGTGGTCCTTCGCGGGGAGGACGGCAAGACCCGCAGTGTTGAGATCGTGGGGCAGGATGAGGCAAAGGGCGCTTTGGGCAAGGTCGCCTGGGACTCGGCCTTGGCTCTCATGGGCGCCAAGAAGGGCGAGACCCGCGAGACCGAGGACTTCGGCGTCGCGACCATCCTGGATATCAGATATCTGGGACGCTGATCCAGAGAGATTGCGCAGACACAGTCTGAAAAATTGAAGCAATCACAATATTCCAGACAGTGTCTGGAATATTGGTTAGGAATGCCCTTCGCGCCACTGTGCCGGGAACTTTTTTGGCCCTCGATCGTATGTAGGGAGGGGGGAAGATAGGACCAAAAATAAGTAATAGGACATTTTCAAAATACATATATGTCCCGCCCCCCTGGCAGTCAACAAGCCCTGGAAGAACGCCGCCGCCGCGCACTGACCCTATTCAGGCAGGGTGTGAGCGCCATCGAGGTCGCCAGAAGGATCGGCTGCGCGCGCAGTGCGGTCTATGCGTGGTGGCATATATTCCGCGAAGACGGATCAGAAGGCCTCAGAGCCAGGCTGATACCGGGAAGGCCGCGCCAAAGCCCTTGAGCGGGGAATGTCCTATTACTTCGTCGGGGCGGCGGGCTTGTCTGTCGGCTTGCGATACATGCCTTTGAGCCAGAAGTCGAGCTCGTGCTGGAGGCGGTCTTTGATCTCTTTGGAGCCGATGTCTTTGGGCTCCGGAACGCCTGAACCAGGGATAACCTTTCCACTCGCATCTCGCTTCCCATGAAGCACGAATGCTCTATCTAAAACCCCTTTCTGCGTGAGGCGGAAATAATAGCTTTCTCTTTCTAATTTTTCCGGGGTCTCCCTGACCGTAAAGAGCACCAGGCAAATGGGTGTAGGATTGTCCGCAGAAGGGTCGAGGACCAAGGCGCTGTTATGGCCCATATCATCAGTCGCCTTGCCAGAAGAAAATCCTCGTCCTCTGATCGGTGCACCTGTCGGAACATCCAGGAATTTAGCCCGTCCGGCCCCAATGGTCGAGTTCTCGCCATCCTTGAGTATGTGCTGGATAAAATCCGGCATGGTTATGGCGCTTGCTTCTTGATTGTGATTTGTAACTAAATTCTTAGGTGTTGTAGCCTGGACTGCCGATGTTAGACTGGTTGCTAAGAATAAAATTGAGAAATTCATTGTTTTTTCTCCGTCTTGCGCAAAGCGGCCTATTTTAACATAATCTGCCCAAGATGCTCGCCCTTCTATTTGCATTCTTATTTCACTTATCTGGATACTGTGCTGATCCTCCAAAAAATCCTCCGCCTATACCTGGTGCAGGATCAGACTTTCAGGGCATGAGTGCAGATGATGAGGCAACCAGTATCAATCCTGAAGTCAAAAAGGCTCAAGATGCCTTTCAGAAAACAAAAGAAGCGGCGGCGCGCATGAAGGACAAGGTGCAAGCCGCTCATCAGGTCGGCGCGGCCCAGGCGACGCGCGACGCCATCATCAACGAGCAGATCAAGGCGGATCCCAGCCCCGCCACCTACAACAGCGCCGGACTCGCCAAGCTTTCGGACGGCGACTACCGGCAGGCCCACGACTACGTCGACCGCGCCAAGACCCTCGCCGCGAGCGATCCCAGCAAACTGGCCCCCTTGTACGACACGAGCGCGCGGATCTATTTCGAGGAGCGCAACTACGCCCAGGCGGCCAAGGAAGCCAAGCACGCCCTGGCCATCAAGCCCAAGGACCCGGTGGCCTTGGCGCTCTTCAAGCTCTCGCAGGCCCACAACATCCCGAAGAAGGCCCCGTCGGTCGGTTCCCTCGATGCGCAGGCCAAGGCCCATGAGCAGGAAGCGCAGGTCTCCGCCGAGGCTTTCGCGCAGAGGACGACGCAGGGCGCGCCGGCGGCTTCCGCACAGAAACACAGGGAGTCCCTCAAGCGGGCCCAGCAGGCCCTCGCCGCGCTGACGATCGGCGACCCGCTCAAGGCCTTGAAGCTGGCCAACTCGGCGATCAAATCCGACCCCGCCTGCCCCGAAGCCTACCGCGCGCGCGCCATGGCTGAAAAGGAGCTGGCCCAGCTGCGAGCCGCCGTGACGGACGCCACGACGGCCATCGGCCTGTGGACGAGCGAGAAGGCCCTGAGCCCCGAGGCCCAGCAGAAGCTGGCCGCCACCTATGCCCTGCGGGCGCGCGCCTGCGAGATCCTCCATGAGGACGCCGAGGCCGTGCTCGCGGACCTGCGCGAAGCGGCCAGGCTCGACCCGATCTACGCCCCGGAACTCAAGGCGCGCCTGAGCCTCGCGGGGCAGGCGCCCTCCGCTCCGGCCGCGGCTTCCTGGCTGAGCGATCGGCCGATCGGGCGCCACCCATGGCTGTGGCTGGGCGCCATCGTCTCGCTGCTGGTGGCCTACATCCTCCTGCGCCGCCGCAGAGAATCCGCCGGCCTATAGGCCTTGACGAAATCCTGTTCTAGCTCTATACTGAGGGCGTCTTATGAGATTCATCTTCCTAGTCGCTAACGTCTTCTTCTCTGGAGCGCTCTGCGTCCAGGCGGGGGACTTGGGGACCGTGCCCGACGCCCTCAAGCAGGACATCGGCAAGGCGGGGCAGACCATCAACGGCCAGAAACCTGCCGACGTGCCGGACTTCCATCTGCCTTTCGACAGCTCGGTGCCCCCCGAGCTCCGGGCCCAGATGCTCGACGACATGGCCTTCATGGCGTCCATCCAGGGCCAGCATGACGAGAACTATAGGCCCCGAGCCTCGACGATGCACAAGGAAATCTTCGGACCGGTGAGCGGTTCCTTTTATCTCGACTTCTTCCTGGCCCGCACCCGGAAGATCAGCTTTGATCCAAGCGATAAGGACTCCTTCTTGAGCGCGCACATGTACTACGGACCTCGCCAACTAATGCTGTATAAACATTACACCCACCATACGATCTCCCAGCTCGATCGCCTGGACTGTCTTATCCACGAAGCGCGCCATGCCGAGCGGTCGGATGATCCCCGTTTTGACGGTTGGCAGCATTCCTTCTGCGACATTCCCTTCCTGGATGCGAACAAGAGGGAAGTGAGGGCCTGCGACGACACGCTCAAAGGCGGCTATGGCGTCACAGCCGTCATGTTCAACAACATCGCCAGGTTCTGCACCAACTGCACCGAGAAAGTGCGTCGGGATGCCCAGCTCATCGCTGACGACGACATCAAAAGGGTCAATAACCCCGATAACAGGAAGTTCATCCTTCAGGATATCCAAAGCGAGGACCGGTGAGACAAGGGCCCCGATGTCTCCCGATGAATCTCATCCTGCTGGCGGCGACCATTCTCTTGCCCGGAGCGCTCTGTATCCAGGCGGGGGACTTGGGGACCGTGCCCGATGCCCTCAAGCAGGACCTCAGCAAGGCAGGCCAGACCATCAGCGGCCAGAAACCCGCCGATATGCAGGACTTCCATCTGCCTTTCAATCGATCGGTACCCGAAGAGATGCGAAGACAGATGATTGAAGACATGGTCTTCATCTCGGGCATCAGGGGCCAGGGCCGGGCCTCGGTCATGCATCGGTATGACTTCGGCTTGATGGCCGGCGATTTTTACATCGATTTCTTCAGACAGCACGTCCGGCATATCGCTTTCAAAGCGAACAAAAAGAATAACGGACAGATAGCGTCCTTGTACCGCATCGGTGGATGGTCGGAGATGCGGCTGACTGCTTATTTTACCACCCACGATGTGCCCCAGATCGGACGCATGGAAACTCTCATGCACGAAGCATGGCACGCGGATGACCGCTGCCAGGATCACGTTCCATGTCCTTCTCCCTTCCCATTCCAGGGAGAGGAGGGCGTGGACACGACAAAACTGGCGGGCGAGCGCGCCTGCGACGGCTCGATCAACGGCGCCTATGGCGCCACCGCCATCATGCTCCAGAACATCGTGAGGTTCTGCGCCAACTGCAGCGAGAAGGTGCTGGCGGATGCCAAGCGCTACGGTTACTACGACGGCTACATCCGACTGGTCAATCAGAGGGACAGGGAGCTGCTGGACGCGGACATCAAGAACGAGAACTGATGAGACGGATTCTTGGGATCGTCGTCGCCCTGGCTGTTCTGGCGCTTTTCGCGTGGTGGAAGCTGCGTCCGCAGCCTCCTCTGGGAACTGTGGGCGCTCCGAGATTGTCTCCGCCCGAGGTCGCCTCATTTCCCAGACGCAAGCCCGGCGTCGCGGCCGCTGCCAAGCTCCCCGTGCAGGCGGCCCCAGCCGCGCCAGTGCCGGAGCAGAAGGCGGCGCCAAGCCGCATCCCCAAGCCCGAGGCCGCGCTCAAGCTGTTGGAGGATGTCCTGGCCAAGGGCAACGACAACGACCCCCGCCTGGACCGCGATTTCAACGATCTTTCTCCGCAGGCCAAGCACCTCTTCCGGCAGAAGTATGGGAAGCTCCCCGCTGAATACCGCAACGACAAGGGCATCATCGTCTTCCTTTTGGGACGCAAGAACCTGCGCACGGACGAGGACTGGGCCTTCTTGCGTTCCGTGGTCAGCGAGCCGGCCTGCCTGAGCCTGCAGGACTGCTCCAAGCCCATGCCGGCCGACGATTCCCAGGACACTCCGGGTCTCGAGGTCACTTTGGCCTATCCGCAGCTGGTGGCCTTGGATGAGGCGCAGAAGGCCCTGGCCGCCCAAGGCGCGGCTGCGCGCCAGGCCAAGCTCGTGGTGCAGGCCGCCAAGTCCTCGCCGGTGCCCCTCATCGCCGCGAAAGCCGCTGCGCTCGATCGGAGATTCTGACCGAGATCCGTGACCGGAGGTTTTTAATGAGAGTCTCTTCTGTCGCAGCGCTGTTCCTGGCTTGGTCCTCGTGCTTAGCCGGCACGGCTTGGGCGCGTCCTTACGAGGGCACGCAGGATCGGATCGTCTGGTCCACGGCTCGCAGCGGCGCGGCCGACCGATTCAAGGCCGACAAGCCCCGCTGGCGCCGCGACCGGGAGGTGGACATCTCCCGGATACGCCTGGAGATCGCGCCCGACCTCGTTCAGCAGACTTACGAGGCGAGCGTGACGCACAGCTTCACGGTGCTCGCCGCCGAGCTCGACCACCTCGACCTCGACTCCAAGGAGCTCGACATCCGCAAGGTCACTGACTCCAAGGCAAAGAGCCTCGACTTCGAGGTGCTGCCGGAGAAGGTCGTCGTCCACTTCTCCAAGCCGCTCAAGGCGGGCGCGCAGGAATCGATCCGCCTCGAATATTCCGGCGGCAGCCGCTACGCCGGCCTTCATTTCTTCAAAGCCGATCCCCGCTATCCCGGCCAGCCTGATCTGGCCTGGAGCCAGGGAGAGACGGACACCAACAGCTACTGGATCCCGATGTACGACTATCCCAATCAGCGCGCCTCCTCTGAAGTGATCGCCACCGTGCCCCAAGGCATGGCCGCGGTCTCCAACGGCAAGCTCGTCTCCCAGGGGCCCGGAGCCAAGCCCGGCACGACGCGCTTCGACTGGGTAGAGGAGCGCCCGCACGTGAGCTACCTGATCGCGCTCTACGTGGGGCGCTTGGTCCCGGTCAAGTTCCAGGCGAAGGTCCAGGAAGGCGAGCACCCGAGGGAGGTCCCCCTGACGGTGTGGGTGGCGCCCGGCAAGGAGGAGGAGGCCAAACGCACCTTCGCCAAGACCCCGGCCATGGTCGAGTACTACTCGCAGCTCCTCGACGCTCCCTACCCCTGGGACAAATACGACCAGATCGTCCTCTACGAGTTCGGCGGGGGGATGGAGAACACTTCCGCCACGGCCCTCTCCTGGCGCTCCCTTCTCGACGAGCGCGCCGCCATCGACAATGACGCCGACGAGCTGATCTCCCATGAATTGGCGCACCAATGGTTCGGCGACCTGATCACCTGCAAGGACTGGTCCCATATCTGGCTCAACGAGGGCTTCGCCACCTTCTACCAGGCCCTCTGGAAAGCCAAGGACCTAGGCAAGGACGAGTTCGACTACGACATGTATTGTTACGCACAGGGCTATTTCAATGAGACCGGGAACTACCAGCGTCCCGTCGTGACGGACCGCTACCAGGAGTCCGGCGACATGTTCGACGCGCACACCTACTCGAAGGGCGCCTGGGTGCTGAACATGCTGCGCCACGAGGTCGGCGAGGAGCGCTTCGCCAGAGCCATGCGCCGCTACGTCCGTGAGCGCAAGGACACGGTGGCCGAGACCGAGGACCTGCGCCGCGCCTTCGAGGAGACGACGGGCAAGGGGTTCGTGGAATTCTTCGCGCAATGGCTCTACGGACCGGGTTTCCCGAACTTGAAGCTCACCCCCGAATGGGACCTGGCGGAGAAGAAGCTCCGCCTGCATGTCACGCAGAAGCAGGTCGCCGACGGCATGCCCGTGTTCCACTTCAAGCTCCCCATCGAGCTCGTGGGGCGCGGCGGGAGGATGGTCACGGCCGAGGTGTCCAAGGCCGATGAGTCTTTCTCCTGGGACCTGCCGGCCAGGCCGAAGATGATCCGCGTCGACCCGGAGATGACGGTTCTGGCGGGCTACGAGCTTGATTTCCCCGAGGACATCCTGCTCGAACAGCTGCGCAAGGACGCATCGGTGGCGGGCCGCGTGCGCGCGGCCAAGACCCTGGGCAAGAAGGCGGACCGCGCCGCTGTCTCCGCCCTGCGCGACTGCGTGCTCAAGGACCCGTTCTGGGGCGTGGGCGCGACCTGCGCCAGGCAATTGGGCGAGATCGGCGGCGCTCAAGCCCTCGAGGCGCTCAAGGACACGGTTTCGGTCAAGCCTCCCAAGGTGCGGCGCGCCGTGGCCGAGACATTGGGAACCTTCCTCAAGCAGCAGGAAGCCTTCGAGGCGCTCAAGCCTCTGGCCGTTTCCGATGAGAGCTACAATGTGGAGGCCGCCGCCTTGGCATCGCTGGGCGCCTTGAGGTTGCCTGAGGCGCGGTCCATCCTGGAGGCCAAGCTGTCCAAGGACTCATGGAGAGAGATGATCCGCGGCGCGGCATTGCGCGGGCTCGGGCGCCTGAAGGACGACGCCCTGCTGCCCCTCCTTAAGGAATGGTCGGGGCCTGGCAAGCCGGTCCTGGCGCGGGTGGCGGCTCTCTCGGCCCTGGCCCAGACCGGGGAGGGCAAGGACGATATCCGGGATCTCATCGTCATGATCCTGGAAACGGAGGAAGACCGCTACGTGCGCGGCGCCGCCATCGACGCCTTGGTCACCCTCGGCGATCCCAAGGCCATCGGCGCGATCTCCAAGATCGCCTCTCGCGATCCGGACCATCGCCACGCCGACGGCGCCATCAACAGCATCCGCGAGGGCAAGAAGGGGAAGATCGAGGAGCTCTCCAAGCAGGTCGACGACGTCAGGGAGAAATACGACCGCTTGGAGAAGCGCTTCGACGATCTCGAGAAGAACAAGAAGAAATGATCCGAAGGACCTACAGACGCGCGGGATCGTAGGTCCCGACCTCGCGTCCAGACGCGTCGCTCAAGCGGATGAGTCCGCTGTCGAGCGTGCGGGCCTGCATGAGGATCCTGCCCGCGCCGTCGCGCGCCACCATGCCTTGCGCTCCCGGCTCGAAGATGACGGTAGCCGCCACCCGGCCGTTGTGGAAGCGGTCCACGCGCAGGCGCTTGGCGTCAGGCGCGTAGCTCAGCACGGCCTGATCCTCGCCGGCCTGGATGGACTTCACGTTCTTGGCGCTGACCGGATTCTTCCCTCCCCAGAACTCGATGGAGTTGAAGATGACCGCGTCTCCCAGGATGGAGAAGCCATAGACCGGCAGGATCGCCAGCCCCAGGAAGACCCCTTCATTGGTCCATTTGCCGCCGACAGTCCCGTTCCAAGCGTAGAGCTTCTTGGTGAGTCTGAACGGCCCATAGCAAGCCGCGCTTGCCATGCACAACGCCATCACGACCAGCAGCAATCTTTTCATGGGTCTCCTCCTGTCCTCCCGACACTATGAGAGTAGCAGAGGAGCGTCAAAACAGTGTCAACTGGCTACATCCCGGGGAGTCCGGAGCTCGCAGGAGCGTTCGGGAGGTCGTCGCCGCCGAACTTGTAGCGTACGCTGGCGGTGTAGGCGTTGTCCTGGTAATGGGAGCGGAAATCGCCGGTGTAGTCGAGCCTCGCCGTGAGCGTCTTGCCCCATTCCCAGGAGAAGCCGAAGCCGGCCAGAGCGCCGTCGCGCGCGTACTCTCCCGTGTTGACGCTGAACACGGTGCCCGCTCCCGTGGCCAGATGCGCCTCGATGGGCCGGCTCTGGTTGCGGAACTCGTGGCGCCAGCCCGCGGTCAGGTACGGGATGAGCGTGCCGGAGTCCAGCTTGAGCTTGTCCGAGTAGCGCAGGCCCAGGCTCGACTGCAGCGAATCGGCCGTCTGGGAGTTCACGGCGAGGTCCAGGGCGTCGGCGCCGGTCTCGGAGAAGGATTGGATGTTGAGCTGGTCGTAGGTCAGCAGGGCGAAGGGGGAATAG
>JAHFCF010000003.1:132851-166215 GCA_023249645.1 Elusimicrobiota bacterium
GTGTAGAGGGTGTAGAGGTTGGAGATCACGGTCTTGGTGTCGCCCGTGGCATTGGTGCGCAGGGGCTCAAGCACGCGCCCGACTGCGGATTGGTTGGCGTTGGCCGCCCGGTTGGAGAAGGGGACGAAGTGCGCGGTGAGGACCAGGTTGCTTGCGCTGAAGCTCTGGCTGAAGGTGAACGCGCCGGGCGCGACGACGTTCGTGCTCGCGAACACCCCCTGGCTGAACGAGCCGGCGCGGATCGGGGAGAAGGTGTCGCCTTCATTGACGATCTGCGGCGCCAGGCCCACCTTGAGGCCGCCGGCGCCGATCGCGGCGTCGCCGGAGAGCGTGAGGTTGGTCGTGCCCGGCTGGAGCATCAGGCTCAGAGTCCCGGCGCCGCCGTAGCTGGCCGCGCTCTGCAGATAGCTGCTCATGTCCAAGGTCGCGTTGCTGTTGACCGTGATCGCTCCTGTCCCCAGGACGTTGTCGGCGCCGAAGAGGAGCGTGCCGCCGTTGACGCTCGTGCCCCCGGAATAGGTGTTGGCTCCGCTCAGGGTGAGGATTCCCAGGCCGGCTTTCTCAAGCGCGCCGGCGCCGCTGATCGCGCCCGAGAGCGTCATGGCGTAGCCGTTGGTGTCGAGCACCCCGGTCATCCCCGTGTTGAGCGTCATGAGGCGCGAGGAGGTGATGTCGCCTCCGGCCTGCAGGACGCCGCCGTTGAAGGTCACCGGCGCCGTCGAGACGCCCAGGCCCGTGTCGCTGAGGACGTTGAGCGTTCCGGAGCTGATCACGGTGCCGCTGTAGGTGTTGATCCCGGTGAGAGTGAGCGTGCCGGTGCTCACGTCGGTCAGGACGCCGACGCCGCTGATGACGCCGGAGAGCGTCGAATTCTGCCCCAGGGTGTCGATCACGGCGCCGCCCGCGTTGATCGTGACGGCGTTGGAGAAGGTGGAGCTCGACTGTTCCATGCGCAGGGTTCCGCCGTTGAAGGTGACGGCTCCGGAGCCCAGGGAAGAGGAGTTGCCGATGAAGATCGTCCCGCCGTTGATGGTGGTCCCTCCGCTGTACGAGCTCGAGCCGGTCAAGGTCAAGGTGCTGGCGGAGAGGTTGAGGATGTCCAGGGCGCCGCTGCCGCCGATGCCTCCGGACAGGGTCGAGGCGTTGTCCTGGGTGTCGAGCGTGGCGCCGCCCGCGTTGATCGTGATGCCGCGCGAGGCCGTGATGCCCGTCGTGGTCTGCAGGGTGGCGCCGTTGAAGGTCAGCGCGCCGCCGGCCTCGCCCAGGGCGGCGTCGCTGCTGATGCTGAGCGTGCCGGCGTTGAGGATCGTCCCGCCGGTGTAGGTGTTGATCCCGGCCAGGGTCAAGGTCCCTGTCCCGGTCTTGGTGAGCGAGCCTCCGCCGCTGATCACGCCGGAGAGCGTCGAACTGTACTGCTGGGTGTCGATCGTGCCCGCCCCGCCGAGCACGATGCCGCGCGCGGAGGAGATGCTTGCCGCGGTCTGCAGGGTGCCGCCGCTGAAGCTGACGGTGCTGGCGAGGGCGCCGAGGGCCAGATCGCTGGCGACGTTGAGGATGCCTCCGTTGAGGAAGGTTCCCGCGCCGTAGGTGTTGGTGTTGGTCAGCATCAGCGTGCCGGCCCCGGTCTGCGTCAAAGCGCCGTTGGTCCCGCTGATGACGGCCGAGATGGTCCAGGACGAAGGCGCGAGGCTGTTGTTGAACGTGACCGCGCCGCCCAGGGGGATGTTGTTGGAGCCTGAGATCGTCACGGAGGAGGGAGTGTTGGTGACGTCGAGTGTGGTGTTCGTGCTGATGATCGGCAGGTCGCTGGCCAAGGAGATCGTCCCGCCGCTGCCGAGGGTCCAGGAGATCGTGTTGGCGCCTCCGTAGCTGTTGGAGTCCGTGATCTCCTGGCGCAGGCTGCCGGCGGTGGAGTCGCTGCTGTTGGAGACGTTGAAGGGGGGGACGGCAGCGGCTTGGCCTGCCTGAGGCAGGATAATAAGTAGACAAACTAGGAAGCAGGAGCGAGTGAAGCCGACCCGTGGCATAAAGGAAAGAGATTTTAGCTTATTTGGGGCTTTTCAGTTGCTCAGACGCTGAAATCCCAGCCTGGTTTGCACTGAGACTTGACGGTCATGCGCCGCTTTTTGAGGTGCTTGAAGAAAGGTTCAGGAGGCACCGCGATCTCAGGAGGCACGGCCCCGCGTTCCGTGATCTCGCCCGCGGCGAGCATCTGCGCGGCGATGGCGGGCGGCGTGCCTGTGTCGATGTCCACGCCGATGCCCCACTGCGGCATGCCGGGCGTGTGGCAATCGACCACCCAGGTGAGTTTCTTGCCGTTCTTGGTCCCCTTGACCACGGCGCGGACCACCTCGTACTGCTTCATCGGCCCGACAGCCTTGGCCACCGGTTGAGACATGGCGACCTTGTTGGCCACGTCCACGGGAGCGACGAGGACCGGGCCCTCGGCAGACATCACTTCGATCGGGTCGTGGGAGCCCAGGCCCAGGTCGCGCAAAAAGCGCACGCGGTCGAGGAACTCGCCATCGAAGGCGATCTTAAAGCTGGCCTCGCGCACTCCCTTGTGCTTGAAGGAGAGCGGCAGGGTCGCCACCTCGGAATGCAGCGTGTACATGGGCCGGCGCAGGCCGACGGGGGCCGGGAAGCGGTGCGGGATGTCGCCGGACATGGGCTCGACGAAGATGAACTCCCCGTTCGTGAACACGGCGGGCCTCAAGGAGAACTCCTCGAGGATCGTCTTAAGGGAATAGGCCAGCGCCAAGGCGGGCTTGGGCTCGTAGCGGGTCTTGTCCATGGATCCGACGCGGGTGTGGATCTCGGCGACCGTGTCGAGCTTGTCCGCCGCGAAGCGCGAGAGGATGTTCGTGATCCCCGGGGCCGCTCCCATGCCCACCAAGGCCGTGCGGCCGATGGCCAAGAAGCGGTCATGGAACTTGAGCTGCTCGCGCGTGACGTGGAAGAGGCCGCCCAGGTCGATGTAATGGGCCCGGACATCGAGAGCGATCTCCATCACCGCCAGGTTGAGCTGGTACTGGACGCTGTTGATGATCGCGAAGGCGCCCTTGAGGATGCGCGCGGCCCCGGCGCGGTCCTTCACGTCCACGCGCGCGGCCGAGACGCGCGGATCGCCGAGGGAGCGGGCCAGGGCCTCGGCCTTGCGGCCGTCATAATCAGCGACGACGATCTCGACGTCGGGCGACGAGGTCTTCGCCAGGTCCGTGACCGTGATGCGGCCCATGGCTCCGGCGCCGCCCAAGACGATGATGCGCTTCATCTCACGCCTCCTCGACGGCGCGGTCTTTGTAGGGGAACCAGAAGGGCTTGGCTTGCATGACGTAATCCATGTGCACGTGCTTGGGCTCGCGGAAGGCGTCGAGCCCCTCTTCGCCGAGCTCGCGGCCGATGCCGCTGGCGCGCATGCCGCCGAAGGGCGCGGCGTCGTTGTCCGTCAAGGGGTCGTTGATCCAGAAGGTGCCGGCCTTGATGTCCTCCATGGCGCGCATGGCGAGCTGCAGGTCGTTGGTGTAGATGCAGGCGCCCAGGCCGTAGGCCGAGTCATCGGCCATGCGGATGGCTTGCTCCGCGTCCTTGGCCGTGAAAAGCGCGATGACCGGGCCGAAGATCTCCTCCGTCGACGGAAGACTGCCCTGACGCACGTCCGCGAGGATCGTCGGCTCGAAGAAATGCCCCTTGAGGCCTTTCGGCTGGAATCTTTTGCCGCCTAAAAGCAGTTTGGCCCCTTCCTTGATGGATTTGCTCACTTGTTTCTCGACCAAGGCCGCGGCGTCCTCTGAGATCAGCGGGCCGATGTCCGTGTCTCGACGCATCGGATCGCCCACGCGCAGGGTCTTGACGTGCTGGACGAGCCGCCGCGTGAACTCCTGGGCGATGGACTTAACGAGGATGATCCTTTTCGAGGAGGTGCAGACCTGGCCGGCGTTGAGCAGCCGCGCCCAGGCCGCGCCGCGCACGGCCACGTCGAGATCGGCGTCGGCGAACACGATGAAGGGGTCGATGCCGCCCAGCTCCAGGTTCACCTTCTTGAGCTGCTCGCCGGCCACAGCGGCGATGCGGCGTCCCGCCGAGGTCGATCCGGTGAAGGCGATGAGGTCGACCTGCGGGTGCGCGACTAAGAGCTCGCCGCCGCCGGTCACGATGTTGACGACCCCGGGCGGCAGGGCCTCGTAGCATCGGCCCAGAAGGAAATTCGAGAGGGGGTTGAGGCGCGGGGGCTTGCAGACCAGCGTGTTGCCGGCGGCCAGGGCGGGCGCGACCTTCCAGGCCATGAGGAGCAGCGGGAAATTGAAGGGCACGATGGCCGCGACCACGCCGTAAGGTTCCTTGACGGTGAAATTGAGCTGATGCGGGGCCACGGGGGGAACCGAGTTGCCGTAGCTGCGGCGGCTCACCTCGGCGTAGTATTCGAAGCAGGCGGCGACCCACTCGATGCAGTCCACGGCTTCGCAGAGCGGTTTGCCGCTCTCCAGGGCCATGAGGCGCGCGATCTTGGCTCCGTTCTTGCGGATGCGCGAGCCGACCTCGCGCAGGAGCTTGGCTTTCTCCACGCCGGGGATCTTCCACCAGGCGCGCTGGGCTTTCTTGGCCGCGGCCACGGCCCGGTCGATGTCTTCCTGGCCGCAGTCGGGGGCGATGCCGAGCAGCTCCAGGGTCGCGGGATTGCGGATCTCGAAACTCTTCTCGCAGCGGGCTGGCACCCATCGGCCTTGGATGAGGATCTTTTCTCGGGTCATGGGCGTGAGTCTCCTTGGATTTGATAAGATAGGTTAAAAGGCGGGAGCACTTCAAGAGTCAGGGGATCTCAGTGAACCAATGGGTATGGCTGACGCCGGCGCTGCTCGCGCTTTTCTTCTACGGCATCGGCCAGGGGCTCGTCAAGAAATGGATCTCCGAGGTCCCGCCCGCGCGCTTCTGCCTCTATTTCGTCGTGGCCAAGGCGCTCGTCAACCTGGGATTCTTCTTCTCCCAGCCGCATCCACCGCCGTTCTCCTTGGAAGGGCGCGCCTTCCTCATGGCCGGAGTCTGCGCCTACATCCTCGACGGCACGGGCTGGATCCTCTATTTCCAGTCCATCGTGTCGGGCCCCATCACCATCGTGGGAACTCTCTCAGCCGCCTATCCGGCGCTCACCGTGATCTTCGCCCGTGTCTTCCTGCATGAGACCCTGCACCCGCTGCAGTACGCGGGGGTCGTTCTGGTGATCACCGGGTGCCTGGGCCTTTCCTATTCCCCGCCCGAGGCCGGGGTCAAGGTCAAGAGCCGGAAATGGATCCCTCTGGCGATCACCGCTCTGGTGCTCTGGGGGGCCGCGCAGACGATCGTGAAATATTCCTACGGCCTGCCGCAGTCCAGCGAAGTGAACCTGGCCCTGTTCAACACGATCGGCGGGGCGCTGACCTTGGGGCTGTTCGGGTGGCTCAAGGGCAGGCAAGGGACCCACTCGCCGGCTGAGTGGCTGCGGTCCTTTCTTCCCATGGGCATGATGGCCGGAGGGGACCTGGGCGTGATCCTGGCCACGCGCGCCGGGCCCGTGTCCATCGTGACGCCCTTGACCGGGGCCTACCCCTTGGTGACTCTCGGATTTGCAGCGCTCGTTCTCAAGGAATCCGTCTCACGTCTGCAGTGGATCTGCATCGTGCTGATCATCGTCGGGATGTTGTTGAGTCCCGGAGCTTCCTGAAGAGGTGACTATGAAAACTGCGGCAGCCGTGAAGACTTGCGACATGCTCATCAACGGGAAATGGGTGCAGGCGCGCTCGGGCGAGACCCGGGAGATACTCGATCCAGGCAACGGCGAGGTCTTGGCCCGAGTGCCGCGCGCCGACCGCGAGGACGTGCGCGACGCCGTCAAGGCGGCTCGCGATGCTTTTGACAAGGGCCCCTGGCGCAAGACCACGGCTTTGGAGCGCGGCAAACTCCTTTTCAAGATCGCCGACGGCATCCGAGCGCACGGCAAGATGCTCGCGGAGCTTGAGACGCGCAACAACGGCAAGCCTCTGGCCGAGGCCGAGTTCGACGTCGCGGACGCGGCCAACTGCTTCGAGTTCTACGGCGGCCTGGCCACAAAGATCCACGGCGAGACCATGCAGGTGCCGGCCAATTCCGTGAGCTTCGTCGTGCGCGAGCCTCTCGGGGTCTGCGGCCAGATCATCCCTTGGAACTATCCGCTGATGATGGGAGCCTGGAAACTGGCGCCGGCCCTGGCCGCGGGCAACACATGCATCCTGAAACCGGCTGAAGTCACGCCCCTGACCGCCTTGGAGCTGGGCCGCATCATCCAAGAAGTCGGCCTGCCTCCCGGAGTGGTCAACATCGTCACGGGTCCCGGCCCGGTCGCGGGCGACGAGCTGGCCGCCAACCATCAGGTCGACAAGGTGGCTTTCACGGGAGGCACGCAGACCGGCCGCAAGATCATGTCCGCCGCGACCGGCAACGTGAAAAGGGTCACGCTCGAACTGGGCGGCAAGAACCCCAACGTCGTCTTCGCGGACGCGGACCTGGAGGCCGCTGTCGACGGCGCCCTGTTCGGGGCCTTCGCCAACCAGGGGGAGGTCTGCTCCGCCGGATCGCGGCTTTTAGTCGAGCGCTCAATGCACAAGGCCTTGGTCGACGGCATGCTCAAGAAGATACCCCGCATCAAGCTCGGGCATGGCCTGGAGTCCGGCGTGAAGATGGGGCCTCTCGTCTCAGCCTCGCACAGAGAGACCGTGGAGTCCTACATCCAGATCGGCAAGCAAGAAGGCGCCAAGCTCGTGTGCGGAGGCAAGCGCCCCCAGGGCGCCGCTTTCGCCAAGGGAAATTTTCTCGAACCCACGATCTTCGACGACGTGAAACCCGCGATGCGGGTGTCACGCGAGGAGATCTTCGGGCCCGTGCTCACGGTCACGCCGTTCGACACGGAAGAGGAAGCCATCCGGCTCGCCAATGACACGGAATACGGCCTGGCCGCGGCGGTCTGGACGAAGAACGTCACCCGCGCTCTGCGCGTGGTCGGCCAGCTGCGCGCGGGCATCACCTGGGTCAACACCTATCACCCGACCTACAACGAGCTGCCGTGGGGGGGCTACAAGCAGAGCGGCATCGGCCGCGAGCTGGGACTCTACGGCATCGAGGCGTATCTTGAGACCAAGCAGGTGAACATCAACCTCGACGAGACGCCCATCGGCTGGTATTAGACATGGATATCCGGCTGAAGACCGCCGTCCCCGGGCCGAAGAGCCAGGCGCTCATGGCCCTGCGCGAGCAGTTCGTGGCCCGGGGAGCGTTCCACGCCACGCCCGTCTTCCTGGCGAGCGCCCAGGGCGCCTTGATCGAGGACGTGGACGGCAACCGCTTCATCGACTTCGCCTCGGGCATCGGCGTGGTCAACGTCGGCCACGCGCCCGAATCCGTGGTGAAGGCCGTGCGCGAGCAGGCGGGCCGCGTGCTGCATGCGAGCTTCAACGTCACGCCCTACGCGGGCTACGTGGAGCTTTCGCGGCGCCTGGGAGAGCTCACGCCCGGCAGTCATCCCAAGAAGGTCCTGCTCGTCAACAGCGGGGCCGAGGCGGTCGAGAACGCGGTCAAGATCGCGCGCGCCCACACCAAGCGCCCGGCCATCGTGTGTTTTGAACACGCCTTCCATGGCCGCACCTACATGGCCATGACGCTGACCGCCAAGGAGAAGCCCTATAAGATGGGATTCGGGCCGTTCAACTCCGAGGTGTACCGCGCGCCGTTCCCGTACTGCTACCGCTGGCCGGGCACGAGCGATCCGGAGCGCGTGTCCCAGGAATGCTTCGCGCGCTTCACGGAACTCCTCAGTTCGCAGATCCCGCCGGAGAAGGTCGCGGCCGTGATCATCGAGCCGCAATTGGGCGAGGGCGGCTTCGTCCCGGCGCCCGCACTTTTCTTAAAAAAAGTGCAGGACTACTGCCGCAGCCACGGCATCGTCTTCATCGCCGACGAGATCCAGACGGGCTTCGGCCGCACGGGCACGCTGTTCGCCTGCGAACAGTTAGGCATCGAACCGGATCTGCTGACCTCGGCCAAGGGCTTGGGCGGCGGCATGCCGATCGCCGCCGTGATCGGGCGCTCGGACATGATGGATGCCCCCGTCGTGGGCGGCATCGGCGGGACCTATGGCGGCAATCCCGTGGCCTGCGCCTCGGCGCTCGCTGTCCTCGATCTCTTCAAGGATGGGACGCTTTTGAAGCGCTCGAAGATCCTCGGCCAAACCCTCTCTGAAAGACTCGCGCAGTGGCAGCAGCGATTCCCGGTGATCGGCGACGCGCGGGGCCTGGGGCCCATGAAGGGCCTGGAGTTCGTGCGCGACCGCTCGACGAAGGAGCCGCACCGCGACGCGGCCTCCGCCCTGGCGCGCTACGCCTGGGAGCACGGCGTCATCCTGCTGACCGCCGGCACCTACGGGAACGTGGCTCGGTTTTTGGTGCCGCTGTGCATCACGGACGAGCAGCTGCAGGAAGGCCTCTCTGTCCTGGAATCCGGTCTCAAGGAACTGAAACCATGAAAAAGAAGATCGAAGTCCTCGACAAATTCTCAGGCAAGGTCTTGGACCGCGTGCCCCAGGCCGGCGAGGCGGACGTTCGCTCGGCCATCGGCCGGGCCCAGAAGGCCTTCGCTGTCTATTCTCAGTGGCCGGCCCACAAGCGCGCCCAGGTCTTGGAGACGGCGTCGCGGCTCCTGTCCGAACGCAAGGATGAGATCGCCCTGACGATCTGCCGCGAGGCGGGCAAGGCCTGGAAGTATTCGGCCCTGGAGGTGGACCGCGCCATCGAGACCTTCAAGTTCGCGGCCGAGGAGGCCAAGCGCCTGCACGGCGAGACCGTGCCCCTGGACGCCTCGACGGGCGGCGAGGGACGCCTGGGCTTCTACCTGCGCACCCCGATCGGCGTGGTGGCGGCCATCTCCCCGTTCAACTACCCTCTCAATCTCGTGGCGCACAAGGTGGCTCCGGCCCTGGCCTGCGGCAACACCGTGGTCTTAAAGCCCGCCACGACCACGCCGTTGACCTCTCTTCTGCTGCAGAAGATCCTGCTCGAGGCCGGCCTTCCGGCCGGAGCGCTTGAGATCGTGATCGGCAGCGGCTCGACCGTGGGCACGTGGCTGGTCTGCGACTCGCGGCCGGCCATGGTGACGTTCACGGGCAGCCCGACGGTGGGCGAGCAGATCACCCGTCTGGCGGGCTTGAAGAAGATCACGCTCGAGCTGGGCAACAACGGCGGCGTCATCCTCGAGCCGGATTCGGACTGGAAAGGGGCGGTGGACCGCTGCGTCATGAGCGCGTTCGCCAACTCAGGGCAGGTCTGCATCAGCCTGCAGCGCATCTACGTCCACAAATCCATCGCCGCGGAGTTCACTGAGCGGTTCGTGAAGGCGATGTCCCGGCTGAAGGTGGGCGACCCGACGCAGAAGGACTGCGACGTGGGCCCCATGATCAGCGAGGATGAAGCGGTGCGCGCGCAGGCCTGGATCGACGAGGCCGTGCGCGGCGGCGCCAAGATCCTGGCCGGCGGCAAGCGCCGGGGCGCGATCCTGGAGCCGACGCTGCTGGGCCGGGTCAAGCCCCGCATGAAGGTGATGTGCCAGGAGGCCTTCGCGCCCTTGGCCTCTATTGTCGTCTACTCGGATTTCGACGAGGCCCTGCGCCAGCTCTCCGACACCGTCTACGGGCTGCAGGCCGGCATCTACACGCGCGATATCGGCAAAGCTCTGGAGGCCATCAAGCGGCTGGATTTCGGCGGCATCATGATCAACGACACGCCGGTCTTCCGTGTGGACCACATGCCCTACGGCGGCAACAAGTGCAGCGGGCTCGGCCGCGAGGGAGTGCGTTTTGCGATGGAAGAGATGACCAACCTGCGCATGGTGGTCATCAAGCCCTGACTCTCAGCCGCATCTGTCCTATTACTTATATGAACTGTGTCCGGACACAGTATCCCTCAGCTGGAGCAGAGAGTTTGCGTCTCGACAGAGGCTTCCTCAGGCAATAATTTCCATTTTTTCAGCAGAGGAAAGATCTTTCGGCTGCCGACGATGGAGATGAAGAGCATCGCGTAGAGACTCCCGCTGCCCGCGATCGAACGGATGACCATGGCTCGTTCCAAGGAGTATCGGCGCGCGATCCACAGATAGGCTCCGGCCTTGATGAAGAAGTAGGCGACCCAGGCGATGGTGAGCAGCCGGAAATAGGCGACGCGATCCGGAGTCATCGGTTTGGGATTGCCGCTCTTCTCGTAATATTCCTGCAGGATGGATTTTTGCGCGAATAGGGTGGCGGCGAAGAACATCCCCGTCATCAGATTGGTCACGACAGACTCATACTTAAAAAGGAACGAGTGTTGGGCGTAGAGATCGACCAGGCCGAAGATCAAGGTGATGCCCGCGGTGAATTTGAATATCAGGGTGATGGGCTCGCCGCGATGCAACTTGAGTGCGATCTCGGCAAGGGAAAAGATCGTCGAGACCACGATCGCCGGCTTCAGGCCCGCGAAGTGATTGACGGCAAAGAAGACGATCAGGGGCCCGAAATTGCCGAAGAAGAAACGCAGGGCGGATGCGATCTTCAATGCGCCCGTAAGTCCGCCGCGACCTTCTCGGCCGCTACGCGGCCTGACTTCACGGCGCCTTCCGCGTGGCTGGAGGAGACATAGTCTCCGGCGAGGTAGAGCCCCACGTTGGCCTCGCGCAGGCTCGCGTGCGTGGCGTCGAGGGGGGAGTGTCCGGCCGGCCAGGCCGGCGTGGCCGCCGGATGGTAGCCGTAGAAATGCGTCGCATGCACGTATTTGGAGAAACCCGGCCAGCGCTTGTCCATCTCGTCCAGGAGCCGCACGCGCATCTTGTCGCGCGACTCGAGGTAGGTGCGGGTGTAGTCTCCGTGGATCAAGAGCGAGAAGATCTCCTCCTTCTGGGAGGCCGGCGGGATGTCCGAAAATCCGTACACCACGCCCAGCGGCCCGCGCGTGAGCGCGGGGAAGGGATTCTTGCCGTCGATCAGGAGGATCTTGTTGGCCGCCGTGTCGATGATGAAATGGACCACCTGGTACATGCCGGGCACGATGGCGTCCACGGCCTGCCATTGGGTGTCCGTCAGAGGCGGTTCGAGCTGGATGGAGTGCAGGATGTGGTAGGGCACGGTCAGGATGACCTTCTGGGCGGTCATCGAGCGCATGACGCCGTCTTTCTGGTAGTAGACGACGGCTTCGGTCGTGCCGTCGGCTTTCTTGGTCCGCACGATGCGGGTGACCAGGGCGCCGAGGGTGCGCGGTCCCTTGAAGGCGTCGGCCAAGGCCTCGATGACCTTTTTGTTGCCGCCCTGGGCGTGGTAGCACTTCTCGGTGCCGTGGAGGAAGACGCGGTACTGCTGGATGCCGTACACGGCGCTGACATTGGCCCAGTCCGCGCCGATCTCGCACTCCAGGCTCAGGCGGATGAACTCGGAGACCTTCGGGGAAAAGTCGAAGGACTTGATCCAATCGGCGAACGAGATCTTCTGCAGCTCGGCCAGCTTAGGCGTCAGGCCCTTGGCTTCGGATTCGTCGTAGAGGACCTCGCATCCCTTGAGCCAGCGGTCGTATTGCGCGCGCTGCTCGGCATTGAAGAGGGCGGCGAAATATTCCTCCGCCGTGTCCTGGATGTAGGGATGGTACTTGCCGTGGATGAAGACGCTGGAGTAGGGCTCCCCGGGCTTGGTCGTTGGGATGTGGAACTTCTGGACATATTCGTAGAGCGGGTCCTTGGCCCAGATCTCATGCATGCCGTACTCGCCGTGCAGGCCGTTCTCATACTCCATGGTGGCCACGCGGCCGCCCAGGCGGTCGTTGGCTTCCAGCAGATGCGCCGTGACTCCCAGGTTCTGCAGCTCATAGGCCGCGGTCAGGCCGGCCAATCCGCCGCCGACGATGATGACCGGAGCGGGTTGCGCGGCTCTCGCCGAAACGGCGATGAAGAATGGGAGAACCCAAAGCTTAAGGAGTTTTTTCATGACGTGTAGTATGGCAAATTTCAAGGGGAAGGCGCTCGACTGTGGCGAGCAAGCCGCGCAAGAGCGCCAGAGGAGCCGGCGGGCAGCCGTGGATCTTGACGTCCACGGGGATGAAATCCTCGACGCGCCCGGAGACCGCGCAGCTGCCGGCATAGACCCCGCAGTCGATGGCGCAGTCGCCCGACGCGATCACGAAACGCGGCTCGGGCGTCGCCTCATAGGTCTTAAGCAGGGCCGCTTGCATCTGGCGCGTCACCGGGCCGGTCACGAGCAGGACGTCGGCGTGGCGCGGGGAGGCGACGAAGTGCACGCCGAACCTCTCGACGTCGTAGACCGGGTTGGACAGGGCCGTGATCTCGAGCTCGCAGCCGTTGCACGAGCCGGCGTCCACCTCGCGGATGTGCAGCGAACGGCCGCCCAGAAGCCGAGCGATCGTTTCTTTGAGCCGCGTACCGACCAGCTCGTACTCTGCCTCGACGCCGGCCTCGACCGGGATCGTCACCCGGCCTGTCTGGAGGTTGCGCTTCAGTAGGGAGAACATGGTTTCACCGATCGTTGCCCGAGTAGGAGAGGTTGAAGCTCTTGTTGATGAGAGGGAAGTCCGGCACGATGTTGTCCTTGACCGCCCAGGGCAACAGCGGCCAGTTGGAGAAGGAGGGCGACTTGACCTTGAGGCGCTCGATCCTTCCGTCAGAGTCTATCCGCAGCCAGTGCAGGATCTCTCCTCGGGAGGACTCGGCCCAGCCCATCCCGCTGCCGGGTATGATCTTGACCGGGATCGAGCAGGGGCCGTCGGGCAGGGTGGCGAGCACTTGGCGGATGAGGGCCAGGGATTGCTTGAATTCCGCCATCTTGACCAGCATGCGCGCGGCTACGTCGCCCTCGTCGAGGACAGGCACCGCGAACTTGAGTTCATTGTACAGACCGTAGGGATGGTCTCGCCGAAGATCCTCATCCACTCCCGAGGCCCGGACCGAGGGCCCGACGCCGCCCAGGTCCTCGGCGACCTGGCGGGCCAGGATGCCGGCGCCCTCTACCCGGTCCATCAGGGAATCCGTGTCCCGATAAAGGCGTTCCACGCAGACGTATTCCAACTCCAGCCAGCTCAGGAAGTCATTGAGCCCCTGGAGCGCGCCGCCCTGAGGCTCTCGACGGATCCCTCCGGGGATATTGACGCCTCGGAGCAGGCGGTGGCCGACGAGCCGCTGATTGCTCTGGAGCACCCTTTCGCGCAGGAGCAGCATCTGCGCCGCGCCGAAAGAGAAGCCCACGTCGGTGGCGATGCCCGCGATGTCGCCCAGATGGTTGTAGAGGCGTTCGAGCTCGGCGAAGATGACGCGCAGGGACTGCGCCCGCGGGGGGGGCGGGACCAGCGCCACCTGCTCCACGGCCTGAGAGAAGGCGAGGCTGTGGGCGAATGCAGCGTCACCCGAGATCCGTTCCGCGAGGTCGACGGCCTGGAGGGGATCCCGGCCTTCCGCCAGCTTCTCGATACCCTTGTGGACGTAGCCCAGGCGGATCTCCAGGTTGATGATGGGCTCGCCAGCCACGCTGAAGCGGAAGTGTCCGGGCTCGATGATGCCGGCATGGACCGGCCCCACGGGGATCTCGAAGACCCCCTCGCCCTCGACCTTCTGGAAGCGGAAGATCTCTCCCTGGGTCCGTTCGGGCTTGGTCCCTTGGGAAAAATCCTTGCGCAGGGGATGGACCCCGCGGGGCCAATCCTCATGCAGGAGCAGGCCCCTGAGATCCGGATGGCCCACGGGCTCGATCCCGAAGAACTCGAAGATCTCGCGCTCGAAGGCATGGGCTGAGGGAAGGCGCGGCGTGAGGGAGGGATAGCGCGGCTGCTCCGCCGCGATCTGCGTCGTCAGGGTCTCGTACGTCTTTTTCCTGGGAAGGGAGAAGACGCAGTGAAGCCCGAAGGTGTTGTTCTTCTTGCGGTCATCCGTGGCGATCAGCGAAGCGAGCCGGGCGCGCTCCCGCACGGAGAGTTCCGCGCACGAATCGTCGAAGCGGCGCTCAGCCACGGGAGCCTCCGAGGACGATGCGCGCCATCAAGGAGAGCCAGGCATCCAAAGCAGCGGGGATCCAACAGCCCAGAAGGACGAGCGGCACGAGGAGCAGAGCGGCCGGGATCATCCACTCCCAGAGCCGGCGGGGATCGGGTCTTCGCGCGGGCAGCGTGCGGCGGACCTGTCCGAAAGACATCCCGATGGCGTGATAGAGAAGCCCGGCGAAGACAGTCACGAGCAGGGCTCCGGCCGCGACGCTCGCCAGGATGCGGCCCGAGGCGAAGCCCTGAGAGAGCACGATGAGCTCGCTCAGGAAGATCCCGAAAGGCGGCAGGCCGCAGAGCCCGAGCACCGCGGCCAGGAAGAAGAACCCAGCCTCAGGCGCCACGCTGAGCGCGCCCGCGACCTTGGTGATCTTGCGCGTGCCGAAGGCGTGGAGGATGCGTCCGGCGCTCAAGAACGCCAGGGATTTGGCCAGGGCATGGCAGAGCAGATGCAGGAGAGTCCCGTACACGGCCAGCGGCGTCCCGATGCCGAGCCCCAGGGCCATGAAGCCCATGTGCTCGACGCTGGAGTAAGCCAGAAGGCGCTTGTAATCCCTGGCGACGAGTATGAAGGGAGCGGCGATGGCCAGCGACCCCAGCCCGAAGAAGAGGAACACGCGGCTGAGGAAGGCCGGACCCAGACAGGGCATGGCGATGGCATAGAACCGCACCAGGGCGTAGAAGGCGCTGGTGAGGAGCACCCCGGAGAGCATGGCGCTCACAGGGCTCGGCGCCTGGCTGTGGGCGTCGGGAAGCCAGGTGTGCATGGGCGCCAAGCCCGCCTTGGTGCCGTAGCCCAGGACAACGAAAAGCAAGCCGAGCTTCACGATCTTCGGATCCATGCGCGCGGAGATCTCCATGAAGTGGGTCCAGCTGAGGCTGGCGCCGCCGCCGGCCTGCAGGCCGGCGTAATAGAGGAGGATCGTCCCGAACAGGGCGAAGGCGAGGCCGACCGAGCAGAGGATGACGTATTTCCAGGCCGCCTCCACCGCGTGGTGATGCCGGTGGAAGCCCACCAGGAACGCCGAGGAGAGCGTCGTCGCCTCCACGGCCACCCAGAGGATGCCCAGGTTGTCGGCGATGGGCACCAGCAGCATCGTGGCGACGAAGAGATGGAAAAGACCGTAATAGACTTTCCAGGAGTCAGGCCCCAGTTTTTCCGACTCGGCCTCGTGGCGCATGAACTCTCCCGAGGCCAGCGAGGCGGCCAGGGCGATGGCGGAGATGATCAGCGCCAGGTAGGCTCCCAGAGCGTCGAGACGCAGGCCGGAGCCGACGAGAGGACCGCCTGCCAGCACGGACCAGGATTGCCAGCCGCAGACCGCGAAACACAGCACAGACCCCAGGACGCTGATGAGCGTGATGAGGCTCGGCGACTCGACGATCCAACAGAGGGCCGCCGTTGCCACAGGCGCGATGAGGAGCAGCCAAACAGGCATGATCATCCTCTCAACCGGCTCAAGCGCTCGGTGTTGATCGAGGAAAACGTGCTCTGGATCCTGAAGATGAGCAGTCCCACCACCACCACCGCCACCAAGAGATCGAACGCGAGCCCCAGCTCGACCACCATGGGCATGCCGAACGAGGTTGCCAGGGCCGCCACGAAAAGGCCGTTCTCGACGACCAGGAGACCCACGACCTGCATCAGGGCCTTCTGGCGGCCCACCATCAGCCAGAGCCCCAGCTGCATCAGGGTCAGGGCCAGGGCGAATCCGCGGGCCGCGAACGGGTCATGGACGGCGATGGGCTCGACCACGGCATAGGACAAGAGCGCCAAGCCCACGGCGCCGATCATGGAGAGCGGATAGCTGATGAAGGGCTCCGCCTCGCGCTGGATGCGGACCTCCTCCATCACCTGGAAAAGGTACCAGGGGATCACGAAGCCCTTGATGAGGATGGCAGAGACCGCCACGCCCAGGACATGCCCATGCCCCGGGCTCATACCCAAAAGCAGGGCGGCCAAGCCCAGGAAGATGGACTGCGCGGCATAGGCCCGCACGACCAAGTGCAGGCTCCTGAAAGCCAGGATTCCGAAGGCGCTCACCAAGGACAAGGCCAGAAGGAAGGTCATGGTCATAACCCCAGTTTCAGGACTCCCTGGGAGAGCAGTCCCAAGAGCGCCAGCACGAACGCGGCGCCCAGGAAATCCGGCACCCGGAAGAGCCTCAGCTTCGCGGTCGAGGTCTCCACCAGAGCCAAGGCCAGGATGAGGACCAGGAGCTTCAAAGCCAAGACCAGCAGTCCCAGGCCGAGGGAGGCCAGGTCCGCGCTCATCGCCATGCCCCACGGCACGAAGAGATCGGCGAGCAGCGTCAAAAACAGGGCGAGCTTGATCTGGGACGCCCACTCGAGCAGGGCTAGGGACCGGCCCGAGTGCTCCAGGATCATGGCCTCATGGACCATGGTGAGCTCCAGATGCGTCGCCGGATTGTCCACCGGGAGCCGGCCGCACTCGGCCAGGGCCACCAGGAACAGGGCCGCGAAGGCCAGCGCCGCGCCCGGTCCGAAAGCGCCCCAGCCGGACTGGGCCAGGACAGCGGCGATGGGACCTGCGCGCGTGGTCCCTGTCTGCACAGCGGCGGTGAAAAGGACCATCAGGAATGCGGGCTCGGCGGTCGAGGCGATCATCATCTCGCGGCTCGATCCCATGCCGCCGAAGGCGCTGCCGGCGTCGAGGCCGCCTAAGGCCATGAAGAAGCGGGGCAGGGCGAGCAGATAGACCAAGGCGATGAGGTCCCCGGCGAAATCCAGAGCGCTGCCGGCCAGAACCACGGGGATCAGGCAGCAGGCCGCGGCCGTGGCGGAGAAAGCGACATAAGGGATGAGGCGGAAGATCCAGGAGGCCGTCTCGGAGACCACCTCCTCCTTCTGCAGGTTCTTGAGCAGGTCCCGATACGGCTGAAAGACGCCGGCCCCCTGGCGGTTCTGAAGGACGGCCTTGAGCTTCTTGACGCAGCCGGTGATGAGCGGCGCCGCGAGGATGAGGAGCAGGGGCTGAGCCCAGAGGATGGCGCCTTTCATCAGCGGGACCTCCAGACCGAGAGGAGCAGCAGCGCGGTCAGCGTCGCCGACAGATAGGCCAGGTAGAGGTTGACGCTGCCGGCTTGCAGCCGGCGCACGAAATAAGAGATCCCCAGCAAGGCGCGGATGACCGGCTGGTAGAGCCTGTCCCTGATCAGGAAGGTGATCTCGCTCGAATAACGGATGTTCCGAGGGAAGTAGGGACTGAGCGTGCAGTCCTGCCGCACCTCTCGGGTCGGTTGATAAAGGAAGGCGAAAAGCATGCGGAAGGGTTTGGAGAAGGCGGTCGCCGTGTATTCCATGCGCGCGCTCAGCCCCGGCAGGCCGCAGCCCCAGGTGGGAGCAGTGCGCACCCGAGGCTTGCCGCCGATCAGACGCACCGCGACCCAGGCGGCCAGAGCCGCCGCCGTCATGACGGCCAGGAGGGCGCCAGGCACGAGGGACGCCGGGGCCGCCGGCATGGAGACGACGCCCGCCAGCAGCGCCTGCGCGATGGGTTGGAGGATGCTCACAACCGCTGCGGAGCCCAAGCCCAGGATGAGGCAGGCAGCGGCGAGGATCGCCATGCCCAGCTGTTCGAAGAAGGAAGCCTCCCGGGCATCCTCGGCGTGTCGGCTGCGCGGCAAGGCCAGAAAAGAGATGCCGAAGGCCTTGACGAAGCAGGCGGCGGCCAGACCTCCGGTCAAGGCCAGAGCCGCGCTCGCCAAGAGGCAGAGCACACGGGGGCCCGCGGCCGAAAGCCCGAAGCCTGAAAGCAGGGCCTGGTAGGTCAGCCACTCGCTGGCGAAACCGTTCAAGGGGGGAAGAGCGGAGATGGACATGGCTCCTATCAGGCAGCAGAGGGCCGTGACCGGCATGCGCTTGATGAGGCCTCCCATCTCTTCCATGTTGCGCGTATGCGTCGATTTGATCACGGAACCTGCTCCGAAGAAGAGAAGTCCCTTGAAGACCGCATGGTTGATCGCATGAAAGAGCCCCGCGGTCAGGGCGAGAACAGCCAGGGAGCCCTGGCCCAGGGACTGGAAGATCATCGCGGCGCCGACACCTAAAAGGATGATGCCGATGTTCTCCACGCTGGAAAAGGCCAGGAGTCTCTTGGAATCATTCTCCATGAGGGCGTAGAGCACGCCCAAGACGCTGGAGAGAGCGCCCAGTGCCAGGACCAGGGCGCCCCACCACCAGGGTCCTCCGCCGAGAAAGGAGCAGACGACGAGGAGCAGACCGTAGATGCCGGTCTTGATCATGGCGCCGGACATGAGACTCGAGACATGGCTGGGAGCCGCCGGGTGGGCGTGGGGCAGCCAGATGTGCAGAGGCACGATCCCGGCCTTGGTCCCGAAGCCGATCAGGGAGAAGAGAAAGACCGCGGTTTTCACCAGCGGGCTGAGTCCCGGCGCCGCGGCTGGGAAGGCCGCGAAATCCCAGGAGCCCGTGCTCTTATATAAAAGGAAGAAAGCCGCGAAGATGCAGGCCGTGCCTGCCTGGGACATGACGAAGTAGAGATAGCCGGCCTTGCGGGCCTCGGCTTTCTCGTGGTCCAGGATGACGAGGAAGAAGGAGGCCAGCGTCATGACCTCCCAGCAGAAGAGGAAGGTGAAGACGTTGCGGGCAGCGGGGACCAGGGACATGCCGAGAAGGAAGAGGTTGTAGAAGAATCCCAGACTGCCCGCTTGAGAGTCGTATTCCTCCGCGTAGCCCAGCGCGTAGATCGAAGCGACGAGCCCCAGTCCCGAGATCAGGGCCGTGAACAGGGCGGAAAACGGCGTCAGGCTCCACGAGAATCCTCCCAAGGCGGTCGGTCCTGTCCATGCCCAGGCGTACGCCGTCCCGGCGAGGAGGCAGCTGCTCGATTCCAACAGGAGCACGAAGCTGGCCAAGGCCGCCAGGATGCAGGAAGCCTGACGCGCCCAGGCCGGCCGTTCGCAGAGGACGAGGCTCAGCAGGGAGCCGCCGAGGAAGAGTGCGGCGCAGAGGGCGAGGAGGTTCATCCGAGACTGCTCAAGAGCCGGGAGCTCTCTTGGAGCTTCTTCTTGAGGATCTCGGCGATCGGCCGCAGAAGCAGGAAGATGTCCTGGTCCTTGATGGAATAATAGACGTTGGATTTTTCCTGGCGCGACTTGAGGATCCCGGCCTGGCGCAGGGTAGAGAGATGCTTGGAGAGACCGGACTGCTCCATGGCCAGATCCTGCACCATCTGGCCGACCGCGGCCTCGCCTTTCTTCAAGTACTCGATGATCGCCAGCCGGGCGGGATGGGCCAAAGCCTTGAGGAAATCGGACTTGATCTTGAAGACCATCGCGTCGGCGGAGATTCGACTATGATTGGGCATATGCTCAACTATTCATATTATACCACATCCGTCCGCGAGCCCGCGCATTGCGCTACAATATAGGAATGCTCTCCGTGCTTTGGCTCTTCTTGATCCCCGTCGGCGGTGGGATCCCGGCCGGCGTCCTCTTGGCTCAAAGCCGCGCCATCGCCTGGCCCACGATGGAGATCCTCTATTTCATCTCCGACGTGATCCTGGCCTGCGCCTTCGAACCGGTGATGCGTCTCTTGATCGTCGGGGCGCGGCAGGTGCCCGCGCTGGCGCGCGTGACCTCGGCCCTCAAAGAGATCGTGCGCCAGACCACCGCTTCCTACGGCAGCGCTGCCGGCCCCTTCACCCTGATCCTCATCGCCTTCGGCGTCGACCCCATGACCGGCCGCGCCGCCACCCATGCCGCCGGGCACGGCTTTGTCTCCGGCTGGGCGCTGGCCATCGCGGGCGACATGATCTATTTCAACCTCATCATGGTCTCGACGCTCTGGCTCAATTCGATCCTCGGCGACGGGACCAAGACGATGGTCATCATCCTCGTCGCGATGTTCGTGCTGCCTTCCCTCATCCGCCGCTGGCGCGAGCGCCGGCAAAGCTAGGAGTCGAGCCGGGCGGTCAGTTCAGCGCGCAGAGCCGTCAGGCCGAGCCCGTCCTTGGCGCTGACCCAGGCCACGTCCTCGGGATCGAGGCCCATCGCATGGGCCACGTCGCGGCGCTGGGCCTGGCCGCGGGAGGGCTTGACCTGGTCGGCCTTGGTCGCGACCACGCGCCAGGGCAGATGCGCGGCCTCGAGCCACTTGAGCATCATCAGGTCCAGCCGGGTCGGGCCGACCTTGGCATCGATGAGGGCGAAGACCATGCGCAGGCTCGGCCTTGCGGTGAGATAGCCTTCGATCATCGGGCCCCAGCTGTCGCGTTCGGCTTGCGGGCCTGAGGCGAAGCCGTAGCCGGGCAGGTCCACGAGCCAGCGGCCATGGCCGGTTTGGAAGACATTGATGGTCCGCGTGCGGCCCGGGGTGTTGGAGACGCGCGCGACCTCCTTGCGGCAGAGGGCGTTGAGCAGCGTGCTCTTGCCGACGTTGGAGCGGCCCACGAACGCCACTTCGGCGGCGCAGGGACCGACCTGAGTGGGATCCGTCGCGCTCAAAAGGAATTCGGGGGACATCATACCGCACTCATAGTATCAAATCCCGTCGATGCTGACCTGTGTGCTGAGCTGCGGCGATGCGCTGAAGAACTCCTCGCTCCTGCGCCGGGCGGTGTCCAGGTCGAGCGCGCTGTGGATCCCTCGGAAGAAGGTGTGGCCGAAGAAGAAATTGCGGGCGAAATAGGGCGCGAGGACCTTGATGCGGATCAAGGCCTGCGTGGGCTCGAAATCCTCGATGATGTAGCCGCACAGCCGCCGCCAGACCTCGCCGCGGTCGACCTCGAGGCCGGGATCGCGCCACTGCGCGAAGATCCAGGGGCACGCCGCCGCCATGCGCCCGACCATCACTCCGCAGGCAGGGGCGGGGAACTGGGCCGGATCGCTGATGTCGCCGCTGGCGATGACCGGCAGGCCGGCGTCCTGCGCCAGCTCGCCCAGAAGCTCGTGGCGGGCATGGCGCGTGAATTTCTCCTCGATGAAGCGGGGATGGATGGTCAGCGCGTCGATGCCCTCGCCCGCCAGCAGGCGCAGGACCTCGCGCAGGCGCTCGCGCCAATCGGGCCTTTGGCGGCCCAGCCGGATCTTGGCCAGCAGGGGCCCGCCGTAGCAGCGCCGCATCACGCGCAGGATGTCTTTCAGGCGGACAGGATCGTCGAAAAGGTCGGTCCCGCAGCCCTGTTGGACCACGTTGTAGGCCGAACAGGCGATGTTGAGATCGAGCCCGTCGGGCTTAAGGGGGGAGAGCCTCTCGATGACCTCGTCAAGACGCGCGGCATCCGGCGCCATCAACTGATAGATGACCTTGCCCTCGTGCGCGCGGCGCTTGAGGCAGGGCGAGCGCTGCCGGTCCTCGCGCAGGATCATCCGGGCCGAGAGCATCTCGGTGAAAATCGCCCCGGCTCCGCCGAAATCGCCCAGGAGCCGCCGAAAGGCGCTGTGCGTGATCGCGGCCATGGGCGCGCAGAAAATGGGCGGATCGAAAACGACCCCGCGCAAGGCCAAAGGCTTCATGACGAGACCATCATAACACATGGCCCGCGGGCGGTTGCTGCCCGGGAGCAAAATAGTACAATCAGCGGCCTCTAGGGCGCCGGAGGGATAAATCAATGCCTCTCTATGCATGGAAGCCGGAATTCAGCGTCAACATCAAGATCATCGACCAACAGCACCGCCGATTGGTGGACTCGATCAACAACCTTCACGACGCGATGAAGACGGCGATCAACAACGATGTCGTCTCGAAGATCGTGGAAGATCTGACGGCCTACGCCGATACGCACTTCATAACGGAAGAAGACTTTTTCGTGCAATATGGCTACCCCAAGTTGGAGGCGCACAAAAGGGAACATGACCGCTTCAGAGCCAAAGCCGCGGAATTTAAGAAACAGCTTCAAGAGGGGCATATCGCCCTATCGATCGATATGAGCATGTTCCTCTTTGATTGGCTCAATGACCATATATTGAAGATGGATAAGGCCTACACCGCATTCCTCAATGCCAAAGGGGTTGTTTGAAGAAAGGCGAAGCCTGGCCTGAGGAGTTGCCGGACGCGATCACGGTCTGCGATAAGCGGGGCGTGATTCTGACCATGAACCGGGCCGCAACAGAGGTCTTCAAAAAAGACGGCGGCCGCAAACTGATCGGAAAAAACATCCTTCCTTGCCATCCGCAGCCGTCGCGTTCGCTCTTGACCGGTATGCTCAAGCACCCGCGCCAGAACACCTATACCATCCAGAAGGGAAAGATCAAAAAACTCATCCATCAATCGCCCTGGTACAAGCAGGGGCGTTTCGCCGGATTCGTGGAGATCTCCATCATTCTGACTAAGAAGATGGCGCACCATGTGAGGCCATGAAATATCTCATCATCCTCACCGTCTTTCTGAGCGTTGGCTGGCTCTTCTATGAGTGGTGCCGCCAGCAATCCACCCCGGAGAAGATCCAGCAGAGCGAGCCTGGGAAGTACGTCCAAGGCTTGCAGAACGCCGTGCAGAAGGCCGAACGAGCCAGGGACCAGGCCAACGAAGCCATTCGGCGGGAAACCCAGACCTCGCCGGCAGGCGAAAACCGCTGAAAACACAAAACCCCGGGCTGTCGCCCAGGGCTAGGTCCTGACATTTCTCGTCTCAGGTTCGAAAACGCCGAAACTGGTTGCGGGGGCTGGATTTGAACCAGCGACCTCAAGGTTATGAGCCTTGCGAGCTACCGGGCTGCTCTACCCCGCAGAGAAAGAATAGCACAAGTGAAGAGGTAAAACAAGCGAAAAGTTTGATTTCTCGACGAGAGAGCGGATTTTTTCGAGTCGCTGCAAGTTCGCAAAGGATTTGCCATACAAACAGACATACCGCGCCGGCGATTTTCAGTTGGGAAGGAAACACTTCAGGTTCCGCCTTATCCCCGCGTACCCCTCCGCTTTCACTAAGGAATATTTGCTCGTTGATTTGCTGAACGACCTGAGGAACCTCCCGGACGATGTCTCGGCCGTGCTCAGAAACCTGAAGTCTCGGCTCAACGAATTCGATCGGGAGAAGGTGTCCGAGTGCCTGAGGTTGTACGGCAACCCGGCCGCCAAGCGTCTGCTGCGAGAGGCCTATGCTTGAATTCCTGCACGTACTCAGCGACACCAAGGCTCTCTTCGAGTTGCTTGCCGCCGGCACTCCCTCGCCCTCCAACTCCTGGCCGCGCAGCCCTCGTCCGCTGTGATATAATGCCTCGGAGGATGGACTCCTATGAGCCGAATAAACTGATGACCGCCATCGGACGGATCGTCGAGCTTCTGGGGCATGGCGAGGATTTCTGCGTCGCGACCGTGACACGGTCGCAGGCGCCCGGCGCGCCGGTGGCGGCCAAAGCGATTTGGTTCCCGGGTGGGCGCGTAGAAAGGTTCGGCCTTGCGGCCTCCCATGAGGCCGCCCTGGCCGCGCTTGCGGCCCAGGCCTTCGCCGAGGGGAGATCGCAGGGCGCGGAGCTTGGCGCCGGCGTCACGGTCTTCCTCGATGTCCGCGCGGGCGCGACCAGGCTGCTCATCTGCGGTGCGGGCCACATCGCGGTCGCCCTGGCTCGGTTCGTCTTGGAGACCGGGTTCGCGCCGACCGTCCTCGACGACAGGCCTGAATACGCGAGTCCGCCACGGTTCCCGGGCTGCCGCGTGGTGGCGGAGGAATTCGGCGGCGCCCTGCGGCGCCGCGATCTGGGGCCTTTCCGCTATGTCGTGGTCATCACGCGGGGACATGCCCGCGACCTGGACTGCCTGCGAGAGGTCCTGCGGTGGGAGATCGGATACGTCGGCCTCATCGGCAGCCGGAGGCGCATCGGGATCGTGAAAGCCTGCCTGGAGCGCGAGGGGTTCTCCCGGTCGGCGCTGGAGGAACGGCTCTTCGCCCCCATCGGGCTACCGATCGGGTCCGAGTCGCCCGAGGAGATAGCCTTGGGCATCGCTGCGGAGCTGGTTTGCGTGCGCCGGCTCGGCCTCGGCTCGGCGCGCGACCTTCGCCGGCCGGGCTGGGGGGCCGCGTGACCGACCTTGAACTGCTGCGCCGGCTCGACGAGTTGCGCCGGGCAGGCCTGAAGGCGTGCCTCGCCACGGTCGTCGAGACGGAGGGTTCGACGCCGCGGGACGTCGGCGCTAAGATGGCCGTGACCGTCGACGGGACCATCCTCGGGACCGTGGGCGGCGGCTGCGGGGAGGCCCGCGTGCGGAGCGCGGCCATCCGCTGCCTGGTCGCGACGGAGGTGCCCGAACTCCTGGAGGTCGACCTGACCCTGTCGAAAGACGGCGATGACAGCGATGTCTGCGGCGGGAGGATGTGGGTCCTCCTGGAGCCCGGCTAGCCTCAATGCCAGTCACTTAAGGCCAATCTCCGTCGAGAAATGTTAAAATCTCCTCTCGCGCCGAGAGGAGGAGACTATGAGTCTCGCGTCGTCGCTCGCCTCATTGGCGGATGGAACCCTGCCGAGTCGTTCGAAGGCCTGAAGTCGCACATCGATAACGAATGGATCAAGTCGTCCCTGCTGAAAACAGGGGTGGCCACAGTCCGCAAGCGCAAACTCCCGGAGGCAAGGACAAGGCCGGTTCAGGCCGTGAAGATGTAGCCCAGGCCGCGGCGGCACTGCAGATGCTCACCCTTCTTGGGCCCCAGGTTCTTCTTGAGGTTGGAAAGGGTGGCGACCAGCAGGTGCTCCCAGTTCTCGGATTCGCAGCCCCAGACGCGGTCCCAGAGTTCCTGGGGGGGATGCAGCACGTCGGGACGCCTGAGGAAGACCTCCAAGAGGAGCATCTCCTTGGGGTGCAGGTGCAGGGGCTTGCCCCCGGACGTCACCGTGCCCGTGGATGGGTCGAGACGGATGCCGGCGCACGCGACGGGGGCCGGCGACTGCCAGGCCCGCTCCTGGCGCCGCGCCAGGGATCTCAGCCTGGCCAGGAGAACCTCGACAGGGAAAGGCTTGGAGAGGTAATCGTCGGCTCCGGCGTCGAGAGCCTCGGCGCAGTCCTGCGCCGAACTCTTGGAGCTCACCATGATGATCAGGAGGTCGCGATGCATCGGATCGGCGCGCAGCTCCTTGAGAAACTGCAGGCCGTCGGTGCCCGGCATCACCCAATCCAGGATGACAATGTCCACGATCTGATCCTTCAGGATCCGGCGGGCCTCGGGTGCGTTCTTGGCCAGGAAGTAATCCAGGGGGATATTGCGGCTGACTTGGCTGAGCAGCTTGTCGTAGAAGCCGCGCATGCCGAGGTTGTCTTCCACGACGAGCAGACGCTGGCGGGACATGGGCTTGAGGAGATGATAGCGCGGATGCGCAGTCAGCGTCAATGTCCGGGGGGCCTGGCGATTTTGACCTGGCTTTGATTTTCCAATCCTAGAATCATGGTGGGGAAAGCCGCCCAGCGGCGAACCCCGGGAGAGAAGCCATGAGACACAAGCAATCCACGCTGCCCAGCCCCAAGAAGGCCGCCGCCAGCGCTGCCGTGACGCCGGAGCCGGTGACGCTCGATTATCCCCAAGAGGGAGAGACGATCACCAGCCCGGTCTATACCTTCCGCATCAGCGCCCTGCCCTCCGCCGAGCGCATGGAGGTCTGCATCGGCCTGGGCCCCTGGCAGAGCTGCCGCAGCGACATCGGCTACTGGTGGTACGACTGGTCGGACTACGAGCCGGGGGGCTACCAGCTGCGCGCCCGCATGCACGCCAAGGATGGCAGCGTGAAAATGACGCTGTTGCGCCGCTTCGAGGTCACCCAGCCCGCCTAAAGGGAAAAGCAGTCGAACGGCCGGTGGCGGTCAGCGGAAAATGCGATAATATCCCATGCCCGCCAACCTGTTCGTGACCGGCTTCCCGTACGAATTGACCCAGGAGGACTTGGCCAAGCTCTTCGCCTCCTGCGGCAGCGTCGTCAGCGCCAAGATCCTCGTCGAGCGCGAAACGGGCCGCTCGCGAGGCATCGGATTCGTCATGATGGCCACGGACGAAGATGCCCGCTCCGCCATCATGAAGCTCGATGGCTCGACCGTCGGTCACCGCAAGATCTTCGTCAACGTGGCGCGCCATCCCGACAAGCCCGCGACCGACGGCTACACCGGCCCCGAGCGCCGATCGGGCAGCGACCGGAGGAAGAATCCAGCCGCAGCCGTCGGCGAGAAACGGCCTTGGGACAAGGACAAGAAGCCGTGGGAGAAGAAACCCTGGGATAGAGACAGGAAGCCCGGAGGATTCGGCGACAAAAAACCTTGGCAGAAGAAACCTTGGGACAAGGACAAGAAGCCGGGCGGATTCGGCGACAAGAAACCGTGGGAAAAGAAACCCTGGGACAAAGATAGGAAGCCCGGCGGGTTCGGAGATAAGAAGCCGTGGGCGAAGAAGCCTTGGGACAAGGATAAGAAGCCCGGCGATTTTGGCGACAAGAAACCTTGGCAGAAGAAGCCCTGGGACAAGATGCACAGCGCTGCGCCAAAAAAGAAATGGGGCGCCGGCGGACCCAACAGCGGCCGCAAGCCCGGTGACTTCATGCGCAAGCCCGGCTACGGCAAACGCAAACCCAGCGGCGGCTTCCGCGGGAAATAAGTTTGTGCTATCATAACCGCGCTATGCTGCCAGAATGGCTCGGCCTCGGCAAGCCCAAGATCCTCGTGGTTGACGATGACCCCGCGGTCTCCAGCCTGGTCACGGATGTTCTGGAAACGCAGGGCTATCGCGTCGAGACCGTTGCCGACGGCCAGGAAGCCCTCAACCGGCTCAAAAAGGAAAAGTTCGCTCTCGTCATCCTGGACGTCCACATGCCCAAGCTCGAAGGTCCTCAGGCGCTCGAGGTCATCCGCCTGATGCCCGGCGGCAAGGAGATCGGCATCATCATGCTGACTTCGGAGTCGAACACGGGCACGCTCATGCACGCCTACGAACAGGGCGTCTTCGCCTATATCCCGAAGCCCTTCTCTCCCGCCAAGCTCATCGAGAAAGTCTCCGTCTACTTCGACCAGAAGAAGTCGAAATAACCCGGATCAGGGCAGGCGGCCCTGCCAGCCGCCTTCGGACTTGATCATGGCGGAGATCGCCTTAGCCGGGTCGAACTCCCTGACCCAAGGAGAGACCTTCACGAGCCGGGCGATGAAACCGTAGACGAGAGGGAAGATCACGAGAGTCGCCAGGACGCAGCGCCGGCCGTCCTTATTTTTTTGGCAGGTTATGGCGACGCAGGTAACGCTCAGGCCCATGCCGAGCAGCATCAGGATCAAGGAGAGCCAGAACCCCGCGGGAGCGAGGGCCGCGAGATAGCCTCCCAGCAGGCCCCAGAAGACGCAGGACGAACCGGCGAAGATGAGCATCTTGCGCAAGCCGCCGCGGCTGCCCGTGACTACGAACCAGTGCAGAGGCACTAGGCTGAGAAGAGGAATGAGGGCAAGCAGGCCGAAGATCAACCCCATAGCCGCTATGGTATCATAGATGGACATGAAATTTCTGCGCGAGTTCTTCGCCCGCCACAGCGCGAAGCTCGGGGCCCAAGACATCTTCAAATACATCGGTCCCGGCTTCCTGGTGACCGTCGGATTCATCGACCCCGGCAACTGGGCCAGCGGCCTGGCCGCCGGCGCCCTTCACGGCTATCGCCTGCTCTGGGTCGTCACCGCATCGACGCTCCTGCTGGTCCTGCTCCAGCACAACGCCGCGCATCTGGGCATCGTGACCGGGCTGTGCCTCTCGGAGTCCTCCACGAAATTCTTCTCTCGATCGATGTCGAGCCTGATCCTTTTGAGCGCGGTGCTGGCCGCCATGGCCACGGTCTTCGCCGAACTCCTCGGCTCCGCCATCGGCCTGCAGATGCTTTTCGGGCTGGGCCTGCGCGCGGGGGCGGCCTTGACCGCCGCCGTGGTCGCGATCCTGCTGGCGACGAACTCCTACCGCAAGGTCGAGCGCTGGATCATCGCCGGCGTGGGCCTGATCGGCCTGGCCTTCGTCTACGAGCTCTTTCTCGTCCCCGTGGACTGGGCCGCCGCCGCCCGGGGCTGGGTCGTGCCGTCCGTGCCTCTGGGTTCCGCGGCGCTGGTTCTGGCCGTGTGCGGCTCCGTGGTCATGCCGCACAACCTCTTCCTCCATTCCGAGATCATCCAGAGCCGGCAGTACAATCTCCAGGATGATGCCGCCGTGGACAGGCGACTGCGCTTCGAATTCGCCGACACCTTGGCGGCCATGGGCCTGGGATGGGCGGTCAACAGCGCCATGGTCATCCTCGCGGCCGCGCTCTTCTTTTCCCGCGGCATCGCCGTGACGGAAATCCCCCAGGCTCAGGCCACGCTGGAGCCTCTGCTCGGCCGCGCCGCCGGAGTCGTCTTCGCCGCGGCGCTCTTGTGCGCCGGATTCGTCTCAACAGTCACCGCGGCCATGGCCGGCGGCAGCATCTTCGCCGGCGTCTTCGGCGAGTCTTACGACGTCGAAGACCGCCATTCGCGCATCGGCATCGCCCTGACCCTGCTGGGCGGCTTGGCCGCGATCTTCTTCGTGCGCGACGCGTTCAAGGGCCTCATCGCCAGCCAGGTGGCCTTGAGCCTGCAGCTGCCTCTGACCGTGGTGCCTCTGGCTCTCTTGACTTCCTCGCCGAAGGTCATGGGACGCCGCGCCGTCTCGGGAGCGGAGAAGGCGCTTTTGTGGGCCGCGGTCGCGGCGACCATACTCATCAACGCCCTTCTCTTGAGGGACGTCCTCTAGCCCATGGATTTCCTGAGCCCAAGAAGGGTGGTGCTGACGCATCGTCCGGATAGAGCCGGCCTTACGGGCCGCATCGATTGGTGGTTCGCGGCCGCGACCGTCGGGCTCCTTCTCATCGGCACGGCCTCGGTGCTCTCAGCCGCCAACCCCCTGCCCTTCTATTCCCGAGTCCTGGAGCGCCACTTTCTCGCCTTGGCCATGGGCGTCTGCTTCTTCCTGATCACCCGGCGGCTGACCTACCAGGTCTATCAGGACCAGTCCAGGCCGCTCTACATCGCCGTCCTGGCCCTGCTGGCGGCCGTCGTCCTCTTCGGCGTGACCCAGCGCGGCCACCGGGCGTGGTTCCACTTCGCCTTCCTCACCTTCCAGCCCTCGGAGTTCGCGCGCCTGGGGCTCATCCTGGTCCTGGCCGACGTCCTCGACCGACGCTCTAGGCGCATCCGGGAGTTCTCCACCGTGCTCTGGGCTCTGGCCGTCGCGGCCCCGGTGGTGGCGCTCATCATGAAGGAGCCGGACCTGACCACGGCGCTGACGTTTGCGCCCATCCTCTTCGCCATGCTCTTCGGCGCCGGCTGCGGCGTCGGCCAGCTTCTGGGGGTCTTCGGCTTCGGCGCCGTGGCCCTGGCCGTGCCGCTGATCTCCATCTTCTCCCAGGTTCGCTTGCAGGGCGCGGCTCCCGGTGGGGCGTTGGGCTTTCTCCTCTCCGGACTCCATCCGGGTACCGGCCTGCTGCTCTTGATCGCGCTGATCGCGGTCCTGGTCTTCCTCGCCTGGCAAGCGGCCGTGCATCTGCGCCTGCATCCTCATCCCCTGCCGTTCGTAGCCGCCGCGCTGGTCTTGAGCGCCGGTCTGGTCAGCGGCGTCGTCCTCAACCGAGGGCTCAGGGGCTATCAGCGCAACCGCTTCGTGGCGTATCTGGCGCCCGAGTCGGACATCCAGGGCGTGGCCTATCACGTGCGCCAATCCCAGATCGCCATCGGCTCCGGCGGGTTCTGGGGCAAGGGGATGTTCTCGGGGACGCAGTCCCAGCTGGGATTTTTGCCCGAGCGCCACACGGACTTCATCTATTCGACGGTGGGCGAGGAGCTGGGCTTCTGGGGCACGGGCAGCATACTCGCGCTCTACCTCATCCTCATCTGGCGCATCCTGGCCGCGGCGCGCCTGGCCCGCGACCGCTATGGGGCGCTGGTGTGCTGCGGCATCGCCAGCCTGCTGGCCGGCTGTCTCGTCCTCAACGTCGGCATGTGCGTCGGCCTGGCGCCCGTGGCGGGGATGCCCCTGCCTCTGATCTCCTACGGGGGGTCGAGCCTCATCATCACGCTGGCCGGACTGGGGATCGTCGCCAACATCTACGCGCGCCGCTTCTCTTTACTCTAGCGCGGCTTGCGCACGGCCTCGCCCTTCATGGGCAGGACATCGACGCTCAGGCGCTTCTCCTCGACGAGGCCCTTCTCGGTCTTGCGCACGACGACGAGCTGGCTGGTCTTGGACACGCCGACCGGGATGACGAGGCGGCCGCCCATGGCCAGCTGGTCGACGAGGGGCTCGGGGATATGGTCGGGCTTGCAGGTGACGATGATGGCGTCGAAAGGGGCCTTCTCGGGCCAGCCGCGGTAGCCGTCGCCCACGCGGACCTGGACGTTGGAGTAGCCTAAGTCCGCGAGGACCTTCTGGGCGCGCTTGGCCAGGGCGGGATAGATCTCGATGGAGTAGACTTCCTTGGTCAGGCGCGAGAGCAGCGCCGTCTGGTAGCCCGAGCCCGTGCCGATCTCGAGCACCCTGTCTGTGGGCTTGGGCTCGAGCGTCTGGGTCATGTAGGCGATGACGAATGGCTCGGAGAGGCGCTGGCCTTTGCCGATGGAGAGCTGGACGTCGGCGTAGGCCTTGGAGGCGTGGCGCTTGGGCACGAAAAGTTGGCGCGGCACCTCGCGCAGGGCGTCGAGCAGATTGGGGTCCTGGATGGGATGGCTGGGGTCCTGATGGGAGATGCGCTCGACCATGGCTTGGCGCGCTGACACGAACTTCGCGTCTTCCAGTGGAAGGGCTGCGGAAACAAGGAGGGAGACAGCGGCGATCAGCGGCCAGAGGGCGTTTCCCATGGCCCTCGTACTTTACCTCTTTACGCGCGGGTTGGGAATGGGTTTCTCACTGCGCACCCATGCCGAGGAGAGCGTGCAGTCCCGATTCCGTCATGGGGTGGCCGTTCGAGGTTGTCTGGAAAGCGGGGACATAGATCCAGTCAGTCTGTTGATTATTCTTATTCATGTAGCCATTAGGCGTTTGCGGAGCATTCGTGCCGTAGGCGGCAGCGAAGATGGGCTGGTTGTTCGTTGGTCGCAAGGCCATGTATGCTCCGTTCTGGCTGAGACCGGTCATCATTTTTTTTGCTAAGGAGGCATTGCGATCGACATCCACGCGCAAGCGGGGACCGTAATCCCACATATAGGTCTTGCCATTGGATTTCGTCTCCAAGGTGATGCCATGGCCAGGATTAGACCATAGGTCGCCGACCCAGTAGTCCACGATATGCCCAGGGCCGGTCGCTTGTCCCCTGTTCAAAAGCCAGGCATTGGCCCACGCCTGAGAATCGCATTTGCCCGCGCGGTGGCTGATGGTGTCCATGGGAGAGGAAGCCGCATCCTGCATCACCCAGTTGAGATTCCCATCGAATTCATTGACCAGCCTGGCGTTGCCGGCCATGGTCTGAGCCAAGAGACTCGGAGAGCGTCCATCATACACAAAGGCATGCTGGGGATAGGGGTCATCCTTGCCGACTTTCTGAATCTCACGGCCATCAGGCATATCATTTGTCGGGCTGGGGCCTGGCCTGTAGGAAACGGTGATGCCTATGCGCCTCTGTGAGGGGAGAAAGTCCTGGACATATTTCTCCACGGTGTAGGTGATCCCAGCCGTCCAATCACCCGCGACCTTCCTGGAGGCGGCAATGGTGGCTTGTTTTAGGAAATCCCCCTGGACGCCCATGACGGTCAATGTGGTGTCCAAGGCTTTGACCCAGGCCATGTACTGCTTCTGCGTATTGTTGAGCGGATCCTGTGGATTGGTGCCACGGCTTTGGTCTATTCCTCCCATGATGCCAGCGCTGATCTTCTCGCCCACATGGCTCAAACCCAGGAGCAGCTGCCTCTGCCCGAACTGGTCCAGTTCGAAATAACGATCTGGGTTGTAGCCGTAGACACGCTGCTTTCCTTGAAGGTGCACGTTCACAGAATCGGTGATGGGATAGCTGGCCAGGATGCCGCCAAAAATGGATTTATTATCCCACTCGGTCACGCCATAGCGGCTGGCCACGTCCACGTTGCCTCCGAATTCACTGAGAAGTGAAAGCTTGCGGATCTGTGTCGCGTAGGAAATGGTGTCGCGCAGGCTGTAGACCTGCTGGTCCTCGCCGTAGGTAGGCCAGATGTAGCCGCCGCCGAATGCTGGGATTCCGTCGACCTTCAGATAGCCTACGCGCGGGCTGAAATGATTGGTGAAGCCTCCGAGATGCTCCCGGTCAGTATAAGCCAGACGGAAAAGGCTGTATTGGCGGGTCCGATCATGGGTCGTATAGTATTTGAACGAACCGCTATTGTCTTCACCCAGGGCGCCTACCTCGATGGATTTGTAGTCGTTGTAACCGGGCTGTTCGTAATGGACCTTGATGTACTGGCCTAGACCATCAGTAGCGCCCGGATTTGGAGCAGTAACGCTTGGATTTGCATTGAAGAGGTTGTCATCGCGGAACACGCTTTGCGCGTCCAGGTAGCTCAGGTCTTTGCCTTGGGCCATGATCGTGGCGCGCAGGCCTTCCCTGCCGTCCATCCCCGATCCGAAGAAGAGCCCCGGCTTTTGGGCTGACTCCAAGGGAGTGACATCCGGAGGTAGCGCGAGAGGCTTCTTTTTGGCCTCGGATTGGGAGAGGTTGTTTCTCAGGGCCAGGAGAGGGACGACATCGATGCTGACCTCAATGATATTCTGGGCGGAACCATAGCGCGCGATCGTGCAGGGCTCGCCCGCGGCGCAAACCGCCTCTTTGACGGAAGGTCCCTTGGCCAGGAGGGCGGCTCTCGGGATCAGACGCGGCGCCAACACATCATGGAAATAGGAAATCTGTTTATTCACGATCTGGCCGTCTTGGTCGTAAATGTGGTCCGCCAGATAATTGATCACCAGGGGAGGGTTTTTCTGTCCTTCGCGCATGACCTTCAAGATCATGGCGCGGACAGCCGCCTCGGCGTCTCCTGAGTTGCCCGCGACGAAGATCTCCCGGCCTTGGATGTCCTCGGTGATGGGCTGGCCCGGCTGCCAGCGGAGAACGAGATCCGTGTCATTATTGAAGACCTTGAGGAGTTGCTCCGCGGGCCCATTGGTTGTTTCAGCCAGGATCAGGATGGCGGGACTGGAAGCCTTCCCGGCCTGGGAAGGGGAGAGGAATGTGTTTATATCCGCCGTATTCCAGGATGAGTCCGCGGCGTGCGCCATCGAGCTTAGGACCAGAAGGCCGATTAAATTAATCATGCCTTCAGTGTAAGGCGCTTCCTTAATAATGTCCTGGGGTATTGGACCTACTTCGGTCTGGCAAAGGACCTAGCTCATTTTGGGCCTTTAGACCTAGGCAG
>JAHFCF010000004.1 GCA_023249645.1 Elusimicrobiota bacterium
AGGACGAGGATTCCTAACTTGAGGATTTCATCGAGGATAAGGCCTCGGTGGCGCCGTCCAATTCCGCCACTTCGTATCTGCGCCGAGGCGAGGTGGAGAAGGTCCTCTCGACCTTGACGGACCGGGAGGCCAAGATCATCAAGCTGCGCTTCGGCATCGATTCGGGATATCCCCGCACCTTGGAAGAGGTCGGCCGGGTCTTCCGCGTCACGCGCGAGCGGGTGCGCCAGATCGAAGCCAAGGCCATCCGCAAGCTGCGCCATCCCTCCCGCAGCAAATCCCTGCGGGATTACCTGGACTGATCATGAACACGCGAACCTCTCCCCTCGAACGCGCGGTCTTTTTCGCGGCCCTGCTTCTGGCCGGCTTCATCCTCTATCATGCAGGCCGGCTCTGGATGGGCCGCCGCTCCTCTGCTGTTTCGGCGGCGGTGGCACCATCTCAGCAGGCGGTCGCGACGACGTCCGCCGGCGAGGGGGATGAGAGCTCATTGGTCAGCGAGCTGCCCGCGGTAAAGGTCTTCAGCAGTCCCGAAACCAGCCGCAGGCGCGCAGACGAGCCGCCTGCGCCGGCGCCGAACCGTTAGCTTTTCTTGACGCGCAGGTCGTTGAGCATCTGCGCGGCGATGTCCTTGCCGCCGATGCCGAAGGCGATGGCCGCGGCCAGACCCACCGAGCCCAGAAGGATTTGGATGGCCGCCGAGATGAAGTTGAGCTTCATGCCCAGCTGCTCCATCGCGGTCATGGCGGAGAAGACCACCACGAGGATGTAGGCGGCATGGGCCAACACGTGGCCGCCGCGCACGTTGTTCGCCGCGGCCGCGTTGAGCACGACCTCGCGCAGGAAGCGCGCGAAGAGTAGCCCGCCGAAGAGGATCAGGAGCGCGCCGATGAGGATGGGCAAAAAAAGCGCGAAGCGCTCCAGGAGCTCCGAGACGACGGTCAGATTGACCGCGTTGGCCGCCGAGACGATGAAGATGAAGAGGATGAACCAGTAGATGAGGAAGGAAAGGACATAGGAGAGGGACTTGCCCATGCCCAGGCGCGCCAGGATCTCATTGATGCCGATCTTGCTGGTATAATCGTCGAGCTTGGCAGCCGTGAGGGCGCGGTCGCAGACCGTGCGCAGGGCCCGCGCGATGAACATGCCCAGAAGCAGCAGAAGCAGGGCCGCCGCCATGCCGGGGATATGCGTGATAAGGCGATTATAGGCGTCGACGAATGGGTTTGTCATCGGGTCCAATGATGTGTTGTTCATGGCGCTATTCTAGCACAAATGGGGTCAGGCCTTGAGTTTTGACTGAACGGCGGGATGGATCTACGAGGATTTCCAGGCGTGCTCTGAGACCACTTTTTCGAGTTGCTTCGTGGGCGTTGCCGCTGGTTTTTGTGAGGGTCCCTGATCGCCTTGGGTCGATGGCGGGGCTAGATGGTTCGAACCTTTTGCCGTGCCTTGAGCGCCAGATCCTTGTGTCTGCTGGTGCTGGAGACCTTGGCTTCCTGCGATGATCACTGTAGCGGCTTTATTGGCATCAGCATTGCTGATGGCGCTGGAGAGTGTTTTTGCACTTATGGCGGAGGTATCTTTTCTGTCCATGTTTTCAGGTGTGACTGCCGAGGCATCTGGTGAGGGAGCCAGTTGCTCGGCGGTCAGACGAGCGCATTTTTCAGCCGAGTCTGGGTTCTCTAACGCAAACAGGCATTGATCGAAGTCCTTGGAGGGGGTGGGGATGGCTTGCGTCTGGAGTGGCCAGGCCAGCAGCAAGGCGGCGGTCAATCCGCTCAAAGGATAAGGATGAACTTTCATGGTTTTCTCGGTGCGCCATAGTGTAGACTGAAAACTCCATTTTCGCCATAGGTCTTTAGGCCTATACGCTCCTAGGTCCAAGGGCCTATTTTCCAAGTCGCCAAATTCTGTTGCGCCGTCCGTTTCCATATGCTACCATCACCGCCCGATGATTCGATTCGGCACGGGCGGTTGGCGAAGCCTGCTTTCCGACGAGTTCACATTCCCCAACGTCCGGAAGGTGGCGCACGTCATCTCCGCTTTGGTCAAGGAACATCCCGACTACGGCGTCAACTCGCCGGACTACAAGGCTTTCCTGGGATCATCGAAGCCTGGCCCCGTCCCCCTGGTCGTCGTCGGTTATGACACGCGCTTCCTCTCCGATGAATGCGCCCGCGAACTCTGCGCCGTCTTCGCCTTGGACGGCGTCAAGACCATCCTCTCATCGACGGACCTGCCCACTCCGGCCGTGGCGGCCGCCATCGTGGCCAAAAAAGCCATCGGCGGCCTCATGATCACGGGCTCTCAGAGTCCCGCCGCCTACAACGGCATCAAATGGATGCCCTTCTGGGGAGGGGCGGCCACGCCGGCCGTCACCGAGGACATCGAGCGCCGCGTGGAGCTTCTGGGCTCGCAGACGATCAAGACCATGTCCGTGGCCTTGCAGGAATCCTGGATCGAGACCACCGATCTGCGGCCCCTTTATTTCAGGCAACTTTCGTCTCTTTTGGATGTGAAGGCCATCCGCAAGGCAAGGCTCAAGGTCGCTGTCGATGTCATGCATGGCTCGGCCCGCCATTATCTGCGGCCCCTTCTGGAGAGCCTGGGCGTTGCGGTCGTCGCCCTGCATGAGAACCGCGACGTCCTCTTCGGCGGATGCGCGCCGGAGCCCTCGCCATCCTCTCTGACGGAGCTCTCTCAACTGGTAGTCAAGAAGAGACTGGCCTTGGGGCTGGCCTGCGACGGCGACGGCGACCGATTCGGCATCCTTGACGCGGGGGGGCGCTGGATCTCTCCCAATGAGGTTCTGGCCCTGGCATTGGATCACCTGGTGACCCATCGAGGCTTGACGGGCAAGGTGGCCCGCAACGTGATGACGTCCCATTTCGTGGATGCCGTGGCCAAATCCCACGGCCTGGAAGTGCGCGAAACGCCGGTCGGCTTCAAATTCATCGGAGACTTGATGCGCACCGGGCAGTTCCTTTTAGGTGGCGAAGAGTCCGCGGGGCTCGCGGTCCGCGGCCACGTTCCAGATAAGGACGGCGTCTTGGCCTGTCTCTTGATGCTGGAGCTGGTCGCTTGCGCCCGCCGACCCCTCACGGAGGTACGCAGCGCGCTTTTCAAGCGCGTTGGGGCCTTCCATTCCACCCGTCAGGACTTCGTCATGGCCAAGCCGCGAGAGATCCAGGAGCTCGACGAGAGGCTGCGCCTCAAGCCGCCCTTGGACTTAGCCGGCGGCTCGGTCTGGCGCATCGACCAGTCCGATGGGTTCAAGTTCATCTTCCGCGACGGCAGCTGGCTGGGGCTGCGTTCCTCCGGCACGGAGCAGGTGTTCCGCCTCTACGCCGAGGCGCATGACCCCAAGAGGCTCGCCGCCCTGGTCGCCGCTGGAAAACAGCTTCTGCAGGGGAGATTCTGATGGCTAAGATCGCTTCGATCCGCGCTTTGGAGATCCTGGATTCCCGCGGTTTTCCGACCGTGGAGACCGAGGTCCGCTTGGATGACGGGACCGCGGCCAGCGCGCTGGTGCCCAGCGGAGCGTCTACCGGCGAGCATGAGGCCGTGGAACTCAGAGACGGCGACAAGGCCCGGTTCAACGGCAAGGGTGTTTTGAAGGCCGTTTCTCATGTCGAAGGCCCCTTGCAGAAGCTCTTGAAGGGTACAGACCCTCGCGACCAGGCGGCGCTCGACAAGGCCTTGATCGCTGCGGACGGCACCGCCAACAAGGGCAAGCTCGGCGCCAACGCGCTTTTGTCCGTCTCCATGGCCGCCTGCCGCGCCGCGGCGCTCTCGGCGAAGATGCCGCTCGTCAGCCATCTGCGCAAGACTTTCGGTCTGCCTGAGGGGGAATGGCTCCTGCCGACGCCCATGCTCAATGTCATCAACGGCGGCAAGCACGCGGACAGCGGCTTGGACGTGCAGGAATTCATGCTGGTTCCCGTGGGCTGCGGATCTTTCCATGAGGCCCTGCGCGCGGGAGCCGAGATCTATCAGGCTCTCAAGAAGATTTTAGTAGGAATGAAAATGACCGTCTCCGTCGGTGATGAGGGCGGCTTCGCTCCCCAGCTCAAGGACCATGCCTCGGCCTTGGATGTCCTGACCGACTCCATCGCCAAGGCCGGCTATGCCGGCAAGGTGCGTCTGGGACTCGATTCCGCGGCCAGCGAATTCTACAAAGACGGCGCCTATCGCTTCGAGGGAAAGCCGCGCACCGCGGCGGAGATGACGGAGATCTACGGCTCTTGGCAGAAGAAATACGGCATCATCTCTTACGAGGATCCCTTAGCCGAGGATGATTGGGACGGCTGGAAGCACATGACCGGCAAGCTCGGGACCGAGGTCCGCATCATCGGCGACGACCTCTTCGTGACCAACCCCGAACGCTTGAAGCGCGGCATCAAGGAGAAGACAGCCAACTCCATCCTCATCAAGCTCAACCAGATCGGGACCGTGAGCGAGACCGTGGAGGCGATTAGGACCGCGCATGCGGCGGGCTACTCCACCGTCATCTCGCACCGCTCCGGAGAGACCGAGGATGCCTTCATCGCGGATTTCGCCGTGGCCATGAATGCCGGAGCCATCAAGACCGGCGCGCCCTGCCGTTCGGAGAGGTTGGCCAAGTACAATCAGCTCCTGCGTCTAGAGCGCGACTTGGGCACGAAGGCCCGCTATGCCGGGGATGCGTGCTTCAAGCTGGCGTCTAAGACGGCGCGCTGAGTCCGAGTTTTTGGCCGGCCCATGCTTCTCGTCTCATTGTGATATAATTTAATTTCTATTCTCTCTCCCATGAACATCTCGTCTCAGGTCACCTGGCTGCGCGTCCGATGGATCAAGGTTTTGGCGACCATCGGCCTCCTCGCCGTCTTTTTCGGCGGACGCGGTTTCCGCAGCCTGACGGCCAATTGGCTCGAGCTGCGCCGGCTGCGCCGCGAGATCGCCCAGCTGGAAGCCGCCAACACGAAGGCCGAGGCGCGCTTGAAGGAGCTCAAGGGCAACGACACGGCCTTGGAGCGGGAAGTCCGCAAGGTCGGTTTCCTCAAATCCGGAGAGATCGAATACCGTTTTGAGCCTCCCAAGCATTGAACCCGCCCATGGCTGATATTTTTCTCAGACAATTGGCCGTCGGGCCGATGCAGAATTTCTCCTATCTCGTCGGCGCGGCTGCCGGCCAGGAATGCGTGGTCGTGGATCCGGGATGGGACGCTGAAAAGATCCTCGCCTCCGCTCGCTCCGAGGGGCGCCGCATCGCGGCGATCCTGCTGACCCACGGGCATTTCGACCATCTCGGGGCTCTCAAGGAGCTCTCGCGCGCGGTTCCCGTTCCCGTGATCTCTTCTCAGGGCAAGGACCAGGATGCGGCCTTCGCCGGTCTGGAATTGCGGTTCCTGCATACCCCCGGGCATACCCCTGATTCCCAGTGCATCCTGGCCGCGGGCCAGCTCTTCACCGGGGACACCCTTTTCCTTGACTGCTGCGGCCGCACGGACCTGCCAGGATCGAGCCCCGCCCAGATGCACCAGAGCCTGCGGCGTCTGGCGGAGTTGCCTGCGCCGACGATGATCTGGCCCGGCCATGATTACGGACCCAAGCCTTCCGCGACCTTGGGCGAAGTCCTCCAGTTCAACCCCTATCTGGCGGCCGCCACCCTGCAGGATTTCCTCAAACTGGAGGGATGATGCAGCCTGTCTTGTTTTCTTTTTTGGGCTGGCGCTTCTACAGCTACGGCCTGCTGATCGCTGTGGGCGGTCTGGCTGCGTACCGGCTCTGGCATTCGCAGCGGCGCTCGATGGGCCTGCGCAGCGACGAAGATTTTTGGCTCCTGCTCAATTTCCTCTTTTTGGGCGGATTCATCGGCGGCCGGATCCTTTATCTCGTGGAATATGTTCCTTATAGATGGCCTGAGCTCAAGGCGGCGCTCTTCTCCTTCAACAGCGGCTTTTCCGTGCTGGGGGCTTTCGGCGGGGTCGTGGCCGCTGTCTGGGTATTCGCTTGCTGGCGCCGATGCGGATTCCTGAGCATGCTCGATCACGTGTGCCTGGGCGCCGCGCTGTGGCATGTCTTCGGCCGCCTGGGCTGTTTTGCCGCCGGCTGCTGCTATGGACGGCCAACAGTCCGTGCCTGGGGCGTGCGGTTCACGGATCCGTCGTCCATGGTTCCCGTCGGCCTGCGGGGCGTCGCTCTGCATCCGACCCAGCTTTATGAAGCTGCCGGCGAACTGCTGATTTTCCTGTGCCTATGGTTAGCGGTGCGGCCGTGTCTGGAGCGAGGACAGATTAAGCCTGGTTTTTTGACCGGAGCTTATTTCCTGGCTTACAGCATCCTGCGCTTCTCCTTGGAGTTCTGGCGCGGCGACACGGCGCCGGGCCTCGTTGGTTTATCCGCTGGACAGATTCTATCCCTTGGACTCGGATTCGCGGGCCTTGGACTGATCCTATGGAGGCGTGAAGCGCCATGCATCCTGTCCTGATCCAATACGGAGTCTTCAAGCTCCCCACCTACGGGGTCTTCGTCGCCCTGGGCTATCTGGCGGGCATCCTGTGGCTGCAGAGCCGCCGGCAGGAGATGGGCCTCGATGAGACGAAGTTCTGGCGCCTCATCTATGTCCTCTTCTTCGGCGCCATCGCCGGGGGAAAGCTCATGTACTGGGCCGTCTCCTATCGCGAGATCGTTTCCGGCCGGCTTTCCCTGTTCGGCGATCTGCGCTATGGCTTCGTCTTCTTCGGCGGCGTTCTGGGCGCGGCGGCGCTGGCCTGGGTCGCGAAATGGTGGCTCGGCTTCGAGTTCCTCTCCCTGGCTGATTATTTCAGCGCGGTTCTGCCCTTGGGTCATGCGGTGGGACGCCTGGGTTGTTTGGCGGCCGGGTGTTGCTATGGCCGGCCGACGACCCTGCCTTGGGGCGTTGTTCTGGGCGGAGATCCGGCGAGTTCCACGCCTCTCGAACTCTGGGGAGTGCCGCTGCATCCCACGCAGATCTATGAGTCGCTGGCCAATCTCCTCATCTGGCTCTTTTTAGCTTTTGCCCTCCTGCCGAAGGTCACAAGTCGCCGCCTGAGAGCAGGAACCGTTTTCTTCTCCTACGCGATCCTCTACGGCTCGGCGCGCTTTGTCATCGAGTTCTTCCGTTACGATGACCGCGGGGCGTCGCTCTACCCCTTTTCCATCTCGCAGTGGATTTCCCTGGCCGCCATCTTCCTGGCGGCCGGCTTGCTGATGAAGCGGGGAGTCAAGGCCCGATGAACACTCTCCGGGAGCGTTTTATCTGCGAGGAGCTGGGAACTCGTCTCGATAAATTCCTGGCCCTTCGCCTGCCGCGCTTGAGCCGCGGCCATGTCCAAAGGCTCATCGCCCAGGGGCTGGTGCGGGTGAACGGCCGGACGGCCGAGAGCGACAGGAAACTGGACGCCGGCGACGTGGTGGAGATGGATCAAAAGCCTGAGAGTTGGGAGGAGCCCTTCGGCTCCTTCGAGGATTGGGTCCTCCATGAAGACAAGCATCTGCTGGTTCTGAACAAGCCCGCGGGATTGCTCATGCATCCCTTGGGGACCAGCTGGCTCGCCGAGCCGGGGGCCGCCTCCTTCGAGAGGGAGCCGAACCTGGCCGGACTTCTTTTCAAGCACCGGCCCCAGGTCGTGCAAACCGGCACGCCCCGTTGCGGCATCGTCCATCGTCTCGACCGCTTCACGAGCGGGGTCCTGCTCGTGGCCAAGACCCCGGCAGCCTCCGAGGACCTGGTCCGCCAGTTCAAGGACAGGAGCATCGCCAAGACCTATCGCGCCGTGGTCCGCGGCGCGTGGTCGGGCCGCCGCGCTTCGGTGGACGCGCCGATCGGGCGCAGGCCCGGCCATCGCCGCATCATTGCCACGCAGTTCGGCAAAAAGGCTTCCACCGGATTCACGCTTTTGGAGTCGTGCCCCGGCGGAGCCTTGGTCGAGGCAAAGCCTTTGACCGGCCGCACGCATCAGATCCGGGCGCACCTTCAGCTGTTGGGGCACCCGGTCATGGGGGATGAGGAATTCGATCGGAGCGGCGCGGGGAGTCTGGCCGCGCCGCGCCTGATGCTGCATGCCTATCGGATCGAATGCGCCCACCCGGTCTCTGGTCGACGGCTCTCCTTCCTCGCTCGCATCCCTCGCGACATGCGTGAGTTCTGGAGACTCTGCCGGGGGCAGGGGGCATGACGCGCGGCTCCGTGCAAGGATGATTTTTGTCATTTTTCTTGAGCGCGATTATAACTATGATGCATCTTGAGGATATGGAACAATTTCCTTTATTCCCCGCCGGGAGGGCTTGAGTCGTGGAATCCATGACCCGCAAAAGATTCTTGAACCTGCTCCTGGGCGGCGGCGTGCTGGGCTGCCTCGGCTCGGTGATCTATCCCGTCCTGCGTTATCTGCTGCCGCCCGAACAGGTGGAGGCCGAGCCGGACACGCTGAAGGCCGGGACGATGAAGGATTTTCCCATCGGAGCCAGCAAGATCTTCAAGTTCGGCCGCCAACCCGTCATCGTGATCCGCGACGTCAAGGGCGTCTTCCACGCCTTGACCGCGACGTGCACGCATCTCGACTGCATCGTACAATACAGCAAGGAAGCGGACCTGATCTGGTGCGCCTGCCATAATGGGAAATACGATCTGAGCGGCAAGAACATCTCGGGTCCGCCGCCCCGGCCGCTGCAGGCGTTCACGGTGAGCGTCAAGGGCGAGGATGTCCTGGTGGTGAGGACGGCATGAACGTTCTCAGCGGCCAGCTGCTGGATTGGGTCGATGAAAGGCTGCATGTGCGCCCGCTCATCGAGATGGCCCGGCATAAGGCCGTGCCGGTGCACCGGGGCAGCGTTTTCTATTACGCGGGCGGGGTCTGTCTCTTCCTTTTTATCCTGCAGGTGGCTTCGGGCATCCTCCTCTTGATGTACTATCGCGTGGGGGCCGACTCTTCCTATGAGAGCGTCCGGTACATCTCCGCGAAGGTGTCCTTCGGCTGGCTCATCCGTTCGGTCCACAGCTGGGGCGCCAACATCATGATCTTCTTCGTGCTCACGCATATGTTCAGCGTCTTCCTGATGAAGGCCTTCCGCAATCCCCGGGAACTGACCTGGATGTCCGGCTGCGTCCTTTTGGGCCTGTCCATGGCTTTCGGATTCAGCGGGTATCTTCTGCCCTGGAACGAGCTGGCCTTCTTCGCCACGAAAGTGGGGACCGACATCATCGGCCAGGTCCCTCTCGTCGGCCATTGGATGCTCAAGATCGTCCGCGGCGGCGACGAGGTCACGGGGGCGACGCTTTCGCGATTCTTCGGCCTTCACGTGGCCGTGCTTCCGGCGCTGCTGTCTGTGACCATCGGGCTGCATCTGACTTTCGTGCAGATCCAGGGCATGGCCGAGGTGCGAGAGGCCAAGAAGACCATGCCTTTCTTCCCGAATTTCTTCCTGCGGGACGCCATGCTCTGGTTGGTGGTCTTGAACGCGGTCGCGATCCTGTCGGTCTTCTTCCCCTGGGAATTGGGCAAGAAGGCCGAGGCCTTGTCTTCGGCGCCGGCCGGCATCAAGCCTGAATGGTATTTCCTGTCGCAGTACCAGTTCCTCAAGCTCCTGCCGCCGCGCATCCTCCTGATCCCCGGCGAGCTCTGGGGGATCATGGTGCTCGGTACGACCGGAGGCCTTTTGTTCCTGACGCCCTTCTGGGAGAAAGCCTTGCCTGAAGAGAGGAAAGAGATCGTCGTCCGCCTGCTCGGTTGGGGAGGCCTGGCCGTGCTCCTGGCCATGACCCTGTGGGGGTACCTCTCATGAGGCGCGTGGCGATGACCGTCCTGCTCTCGATGCTCACGGCGGGCCCGGCTGCGGCCGTCCAGAACCAATGCGCCGTCTGCCATGCGACTTTGGGCGAGAAGCATCAGGCCATCCTCAAAGCCTTCGACAACGACATCCACCGGGAGCGGGGGCTGTCCTGCGATTCCTGCCACGGCGGCAACCCGGCTCTCGACGATGCGGCGGCGGCCATGAGTCCGGATGCGGGCTTTGTGGGCGCGCCCTCCAAGGCGGACATGCCCAAGTTCTGCGGAAAATGCCATTCCAATCCTGCTTACATGAAGAAGTTCAACCCCTCTCTCCCCGTCGACCAGGAGCTGACGTACTACACCAGCGTCCATGGACAGAGGCTCAAGGCCGGCGATGCCGCTGTGGCCGCCTGCGCGGACTGCCACATCGCGCACTCCATCAGGCCGGCCAAGGATCCCACATCCTCCGTCTATGTGAAGAACATCCCGCAGACCTGCGGCAAGTGTCACTCGAATGTCCAGCTGATGGCTCCCTACAAGATCCCCACCGATCAGCTCGCCCAGTACACCAGCAGCGTGCATGGCAAGGCTCTCTTTGAGAAAGGCGATACCGCCGCTCCGGTCTGCACCACCTGCCACGGCAACCACGGAGCCGTCCCGCCGGGCGTCGAGAACATCGGCCAGGTCTGCGGCATGTGCCACGTGCACAACGCGGAGTTCTTCCAGTCCAGCCCCATGGCCAAGCCCTGGGCCAAACGCAAGTTCCACATGTGCGCCACCTGCCATCATGAGCACGACATCCAGCACCCGACCGCGCAGCTGCTTTCGCCGGACAACGGCATCTGCATGAAATGCCACAGTCCTTCATCCCCGCAGATCGCGGTCGCTTCCGCCATGCAGAAGAAGCTGGAGTCCATCGAGGACGCTTACCAGCGCGCCCAGAAGGACATTCTCGCGGCCGAGGAGAAGGGCATGGACATGGCCGAGGCTCGCGATCTTTGGGACGCCTCGCGCATGGCCATGTACCAGTCCAAGACGGCGATCCATCATTTCAGCGCGGCGAGTGTGGCCGAGGTGGCTGATCCGGGGATCCAGAACGCGGAGAAGGCCGATCAGGCGGCCAAGGATGCGGCGGCGGATTTCCAGAACCGCCGCATCGGTCTCGGGGTCGCCAGCCTGTTCATCACCTTCCTGGTGGTGGTCATCTACCTCAAGATCAAGGACTTCGAATCGTCCCAGGGCTGATCGCTTCGTGAATCGGCACGAGAGGCTGGTCGTTCTCATCTGGGTCGCTGGCTCCTTGGCCGGATGCGCCGCCCCTTTGATGCAGGCGTCGACGAAGGGGGATGCCGAGGCCGCCAGGGCCTGGCTCGACAAGGGTGCGGACCCCGACGTGCGCGGAGGGTATCGCCATGGGGAGACCGCCCTCATGGCCGCCGCGGCGGGGGGGCATCTCCCCGTCGTCAAGCTTCTCGTGGAACGAGGAGCGAAGGTCAACGCCGCCGGCGATCGCGGAGAAACCGCTCTGATGCGGGCCGTGCATCATGGATACCTGCCCATCGTCCAATACCTGATCGAGAAAGGCGCGGACGTCAATCACAAAGGGATACAGGGTACGACCGCCCTGCATTATGCGGCCTGGAGCAGCCGTGACGAGATCGTCCAATGCCTCTTGGACCATGGCGCTGACGTCAACGCCGCCGACGAGATGACGATCGGCCGTACGCCTCTGGGCCTGGCGGCCTATTTCGGCGATCAGGCCGTGGCGCAAGTTCTTCTGAGTCGCGGTGCGGATGCGCGCATCCTTGCGGCCAACGGCAAGCTGCCGGCGGAGCTCGCGACCCAGCGGGGCCATGGGGAGATCTCCCAAATGATCCGGCGCGCCATGGCCGGAGAATTACCCCAGGCGGCGGCATCGGCCCCGGCCTCCTTTTCCGATGAAGACATGCCCCAATACCATCTCCGCCAGAAGCCGGACAATTACGCCGTTGTGGTGGGAGTCTCGAACTATGCGGGCCTGCCTCAGGCGCCTTTCGCGCGCCACGATGCCCAAGCCGTGCGCGATCATCTCGCCGCCCTGGGCACCCCGCTCGACCACATCCTGTTTCTGACCGACAACGAGTCCACCCGGGCTGGTCTGGTCAAAACCCTGGAGGCGCGCCTTCCCCGTCTTGCTCAGGAACGCTCCACGGTTTTTTTCTATTTTTCAGGGCACGCGCTTCTCGAACCCAAGACCGGACGCATCTTTTTGGCGCCCATGGATGGCGACGCCGAATTCCTTGAAGAGACGGCCTACCCGCTGGAGCGCCTCTCTCAGGATTTGGGAGGGCTCAAGGCGGCTCGCGTCCTGGCGATGTTGGAATGGGACTTCCCAGGAGTCCAGGAGCCGTCAGTCTCAACTCCAGCGCCCATGGGGAAAATCCTGGCATGGACATCTTCTCGTCCTGGGGAGTTTTCCGGTACGCTCCCGGAGCAGAGCCATGGGGCATTCACCTACTTCCTGCTGCGCGGTCTCAATGGCGCGGGCCAAGACGGCGCCGGCGCAATCACGGCCCGAGCCCTCTACGATTATGCATCGGCGCACGTGCAGGAGACAGCGCGCCGGCTCGGCCGCGAGCAGACTCCTCAATGGTCGGCCGTTTCCGCTGGAGCGGATTCTCTGAGATTCCGCTAGTTTTTTAAACATGACAAATATCATCTTTAACCTTGATGTCTGTCATTCTCTTGAAAAATAGGAATTGTTAGATTCTTCAGCCGTTGAATTTTAAAAACAATCAGGGGGAAACATGCCAGAAGCACAAGGAACCGGGAGCAAAAAATTCGGAGTCGGCTTTATTCTCTTTTCGGTGCTTTTCACAGCCTGGCTTGTTCCGCCTCTGTATCGCGGGATCCAAGGGATCTGCCCCATGCGGCCGGGCCTTATTAAGGAAGCAGGGGCTGTCCCTGGCTTCGCCCGCAAATACGGCCTGAGCTGCTCACAGTGCCACACGGCCTGGCCCCTCCTCAATGATTACGGCCGGCAGTTCAAGCTCAACGGCTATGTGCGCGAACCGGGAAGCAAGGAAGGAGTTTTGGAAGGGTCGGGAGGGTATTGGACTGAGAAGATATTCCCCTGGGGCGTGGTGGCGCGTTCGCGGCCCTATGACAAGAACACGACCGTCGACAGGGAGTTCCGCTTCCAACCTATCCAGGACGCGGACTTCTTCGTCGCTGGCGGGGACGCGGCCAAGCATATCTCCTGGTTCGGAGAGGTCGACGCCAACAACACGACCGACACGGCCTTCAGCGTGAACATGGCCGACATCCAAGCGGGCTACCATCCTAGCCAGTACCTCAACATCATCGCCGCCCGCCGCGGTTTCTTCGTCATGGATCCCTACCAGAACATCTCCAACTTCGGCAGCCCGACGATCACGGGACGCGCCATCGCCGGAGGCCAGACCGACCAGGGCAACCTCTCGGGCAACGTGATGGACCAGACCACCCAGACCATGTTGGCTTTCGGTGAGGTGGACAAAGAGGGATTGGGAGCGCTCTACTACGCCGCGGGCATGTCGGCCGGAAACGCCAACGACACCGGCACGAGCGCCAAGGCCGGCAACCTGCGCCTGGCCTACGACACGCTCAAGGGCCTCGAGATCGGGGCCTTCGGCAGCTCGGGACGCGAATACAACGGGCTGGTGGATCAGAACGGCAACCAAGACCGGGTCAAGTTCACCAAATACGGGCTCGACTACACGCTCGAGGCCAAGGGCTTTGTCAGCCGCGGCGCCTGTCTCGTGTCCAACGAAAAGGACGAACAGTTGGCCAACTCAACGGTGGAGGTGGATGAGAACGGCAATCCCGTGATCAAGTCCACCACCAAGGCCGCCTATGCCGAACTTCTCTATGTCTATAAGAGGCAGGGCGACACGTTCCCGTTCCTCGTGCCCTTGGTGCGCGAGAACTGGTACACGACCTTCAACGGCAAGAGGAGCTTCAACTACGTCACGGCCCAGCTGGCCCATTACTTCGCTCCCAACATGAAGGGATTCGTGGAATGGTCCGGAGACACCAAGCAGGACTTGCAGGGCGTCAATAACGTGAGCTCTGCCAAGAGTTCGCGGTGGAGCCTGCAGTTCGAATTGGGCTTCTAGTCCGACAGGAGTTCTGTTCATGAAAGGACGAGGCATCGCCGGAGGTCTGGCCATTGCGGCCGTGCTGTGGGGCGCGGGAGAGCTCCGGTCTCAGGATGAGGAGGTCAAGACATTCCCTTTCGACAAGGGTCCTGAGACCATCGACGTGTCGAGCTATCCCAAGGAACAGCAGGACAACTATCCGGTCTTCGCCGAGAAGTGCTCCAAATGCCACACCCTGGCGCGGCCGATCAACTCGCCCTTCGCCCTGCCCGAGGAGTGGGATGCCTACGTCCACAAGATGCAGCACAAGAAGCGTTCAGGCGTGGACGCTGACAGCGCCAAGACGATCATCGACTTCCTATCCTATGACTCCTCCGTGCGCAAGAAGGAGATCCTCGCCAAAAAGATCCAGGAGAAGAAGGACGGCAAGTACGACCTGCAGGCGGTGATGGACGCCGCCGAGAAGCAGGCCCAGACGGCGGCCCCGAAAGATGAATCGCAGCCCAAGGAAGCCGATAAATCTGCAGCGCCACAAAAGGCGGAGACTCCTAAAAAAGGCGACTGACTCTCATTTTTCATCTGACGACGCAAAAGTTTTTTCAAATAGAAGCTGTGCCTTGGAAAAAGTTCCCCATGGCGACTTGCGGAACGAAAAGTGCTTATTATTTCATCATTTCTTCGATGTTTACTTTCAGCGCTGAAAGTAAAAACAAAAAAATCTTTCAATTTTCAGTATAATTTCATCCCGAGGTCGCCATTTTTTTAGACAATCGGATTTTTAAGACCATTTCACTGGCAGCCGTGGTCTTTCTTCGGCTGACCACTCCGGCCTTGGCCGCGAAGGCTCCTTCCCAGATCCAAAAATCAGCCGCCCTTTTCATCATGAAATGCGCCAAGTGCCACACGATCGGCGCCGGCGACCGCGTGGGGCCGGATCTGAGGGGGGCCGCTGACAGGCATGAACGCGAGTGGCTCGTGAAATTCATCATGAGTCCGGGAGTCTTTCTGGCCTCTGACCCCGCGGCCCAGAAACTTCTGGAAAAATACAACGGCGTACGCATGGAGGAGACGCATCTGGCTCGCGCGGACGTGGAAGGCATCCTGGAATATCTCAAGGCCGCCAGCGCCGGCGGATTGTCCTCGCAGGCGCCTCTTGCCGTCGAGGAAGAGCCCATGCGTCTCAAAGTCCGAATGCCGGAGGAGGGTTTCTCCGTCTTCTGGCCGGGGCTGGCGTTCCTTTTCCTTCTTTTGGCAGCGGCGGCGGCGCTTTGGCAATTTAGAGGCCATCGGCCGGCGATAGCCCTCTTGTTCGTCTGCGCTGCACTCGCCTATTGGACCTTCGGCGGCCGGCGCTACTATCACCTTTTGGGGAATCAGCAGGGCTATGAGCCGGTCCAGCCCATCGCTTTCTCCCACGCGCGCCACGCCGGGAGCCTGGGCATCGCCTGCCTCTACTGCCATTATGCGGCGGAAAGAAGCGATGTGGCGGCCGTGCCTGCGGTCAACGTCTGCATGAATTGCCACGGCGCCGTGCGCAAGGCTTTCTCTGCCAAGACCCCTTCCCCCGAGATCGCCAAGCTGCTTGCCGTCTGGGAGAAGCATGAGGCCTCGATCCCCTGGGTCAGGGTGCATCAGCTGCCGGATTACGTCCATTTCACGCACAGGATCCACGTCAACAATAATATCCAGTGCCAGGAATGCCACGGCCCCGTGGAGACGATGGAGCGCGTCCGGCAGGCCAGCGCGCTCTCCATGGGCTGGTGCATCGCCTGCCATCGCCTCAAGACGGGCGACGCGCCGTCGCACTGGAAGCGCGCCAGCGGGCCGCTGGACTGTGCGGCCTGCCATTGGTGAGAGAGAACATGCACGAGCCACCCCAGGACCCATTCAACGCCGGCGACAGCCTGACGCGGCGCGACTTCCTCAAGCTCCTCTCGACCAGCTTCGCGGCGCTCTCCCTGGTCGGCTGCAAACTGCGCCCGCCCAAGGAAAAGATCATCCCCTTCCTCCAACAGCCCGAGGAGTCGGTTCCCGGGCTGGCGTCCTGGTATGCCTCGACATGTTCCGGCTGCCCGGCCGCCTGCGGCGTGCTCGCCAAGAGCCGTGACGGCCGCCCCATCAAGCTGGAGGGAAATCCCGACCATCCTCTCTCTCGCGGCGGGCTCTGCGCGCGCGGCCAGGCCACGGTGCTCGACCTTTACGACTCCCAGAGGCTCCGGACGCCTTGGCAGGGCGCCTCTCCCATCTCCTGGGCCCAGGCGGATGCGGCCATCATCGCCAAGCTTAAGAAGTCCGACGCGATCCGGATCGTCAGCCGCACGGTCAGCAGCCCCTCGCTTCTGGCCGCCCTGGAAAAGTTCAAGCAGCGCTTTCCCGCCGCGCGACACATCGTCTACGAGCCCCTGTCGAGCTCGGCCATCGTGGAGGCCCACCACCGAACCCACGGCCAGGCCGTTCTGCCTCATTATCACTTCGACCGCGCGCGGGTGATCGTCAGCTTTGACGCGGATTTCCTGGGGACCTGGATCTCCCCGGTCGAGTTCATCAAGGATTGGTCCGCCAACCGCCGCCTGGACAAGGAGCGCGGGCTCATGTCCTGGCACGCCCAATTCGAGCCCCGCCTCTCCTTGACCGGGACCAACGCGGATCTGCGCCGCCCGCTCAAGCCCTCCCAGGAATTCGCCACGTTGGCGGCCTTGGGCCGCATGGTCGCCCGTCGGGTGGGCTGGCAGGGCCCACTGCCCCCGGAGGAGGGGGCCCCCGGCGTGGCTGAGAGCCTCTTGGAGCACACCGCCGGCATGCTCACGGACGCCAAGCGGCGCAGCCTGGTCGTCAGCGGCTCCCAGGACCCTGACGCGCAGATGCTCGTCAATTGGATCAATGTCCTGCTGGACAATTACGGCTCCACCCTGGACATCGAGCGTCCCTCCCGGCAGAACCGCAGCGACGATGCGGCGATGGATCAGTTGATCGAAGAGATGAAGCGCGGCCAGGTCTCGGCCCTCCTGTGCCTGGACGCCAACCCCGCCTATGACCACCCGCGGGCCGCGGATTTTGTCCGCGCCATGGGCCGGGTGCAGCTTTCAATCGCCCTGGCCGACCGCAAAGACGAGACAGCCGCCCTCTGCGGTTTCCTCTGTCCGCTCTCCCACAGCCTGGAGTCTTGGGGCGATGCCGAGCCCGTGCCCGGCGTCCTGAGCCTGCAGCAGCCGCTGCTCTCCCCGATCTTCGAGAGCCGCTCGGCTCTGGAGACCCTGCTGCGCTGGTCCGGCCAGAGCGTGAGCGCCTATGACTTCGTCAAGGAGCATTGGCGCCAGAACGTTTTTTCTCGCCGCAAAGGGAAGCAGGGCTTCACTTCTTTCTGGGATGAGGCCCTGCGGCGAGGGGCCGTCACGGTCGCGGCCGCTGCCTTGCCTGCCGGTCGATTCGTCCCGGACGCGCTCTCCCGCCTGAAGCCTGCGCGACGTCCGGCCAAATCAGGCGACTTTGAGCTGGTGCCCTATGCCAGCACGGCCCTGGGAGATGGACGCCAGGCCAACAATCCCTGGCTGCAGGAACTGCCGGATCCGATGTCCAGGGTCAGTTGGGGCAATTACGCCTCATTTTCCCCCGGCGACGCCCAAAGGCTTGGTCTGGAGGAGGGACGCGTGGTCCGGCTTTCGGTCCCCGGTCGGCAGGCGGAACTCCCCGTCCACATCCAGACGGGCCAGGCCGAAGGCGTGGTGGCAGCGGCCCTGGGCTATGGCCGCAAGAACGCGGGCCCCATCGCCGCCAACCATCCCATGGTCAAGATGCTGCCTTTGGAACGGGATCTTCTGGGTGGGGCCGACCTCTATGCCTGGCTCAAGACCCAGACCGTTTCCGTGACCGTGACTCCGGGACGCAGTCCCCTGGCCAAGGTCCAGATCTACGATTCCCTGACCGATCCCCTGATGGGCCAGAAGCGTCCTTTTGTCCGCGAGACCACCCTGCAGGAGTACGTCCAGGACCCGCGCAGTGGCAATCCTGAAGTTCCTGAGGAGAAGGGTCTGTGGCCTCGCCATGAATACAAGGGACACAAATGGGGCATGGCCGTGGATCTCAATTCCTGCATGGGCTGCGGGGCCTGCGTCGTGGGCTGCCAGGCGGAGAACAACGTCCCGGTGGTCGGCAAGGCCGAGGTGCGCAAGAGCCGGGACATGGCGTGGATACGCATCGACCGCTACTATGAGGATGATCGGACGTCCTTCCAGCCCATCCTCTGCCAGCACTGCGACAACGCCCCCTGCGAGACCGTCTGCCCGGTCTTGGCCAGCGTCCACTCCACGGAGGGGCTCAGCATGCAGGTCTACAACCGCTGCGTGGGAACCCGCTACTGCAGCAACAACTGCCCCTACAAGGTGCGCCGCTTCAACTGGTTCGACTACGCGCACCAGGACCTGGTGCAGAACATGGCGCTCAACCCGGACGTCACGGTGCGATCGCGCGGCGTCATGGAGAAATGCTCCTTCTGCGTGCAGAGGATCTACTCGGCTAAATTCCAGGCCAAGCAGGAGGGGCGCCAGCTCAAGGACGGGGACGTCATCCCCGCCTGCGCCCAGAGCTGTCCGGCCGACGCCCTGGTCTTCGGGGATTTGAACGATCCCAACAGCCGGGTCTCCCGCTTGGCGCGGGATTCGCGCAGCTATCGGGTGCTGGCCGAACTCGGCGTGGGACCGTCCATCTTCTACAGGACCAAGGTCCGTAATCGGAGGGTCTAGAGACCGATGTCTGAAAAACATTTCTCAGTCCTGCGCGTGCCACTCGTCGACGGCGACAAGGATTGCCGGCAGGTCACCCGGGACATCTGCGCTCCCCTTCAAGTCGGCCCCACCCGCCTTTGGTACATCAGCTTCGCCGCCGCCGTGACGGCCTTGCTCATCGGCGTGACCGCGGTCACGGATCAGATCTGGACCGGCATCGGGACCTGGGGCCTCAATAAGACGGTCGGCTGGTCCTGGGACATCACCAACTTCGTGTTCTGGGTCGGCATCGGCCATGCCGGCACGCTCATCTCCGCCATCCTTTTCCTCTTCCGTCAGCACTGGCGCACCTCCATCAACCGTTCGGCCGAGGCCATGACCATCTTCGCCGTCATGTGCGCCGGAGTCTTCCCCGTCATCCACATGGGTCGGCCCTGGCTGGCCTATTGGGTCCTGCCCTATCCCAACCCCATGGGGCCTCTGTGGGTCAACTTCCGCTCCCCCTTGCTGTGGGATGTCTTCGCCATCAGCACCTATTTCACCATCTCGCTGACCTTTTGGTACGTGGGCCTTCTGCCGGACCTGGCCACCGCGGCCCGGGAGGTCGCCGAGCCTTGGCGGCGGCGCCTGTACAGCTGGCTGAGCCTCGGCTGGGACGGCTCCCAGAGGACCTGGTCCCACTACGAGAAGCTTTATCTGCTGCTGGCCGGACTGGCCACGCCGCTGGTCTTCTCCGTGCACACCATCGTCAGCTTCGACTTCGCCACCTCGATCGTCCCCGGCTGGCACACGACGATCTTCCCTCCCTACTTCGTCTGCGGCGCGATCTTCTCGGGCTTCGCGATGGTGCTCAGCCTCATGCTCATCGCGCGCCGGGTCATGAACTTCGAGGACTACATCACCCTGCGCCACATCGACGCGATGTGCAAGATCACGCTTCTCACCTCGCTCATCGTCGCTCTGGCTTACTCGACCGAGCTCTTCACCGCCTGGTACAGCGTCAACCCTTACGAACGCTTCGCCTTCCTCAACCGCATCGAGGGCCCCTACCACTGGTTTTATCTGGTGATGATGACCTGCAACGTGGCCGTTCCCCAGGCCCTTTGGTCCAAGCGCGTGCGCACCACGCCCTGGGTGGTGTTTCTCATCTCGATCGCCATCAATATCGGCATGTGGCTGGAGCGCTTCGTGATCATCACGGTGTCCCTGCACCGGGATTTCCTGCCTTCCAGCTGGACGATGTACCATCCGACCTATATCGAGATCGCCACCTTCATCGGCAGCTTCGGACTCTTCTTCACCTGCTTCCTCCTTTTCTGCCGCCTGCTGCCGATGATCGCGATCAGCGAGATCAAGGGCGTGCTCCATCACGCGCGCCGCGCCCCGGGGGACGAGTCATGAACCGCCTCTGGGTGGGGATCTTCGACTCGCACGAGCATCTGTTGCGCGCGACGCGCTTGGCCCGCCAGCGCGGCTTGACGATCCACGATACCTATGCGCCCTTCCCCATCCACGGCATGGATGAGGCCATGGGCCTGGAGCCGTCGCCCCTGGGATGGTTGTGCTTTCTCTTCGCCATGACAGGTCTGACCTTGGCGCTCTCATTCCAATACTGGGTCTCGGTCTTCGACTGGCCCATGAACATCGGCGGAAAATCCTACAATGCCTCGCCCGCGCTGCTGCCCATCGCCTTCGAGTTCACCGTCCTGTGCGCCGGATTGGGCAGCGTGGCGGCCTTCCTGTTCCTGCGCCGGCTCTCCCCGGGCAAAAAGCCGGCCCTGGGCGGCTTGGGCGCTCTCGATGACCGATTCCTGCTGGCCCTCCAGGCCGGGCCCGAGGCCTCCGCCGAAGAACTGCGCCGTTTCCTGCAGACGCAGGGGGCCTTGGATATTCACGAGGTGGCGCCAGACTCATGAGGCGAAATCCCCTGCTGGCGGCAGGCCTTCTGCTCGCGGCGGCTGTCCTCACCTTCCTTCTGGCCGCCCGCCGCGACCTTAAGGAGCCGCACATCCACCTTTTCAGCGACATGATCACTTCTCCCGCCTACCACTCCCAAAGGCCCAATCCGGTTTTTCGCGACGGCCAGACCCAGCAGGCGCCGCCTCCCGGGACGATCCCCAGGGGATTTACGCCGTTTCATTACGGACCAGGCAGCGATGAGCGCGAGCGCGCCGGCAACGAGCTCAAGAACCCATTGGTGCCCAGCTATGAGGTCATGACTCGGGGCAAACATGTTTTTGAGAATTTCTGCGCCCATTGCCACGGACTCAAGGGGCGCGGCGATGGGCCCGTGGCCAGGGCTTTCCCTTCTTTTTCCTTTCCGGTCGCCAGCCAATCAGCCTACGCGCTCAAGGATGGGACTCTGTTCCACATCATCACCTGGGGCCGCAACCTCATGCCCTCGCACTCTTCCCAGCTCTCCCAGGCGGATCGCTGGCAGCTCATCTATTATCTGCGCGACCTGCAGCGCCAGGAGATCGTGCGCCTGGGACCTCTGGCCGCCATCCCCGAGGATCCGCGCCGGCGGGGCCTGGTCTCCAGGGATTACGGGCGCGAGCTCTTCGCCCAGAACTGCGCGGGCTGCCACGGGGAGGAGGGCCGCCATCCCTTGCCGGGCATCCCCACCCTCCATGCTCCCAGCGTGCTGGCCATCGCCGAGGACAGCTATTATTGGGACATCATCAACCATGGGCGCCGCGGCACCCAGATGCAGGCTTGGAAGGATATCCTGACCGCCAGCCAGATCCAAAGCCTGATCGCCTATATCCGCTCATGGGCGACGCCGGTGACGGAACTCACCAAGATCCTGGCTCAGCGCGGCGACTCCCAGCGCGGGCAGACGCTTTTTGCCCGGCAGTGCGCCGGCTGTCATGGAGCCGACGGCCGGGGAGGCATCGGGATCTCGCTCAAGGCCCCTTCGTTCATGGCGATCGTCTCGGATCAGTTCCTGCGCGACACCATCGCCATGGGCCGTGAGCACACGGCCATGCCCTCTTCCTATGATTTCAAGCCCGCGGATATCGCGGATATCATCGCGTACTTCCGCAGCTGGTCCGAGGCCGCTGCTGCCTATGTGGATGTGGCGCCCCTGATTTCGGCTGCTTCGGCATCGAACGGAGCCAAGCTCTTTCAGGCCCGATGCGCGGGCTGTCATGGAGCCAAGGGGGAAGGCGGGATCGGATCGCGGCTCAACAGCGACGGCTTTTTGGCCATGGCTGACAATAAATTCCTCTATCGCGTGATCGTGGAAGGCCGGCCCGGCACCGAGATGCCCGCCTGGCGCTTCCTCTCAGCCACCGAGCTCGCCGGGCTCATCGCCCAGATCCGCGCGTGGCAGAAGTCTCCCTCCGTGGTTTTGTCCACCGGGCCGGTCAAGGGCCGCTCTGAGTTCGGCGAAGTCCTCTATCAGAAGGAATGCATCAAGTGCCACAGGGCCGGCGGGGCCGGCGATCTGGGAACGCAGATCGGCAATCCCGCCCTCCTGTCACAGGTCAGCGACCAGTTCCTTTGGCGGACGATCGCCTATGGCAAGAAGGGCACGGAGATGCAGGGCTTCCTCAAGAGGACGCGCAACCCGCTGCCCGAGGAGGATATCGGCCATCTCGTCGCCTATCTGCGGCAGATGCAAAAAAATCCGCCGCAGGAACTGCTCAAACGAACCTATTCCTGGGCCTCAGCAGCGGACGGAAAAAAAGTTTTCGAGGGTAAGGGCAAGTGCTTCAAGTGCCACGGGCTCCATGGGGAAGGCGGCAGCGGACCTTCCTTGGGAGGTCCCGGATTTCAGAGAGTGGCTTCAGCCGGCTTCATCGCGGCCACGCTGGTGCTGGGCCGCGACAACACGGAAATGAAATCCTATGTCCGCGGCGGCGATGTCCAGCTCGGCGAGGAAGACATCGAGAACGTCTCGACCTATGTCCGCGGCTTCGAGAAGAATCCGCCTGCCGCGCCCCGGCAGGTGGACCGCTCCGAGATCCAGGTCAAGGCAGGACGCGCTCTCTTCCTGCAGAACTGCGCCAAGTGCCATGGCCGGCAGGGGCAGGGCTTGCACGGTAAGAAGGAGGGCGAGTTCGCGCCTTCCCTGAACAACGTGGATTTCCTCAGGGCGGCCGATGACAACTTCCTGCTGGCCACCATCGCCCTGGGCAGGCCCGGTACGCCCATGCCGTCCTTCGCCAAGGGCGACGTCGCAGTCCAACCGCTCCAGGCCGAGCAGATCCGCCAGGTGGTGGCGTTCATCCGGTCCTGGGAGAGGGGAAAGTGATGAGCGAGAGAGAGGGGATTTTTCGTCCGGATCAAAGGACCGTTCTGCGGCTCTGCATCGCAGCGGGCCTGGCGGCTTTTGCGGTCGGCCTGTGGAGGGCTCCCCACCGCGCCTGGGCCGGCCTGCTGCTCGGCAATTTTTATTTTCTGTCTTTGGCCCTGGCGGGAGCCGTCTTCCTGGCCGTGCAATATGCCGCCGGCGCCGGCTGGTTTGCCCTCTTGAAGCGCATCCCCGAGGCCATGACCGCCTATCTGCCCGTCGGCGCAGGGCTGGTGGGCTTGCTGGGTCTCTGCGGGCTGCGGGATCTCTATGTTTGGGCCAACCCGGCCACGGCTTCCAATGACCCGATCCTGCTGGCCAAGGCGGCGTTCCTCAATGTCCCCGGCTATCTCCTCACGGCCGCGGTCTGCCTGCTCCTCTGGCATTTCTTGATCCGAGGACTCGTGGCCAATTCCCAAGCCCAGGATGACAACGGCGATCTGGCTTATACGGCCAAGAACGCCCGGTTGTCCTGCATCTTTTTAGTCGTGTTCGCGCTGACTTTTTCCCTGGTGAGCATGCAATGGCTCATGTCCCTGGAGCCGCACTGGTACAGCACGATCTATCCCTGGTATCTGTTCGGGGGGATCTTCGTCAATGCCGTCGCCGTCATGACCCTGCTGCTCCTGCTTTTGCGCCATCGGGGGCTGCTGCCGGAGGTGCGCGCCGGGCACCTGCATGATCTCGGAGAATATCTCTTCGCGTTCAGCGCGTTGTGGGCTTATCTCTGGTTCTCGCAATACCTCCTGATCTGGTATTCCAACATCCCTGAAGAAACCGTTCACTATGCGGCACGCTTTGGTCCGGGTTGGAACATCCTCTTCTGGGCCAACCCCGTGGTCAACTTCATTGTTCCCTTCATCCTTCTGCTGGAGGAGAGGAGCAAGAAAGACGAGCGGAGGCTTTTGGCCGCGACGCTGGTTTTGATCGCAGGCCACTGGCTGGATCTCTACCTGCTTGTTTTTCCAGCGATCCTTCCCCGTCCGCTCCTGGGATTCATCGAACTCGGGATGTTTTTGGGTTTGGCGGCCGCCTTTCTTTTGCGATTCGATCAGGCCTTTCGCCGAGCCCCGCCGATCCCGTCGCGGGATCCTTTTTTAGGCGAAAGCCTGCATCATTAGTTAAGGCTTGAGCACCGCGCCGTCCGGGTGGCATTCCAGGCATTTGGCTCGGAAATCATGCTTGAGCGGCACGCGCTTGTGCGCGCCGATGTCGTGGCAGCTCACGCAGCCCATCATGTCGGTGTGGGCTTTATGCGGCATGGTCTTGCCGGCGAAGCGCACCGTTTCCGGAGGAACTTTCACCCCGATGCGGCCGTGGCATTGCAGGGCGCAATAGCTGCCGGAAAGCAGGGGCTCAGAGGAGATGTCGGGAAGATCGGCGTGGAGTTCTCTTCCCGCTTCGTCGAGGCTGCGGTCCAGAGTGCGCAACAGGACCGAGGCAAGGTAGATGTTGTGCGGGCCGTGGGCTGCTTGCAGGAAGGCGCGTAGACGCTCCGCCCGCTTCACGGCTGCTGCAGCCGCTGGCTGCGGGGTCTTCTCCAAGGCTGAGCGCGCGGCCGCGATCTTGTCGCCGGTCTTGGTCATGGCGGAATCGAGTTCCGCGCGCATCTCCTCCAGGATCCCCTGGAATTTGGCGCCGTGGCACTTGACGCAGGATTCGGGGGAAGGCTTCATAGTGTGGCCGCGAAAATCCGTGTCCGGTCCGGTCTCCGCCTGGTAGTGGCAGCCGTTGCAGTCCACATGGGCCAGATACATGGGGCTGGCCAGCTCCGGCAGGCCCACGGCCAGGTCCGGTCTCAACTTTCCGCAATAGAGCTGCAGCTGAGCCAAGTGCTTGTCCTCATGGCAGAGGCTGCAGTCGAAGACCAGGGTCGGCGGATGTCCGGCTGGAGCGGCGGCCGGCGCCGCGGCGGCGGCCGCGCCGGGCAGCTTGAGCGGCTGCTCTTGGGTCTGGAACCCATGCCGGATCTCTTCGTGGCAATGGAAGCAGGCGATGTTGTGCTTGGTGACGTGGTTTTCGTGGATGAATGGGATATCGCCGTAGCGGGCGAGATTCTCAGGCTGGTTGTGGCAGAGCAGGCAGCGTTCCTGCGGGGCTTTGCCCTTGCCCTGCACGGCTTCGAGATGGCAGTTCTGGCAGGAGACTCCCTGCCGGGTGACGAAGTCGCGGTGATTGTAGGTCATGTTGCCGAGCTGGAACGATTTTTTCGGGAGATCGTGGCAGCCCAGGCAGCCCCCGATGGGCTTGAGTTCCTTGCCCTCTCCGCGCCCGCGGAAATGGCACAGGAAACAGGTATCATAGGTCACTTCGATATGCTTGCCGACCACGACTTGGGAATGGCAGGAGACGCATCGCAGCTGCCGGCCGCGGCGGGTTTCGGTGATGTGCGGCCGATGATCGAAGTGGATCCCGCTCTTGGTGAGCACCTTGCCTTGCAGCAGGCGCGTGGCGTGGCAGCCGGAGCGCAAACAGGAAGAGTCCTCGACCTCGGCAAAGGGCTTGGAGGAGTAGGTGCGGGTCACGTATTTGACTACCTGGGAGAGGGCCTGGAACTTCTTCCAGAGCAGGGTCCGGTGCGAGCTGGGGGGGTAATGACACTCCACGCAGGCGATGTGATTGTGCTTGGAGGAGTGCCAGGCTTGGTAATAGGGCTCCATGATGTGACAGGAGCGGCAGAAGGAGGGGCTTGTGGAGTATTTGACCAGACCGGCCATGATCAGAAGGACGGCCAGGCCCAGGCCGGCCAGCATCCGGATTGGTTTCATGATTTTTTGCCTTTGTAATTAGATAGCATATCGCGAGAGAAAACATGCATGACTTATGTTTTATATAAATATGACATTTGTCATTTTTTTGGACAGGTGATTAGCAATATCATTGGAGAGCAGTCCCAGGAGGCATTATGGCGCATCAGGCGACCTTGACCATCGATGGGAAAGTCTTGGAACTGCCGGTTCTGGAGGGCACGGAGGGGGAGCTCGCCATAGATATCGCTCAGCTGCGCGCCAAGACCGGACTCATCACCTACGATCCGGGCTACGGCAACACGGGCGCCTGCCGGAGCGCGATTACTTTTATCGACGGTGAAAAGGGCATCCTGCGCTATCGGGGCATCCCCATCGAGGAGTTCGACCGGCCGCATCCGGACTTCCTGGAAGTGGCCGCGCTGATCATCTTCGGAGAGCTCCCTGACAAGGCGTTCCTCAAGCGCTTCAGTGCCATCTCGACGGCGAACGCCAACCTGGATGAGAGCATGAAGCACCATTTCGAGGGGTTCCCTGAGAACGCCCCGCCCATGGCCCAGCTTTCCGCCATGCTCAACGCCATCTCCTGCTTCCATCCGGAATTCTTCACGCTCACCAATGGCGTCTCCTTCGAACAGGCGGCGGGCCGGGTCATCAGCCAGATACGGACCGTGGCCGCCTATTCCTACCGCCGTTCCAAGGGGTTGCCGTTCATCTATCCCAACCCCGCCTTGCGTTATTGCGCCAACTTCCTGCACATGATGTTCTCCATGCCCTACCAGGATTACCTGGTCGAGCCCGAGATCGAGGATGCCCTCAACCTCATCTTCATCCTGCATGCGGACCATGAGCAGAACTGCAGCACCTCGACCGTGCGCATGGTCGGCTCGAGCCAAGCCAACCTCTTCGCCTCCTGCGCCTCCGGAGTCTGCGCGCTCTGGGGCCCCTTGCACGGCGGCGCCAACCTGGCCGTCATCGAGATGCTCGAGAGCATCCAGCGCGGCAACCAGAAGCCCGAGGACTGCATCGCCCTGGCCAAGGACAAGTCGAGCGGATTTCGGCTCATGGGCTTCGGCCACCGGATCTACAAGAACTACGATCCGCGCGCCAAGATCCTCAAGAAATGCTGCGACCGCGTCCTCAAGAAGCTCGGCATCCAGGATCCTCTCTTGGACATCGCCCGGCGCCTGGAGGAGCTGGCCCTCAAGGATCCCTACTTCATCGAGAAGAAGCTCTACCCCAACGTCGACTTCTACAGCGGGATCATCATGCGGGCCATCGGCATCCCGACCAGCATGTTCCCCGTCATGTTCTCCATCGGCCGCCTGCCCGGCTGGATCGCGCAGTGGAAGGAGCAGCAGGACGATCCCGCCAAGCGCATCGCGCGGCCCCGGCAGATCTATGTCGGAGCGCCTCTGCGCCATTACGTGCCTCTGGAGAAAAGGAAATGATCAAGAACTTGCAGCTGCAGAAGTGGGTCGAGGAGATGGCCGGGATGTGTCATCCGGACCGCGTGGTCTGGCTCGATGGTTCGTTGGCGGAGCGCCAGCGGCTCGAGGACGAGGCGGTCACCGGCGGAGATCTGGTGCGGCTCAATGCGCAGAAGCTCCCGGGTTGCTTCTTCCACCGCTCGCAGAGCAACGATGTGGCCCGCACAGAGCACCTGACCTTTATCTGCACGCGGAACAAGGACGATGCCGGCCCCACGAACAATTGGATGTCCCCGGCGGAAGGCTACCGCCGCGCCGCCGAGATCTTTAAGGATTCCATGAAGGGGCGCACGATGTACGTCATCCCGTTCTCCATGGGTCCGGTGGCCTCTCCGTTTTCGAAGATCGGCGTCCAGCTGACCGACAGCGTCTACGTGGCGCTCAACATGCGCATCATGACGCGGGTCGGCAGCGCGGTGCTCGAGAAGCTGGGCGCGGACGGGGCTTTCACCCGCTGCCTGCACGGCAAGGCGCAGCTCGATCCCGAAAAGCGGCTCATCCTGCATTTTCCCGAGGACAACGCGGTCTGGAGCGTGGGTTCAGGCTACGGGGGCAACGCGCTTTTGGGCAAGAAATGCCTCTCCCTGCGCATCGCCGGCTGGCTGGCGAGGCAGGAAGGCTGGCTGGCGGAGCACATGCTCATCACGGGCATCGAGCACAAGGACGGCCGCATCGAGTACGTGGCCGCGGCTTTCCCGAGCGCCTGCGGCAAGACCAACCTGGCCATGCTGATCCCTCCGGAGATCCTGAAGGCCAAGGGCGTGCGTTACTGGACCGTGGGAGACGACATCGCGTGGCTCCGAGTCGGTCCGGACGGCCGCCTCTGGGCTGTCAATCCCGAAGCGGGATTCTTCGGCGTGGCTCCGGGGACGAACTCCAAGACCAATCAGAACGCGATCGCCACCATCCAGCGCAACACGATCTTCACCAATGTCCTCTTGGGCGACGACCTGACCGTCTGGTGGGAGGGAGGCGACGGCGCGCCGCCGGCGCATGGAACGGATTGGCAGGGCCGGCCCTGGCAGCCGGGCCGCAAGGATGAAAAAGGCGCCCCCATCCTCGGCGCTCATCCCAACAGCCGCTTCACCGCCCCGGCCTCGCAATGCCCCTGCCTGTCTCCCCGGTGGGAGGACCCGCAGGGCGTGCCCATCTCCGCCATCGTCTTCGGCGGGCGCCGCGCGCGCGTGGCGCCGCTCGTCTATGAGGCCTTCGACTGGGCCCACGGGGTCTATGTCGGCGCCACCGTGGCCTCCGAGCGCACGGCCGCCCAGGTCGGTAAGCAGGGAGAGGTCCGGCGCGACCCCATGGCCATGCTGCCTTTCTGCGGCTACCACATAGCCGACTACTTCGCCCACTGGCTGGAGATGGGCAAAAAGATCCCGCATCCGCCCAAGATCTTCCATGTCAACTGGTTCAGGACGGGTGAAGACGGCCGCTTCCTGTGGCCCGGCTACGGCGAGAACGCCCGGGTCCTGGAATGGATCCTCGAGAGGTGTCGAGGCGAGGGCCAGGCCAAGAGCACGCCCATCGGGTATGTCCCGACTCCGGAGGCGCTGGACCTCGAGGGGCTCGATCTCTCAGCGTCCGCCCTGGAGGAATTGCTGGCGGTGCGTCCTCATGAGTGGGAGAAGGAAGCCGCGGATCATAAGACCTTCTTCGAATCGCTGGGCCCCAAGCTGCCTCTCGAGCTGAGAGGGCAGCAGGAAGCGTTGGTCGGGCGCCTGGGCGGTGTTGCCGGAGGGGGGACATGCAGACCGAGCCGCTGATCGACGTCCACAACGCTTGCGACTGGATCCCTCCCCAGAACAAGGAACTCAAGGAGATGGCGGCGCTCCTCGAGGAGCGCCTCAAGCGCGACCCGAAGGATTTCTGGGCCTGGGACAACCTGGCCAACATGTGCTTCAGCGAGGGTTTCGTGCTCCACTCCATCGGGATCTACAAGAAGGCCTTGGAGATCCGGCCGGACCTCGCCGTGACCCATCTGCGCCTGGGCATCGCCTACTACCGGCTGGCCCGTTTGGAAGATGCCATCGCGGAGCTGGGCCAGGCTCTGAAATGCGATCCCAAGCTGGCCATGGCGCACTACTATCTGGGCTTCGCCCATTACCACAGCGGCAGCCCTGAAGAGTCGCTCAAGCACTTCCAGATGGTCCGCCAGATCAGCCCCGAGACCCGGATCGTGCATTACCATATGGCTGAGACCTACCTGCAGGAGGCTCGATTCCAAGAGGCGTTCGAGGTGCTCCAGGAGCTGGTCCGCTTCAGCCCCGGCTCCGCCACGGCTTGGTACAAGATGGGTCAGGCCCTCTTTGGGCTGCACGAGAACACGCAAGCGGTGAAGGCTTTCCGCAAGGCCTTGGACTGCAACCCTTTGGACAAGCGTTCGGAGAACATGCTGGACTTGCTGACGAATGTCCCCGATGTCTGAATCCCCGACCCGCCGTCAGAGAGGAAAAACACCCATGGAGAAGACTGGCGCCGCGCGCGGAGTTTCAGGAGAAGGCGAAGCGATCACCCTGCAGGGGGATCGCTTGTCGGTCCCCCATCGCCCCATCATCCCTTTCATCGAGGGAGACGGCATCGGCGTGGACATCTGGCCGGCGGCCCGCCGCGTTCTGGACGCCGCGGTGGAGAAGGCGTATGGCCGTTCGCGCGCGATCGTCTGGCAGGAGGTCCTGGCGGGCGAGAAGGCCGTGGCCCGGTTGGGCGCGGGTCAGCACCTGCCCGAGGAGACTCTCGCCGCCCTTCGGCAATACCGGGTCTCCATCAAGGGACCGCTGACCACTCCGGTCGGAGGCGGCATCCGCAGCCTCAACGTCACGATCCGCAAAAAACTCGATCTCTACGCCTGCGTGCGCCCCGTGCGGTGGTTCCCCGGCGTCCCGGCGCCCGTGAAGCACCCGGAAAAGCTCGATGTCGTGATCTTCCGGGAGAACACGGAGGATGTCTACGCGGGCATCGAATGGGCTTCGGGCACTCCCGAGGCCGGACGGGTGGCGAAATTCTTGGAAGGCGAGATGGGTGTGCGCCTGGAACCGGACTCAGCCATCGGGATCAAGCCCATGAGCCCGCGCAACAGCAAGCGTCTCGTGCGTCGGGCCATCCGCTACGCCTTGGACAAGAAGCTCTCTTCGGTGACCTTGGTCCACAAGGGCAACATCATGAAGTTCACGGAGGGCGGATTCCGCGACTGGGGCTATGAAGTGGCCCGCGATGAGTTCCCTCACGAGACGGTGACGGAGATCAGCCGGGGCGAGGCTCCGGTGATCATCAAGGACAGGATCGCCGACAGCATGTTCCAGCAGATCCTCCTGCGGCCCGATGAATACTCGATCCTGGCCACGCCGAACCTCAATGGAGACTATCTCTCCGACGCTTGCGCCGCGCAGGTGGGCGGCCTGGGCATGGCCCCCGGAGCCAATATCGGCGACGGCATCGGAGTCTTCGAGGCCACCCACGGTTCGGCGCCCAAGTACGCCGGCAAGGACGTTTCCAATCCCAGTTCCCTGATCCTTTCCGGGGTGATGATGCTGGAATTCATGGGCTGGGATGAGGCCGCTCAGATCATCCTCAAAGCCATGGCCGCGACTTTCGAGCAAAAGACCGTCACGTACGATCTCGCGCGTCTGATGCCGGACGCCCGCCAGCTCAATTGCTCGGAGTTCGCCGGCGCGGTGGTCAAGAACCTTTGATATGGCCGGCGTTCTGAACAGCTTCCAGGCCCGAGGGACGCTCGCCTCCGGCCAGAAGACCTGGGAGATCTTCCGTCTCGAGGCCCTGGCGGGCCGCCACCCTATTGAGCGGCTGCCTTTCTGCCTGCGGGTCTTCCTGGAGAACCTTTTGCGGCACGAGGACGGCTCTCAGGTGAAAGAGGCGGACATTGCCGCCGTGGCCGACTGGTCGCGCACGCGCCGCGGCGGCACCGAGACCTCCTTCATGCCGGCGCGCGTCTTGATGCAGGATTTCACCGGCGTTCCAGCCGTCGTCGACCTCGCCGCCCTACGCGACGCGGTGCGCCGCCTGGGAGGCGATCCCAAGCGCATCAACCCCCTCGTGCCTGTGGATCTCGTCATCGACCATTCGGTCCAGGTGGATCGGTTTGGAGATGCCCAAGCCTTTGCCTGCAACACCCGGCGCGAATACGAGCGCAATGGGGAGCGCTATGGCTTCCTCAAGTGGGGCCAGAAGGCCTTTGGGAATTTTTCCGTCGTGCCGCCGGAGAGCGGGATCGTGCACCAGGTCAACCTCGAGCACCTGGCGCGCGTGGTCTGGACCCGGGAGGTCGGTGGGCGGCGTCTGGCTTACCCGGACACGCTGGTGGGCACGGATTCCCATACCACGATGACCAACGGTCTGGGCGTTCTGAGCTGGGGGGTCGGAGGCATCGAGGCCGAGGCTGTCATGCTCGGTCAGCCCATCGCCATGCTCGTTCCCGAAGTCATCGGCGTCAGGCTGACCGGCCGCCTGGCCGAGGGAGTGACCGCGACCGATGTGGTCTTGACTGTGACGCAGATCTTGCGGCGAAAGGGTGTCGTGGAGAAGTTCGTGGAATTCTGCGGCCCCGGCGTCGGCACGCTCTCCCTGGCGGACCGCGCGACTCTGGCCAATATGGCGCCCGAGTACGGCGCCACGGTCGGATTCTTCCCCGTGGACTGCCAGACCCTGGATTACCTGGCCATGACCGGCCGACAAGACGAGCTCATCCGCCTGGTCGAGGACTACAGCAAGGCCCAGGGTCTGTGGCGTTCCGATTCATCTCCGCAACCGGATTTCACGGACGTCGTGGAGCTGGACCTGGACTCGATCCGTTCTTCCCTGGCCGGGCCCAGGCGTCCCTCCGAGCTCGTGGCCTTGGCCGAGTCGCGCAGCGCCTGGGAAGCGTCTTTGCCCAGCTTCTTGAAAGGTAATTCTGGAGCGGACCCGAAGGAGCGCGTTTCCATCGAGGTGGACGGCCGCCGCTGTGAAATCGGGCATGGGAGCGTGGTCATCGCGGCGATCACCTCCTGCACCAACACGTCCAACCCGGCGGCGATGATCGGGGCGGGGCTTCTCGCGAAGAAAGCCGTGGAGCGGGGGCTTGAGCGCGCGCCGTGGGTCAAGACCAGCTTGGCTCCCGGCTCCAAGGTGGCGATGGACTACTATCGGGAGGCCGGGCTGATCCATCCCCTGGAACGCTTGGGCTTCCATCTGGTGGGATTCGGCTGCACGACCTGCATCGGCAACTCAGGACCTTTGGCAGATCAGATCGTCGAGGCCGTCGTCCGCCGCAAATTGGTCGTGGCCGCCGTGCTCTCCGGCAACCGGAATTTCGAGGGGCGCATCCACCCTCACGTCAAGGCCAGCTACCTGGCTTCGCCCATGCTCGTGGTGGCCTATGCCCTGGCCGGCCGCATGGACTTAGACCTGGCCCAAGAACCCCTGGGGACCGCCCCGGATGGGCGTCTGGTCTTTCTGCGCGACATCTGGCCTTCCAACGAGGAGATCGCCAACGTTGTGAGCCGCTCTGTGAAAAAGGAGTTTTTCACGGCCCAGTACGCCTCTCTGGCCGAAGGCGACGAGCATTGGAAATCCCTGCCAGCGGCCTCCGATGAGATCTATGCCTGGGATGCGGGTTCGACGTATGTCCGCCGGCCGCCTTATTTCGATGCTGGCGGTGGCTCGCCCCGGACGCTGACGGATATCCGCGGCGCGCGGGCGCTGGCTTGGTTCGCCGATAGCGTCACCACCGACCATATCTCTCCCGCCGGCGATATCGCTCAGGGGTCGCCGGCAGGGCGCTATCTTCAGGAGCAGGGAGTATCCCCGAGGGATTTCAATTCCTATGGCGCGCGGCGGGGAAACCATGAGGTCATGATGCGCGGGACCTTCGCCAATATCCGCATCAAGAACCTCATGCTGCCCGGCGTGGAGGGAGGCGAGACTGTTCATCTGTCGGAAGGGACGCGGATGCCGATCTTCGACGCCGCCATGCGCTATCAAACCGAGGGAATCGGGCTCGTCGTCCTCGCGGGTCGGGAGTACGGCTGCGGTTCTTCCAGGGATTGGGCGGCCAAGGGCCCGGCCCTTTTGGGCGTGCGCGCGGTGCTGGCCGTCAGTTTCGAGCGCATCCACCGCTCCAACCTCGTCGGGATGGGCATCCTGCCGCTGCAGTTCGCGCCGGGACAAGACGCCGTCTCCTTGGGCCTGAGCGGCCGTGAACTCTTCGATATTGCCGGCAACGCCGCCGGTCTGACTCCCCGCCAGCGCGTGGAGGTCGTGGCGACGAAGCCTGACGGCACTTCAGCGCGCTTCGAGATGCTTGTCCGGGTCGATACGCCGGCTGAAATCCAGTATTACCGGCACGGAGGCATCCTGCCTTTCGTGCTCAGCCAGCTTCTGCGCCACTGAACGCCACTCCCGAGTTCCGCAAGTGGATGGACTGTGTCCGGACATAGTCGCAACTCTTCGCGCGAAGAGTTCGTGGATAACTTCTCGTTGGGAGCGATTCTGTCTTGAATAGGAAAGGGGGACGCGCGGCTTTCACTATCAGCTGGAGGTGAAACCGGGCGGCGTAGAACGGTGGTCAGACTTTCCCGCAGATCCCCAGCAGTTGGAGCAGGGTCTCCTCGAGGCGCTGGGACATGATCAAAGAGAAGCGCTTGTGGAACTCATAGCCGAGAGTAGGATCCTTCTCGAACTTGCCGCGCAGGCATTTTCCGTCGAAGGAGAGGGCCAAGACCGTGTCCATGGCGCGCGCGGCCATGTGCCAGCGGTAGGGGGGGATGATCCAGGACCAGCCCAGGATCTCATTGACCCCCAGCGTCTGCACGATGACGTCGCGCGCCGCTGTCGGGATCTCCACGGCGACTTGTCCCTGCCGGATGAGATAGAAGCGGTCCGCGTTCTCGCCTTCCCGGAAAAGGAACTGGCCCGCGGAGAAGCGCGCGTTGGCCGCGCAGCCTGCCAAGAGCTCGAGGTAGGGTTCCTGGAGGCCCTTGAAGAAAGCCTGATTTTCAAGAACGCTCTTGAGGCTCTTCTTTTCCAAGACGCTATTTCGCCGCGGCTACCTTTTTGTGGCAGTTCATGCACTTGCTCACCGCGAAGATCTTCTTGTCTTTATCGATAGGCGAGGTCTTCACTCCATCGTGACAGAAGGCACAGAGCTTGCCGTCTTTCATGTCCTTCATCTTGAAACCGGCTTCACTGCGCTTCTGCGCAAAAAGAGGCTCCTTGCCTTCGTGGCATGCCGGGCAGCCTGATCGGTCGCCGTGGCTTTTATGTTGAAAAGTGACTGGCGCCATCTTGCCGACCTTGTCGAACACGATCTCTACCGGCGCCTTGGCCTTATCATCTGCGGCCAGGATCGGCTTCCCCACGAGGCAGCTTGCAGCCACCAAGACGACCATCACCAGATAAGAAGACATTCTTCGCATACGAAGCCCTCCCTTACAGTAATTTATACGCCGCACGGTGCAGCCACACGGGGTGCCGGCTCGCGGGACAGGATCTCGCAGAACTCGCCGGTCAGCGTTTCGGTGATCGCTTCCGCGGCCTGGATCTCTCCCTTGCGCTTGGCGAGGGTCTCGGCGATGACGGCCTCAAGATGGTCGATGTTGTAGAGATGCACGCCTGGGATCTGCGCCGCTTCCGGGTCCACATTGCGGGGAACGCCCAGATCGATGACCAAGAGCGGTCGGCCCTGGCGGGTCTTGACCAGACCGGCGAGGCGTTCCTTGGTGACGAGATAGTGCGGGCAAGAGGTGGAGGCGATGATGACGTCCATCTCGCCGATGGCCGCCATGCCTTCCTCGAGACTGACGGCCTGCGCGCCGTATTGAGCGGCCAGGATCTGGCCCCTGCCGGAGTCGCGGTTGGCGATGGTAAGTCGCGTGCCCTTGCGCTCCAAGAGATGTTGGGCCGCGGTCTCCGCCATCTTGCCGGCGCCTACCAGAAGGATGCGGTGCTGGGTCGTGTCCGATGACAGGATCTTCTCGGCCATGGCCACGGCCGCGCCTCCGCAGCTGCAGATGCCTTGGGCGATTCCTGTCTGCGAGCGGACGTTCTTGCCCGCGGCGAAGGCGGCCTGGAAGAGCTTGTTGAGAAGCTTGTCCGTGTGGCGCGCTTGATGAGCCTGCTGGTAGGCGGTCTTTGTCTGCCCCAGGATCTGATGCTCTCCGACCACGATGGAATCGAGTCCGGAAGACACCCGGAAGAGGTGCTGGACAGCAACCCGGCCGCGCCGGCTGAAGATGTGTCCAGCGCTTTCGGGACAGCGCTGGATGAAGAAGGCGCGCAGGAGGCTCTCGGCGACGTTGGCGTCTTTGGCGCTGGCGTAGCACTCCAGGCGGTTGCAGGTGGAGACTATGACCAAGCCGGCTAAGGAGCCTGCTTGGCGTAGCTGCTGGAGGACGGAGGGTAGCTGCTCTGGGGAAATGGAGAGGCGCTCTCGGACTTCCACCTTCGCCTCGCGGTGGCTCAGACCCACCAGGACCAGATCGGACCAGGCGCTCAGCGGGCCCGACACGGATTCGGAGGCCATAAAAGGATTATACCATTTCCCTCAGAATTTGACATTGACGCCGGCATTGACGACGCTGGCCCGGCCGCTGTTGCTCGAGTCGAACTTGTCGACCCAGTTGTCGATGCGGTAGCCGGCTCGTGCCGAGAGATGTTTGTACTTGGGCGGGGTGTACTCGACGGTCACGCTGCCGCGCGCGATGCGGATGTCGCGGGGCGTGTAGTCGCCGACGGCGCCCACGGTCGAAGCCCAGTGCATCGGCGTCTCTTCCTTTGACCAAGTATAGGAGCCGTTGCCCAGGACCACGAAGCCCATGGGGAGATTGATACGGCCATGTCCTCCGACCACGGTGTTTTTTTGGCGGTTGGACATACCTCCCTCATGCCAGGCAATAGGGCTGGTCTGGGCCGCGACCAGGGTCGCTGCCGCGTTCCCAATGAAGCCGTTGGTGAAATAGCGGATGGTTTCATAAGAGGTGTCGGCTCCCACGCAGACCTTGTTGGTGGCCGCCCAATTCAAGCTGGCCCTGTAATCGTTGCGGCTCTCGGCATGGTTCCAGGGCATCTGGCTGCCCGTCCCGTCCATGTATTCCGTCGCGAGCACCATATCCACGCGCTGGGGGAGTGGCACCGTGATGGTCAGGCTGGCATCATTCTGCCGGTTGTTTTGATTGCCGAAAGACGAATGGTTGGCTTGAAGGCGTTTGTAATCGGCATCAGCCTCGATCCCGAAGGGAAGCTCGGCTTTCGCGCCCACTCTGAAATTATGCCGCACATCGCTGTGGGCGGTCTGAGTGTTCTGTCCATTGGGCAGGACCAGGGTGCCGTCAGAGTAATACCCCACGGTTCCTTCGTTATAATCCCCATGGTCACGGCGGTTGTCTATCTCTATCTTATAGGCCGCCGTCAGACGGACTGCTTCCACGGGTCTGTAGTTGGCGTTAAAGTCGCCCTTGAGGTTCGTCTTGTCCATCTGGCTGCCATTGCCCTTGTTGCCGATAGGGCTGACGTAGCCGCTGTTCTCCTCGACTTGATAGGCGTTCAGATAGAGCTTCCCGGAGAGAGAAAGGTTCTGGCGGGCTTTGTAGGCCGCGTTGAGGGCTCCGACGATGGTGTTCCTCTTGTACCCGTTGCTCAGGTTTTCCCGCTGGCGGCCTGTCAAGGCCCCGGTCAGGCCCAGGTCCTTGCCCATATCCTGGCGGAATTTCAGTTCCGCGCCGGTCATCTGCTGCGCCCCAAAAATGGGTTTGAGCGTACTGTTGATGGCGTGGGTGTCTTTGGAAGTGTTGGAGTCATCTTTGAATTCGCTGTGCACGATGTCGAGGCTCACGGCGCCGTATTCATTGATGTTGGTCCCCAGGCCGATGATTACGTCTCTCTTTGTATTGTTGACGTTGGCGGAGCCGAGCGTCGCGGTGCCTGAGGCGGTGCCCGGAGCCCTGGCCGCCATCGATCCGAATTTTTCCACGGTCCAGAACTCGGCGGATAACCACTGGGCTGCGTTCTCGGGATTGAGGAGGATCAGGTCGATGTCTGATTCCGTGCGCCGGACGACAAACTCCGTCGTGGTCGCGATATCCACGGTGGTGAAGTGGGTGGTCGGCTGCCAGGCTCCTTTGAGGATGATCCCGGTCCGGGCGTAGTCCTGGCGGTGGTGCATCGTGTCCACTTTCGCGCTGATCCTCAGGTTGTCTTGGTAGTCAGCGTTTAAAACACCGTTTTCTTCCGTGCTTCCGATATCCTTAAGCGAGAAATCAAAGAGTCCCTGCTTGCCCTGATTGGCGAGCTTGACGTCGCCGTGCATGTCTCGATAGAGCTTTCCGTCATATTCCTGGACACGGCCCCGGCTCTGTTCGAAGTCCAGATGAACAAAGCGCATGGCCACGGCATTGTCCGTGGCGGCAGCCGCATCTTCCTCGGCGCGTGCGGACCAGGCGCCGGCGCCCATCAGCAGGCCGATCAATAGGAATCGTGTCATGGCATTATCCTCGCTGTGTCCTTTAGTTTTTAAACGTCGACGACCTGTCAGAGCCATGGATCTCGAAATGGCAGTCCGTGCAGCGGACCTTCCCCGTGACGCGCGCCATGCTCGTCTGCGAATGTTCCTTCAGGTGGCAGCCCAAGCACAAGGCCGGCATGGCCTGCTTGAGGAGCCGGTCGTTGACCGAGCCATGGACGGCATGGCAGTTGGTGCAACTGTCAGAAACCGGCGCATGCTCGAAAGCGAACGGGCCGACCTTCTCTGAATGGCACTTGGCGCAGAGCTCTATCAAGGAGTCGGCCTTGAGGTTGCCCTCGACGCCGCCGTGCGGGTTGTGGCAGGAGGTGCAGGTCATCTTCCCTTCCAAAACGGGATGGTGGGAGGGCAGGTTCATGTCGGTCTTCTGCCGGGTGTGGCACTTGAGGCAGGTCTCGGTCTCGCCTTTGACGAGCGAATAGCGGCCCTCGCCGTTGTGCACGCTGTGACACTTCAGGCAGTTGACGCCGTTCTGGTTGTGGGCGCCTGTCTTCCACATCATGAGGGCCTTGGTCTCTTTGTGGCAGTCGAGGCAGAACTCGGCGCCCTCCGAGGTCGTGAGCTTGTTGGGATTGCGGATCGTGGCGTAGCCGGGATTATCCTTGTCTCCGGCCGCGGCCGCGTGCAGAGAGCCCGCGCCGTGGCAGGATTCGCATCCGTCCTTGAGCTTCTTGGCGGAGAGGGACTTGCGACCGTGGAAAGTCTTGGCGAAGTTTTCCGCGACTTCGCTGTGGCAGTTGGCGCAGACCTCCGCGCCCACCTTGGCGGCGGTTTCCGCGGCACGCGGCTGTCGCGCGATGAGGAGCGCGCAGGCCGCGGCGAGGATGAACGAAATTGTTGGAGTCCGCATTTTTGATGTCCTCCGTAATTTATGATGAAACATTAAGATTAGTATGACAAAAAGGTCATTTTTTCACAATGACGGACATTATGGAAAAAGGATGACGTTCGCCGGTTAAATCATCAAGGAACGACTTGATTTTCCGCAAGGACGAAATTGGCGATCCCATCCTGCAGATCGTGAGGACAAGTCGCTTGGCGCAGATGGGGTTCGTCCAGAAGACGTCCCTGGGAGCCCTCGATCTCGATGAAGCCTTTGTCTCGGAACTCGGCCAGGGCGCGGCTCACACCCTCCGGAGTCGTCCCCACGATCTGGGCCAGTTCCGTGCGCGTCTCCTTGAGGATGAATTTTTTGCCGCCGAGAGCCTGGCTGGCCCGGAGCAGGATCGCCGCCAGGCGCGCGTTGACCGAGCAGACCGTGAGGCAGTGCATCTGCTCCTCGGCGCGTCCGAGTTCCCGCGCAAATCTCTGGAGAAGGAGCCGCAGCATCTCTTGGTCCTGCCCGAAGATGGTCCAAAAATGATTTTTTTCCAGGAAGCAGATGGTGGAGTCTTCCATCGCCTGCCCCGTGCAGGCATAGAGCCTGTCGGCGAAGAATGAGCGGTCTCCGAGAAGATTCGGGGCGTCCACGATGCGCACGATCTGGCTGCGTCCGCTCGGGCTTTCCTTGAAGAGCTTGATGCGGCCACGGCAGATGAAATACACCCCTGTCGGCCGGTTGCCCTGGTAGAAGAGGATATTGCCCTTGCGGTAGGTGTTGGCCGTCATGAACTGCTGACCGCGCTTCCAGGCTTGCGCGGACACATGCTCAAAGAATGGAAGACGACGGATGGGGCAGGAACGCCCCAGGTGGCTGCAGCAGTCTTTTTTATCCGGCATAGGAGTGCAGGCCGCTCATGAGGTAGTTGACGCCGAAATAGGTGAAGAGGACGAAGGCGAAGCCGGCGACGGAGAACCAAGCCATGCTCCGGCCCTGCCAGCGGTGGGTGCGGCGCAGGTGGATGGCCGCGGTGTAGACGATCCAGGTGATGAGCGACCAAGTCTCCTTGGGGTCCCAGGACCAATAGGAGCCCCAGGCCTCGTTGGCCCAGACCGCTCCCAGGATGATGCCCGCGGTCAGCAGAAGATAGCCCAGCCCCATGGCCCGCTCGTTGAAGCGGTCCAGGGCTTGGTCCGTGTCGGTCGTGAGGTAAACGGCGGAGGCCAAAAAGGACAAGGCCAGGGCGGCGTAGGCCAGCATGATGACGCTCACGTGCAGGAGCAGCCAGTTGGAGCGCAGGGCCGGCACCAGCGGCGCGACCGTCGAATCCAGCAAGGCGCACAGTCCAAGCAAGGCCAGGCTCAGAGCGCTGATCGCCGGTCCCAGCCAGTCTCCGGGGGCCAGGCGATGGAAGCAGAAGGCCAGAGCCGTGATGCCCCACGACATGCTGACCAGCGACTCGAATTGATTCGCCAAAGGAACGTGGCCTGAAGCGCGCCAGCGATACATAAGGAAGAGTGTCTGCAGCAGCCAGGCCGCCGCCAGAGCCGCGTGGCCTGTCCGCCGCAAGCCGGGCTTCGCGAACATATAACCCGCCGCATAGAGGATCAGAGCCGCTAGGTAGAAGGCGAAGGAGAGATTGAGGAAGGTCGCGTTCATTTTTTCCTCCGGAGGAATGTCCACGTCAGTCCGACGGTGAGGAGAAGAAATCCGGCATAGACCAGCGGCACGCCAGGGTCCCGGCTGACCAGGAGGCTGGAATACTGGGGATTCTCGGGATCGTAGCCGGCTTGATAAAGGGTGTAGCCTCCCCAGCGCAGGGGCTGGTTGACCTCGATGGCGCGCCGCACGGCGACCCATCCGCCCTGGATGATGGCGACCTGGCTGTGGAACTGCTTGATCTTCCCGAAGGCGGGTTCGTAGGAGACTTGATAGCGGCTCTTGGCTTCTCCGTGGAAGTCAGGGAATCGGGCGAAGGCCCAGTGTTTTTCAGAGCCTTCACGGTCCGTGATCTCCAGGTGCAGGGCGGGATTCTGGGGCGCTGAGGAGCGCGTGGCCGGACCCTGGTTGTCGATGATGAAATCAGGGAAGTACTCTAAGACTTTGATCTGGATGGCTCCGGCGCGCAGCAGCGCCGTGGCGCCCGGCTGGACGTCGAACTTCTCGCTCCAACCCTCACGGCGGCTGGTCACGGTGAGGCTGTGCAGGCCGGAGTCATAGTACTCGATGCCGAAGTCCTCGAGCTTGACGGAGAAAGGCAGCCGGAAGCCCTGGGGGCCCTCGGTCATGTTCTTGCTTTCGCCCACGCTCAGGGGGAGGCTCCCGTGCAGGCCCAGGATCGCGCTGAGCATCCCTCCGATGAGGATCGTCAAGACCGCCAGGTGGGTCAAGAGCACGTCGAGGCGCAATCGCACACCGCGCGTAAGGAGAACGCCGTCGCGCGGTGCCTGGCCCTTTCCATACAGCCAGGCATGGATCTGGCGCTGCCAGGTGCAGAGGGTCAGGTTGATCCCCAAGAGGCCCAGGAGAGCCGTGAAGAGGAGGGAATGGTAGATGTCTATTTTGGGGAGCAGGGTCCCTGCCACGCAGAGGAGGAGCAAGGCGAGCAGGAGTCCATAAAGGAAGGGGGGTGAAGCCAGAAAGTCCAAGGCTTTGGAGACAGTGCCTTCCTTATTGTGATGGGTCATGTCGTTTCTGGTGTTCTAGCCGGGTCTTGCCGGTTATCCAGGCCCAGCTCATGGGGTAGACTTCGGGGTCGAAGATGGTCCAGTAGAGGTGCCAGACCAGGATGGCCAGGCAGGCGAGGACAGCTTCCATGAAGTGGATCAGCAGGCATAGATCGATGAACCATTTGGACAGGAACCTCAGCGACAGCTCACGCCACCAGGCCACGCCGCCGGTGACAATCATGATGCCGCTGCCCCACATCAGGGCCCAGTATTCGGCCTTCTCGATGTAGTTGAAGCGGTCGAATTTTGGCGGGCCGCCGCGATGTAAGAGATTGTACCGCTGCAGTTGCAGAAAGTCCAGGAAGTCGCGCCAGCGCGGAGAGAGGGCCTTGAGCTCTCGGCGTCCTTCCGGGGTGGCCGTGAGCCAGTAGAGGTGATAGGCGCCCAACGTGAGGAAGATCACGGCGAAGAGGCGGTGCAGGAAGGCGCGCTGAGCCGCGCCCGCGGCGCCATGGAAGACAGCCTGAGCCCAGAAGGCTTCTGGGTATGTATGGCAGAATCCCGTGTAGGCCAGTCCGATGAACGAGACGAGAAGGATGAGATGCTGTATCCGCTCATTGCGGCTCATCCGCAGTTCCTTGGGATCGTGCGCGTGATCGGGGCCGAGGAGGAGTTTGCGCTTGTGGTCCAGAAAATTATGGAGGAGCATGCCGCCGATGGTCGCCAGGATGAGCCAGATGTAGATCTTGCGGACGGTCTGAAGCACCGTCTCGCGGATGTCGCGCGAGGTCGTGGAGAAGGTCATGTGGACCTTCCCCAGATGGACCAGCTCTCCGGCGCGGCTGTGGCAGGCGCCGCAGGTTTTCTGGAGGTTCGCGGGATTGACCGATGAATCGGGGTCCGAGGAGGGCAGGATGTCATGATAGCGGTGGCAGGAGGCGCAGTTGGCTGAGGCCAGGTTGCCGGCCACGAAGGCTACTCCGTGGTAGCTGTCCAGGTAGGTCCGGGCGGGGTCGAGGGGCATGCCAAATTTGGCGATGAGCAGTTCCGAGCCGTGGCAGGCGCTGCAGGTCTTGACGATGGAGCCGGTGTAGACCATGGAACCGGGCTCCTTGTGGGCCGTGATGTTGTGCTCTCCGTGGCAATTCGTGCAGACCGGCGCGTCCTTGACCCCGGATGCGGACTTCACCCCGTGGATGGAGCGTGAATAAGCAGCCAGAGCTTTCGGGTGGCAGCGGCCGCAGGTTTGGGGGATGTTGAACTTGTAGGCGCGGCTTCGGGAGTTGTTGGAGAAGTTGAGATCATGCGCGCCGTGGCAGTCGATGCAGACCGCGGCCTTGGAATCTTGGTGTTCCAGCATGGCTTTCCCATGCACGCTCGCCGTGTAGGTGGAGAAAGGCTCTAGGCCGAACTTCCCTTTGAAGTCGAGCTTCTGGTGACAGCGGTTGCAGGTCATCGGGATGCGGGAGCGGGAGACCGGAGAGGATGGACCGGAGGTGCGGCTCATTTCATGAGGCGGGCCATGACAGGCGGCGCAGAGGGCGGCGCCCTTGTGGGTTTTTGCTAAGAGCTTGCCGTGGTCCGAGGAGTGGAGGACTTGCGATATTTTTTGGTGGCAGGCCTCGCAGGAGACCGGCGGTGCCTTGGGATCGTGGGGGACTTCCTCCTTGCCGGCGTGGCAGGAACTGCAGCCCAGGTCCTTGTGCACTGACTTTTGGAAGCGGGCCGCGTGTATCTGGGGCGCGCCGCTGGCGCGATCGGCATGGCAGGCCAGGCAGGACGCGTCATCTCCGGCCCATGCCGTGGTCGCGGCCCAGAGCATCCAGGCCACGGCGGAGCAGAACCGCGCCGGGGTCCTCATTGGGGAGACTGTTCGAGGGAGATGTTTTCGAGGGCGGTCCGGTTGCGGACTTCGATGGCCTTTCCCGTGAGACGGATGAGGCCCCGGTTCTGGAAAGAGGAGAGGGTGCGGATCACGGTCTCCGGAGAGAGTCCGAGATTCTCCGCGATGTCCCGACGGCTGTAATGGAAATGGCCATGGCAAGGCAGGGCGGCCGCCGGCGCGGGCGGGGTGCGCAGCGAGATGAGGAAGTTCGCCAACCGGGCTTCGGCCGAGCGAAAGGCGAAACTAAAGACCCGGTCCATGCTCTGGCACATGTAGCGGCTGACCCGGCGCAGGAGCCGTTTGGGAAGCTCCGGCTCATGGGAGGCTAGGTAGTCCACGAGTTCGCGCGGCAGGAAGCAGACCACGGATTCGCGCATGGTTTCCGCCGAGGCGCAATAGGACTGTATGCCCAGGAAAGGAGCCTCGCCCACCAGGTCGCCGCAGGAGTGATACATGAGCGTCAGTTCGCGTCCGCGCTGGTCGGATTTGGTGATCTTGACGTCGCCGACGCAGAGGATGAAGATGCCTTGGGGCGTCTCGCCCTCCTGAAAGATGAACTGATGGGTCTTGTAGCGTCGCATTTGGCGTTGGGTCCGGAAGTGTTTCATGGATTCGGGCGACAGAAAGTTGAAGAAGCAGCGCTTGCGGCAGTCGCAGTCGCGGCAATGCTCGGCCGGCTGGAAGGGACAGGACAGGGGAGATGTGGGGGTTCTTTTGTATCCCATGCGGTCGCAATGATCCTTAATCAGATTACAATATTTTTATGAGGTGGCGCAGGAAGGCGTTCGTGGCTTTGTCGTTGCGGTGCGCCTTGCGCACCAGGACTCCCAGGGGCCGGGACAGCTTCTGGTCGGCGAAGCGGCGCAGGCAGAGGCGATGGTCGTCGGCCACGGTCGGTTCAGGGACGATGGAGACGCCCATGCCGCTGGAGACCGCGCTTTTGATGGTCTCGATGTTGTCGAGCTCCAGGCGGAGCTTGGGGTGCGCGCCTTTTTTGCGAAGGATCCGGTCGATGGCCTTGCGCGTGGGCGTGCCGCGGTCGAAGGCGATGAAGTCGACTCCCGAGAGATCGCTCAGATTCAGCTCCGCCCGGCGGGCCAGGGGATGGCTGCGGGGCAGGATGAGGACGAGCTCTTCATCGCCGAGGGAGATGATCTCCAGATTCCGGCGCTTGACGGGATAGGCCATGATGCTCAGGTCGCAGTGTCCGCGCAGGATGTCGTCGCAGATGCGGCTGGCCTTCTGGTAGTCGACCTCCACCTTGACCTCGGGATGGCTCTTGAGGAAATCCCGCAGGTAGCGCTGCAGGACATAGGGGCCCACGCTGTAGATGGCCGCGATGCGCAGCTTCTGCGCGGAGTCGGGCGCGATGGATCGCATGCGGGCGGTCATCTTCTCGTAGTCGGCCACCAGGCGTTTGGCCGTGCGGAAGAAGATCTTTCCGGCGGGGGTGAGCTTCAGATGCCGGCTGGTCCGGTCCAGGAGCGGACGGCCGAGGGACCTCTCGAGGTTCTTGAGCTGCTGGCTGACCGCGGACTGGGTGAGATAATTGAGCTGCGCCGCTTTGGAGAATGTCCCGGTCTCGATGAGATCACGGAAGATGCGCAGGCTTTCCAGATGCATGCAGGACAGTATACTAAAACTATTAGAAAGCCTTATAGAGGCATAAGGAGAAATCGTTAACGGCCGCAGGTGAGCGCATGATATGATGGACGCGACGCTGAGGAGGATCCTTCCATGGCCCTGGAACAGACGATCAAATACGAGGCGGAGCGCGACAGGGATTTCGCCCGATGGGTGATGGACCAGAGCGGCGGAGACAACCTGCGGCACTGCATCCAGTGCGGGATCTGCAGCGCCACCTGTCCGTTATCCTTGTATATGGACTACACCCCGCGCCGTCTCATCAACCTGGCTCGGGAGGGCTTCAAGCAGGAGGTCTTAAGCTCGTTTACGATCTGGCTGTGCGCCAGCTGCTATGCCTGCCGGGTGGAGTGCCCCAAGAAGATCCAGGTGACGGACATCATGTACGCCTTGAAGCGCCGGGCCATCCAGGATGGCGTCTATCCGCGGCGCTTCCCCATCCCGGTGCTGGCGCGCGAGTTCGGGCGCATGATCTTCCTCTTCGGCCGCGTGAGCGAGACCCTGCTCGTCATCGACCTCTTCTTGCGCACCAGCTGGTTCAAGTTCCTGAGCATGACCGGCCTGGGCATGGACCTGCTGCGGACCGGCCGCATGTCGTTCCTTCCGGAGCGCATCCAGCGCCGCGCCGAGCTGCGCCAGGTCCTCGATGCTCTGGATGCCGAGGAGAAGAAGGAGGCGTCCCGATGAGATATCTCTATTTTCCGGGCTGTTCTTTGAAGGGCACGGGCAGAGCCTATGAAGAATCCCTGCTGGCGGTGTTCGGGGCCTTGGGCGTCGAACTCCAGGAGATCGACGATTGGAACTGCTGCGGCGCCACGGCCTACATGTCCGTGGACGAGACCAAGTCTTATGCCCTGGCCGGCCGCAACCTGGCATTGGCCGAGCGCGAGGACCTCGATGTGATCGCGCCTTGCAGCGCCTGCTACCTGGTCCTCAATAAGACCCAGAAAGGACTCGCCGAGCACCCCGAGCTTCATCGCAAGGTGGTCAAGGCTCTGAAAGCCGGCGGGTTGGACTACAAGGGAACGGTCAGGGTCCGGCATCCTCTCGATGTTCTGGTCAATGACGTGGGCTTGGACAAGATCGCCGCGCTGATCAAGAACCCGATGAAGGGACATCGGTTCGCGACCTATTACGGCTGCCAGATCGTGCGGCCCTATGCGACTTTCGACGATCAGGACGATCCCATGACCATGGAGAAACTTCTCAAGGCTGCGGGCGCCGAATGCGTGAGTTATCCCTTGAAGACCCGCTGCTGCGGCGGCAGCCTCACGGGGACGCTCCCCGAAGTGGGGCTGCGGCTGGCCTACATCCTCATTAAGGAAGCCAAGAAGCGCGGAGCCGAGGCGATCGTCACGGTCTGTCCGCTCTGCCAGTTCAATCTGGACGGCACCCAGGGACAGATCGCCAAGAAGTATGAGCGGGTCGATCTGCCCATCGTCTATTTCACCCAGATCCTGGGGTTGGCTATGGGGATCTCCGCTTCAGAGCTGGGTCTCACGCGCGGGATCATCCCCGCCCAAGCCGTCCTGGCCGGGAGGTAAGCCATGGAACATCCCCAAGAGAAGAACGGTCGGCCCCGCATCGGTTTCTACATCTGCCATTGCGGCTCCAACATCGCCAGCATGATCGACGTGGCTGAGGTCCAGCAATACATCGCCGCGCTCCCTGGCGTGAAAGTATCGCGCGATTACAAATATATGTGCTCGGATCCGGGCCAGGAGATGATCGCCCAGGACATCCGCGAGCACAAGCTCGAACGCCTTGTCGTGGCCGCCTGCTCGCCGAACCTGCATGAGGAGACCTTCCGCAAGGCCGCGGTCAAGGGCGGTCTCAATGCTTTCTATTTCCAGATGGTCAACATCCGCGAGCACGCCGCCTGGGTACACACGGATAGGAGATCCGCGACGGAAAAAACCAAGGATCTGGCCCGCGCCGCGGTCTATCGGGTGCACTTTCACAAGGCGCTCGAAAAGCGGCAGGTTCCGGTCAGCCCTGAGGTGCTTGTGGTGGGGGGAGGGATCGCCGGCATCCACGCGGCCCTGACCCTGGCCAACGCGGGCAAGAAGGTGACCTTGGTCGAGCGCGAGGCCACCATCGGCGGACACATGGCGATGTTCGACAAGACCTTCCCGACTTTGGACTGCGCGGCCTGCATCCTCACGCCTAAGATGTCGGCGGTCAAGTCGCATCCAAACATCACGCTCTGGACCTATTCCGAGGTGGTCCAGGTGGAAGGATATGTCGGCAACTACAAGGTCACGGTCAAGCGAAAGCCGCGCTATATCAAGGAAGACCTCTGCGTCGGATGCATGGAGTGCATCGACGCCTGCGTGTTCAAGGAACCGAAGTTCTCCGACAAGTTCAACCAGGGCCTGGGCAAGCGCAAGCCCATCTACATCGACTTCCCACAGGCCACTCCCAAGGTCGTGCTGATCGATCCGCAGACCTGCATCCAGTTCAAGACCGGCAAGTGCAAGAAGACCTGTGTTGAGTCATGCGACCGCGAGGCCATCGACTTTGCTCAGAAGGAGGAGATGCGGGAGCTCCAGGTCGGCGCCATCGTGCTGGCCACGGGCTTTAAGACTTTCGACGCCAAGCGCGAGCCGCATTACGGCTACGGCCGCTACCCCGGCGTCTTCACGGCGCTCGAGATCGAGCGGCTGGTCAACGCCTCGGGCCCTACGGCCGGTGAGGTTGTTGGCAGAGATGGGAAGCACCCTCGGGCCGTGGGGATCATCCACTGCGTGGGCTCGCGCGACGAGAAGACGAACAAGTGGTGCTCGCGGGTCTGCTGCATGTACTCCTTGAAGCTCGCGCACCTCATCCAGGAGCATTCCGGCGCCGAGGTCTACAACTTCTACATCGACATGCGCGCGCCAGGCAAGGCTTATGAGGAATTCTACGACAAGCTCCTTGCCGAGGGCGTCCATTTCGTGCGCGGCCGCGTGGCCGAGGTCACGGACTGGGCCATGACTCCTGAAGAGGAGGGCCGACTCGTCCTGCGCGTGGAAGACACCTTGGCCGGCTTCGTGCGCCGCATCCCGGTCGACATGGTGGTCCTCTCCACGGGCCTCGAGCCCCAGGCGGACGCCCAGGCGGTCCGCCGTTGCTTCAACATCGGCTGCGGCAGCGAGGGCTTCTTTCAGGAGCGTCATCCCAAGCTCGCCCCGGTCAATACCTTCACGGACGGCATCTTCATCGCGGGCGCTTGCCAGGCGCCCAAGGACATCCCGGACACCGTGGCCCAGGCCGGGGCCGCGGCGGCCGAGGCTCTGGTCCTCATCGATTCAGGCCATGTGGAGCTCGAGCCCAACACCTCGTACGTGGTGGAGGAGGAGTGCAGCGGCTGCAAATCCTGCGTGCCGCTGTGTCCCTACACCGCCATCTCCTTCGATGGGGAGAAGAAGAAGGCCATGATCAACGAGGTGCTCTGCAAGGGCTGCGGGGTCTGTGTCGCGGCCTGCCCGTCAGGCTCGATCAGGCAGAATCTGTTCGATGACGATGAGATCTTCAGCGAGATCGAGGGGGTCATGGCGAAATGAATAAGAATTCAGAGTCCGTGCCTTCCGGGAAAGGAGAAAGTCTTCCCTCCAGGCACGGCGGGCCCATGCCCGCCGAGCCTAAGATCGTGGCGTTCTTCTGCAACTGGTGCACGTACACGGCCGCGGACCTGGCCGGCGTCTCGCGCCTGAAATACGCCCCCAATGTCCGCGTGATCAGGGTCATGTGCTCGGGCCGGGTGGACCCTCAGTTCGTCTTGGACGCCTTTGCGCGCGGGGCTGACGGGGTCCTGCTGGGCGGCTGCCATCCCGGCGACTGCCACTATGCGGAGGGCAACTACAAGACCCTTCGCCGTATGCGCATGTTGGCCCGCATGCTCAAGGACATGGGCATCCATGACGGCCGCTTCCGCCTGGAGTGGATCTCCGGAGCTGAGGGCGACAAGGTCAAGGCCGTGGTCAATGACATGACGGCCAAGGTGCGCGCCCTGGGTCCATTGAACATGCCCGATAGATTCAAGGAATGGGACAAGGAGATGGTCCATGCCCGATAAACCCAAGGTCGCTTTTTACTGGTGCGCGTCCTGCGGAGGCTGCGAGGAGGCGGTCGTGGACCTGGCCGAGGACATCCTCAAGGTCGTGGAGGCCGTGGACATCGTTCTCTGGCCCGTGGCCATGGACTTCAAGAAGACCGACGTGGAAGCCCGGTCGGACAAATCCATCGTGGCCGCCTTCATCAACGGTGCGATCCGCACCTCCGAGCAGGAGGAGTGGGTGCGCCTTCTGCGCCGCAAGTCCCAGGTCGTGGTCTCTTTCGGCGCCTGCGCCAACTCCGGCGGCATCCCGGCTTTGGCCAATCAGTTCAAGAAGGAGGATATCCTCAAGTTCGTTTATGAAGATGCCCCTGGCATCGATAATCCCAAGAAAACCAGACCGCAGCTTGAGAGCCAGGATGAGGGCCGCACCCTGACCCTGCCTGAGTTGCGCGCCATGGTCCGTTCTTTGGACCAGGTCATCGACGTGGACTATTACCTGCCCGGCTGTCCGCCGACCCCGAAGATCATCATGGCCGCGGTCGGAGCTTTGCTCTCCGGCAAGCTTCCCACCCGCGGGGCGGTACTTTCGCCGGATGTGGCGCTCTGCGAGGAGTGCCCCCGCAAGGATTCTAAGCCGGCCGACCTGGCTTTGACCGAGTTCAAACGGCCGCATCAGGTCCAGATCGATCCTGAAAAGTGCCTCTTGGCTCAGGGCCTAATCTGCATGGGCCCGGCGACCCGCGGCGGCTGCGAGGCGCTCTGCCCCGCGGGAAACATGGCCTGCACCGGCTGCTTCGGACCGACCTCTCGGGTCAAGGACCAGGGGGCCAAGTTCGTCTCCTCGGTCTTCTCCAACATCGTGTCCAAAGAAGAAAAGGAGATCGACTCGGTCTTGGACGGCATCCCGGACCCCATCGGGACCTTCTACCGTTACGGCCTCTCCAAGTGCCTCTTGCGGCGCAAGCTGAATTAGGAGCCCATCATGGAAAAAACAGCTCAAAAAGTCTGGGACCAGGCGCAAGGCCAGGCCAATGCGGATTATATGCGCCGCCGACGGGTCTCGATCGACCCCATCACCCGACTCGAAGGCCATGGGAAGATCGAGATCTTCCTGAACGACCAGGGCAATGTGGACCGGGCCTACCTCCAGATCCCGGAACTGCGGGGCTTCGAGGTGTTCAGCCAGGGCCGTCCGTCCGAGGACATGCCGCAGATCACTTCACGGATCTGCGGGGTCTGTCCCACGGCGCACCACATGGCCGCTGCCAAGGCTTTGGACGATCTCTACCAGGTGGAGTGCCACCCCGTCGGGCGCATGATCCGCGAGTTGGTCTACAACACCTTCATGCTCGAGGACCATGCCCTGCACGTGTACATCCTGGGAGGGCCGGATTTTATTGTGGGCCCGGACGCGCCCAAGGAACTGCGCAATGTGGTGGGCGTCATCGGCAAGGTGGGCCTTGAAGTGGGCAAGAAGGTCATCTCCACGCGCCGGCGCCTGCGCAGCATCATCAACTACGCGGGCGGCAAGGTGATCCATCCGGTCCTGGGCCTGCCGGGCGGCGTGGCCAAGGGAATCTCTCCGGACCAGATCAAGGAATTCCAGGAGATCGCCAGGGACGGGCTGGAATTCGCCAAGTTCACGCTGCAGGTCTTCAAAGACATCGTCCTAAAGAACGATTCCTACGTGAAGCTCATCACCTCAGATGCCTTCACCCACAAGACCTACTACATGGGTCTGGTGGATAAGAACAACAAGGTGAACTTCTATGACGGGGATGTGCGGGTCGTGACTCCCGAGGGCAAGGAGTATGCCCGATTCCCGATCCGGAAGTATCTGGAGCACATCTCAGAGCATGTGGAGCCTTGGAGCTACATCAAGTTCCCGTTCCTCAAACAGGTGGGCTGGAAGGGTTTTGTGGAGGGGGGGACGAGCGGGGTCTATGCCGTGGCACCCATGGCCCGCTTGAACGCGGCCGAAGGCATGGCGACGCCTGAGGCCCAGAAGGCTTATGAAGAATATTTCAAGGTCCTGGGCGGAAAACCCGTCCATCACACATTGGCCAATCATTATGCCCGCGTGGTGGAGATGATCCAGGCGGCGGAGCGGATCGTCGAGCTGGTCCATGACCCGAAGATCACCTCGAAGGAATTCCGCACCATCCCGACCAAGACCCCGACCAAGGGTTTCGGCGCCGTGGAAGCGCCGAGGGGGACCTTGATCCATCATTACGAAACTGATGAGAAGGGTCTCATCCGCAAGGCGAACCTGATCGTGGCGACTTTGAACAACTCGGCCCGCATCGCCATGAGTGTGGACAAGGCGGCCAAGGGTTTGATCAAGGGCGGCCAAGTGAACGATGGATTGCTCAATCAAGTCGAGATGGCCTTTCGGGCTTATGATCCGTGCTTCGGCTGCGCCACGCACACGCTGCCGGGCGAGATGCCCTTGGTGGTGACCTTGCGCGATCTCCAAGGCGGGGTCATCCGGGAGATACGCCGATAAAATCCCGCACGGTCGTTCTGGCGTTGGGCAACGAGATCTTGGGCGATGATGCCGTGGGTTTCCATGCGGCCCGTCGGCTGCGCTCTGAGTTCGGCCCCGAGGTCGAGGTCGTTGAATCCGGCGAATCCGGCCTGGCTCTGCTCGACCATCTGGAAGGCTGCGAGAGGGCCGTCATCCTGGACGCTGTGGCTACGGGAAAGTGTCCTGCAGGGACGATCCTCTCTTGGGATCGCGAGGATTTCAGGCGCTGCGTGGCTCCCAATCAGCATGCGGCCGGCCTGCCGCATATTCTAGAATTAGCTGAGCAGCTGGGCATGGGATTTCCTCGCCAGCTTCGGGTGGTGGCCATGGAGGTCCAGGATCCGACGATCTTCAGGGAGAGTCTGACTCCGGAGGCTCAAAAGGCCCTCCCGGATCTCGTGGCCGAGGCCCGACGCATCCTGGCTGCGTGGGGGCATTCGCCATGCACGAACTAGGGATCATCAAGCAGATCGTCTCTACGGTCTGCGACCAGCTTTCCGAGCAGAAGATCAAGTCTCGCGGCGCGGTCAAAAAGATCAGCTTCAAGATCGGCGCGCTGGAGCTTCACGGCCAGGAATCCTTCCGCCAGATGTTCGGCGTCGAGTCCCAAGGCACGCCTTTGGAGGGCGCATATCTGGTTTTGACTGTCGTGCCGGCCGCGATCAAGTGTTCGTGCGGTCACGAAGGTCCGGCTGGGGGCGTGGATCATCATTCGGACATGCCCATCGCCGAGTGTCCTTCCTGCGACAAGGTCTGCCGCGTGGAGGGGGGGCGCGGCGTGGAAGCAATCGATCTGGAAGTGGAAGAGCCGGCTGTGAAGAAGCCCCGCCGAACCGCCAAGAAGTCTTGAATTGTTTCTTTGCTTATCCTTGTCCAGTTTCATCTGGTACCCTGAAGCCTATTTGCTTGGGTGGATCTTCAGGTTGGGTTAGGATTTCTCGGATGGTATCGAAGAGGGACTGTATCTGTTCGTCATGGCCGGTTACTTGGTGCTCAATTTTCTCGAGTTTTGCGAGCGCCAGAGCTAGATCTTTATGGGTGTTTACCAGCTGGCGCAGACGGTTGAACACGCGGACGATCTGAATGCTGGCCGTAACGGCGACCGGGCTATTAAGAACGAAGGCCGCGGCAACAGCGCCGTGCTCGGTGAAGGCATAAGGCAATTTTCTGTACCCGCCATGTCGTGCACTTGATGTCGCAAATTGCGACATCAAGTTCTTGAACTCTGCCCGGTTCAGTTGAAACATGAAATCATCCGGGAACCTGGATTTATTGCGTTTGATTTGTTCGTTGAGGCGAGCGGTTGAAACGCCATAGAGATCGGCGAGGTCCCGATCCAACATGACTTTTTGTCCTCGGATGATGGAGATGCGGCGCTCTATGAAGTCGATTTTAATGAGTTCTTTCATTTGAATCCCCCTGACTATATACGATTGACCCCCTCATTTAGTTCCCGCATGATGCGGAATTGGAGGTCATAAATTATGACCTCCAATTCCCTGTGTGATGGTGGGATGCTATCGCGTTTTGCGATACCAGGGCCTATTAAAATTTAAGATTAGGCCGGAAGATGAGCTGGCCGCTGGAAGGGATGCGGTAGGTTTCCAGGTTGCCTGAATACTTGTCCCTGCTGTTCCAAAGATAACCGAAGCCCACGCTCAGGATGGCCTTGTGCCAGGTCAGAGGCCAGTTTTTCTCCATGAGGAAGGTGTGGCCCACGGCGTGGAGGTCGTGTTGGTCGAGGTCGATGCGGTATTCGAAGGCGCTTGAAAGCAGCCATGACCAGCGCGTGCTCTTGAAGTCGGTCCGATCGCGGCGCAAGCCGATGTAATAGGTGTCGAGGATGTTGCTGTTGTCGTGGAGCTTGGCCCCGAAGCGGTAGCTCCATTTCAGGCGGCGGTTTTTCGTTTCCTGATCGCCCTTGATCTTGGCCTCAACCTCGATCCAGTGGTCCGGGATGAGGCGATTGGAGAGGATGTGGTAGTCCCCGCAGCTGGCCAGATACCCCACATAGCCGCGCTCGCGGTGCCCCCGGACTTTGCGGCCCTCGGAATAGTCGATCACCTTGCCGAAGAACGCGGTGAAAGCCCACGGCTCTTCGAAGCCGGCGGTCAGGGCCTCGACGATATTCGCGCTGGGGGAGGTCTGGGCGTGGTCATAGAAGGAGGGTTCATTCTGGCGGATGAGGACCCCTGCCAATGGCATGGGGTTGACGCTGGCCTCCAGCACCATGAAGCGCGGGACCAGGGCGTGGGCGAGCATGTCGCGGTAGGTGTTGAGCTCGGGTTTTTCCACGTCGTTCTCATCGGCTCCAGCCACGAAGGGCACAGTCAAGGACAGCGGGGTGTAGTAGGGGTCGAGCTCCAGATCGAGGCTCGTCTTCCCCAACGCGCGGGCATCGCTGGCAGTCAGGAGTAGGGCCGCGGCCCAAAGCAAGTTTCGGCGCACAGGGTGAGGACTATCCTGTGACTCGGATGTCACGAGGGCTAGGTCCTACTAGTACTTGCCGTTATAGCCAAACCCCACGGTCATGCCCGTGATTATCTTGGCATTATGGTCGGCATTCATGCTGTTGCTGGGGGCGGGCCCTAGGACCTTCCCAGAGCTGTAATAGGTGGCGATGACAACCGCCCTTGCCAACGGTAGGACGTTGACGGATATTGCTCCTTGTCCGGAAATCGCTTGATTTCCGTAGACAACAATGCGGCCGTTCACTGTCGTGCTGAATCGTTTGTTCGGTTCACCGAACCGGCCCAGCACCTCGATCCCGACGGCCGGTGTTGTCGCTGAAGTGGAGTGTGTTTGGAGGCTGGGGCCGTACGACTCCCATCGGCAGTATTGGCCGCCGGTCACCTGGGTACATATCCAGTTTCTCCCTCCAGAAGAGTAAGAACAATTCCCATCAACGCCGACATCGCAGCCTTTTTGAAGGTGGGTGATGCCGGCACCGCCGATGGCCTCCACATAAACGAGATTTTTATCTGTCTCATCGCCTAGCTGCTTGCCTGCGGCCAAGCCCAGCAGAACGCCAGTGAAGCCCTTTTCTCCCTGTCCTTTCAATAAGTCCAAGTTGTTCTGGCCTGAGCCGGTCTTCATGGAGTCAATGGCCGCCTTGAGCGCGACGTAGCCGCGGTTATGACCGCGTCCGGCTAAGCCGAATTCCGCATCCGCCGAGTACGTCTGGCCAACACCTCCCGCTGCGCCTACGAACCTGCCGCCAACGCCTCCGACGAATGTGGCGAAGTCGTCCCAACTTCCCTTAAAATGCCCCTCAACCATCCCGCCCGCTTGAGGCGAAGCGCTGCCGTCTTGGGTTCCCGCGGTGGGTTTTACGGGGACATTCCACCCAGCGATAGACCCGCCCTGAAGGTCAAGGAGCACACCATCACCCTCAAAGGCCCAGGTGCCGCTTGAGAAAATAGCTGCCGACAGCATCAGCGCGCCGACAGAAAAAATCAATCTATTCTGTTTCATCCGAGTCGATCTCCTTGTTCGTGGGATGCTTCCCACCTTGCCTACAGGATTCTAGCAGAGCCGCGCTCGGCCGATATGGGTCTTTAGGGCAGAAAAATAGAAGTCTTTAGACCCACTCCGCGTGGGACTTTCGACCTATGCTGTTTTTTGAGGGGGGTTATCCAGCGACCCGGATGCTGGTGATCTCGTCGTTCTGGCGGATCGCGTCCACGACGTCTTGGCCGGAGGTCACCTGGCCGAAGACCGTATGCACGCCGTCCAAATGCGGCGTGGGCACATGCGTGATGAAGAACTGCGAGCCGTTGGAGCAATGGCCGGAGAGTTTTTCACCCGAGGCCCGGTCGTGCTCGCAGCTCCCCGCGTGCGCCATGGACAAAGCGCCCTTCGTGTGTTTCAAGCCCGGCCGGATCTCGCAGTCCGTGGCATAGCCCGGACCGCCCGTGCCCACGCGCGGCCCGCCCGCGCGGCTCAAGGGGTCGCCGCCCTGGATCATGAAATCCTCGATCACCCGATGCCACTTCTGGCCGTCGTAGAACTTCTTATTGGCCAGCTTCTCGAAATTTTCGATGGTCTTGGGGCATTCCTTGTCGAAGAGCTTGATCACGATGTTGCCGCGGCTGGTGACGATGGTCGCTATTTTCATGAGATGAGCGTAGCAAATTATGGTCTTTTGAATTAAGGGAGTTTTCGGAAGTATGTCTTCACGACTTGTGGAGATTCAGCGCAGACCCATGCGGAAAAGCCTTTTTTGACCGCCAAGTCCACCAGGGGGGCCGGAGGGAACGGGGTCGTCACTTCAAGCAGCATGCCGGATGGAAGTGCCTCCATTTCCAAAAGCACGGCATCCATGGGCCGCTCTCCTTTCTCAATCAGGGGTCGAGCGTCGAACCTCCGTGCGATTCTGGCCCTATCGAGCCAGGCCGGAGGGTTCGCTGCGCCGCCAGCCTCAGCCACGTCCGCGTCCGGCAGACCCGTGGCCCGGCGTAGTGTGTTGATGAGATGCGCCAGCCCGATTCCTCCCGCATCGGCCACTTGGCGCAGGGTGGCCACTTTCGCGATGGTTTTACGAAGGATGGGGTTGCGAAGTTTCTGGAAATGCGGGGAAAGTGCCATGAGCGTTTCCTCAAGCTCTGGATAGGCCTCCAAAAGCTCGGCCAGCCGCGTCTCCGGGGTGATGGATATGGGAGGCTGCGCGCTCAGGGATTCTTCCTCCCGTAGCTGAGCAGGCGCTGCTCGCCTTCAAGTCGGCGCAGAGCCGTTATATCCCGAGTGACCTCCAGCACGCCTAGGTAGCCCCCGTCTTTGCCGCGCACCGCCAAATACTCGATGTGAATGAATTTTCCTTTGAAATTGATCCAAAACGAGGCGCGAGATTCGCGTCCAGCCTTGAAGTCGTCCAGTATTTTCTCGACGACGTGGACGGAGGCGGGCGGATGGCAGTTTTGGACCTGGCGCCCCAGAATGGCTTCGTTGCGGTCGAATATCCTATCCGCGCCCTGAGTAAAGTAGCGCACGGTGTCGTCTTTGTCCACAAAGGTCAGATCGAATGGGAGTGTGTGGAGGATGGCGGTGAGCTCTTCGAGCGAGAGGCTGCCGCTGGGCATAAGCAGCGCGCCGGTTGGCGCGGCCATCTTTTTTGGACCAGCTGCCGGACCGCGGACCGCGGACCCCGGTTCGGGAGGGATCAAGCAATAGCCGACCTCCGGGCTTTGGCGGTCGACCTCTGCCCACTCCATTTCAGTGAGGCTGTCGAGGCTCATGGGGAACAGGATGTTCTCTTCTTTATAGATCATTTCCTCGACAGCGGCCAAGGCCGGCTCGACGGCGAGCTTGGCCGCGGCTTGGAAGCCGCCGCTATCCGAGTCCGCCGCGGCCGCGAGGGCTTCGCGGGCTGCCCGGAGAAGGGCGCGAGCCTCATCGTGCTTGCCCCACATCACCTTCGAGGGACCTTGGATGCCGTGCCTCTCCAAGAAGGGAAAAAGAAGATACTCTTTGCGCCGATAATGTTTGTCCACCTCCGCCACTGCGTCCAGGCGGGCTTTAAGAGCTGAGGCGAAGTCCCTTGCCGCAGCCGTCTCAGGCTGCGAGGCGAGGGCCGCAAGCAGGCTCTTGGCCGCGGAGGTTTCCCGCTCGATAGCCCGGTTCTCGGAGAGGAAAACGGAGACCGGGTGCCCCGGGGGAGGCTGCGGAGCCGGGCTCTTCTTGACCAGGCCTTTGAGCGCCTGGCTATGCACGTCGCAGAGCTTCTGGATCTCGGTGACGGGCATGCCATCGGCCAGCAGTTCCTGCTCCACCTGCACCACGAGCTCGTAAGGCACCTCGCCCAACAGGCGCGCGAGTTGGACGCGCACTGCCTCGGGGGCCTCGCCTTTGTGGAGCTGGAGGATCATGTGCTTGAGCAAAACTCGTTTCCTTCGTGCGTCATCTGTGAGCTCGCTCATGACACCCTCCGACGCTGCGCGTGCTGCTGTAGCTTCCTTAGAGTTTGATGCCCAGTCGGTCCCAGACCGACTCCCCATCCTGAATGGCAGCGGCCTTGAGGTGCGGGTAGGTCGTGAACAGGAAGTATGCCAGGGGCAGGACTCCCAGAACGATGATGATGGTATCCGGTATGATGCGCAGGTTGCCTAGCAGCTGAACCCCGCCGCGTTCGAAGAAGGAAGCATCCCGCGCGGCCCAGAGGCCCTGCGTGTAGCTTGTCCAGGCCTGTGCGATGCCCACTGGGAAGAGTGTTCCCAGTGCCATGGCCATGAGCCCGCCGTTCATCCCCCAGAAGGAGACCTTCAGGAGCTTGTCGTTCCAGACCGAGTCCTTGACCATGCCGCGCCAGGAGAACAGCAGCAGCCCGATGGAGAGCTGGCCGTAGACCCCGAAGAGAGCGGTATGCGCGTGGTTCATGGTCAGGTAGGTGCCGTGCTCGAAGTAGTTGACGATGGGCAGGTTGATGAGGAACCCGAACACTCCGGCGCCCAGGAAGTTCCAGAAGGACGACGCCACCAGGAAGTACATGGGCCAGCGGTAGGGGAAGCTCTCCCCGTGCCTGCGGACCGCGCGGAACTCCATCATGCCCCTCACGACCAGGCCGAAGAGAGGCACCGGCTCCAAAGATGAGAACACCGAGCCCAGGGCCAGCCACAAGGATGGGCCGCCGTACCAGTAATAATGGTGCGCGGTGCCCAGGATGCCGGTGAGGAACACCAGGGCGGCGGTGAAGTACCCGACCATCAGGGCGGAGCGGGCTGAGGCCAACCCCATGCTCACCAAGAGCAGCGAGATGACGCCCACCCCGAAGAACTCGAATATGCTCTCCACCCAGATGTGCACCACGAACCAACGCCAATAGTCGGCGATGCTGAGGTGGGTTCCCTTGCCGTAGAAAAGCCCGAACCCGAAGAAGGCCACCACCAGAACGGCGCTGAACACGTAAAAGCCGACCAGGGAGCTGTATTCGCTGTTCTCGCGGTTGATCACATGCCGGCCCACGGCCCGGTACACGATGAGCAGCCAGGCGATGAGGCCGCCGAAGAGCAGGATCTGCCAGACCCGGCCCAGTTCCAAGTATTCCCAGCCTTGATGCCCGAACCAGAACCAGAGGTTCCCGAGCAGGCCCTTGATGCCCAAGAGCTCTCCGGTCAGGCTGCCCACGGCGACCAGGACCACGGCGGCGAAGAGGCCGTGGACGAGCAGGCGCTGGTTCTTCGGTTCGCGGCCGCCAACGATGGGAGCTAGGTAGATGGCTGAGGCGATCCAGGTCGTGGCGATCCAAAAGATAGCCAGCTGCAAGTGCCAGGATTTGGCCACGCTATAGGGGATGAGCTTGCCGACGACCGGCAGATAGAACGTTCCTGGATGCACGGTGTAGTGGGCCAAGAGTCCGCCGAAGGTGGTCTGCAGAAGCAGCAACGAGATGACCACCAAAAAGAACTTGGCCGCCGCCACCTGACTGCCGGTCAGAGGCGTGCGGATGAGTTTCTCAGCCAGGGCTGGCCCCGCGGGATCGCCGTACCAGATGTGGTAGTGGTGGATGAAAAAGATGAATAGGCCAAGGACCAGGAACAAGGACAATATGCCGCCCAGGCTCCAGAGGTAGACCTCCGCGGTGGGCACGTTGCCCGCAGCGCGGTCGGCCGGCCAATTGTTCGTGTAGGAGTAATCCTTGCCAGGGCGGTTGGTGGAAGCGGCCCAGGCGGTCCAAAAGAAGAAGCGGCCAAGCTGCAGGCGCTCCTCCGCTGTGGGCACGGCGCCAGGCAGGATGCCGTAGCGCTGAGCGCCGTTGGCGAAGGTATCCTCCCAGTGGCTGCATACGTCCGTCAAAGCAGCGTTCTGCTCCGCGGACAAGGCGAGGGTGTCCTTGTCGGCGTCATAGCGGTTCTCTCGGATGATGCGCCGCGTCTTCATGTCCACCGCGTCGCGCTGGTCCTCGGCGAGCTCCGCGTAGGACTTCGCGTAGGTCTGCGTCGCGACCTGTCCCCGGACCGATTCGACGATGATGTGCAAGGTTGCGGCGGAGAACTCCGGTCCGCGCTGTGAGCCGTGTCCCCAGACGCTGCCGTGGTCCATCAGGCCGTAGCGCTGGAATACGCCCTGGCCGACCATGATGTCAGCTTTGGCGAACAGGGCTTGCCCCGAAGCGGCAAGCACCTGGCCCGGATACGGCGGCACTCGGTTCGCCATATGCGCGCCGCCCGCCAGCAGTCCTCCCAAAGCGATGAAGAAACTCAATATTGCCGCCCGCCTCAGATTTTTGACTGTCATCACGTATCCCCCTTTCAGATATTCAAGAGCATGACTGCTATCAATGATAGCATAATAGTACTATAATACCACAATGAAGATCTTGAATATGTCGCAGGGAGCCGTACTCGGCCTTCACGCGGTCATGTGCCTCTCCAAAAGCGACGGCCAGCCCGTCACCACGCAGGAGGCGGCCGAGCTGCTGAAAGTCTCTCCGGCGCACCTGTCCAAGATATTCCAGCGTCTGGGCAAGGCCGGCCTGGTAAAAGCCTTGCGGGGTCCGAGCGGGGGTTATCTGCTGCAGAAGGCGCCTTCTGCCATCCGTCTTCGAGACGTGTTCGAGGCCCTTGAAGGCCCTTTCCCCATGAACCGTTGTCTGTTGTCTCGGCCGCGCTGCGCTTGGGACAAGTGCATGCTGGGGACCATGCTCCAGGACGTCCATCAGATCGTGGCTCGCCAGTTCGAAAAAAGATTATCTGATCTTTAAAGGGTATAATATGTAAATGTTCTGTTATCAATGCGAGCAGACGGCCAAGGGAACGGGATGCACGGTGGCGGGGGTGTGCGGAAAGGACGCCACGACGGCCAGTCTGCAGGATCTGACGGTCTATGCCACGAAGGGCCTTGCCATGGTCGCGCATCGGGCGCGCCGGCTCGGGGTCAAGGATGCGGAGATCGACCGCTTCGTCCTTGAGGCTCTCTTCACCACAGTGACCAATGTCAATTTCGACCCAGAGCGGGTGCGCGGTTTCATCCTGCGCGCGGTCAGCCTGCGCGAGAAGGCCAAGGCCCTTTATAAGGCAGCCTGCGGCCGCCAGGGGGAGACCCCTGAGGAGTTCTCCGGGCCGGCGGTCTTCACCCCAGCCGCGGATGTGTCAGGGATGGTCAATCAGGCCGTTCGCATCGGCATCCTGAAAAGGAAGGAAGCCAGCGGTGAGGACGTCACCGGTCTGGAGGAGCTCTTGACCTACGGCTTGAAGGGCATGGCGGCTTACGCGGACCATGCCTTGATCCTCGGCCAGCAATCCGAGGAGGTCTTCGCTTTCTTCCATAAGGCTCTGGACTATCTGGCGCAGTCCAACAAGACCGCCGGCGATCTGCTGGCCTGGTGTCTGCGCTGCGGGGAGATAAATCTCAAGGTCATGGAGCTTCTCGATCGGGCCAACACCGGCGCCTATGGCCAACCAGTTCCGACGACGGTGCGCGTCGAGCCCATCCAGGGCAAGGCCATCGTGGTTTCGGGGCATGATCTGAAGGACTTGGAACAGCTTCTCAAGCAGACTGAGGGCAAAGGCATCAATGTCTATACCCACGGTGAGATGCTGCCGGCCCACGCCTATCCGGGCCTCAAAAAATACAAGCATCTCGTGGGCAACTACGGCGGGGCTTGGCAGGACCAGAAAAGGGAGTTTGCCGCCTTTCCCGGCGCCGTGCTCATGACCACCAACTGCATCCAGAAGCCTGAGGAGTCTTATAAAGGAAGGATATTCACGAGCGGTCTGGTGGCTTGGCCGGGCGTCACTCATATTAAGGAAGGGGACTTCTCGACCGTGATCCAGGCGGCCTTGGCGGCCACGGGGTTCACGACGGATGGGCCGGACAAGACCATCCTGGTCGGTTTCGGGCACAACGCGGTCTTGGGCGTGGCGCCTCAGGTGATCGAGGCGGTCCAGGCCGGCAAGATCCGCCGCTTCTATCTCATCGGAGGCTGCGATGGGGCCAAGAGCGGCCGCAACTACTACACGGACTTCGCCCGGGCCGTGCCCAAGGACTGCGTGATCCTGACCTTGGCTTGCGGCAAGTACCGGTTCAACAAGCTCGACTTCGGAGATATCGGGGGTATCCCGAGGCTCTTGGATTGCGGCCAATGCAACGACGCCTACTCGGCGATCAAGATCGCCGTAGCCTTGGCCGGGGCCTTTAAGTGCGGAGTCAATGACCTGCCCTTGTCCATGATCCTCTCCTGGTACGAGCAAAAAGCCGTGGTCATCCTCCTGACCCTGCTCTCCTTAGGCATCAAGAATATCCGCCTGGGGCCGAGCCTGCCGGCCTTTGTGACGCCCAGCGTGCTCAAGATCCTGGTGGAGAAATTCGCCATCAAGCCCGTCTCGACTGCGGCCCAAGACCTCGAGGCGACGCTGGCGATGTCTGTTCAGGCTTAAGTAGAATACACCCATGAAACTCTCCATAAAAGTCGCGGCAGCGTTCCTGTCGGTGGTTTCTCTGGCGCATCTGCTCAGGCTGGTGATGCGATGGCCCATCACGATCAACGGCCTGGAGGTCCCTCTGTGGCTGAGCGCTCCGGCCTTCCTGGTGACCGGGGCTCTGGCCCTTTGGCTCTGGCAGGACCATAAGGTCTGAGTCTTTTGTCGGGTTCCTGGGCAAACAGACCATGTCCATCGGATATTTTTCTTTGGCAGCACTGGCCGTTGTCATGGGGTTGGTGCTTTTCCTACCGTTCTCCGTCAAAAAGGTGGAGGAGGAACTGGAAGCCTTCCTCTTCGTTGTGGGAGCGCTGGCAGTCACGGTCTCGGGTCGTTGGAGTTTGCAGCTGGTCCGGGAATCTGTCATCGAACCGATCAAAATCGCATCCGCCGTCCTGATCGGAGGAGTTTTATTTCGTATGGCTCGCTCCCGCATCCATCGGGCGGTCCTGTCGATCGAGCGATCCTTGGGCTTGCCCTTGGCCATGGCCGCCATTATTCTCATCCTGGGATTAAGCTCAAGCTTCATTACTGCCATCATTGCCGCGCTCATCCTGGCCGAGGTCGTGACTGCCTTGAAGCTCGAGCGCCGCTATGAGCTGCGCTTCGTTGTCTGCGCCTGCTATGCCATCGGACTGGGTGCAGCCTTGACTCCTCTGGGCGAGCCACTCTCCACCATCGTGGCGTCTAAACTCCAAGGCCCGCCGCACTATGCTGATTTTTTCTATTTGGCCCGGCTCCTGGCTTGGTGGATCGTGCCAGGCATCGCGCTTGTCGCCGGGATCGGCGCCTGGAAGGTCGGCAGGCCTGTCCAGAGCCGGGAGACGCTTCGGGAAGACAAGAGGGAAGACTTTCAGGATATCGTCCTCCGAGCCGGGAAGGTCTACCTTTTTGTCATGTCCCTGGTGTTTCTGGGAGCTGGTCTGGCTCCTCTGGCGGAGCAGGCCACGGCCCTGGCCCCTGACTGGGCTCTATTCTGGCTCAACTCCCTCTCCGCGGTCCTAGATAATGCCACTCTAGCCGCGGCCGAGGTGGTTCCTTCTATGAGTGGTACGAAGATAACCTATGCGCTCCTGGGTTTGCTGATCTCAGGCGGCATGCTCATCCCGGGAAACATCCCCAACATCATCAGTGCAACCAAACTCGACATCCGCAGCCGGGAATGGGCTGTGGTGGCGATCCCGTTGGGTTTGGTGATGATGGCAGGCTGTTTCGTCTCGCTGCTCTGCCTGCACGCTACTTTTTGAGTTCCAGCGCAGCTTGGCGTTTCGTCCAGTCATAAAGGCGGCGCACCTCTTCTGTCCGTTCGCCGCTCTGCAGGGCTCGCTCGTAATAAGTTAAGGCTTCCCTATATTTCTTCTGCTGCGACAGCGCCACGCCCATGTTCGCGTTGGCTTCCACGTCGTTGGGAGCGATTCGAAGCCCGCGTCGGAGCCAGTCTTCGGCGGAGGCGAGGCGGCCTTGTTCGATCTCGATCTGGCCGATGGCGCTGTAGGACTTCGGCTGGCTCGGATCGATGCGCACGGCCTCGAGGAAATGCTCCAGAGCCTCGCCGTGGCGTTTTTGCTTCTCCAAGACGGTCGCCAGATTGAACTGGGCCACGGCATTGGGCGGCGTGACCGCGATGGCTCGCTGCCAAACGGTCTCATCATTTTCCCAGGTGCCGGTCTGGATGAAAGTCATCATGCCCAAAATGCCTAACAGAGAGATCGCCAGCGGCTTGAGCAGGAGGGGGGAGGCCAGCTTGCGGATCTCCCAGGCGAGGGCGATGAAGACGCCGATGAGCGGGATGTAGGTGTATCGGTCCGCCATGGCGTGTCCGCCCACCTGGATGAGGCCGGCCATGGGTAGGAGCGTGATGATGTACCACAGCCACCCGAAAAGAAGATGGGGTCGTGCCTTGGAATTTTTTATGGCGATGAAAGTCAGGCCGAGCAGTAAGATTGCAGCGGCTGTAGCTTCCCAATGCGGCAAAGAGGCCCCTGGATGGGGATAGAACACGGCCAGCCCCACGGGCCAGAGCATCTTGCCCAGGTAGGAGACATAGGCCACGAGAGCGTTGGATAGCCGAACGCTGAAAGAAAGATTCTGCAGTTGAGAGATGGCCCCGACGGAGCCCTGGGCCCATAGGGTCGCGAGCCCCAGGGCGAGGGACATTCCGAAGAGAGGGATCTTTTCGCAGAGCAATCTTCCAGCTCCGAGCGAGCGGCGGTCGAGCGGCCAATAATCGAGCAGGAGCAAGGCGATGGGAAGCGTCACGGCCACTGGTTTTGACATGAGGCTCAATCCAAAGGCTGCGGCGACGGCAAGATAATTTTTCATGTTCGGCGTGCGCGCATAGCGGACATAGGCCAGTAGGCTCAAGAGCCAGAAGAAGGCGCATAAAACATCCTTGCGCGAGCTGATCCAGGCGACGGACTCGACGTGCAGGGGGTGAATGGCGAAGAGCCCGGCGACGAAAGCCGCGCATCCTCTCGCGCCTGTCAGCCTTTGAAGGAGGATGAAAAGAAGGAGGGTGTTGGCGACATGAAAGAGGACGTTGGTCAGGTGATAGCCGCATGGGTTGGAGGCGCTCAGGTCATGGTCGAGCATGAGCGAGAGCATGGTCAAAGGGTGCCAGTTGCCTGCCGCGGTCCCAGTGAAGGCCCAGCGCGCGCTCTCGCTGGTGAGGCCCGCCGCCACGTCAGGGTTCTGCGTCACGTAGGGCTCATCGTCCATGGCGATGAAGCCGAGGCTTGGCGCGCGGCTGTAGGCGGCGAAAGTCGCCAGCGCTAAGGCCGCGCAGAGCATCAGGGTGGAAGAAAACGAGGATTTCCCGGGAGGATGGATGTCTTTGCGAACGGTTTTCATCTCGGCGATATCATACCAGGCTTGGAGGGGAATCACAATTTCCTGAAAAATGGTATAATGGTTTCAGAGAAGTCGGAGGATCCCATGGCATACAAGATCAGTGAAAAATGCAACGCCTGCGGCACCTGCTTTGATACCTGCCCTTCCGAGGCTATTGTGAAGGGCGATCCGCGCTATCAGATCGACGCCGAGAAGTGCATCGACTGCGCGGCTTGCGAGTCGGCCTGCCCCGAAAGCGCCATCGCTGCCGCCTGAGCCTAGCAGATCCTCGGCAGGGCCTCGCCGCTGGGCGCGTCGAGGATGCGTTCCACCCCCAGATGAGTCTTCAAGCGCACCTCTCCTGCTGGGCTTTCCAGGACCTTCCCGATGATCGCGGCAGCGCATCCTGCCCCTTTCAGCGCGGCTAAAGCCTTCTCTTGATATCCGTTGGCCACAAAGGCGATGAATCGTCCCTCGCAGGCCAAGGAGAGCGGGTCAAGGCCGAACATCTCGCAGGCGCCTTCGACCTCAGGCATGATCGCGATGAGTTCTTCTTCGACTGCGACGGCGCAGCCTGACTTTTCCGCGATCTCGTTCAAGGCGGCGGCCAGTCCTCCTCGGGTCAGATCCCTCAGGCAGTGGATCTCCGACTCTGATTCTAGGAGTGCGCGCACCTGCGGCCAGAGATGCGCCGCGTCGCTGACGAGCTGTGTTTCGAACCGGAGGCCCTCTCTGACCGAGAGGATGGCCGCGCCATGGGCCCCGACGTCGCCGCTGAGAAGGACCGCGTCCCCGGGTCGAACGCGCGAAGGCAGGATGGGATTCTCGGTGATCACCCGGCCCACTCCCGCGGTGTTGATGTAGATCTTGTCTCCCTTGCCGCGCTCGACCACCTTGGTGTCGCCGGTGACGATGCGCAGACCGATCTCGTCGGCGGCGCGGGCCATGGACCTAGCCGCCTTTTCCAGCTCTTCGAGATCCAAGCCTTCTTCCAGGATGAATCCGCAGGAAAGATAGAGAGGCTGGGCTCCGCACATGGCCAGGTCATTGGCCGTGCCGTGCACGGCCAGGGAGCCGATGTCTCCTCCGGGAAAGAAGATCGGCCGGATCACGAAGGAATCCGTGGCAAAGGCCAGTTTGTCCTGGCAGGGCTCCAGGATGGCGCCATCGTGCTCGTCATGCAGGGCCGGATCCGGGAAGGCGGCCAGGAAGATGTCGCGGATGAGCTTCTTCATGAGGAGCCCGCCGCTGCCGTGCCCCAAAGTGACGGTCTTCTGCGGCGCTGCGGGGACAGGACAGGAGAGCTTGAAATCCGTCATGCGCGGGTTTGCTGACGGTGGTATTTGTGATAGGCGGCGCAGGCGCCTTCCGACGATACCATGGGCGCGCCCAGGGGGTTCTGCGGCGTGCACAGCGTGCCGAAGGCCGGGCATTCATGGGGCTTGCGCAGGCCCTGGAGGACTTCCCCGGCCAGGCAGTCCTTGGCCTCCACCGCGGCGATGTCTCCCACATCGAAGCGCCTCTCAGCGTCCAGTTCCGTATAGGTTTTTGTCAGGCGCAGCCCGCTCGATTCAATCGGGCCGATGCCGCGCCAGGGGCGGCGGCAGGGTTCGAAGACCTCCTGCACCAGGGCGATGGCTGTTCGGTTGCCGGCAGCCCTGGCCGAGCGGGCGTATTGGTTTTGAACCTCGCAGCGTCCGGCTTCGAGTTGGCGCACGAGCATGGCCAGGCCCTGGAGGATGTCGAGAGGCTCGAAGCCTGTCACCACGATGGGCACCTTGTATTTTTGCGCCAGCGGTCCGTAATCCTCAAAGCCTGCCACGGTGCAGACATGCCCAGCGGCCAAAAAACCCTGGACCTTGTTCCTCGGCGAGGAGAGGATGGCTTCCATGGCCGGCGGGACGAGCACGTGCGCGACCAAAAGCGAGAAATTCTTCAATCCCAGAGCTTTGGCCTGATGCGCGGCCATGGCGGCCATGGGAGCGGTGGTCTCAAAACCCACGGCAAAGAAGACGACTTGGCGCTGCGGCAGCTGGCGGGCGAGCTCCACCGCGTCGAGAGGGGAGTAGACCACGCGCACATCCGCTCCCTGGGCGCGCGCCTGGCTTAGGCTCCAGCCTGAGCCAGGCACGCGGAGCATGTCGCCGAAGGAGCAGAAAACGACCTCGGGCCGGCGGCTGATGGCGATGGCGCGGTCGATGAGCTCCAAGGGGGTGACGCAGACCGGGCAGCCCGGGCCGTGGACCAAGGAGAGTCTCTCCGGGATCATCCGGTCGATGCCGAAGCGCACGATGGCGTGGGTCTGTCCGCCGCAGACCTCCATGACGGTCCAGGGGCGCTTGACGAGGGCTTTGAGGAGCTTGGCGTAGCGCTCGGCGGCCCGGGCATCCCTGAACTCGTCGACGTACTTCATGGCGTCTGGCGCGCCACGGCGGCGTCGAGTTCTTCGAGGTACTGGAAGACCTGGCGGGCCTCCTCGGCGTCCACGATGCTGATGGCGAAGCCCGCGTGGATGATGACGTAGTCGCCGACCTGGGCCTCGGGGACGTAGGCGAGGCAGGCCTCCTTGACGATGCCGTTGAAATCGATCCTGCCGGTGCTCAGGGCGTCCTGTCCGGCGCTGAGGCTGATGATCTTGCCGGGGATCCCGAGGCACATGGCGGTCAGGCGATCGGCAGACGAAAGGAGAAGCGCGAGCCGCGCCCGGGCGTGCTTTCGACCTCGAGGTGCGAGGAGTGCTTCTCGAGGAGCGCTCCCACGAGCGAGAGGCCCACGCCGAAGCCCTTGGCTGTTTTTCTGCCCTCCGGAGTCCGGTAATCGCCGGCGAGGACCTTATGGATCTCCTCGGAAGCGATTCCGATGCCTGTGTCCTCGACCGTGAAGAGGACCTCGGCGGGAGGCTGGCCCTGCGCCTGGACGCGCAGGGTGACGCGCCCTCCGGAAGGCGTGTATTTGATGGCGTTGCTGATGAGATTGCTGAGGATGAGGGTGAGCGCCGATGGGTCGGCGTTGACCGACGGGGGCGGCTTGGGGAGATCGGTTTGAAGGCGCAGCTCCATGCCTTTGGCCTTGGCCAGCGGCTGCAGGATGTGGATCTCGTCGAAGAGGGCGGCTTGGATGGGCGTGGGTCGGATGTCCAGGATGAGAGAGCCGGTTTCCAGGCGGTTGACATTGAGGAAATTGGCCGTGGCGACCTTGAGATTGCCGATCGTTTTCTCCAGGACGGACAGGGAGAATTCCTTCTGTTCGGCGGAGACGGAGGGTCCGGAGTCCCGCAAGAGGGTGGTGGCCAGCGTCATGCTGGCCAGGGCATTGCCGTATTCGTGGCTGATGAAGGCGACCATGTCGCTCTTGAGCTTGGAGACCTTGCGCAGCTGCTCTTCCACGGTCTTGAGCGCCGTGACGTCGCGGATGACATGCACGACCCCGGTCATGTGCTTATGGGCGTCGAAGATGGGCGTCGTGCTGATGAGAAAATCGCCCTGGAGATGCTCTTCGTGCGATGCGGCCGTGTGCTCCTTGTGGTCATGGCTGGTCAGCAGATGCGGACAGGCTTGCGGCGGCCGATCGGTGCCGTGGACGAGCTCGTGGCAGTGGCGTCCGACGCACTGCTCCGGGGTCAAGCCCGAGCGCTGGGCCATCGCCCGATTGACGCGGACGATCTTGTGCTGGCTGTCGATGATGCTGATCATATCCGGGACAGCGTCGAAAGTCCTCTCCCACTCGTCCTTGGCCTGGCGCAGGGCTTCGAGCGTCTTCAGAAGCTCCTGCGCATGCCGGCGGTGCTCGGTGATGTCCGTGGCGTAGAGAAGGATCTTCTGGGAGGCTTCGAGGTAATAGAACCTCTGCTCATAGTGTTTGTCGGAGAGAGAGACTTCGCGGACATGCTCCTTGGCCTCGGGGCTTGTTTTTTTTGCGATGGGCTTCCATCCTTTCAGAAAGGGGTGTTCCAAGCCCCGCGCCTTGAGGTCCGGGAATAGGAACTGGGCAGCGGGGTTCATAAACGTGACGCGTCCGCCGATGTCTATATGGATGATGGGATTTGGGAATGGGAGCGTGGCTGTCCGGGCAAGCTCCTCTGGGGTCAGCTGATTTTCACTCATGTGTTGAAGGACTCTCGTTCCATATTGTATATCTTTTAACAGGAGTCGATTCCTAAGAGATATGCGAGCCCTGACCTTCTTGGCGCGGCGCTTCGTGGCCGGCGACACGCTGGATGATGCCGTCCGGCAGGTGCGCCGCCTCAACGGCGAGGGCATCAAGGCGACCCTCGACAATCTGGGAGAAGAGTGCCAGACGCGCGCGCAGGCTCTCGCGGCCGTCGATGAGTATGTCAAAATGCTCGGACGCATCGCCTTGGAACGGCTGGACTGCAACGTTTCGCTCAAACTGACGCAGTTCGGCCTGGGGCTGGATGTCGACTTCTGCCGTGTCAACCTGTTCCGGGTCCTCGATGAGGCGGCTCGGTCAGGCAACTTTGTGCGCATCGACATGGAGGGCTCTTCCTATACGCAGAAGACCCTCGATCTTCTCCGGCAGGCCAAGGCTCATTATCCGCGCGTCGGCATCGTCATTCAGGCCATGCTGCGCCGAAGCGAGAAGGATGTCGCCGGCTTGGTCAGAGACGGGATCTGCGTGCGCTTGTGCAAGGGCGCCTACAAGGAGCCGGCGGATCTCGCCTTCCCCGAAAAAAAAGACGTCAACGCCAATTACGATAAGCTGGTCCGCATGCTCCTCAAGGGTCCGACCCCGGCCTTCGCGACCCATGACGATGAGCGCATTGCCCATGCGGTCGCCGCGGCCGAGCGGGCCGGCTTGGGCAAGGATCAATACGAGATCCAGATGCTCTATGGCTTGCGCACGAAGCGCTGGGGGGAGCTGGTGAGGCAGGGCCATGTGGTGCGCATCTACACGCCCTACGGTTCGCACTGGTTCCCGTACTTCTATCGCCGCATCCGCGAGCGCAAGGAGAACCTTCTGTTCGTCCTGCGCAACTTCTTTGAGTGAGGCTTTGATGCCCGCTGATCCAATGGGATTCTTAGATGCGGAGATCGCCCAGCTCAAGGCGCAGGGCCGTTTTCCCCGTCTGCGCATCCTGGAAGGGGCCCAGAAGCCGGTCTCGATCATCGACGGCAAGAAGGTCGTCAACCTGACATCCAACAACTATCTCGCTCTGGCCGATCACCCGGCCTTGAAACAGGCGGCCAAGGCGGCCATCGACAAATACGGGGTGGGCACGGCCGCGGTCCGCCCCATCATCGGGACCATGGACATCCATCAGCAGCTGGAGAAGAAGCTGGCCGAGTTCAAGGGCACGTCCGCGGCCCTGGTCTTTCAGTCCGGGTTCACGGTCAACGTGGCCTGCTGTCAGAGTCTCATGTCGGATGAGCGCGATCTGTTGATCTCGGATGAGCTCAACCACGCCTCGATCATCGACGGCGCGCGCCTGGCCAAGGCCCAGCGCAAGATCTATCCGCATAAGGATATGAAGGCCTTGAAGGTCCTCCTGGAATCTCCGCAGGCGCGTCAAGCTCGGCGCCAGATGATCGTGACCGACGGCGTCTTCAGCATGGACGGAGACATCGCTCCTCTGCCCGAGATCGTAGACCTGGCCGAGAAATACGGGGCCTTCGTCATGGTGGACGACGCCCATGCCTCAGGGGTTCTGGGCCGCAATGGTCGGGGAAGCCCTGATCATTTCGGTCTGACCCATCGGGTTCCGATCCAGATCGGGACCCTGTCCAAGGCCATCGGAGCCGTGGGCGGCTATGTGGCCGGCTCTCAGTCCTTGCGCGACTACCTCGTCTCCACGGCGCGGCCCTTCATTTTCTCCAGCTCGCACCCGCCGTCCATCATCGCCACCTGCATCGCGGCCTTGGATATCCTTATGCTCGAGCCCCAGCGCATCGAGAAGCTCTGGTCCAACACCCGCCATTTCAAGGAAGGCTTGCAGGCGCTGGGCTTTGACACCGGAGCCAGCGAGACGCCGATCACGCCGGTGATGGTGGGCGACACGGTCCAGGCGCGGAAATTCAGCGCCCGACTCTTCGAAGAGGGGGTATTCGCCCTCTCCATCTGCTATCCCATCGTGGCCAAGGGCAAGGATCGTCTTCGCACCATCGTTTCGGCCGGACACACGGCCGAGGATCTCGACTTCGCCCTGGAGAAGTTCGGCAAAGTCGGCAGAGAAATCGGCCTGCTTTAAGCGTTTCCCATCAAGCCCAGCCGCACGAGCTTCTTGGCCAGTTCGTAGATGTCTCGCCGGTCGCCTTCCTTGCGTATCCCGACCGCTGCCACGATCACGGTGATGATCTGCCTTTCGATGGAATAGATGACGCGGTAGCGTTGACCGGCGGCTCGCAGGCTGTAGAGCCCCGAGAGCTCTCCCAAGAGGGGTTTTCCTTGCTTTTCCGGGTCTTGGGCGAGTTTGTCGATACGCTGGGCGATTTTTTCCCTGACGCGTCGGTCTTTGAGATCAGCCAGCATCCTCTGGGCGGTCGGCGTCAGCCGGATAGCGTAGGTCAAAGTCCCAGGCTCCGTTTCGCCGTGTCCCAAGGGATGGTCTTGCCGGCCCGCATCTCCTTCACGCTTTGACGCAAGTGCCGCAGGAGTTCGGGGTCGGAGAGGACCTCCAAGGTTTCCATGATGCTTTCGTACAGCTCATAGGGCAAGATGGCGAGCACGGTCTTGCCTCGCTGCGTGACCTCAAGGGCGTGGGGGCCTCCGGCATTGAGCGCCAGGGGCAGGGAGAGGAGTTTGTTGCGCGCTTGGGTGATGTTGATGGCGGTGTCCATGGGGTCTCCTGATAAGCCGTCTGTCAATATGAGTGTACATCGAAATGTACATTAAGTCAAGGGCCGAAAGGCCTAGAAACGCCCAGGTCCTTTGGCGCGTTTTTTCTGCCCTTTCTGCCCATGTGGATTCTTCTTTGTGAATGTACACTGGTCCCATGAAGCTGACGGCCTCTTTGCTTTGCCTCGTTTTGGTGCTGCTCAGCCCCGGTCCGGACATTTATGCCGCGATCCCGGAGATGGGGAAGTTCAATGCCCCGATCGACGGTGCGTCCGGCAAGTTTTTCGTGCCTCCCTCGAAGGCACCCCAAGAATTCTCTCCTGATGGAACTCGCCCCGTCGAGCAGCCCAGGGAAGGCGTGCAGGCGCCTGCTGAACTGCCGGTCCCTCGCGCCCTGCCTGCTCTCCCCGCGCCTGTAGCGCCGCCGGCAGTTCAAGTTCAAGGCGCTCAGACTGCGGTTGGACCAATTCAAACTCCTGTCATCGCAGCCGCGTCGGGGCGTTTTGCGATTTCCGGGCAGCGTATGAATGCTCTGGCCAGCCGTCTTGTGGATCTTCTCAAATGCGATGTGCCGATGGGGAATCTTCCCGTGCAGGCCTCAGACGCAAGCCAGACATCCTCCTCTCTTCGTGCCGGAGAGGATCATCAGCCGGTGCTTCTCCCGTCCGCTTCTTCTCCGGTCGCGCGCAAGCGTGAGAAGACGGTCAATGTCGCGACAGCCGCCGGATATCTGATGCTGGAAGTCGCCGTCATCCTGCTCTTTCCCGGCATGCCGCGGATCGTCATCTCCGGGATCGGCCGGCTCTCCGGGCTTTTGACCTGGGCCGGCATCGCCTTGGCCGGAGTCGGCAAGTTCCTGGGCCCGAAAGGCAAAGCTCTCGCGGATCTCTCAGAGCCTCCGCAGGCCGGCGCCTGGGTCGCCCTCCATTTGCCCGATACCGTTGCCATCGAGCGCAAGGCTTATGCGAGCGCAGCCCTTCATCGCGCCTTGGGTTCCCAGGTCGGAGAAGGTTCTTGGGAGGATTTCAAGGCCTGGGTCCTGAGCGGTGCCACAAGCGCTCTGTGTTGGATCCCCTTGGTCTTGGGAGGGATGTTGGACGGCAGTCTGTTCGGGAAGAACACCATGTCCTCGATCAAGGACGTTCCTGCCTCCATACTCGGAATCCCTTTGATCAAGATCTTCAACGGCGTCATCGCCTCGTCGGTCCTAGAGCAGATCGTCTTCTTGGGAGTGGTCTTCAATGGCGCGCGCCTGCTTTCGAAGAGACTGGGTCGCGGTGAGATCTTCGCGGGCGCTGTCAGCTTGGGCCTCTATGCTGTCTTTCTTTTGGCCACGGGCTACACCGTCTCCAATCTTGTGCCGGCTTTGGCCATCCAAGCCGTGCTGACCTACCTCTATGTCCGGTCTGAAAGTCTCTTCGCGCCAGCGCTCATCGCATTCTCCCTGTCCTGGTTCGGCATAGATTCGCTGCGCCTCTGCGTGGGCTTGTTGAAGGGCGTGCCGGGGACCCTGGCCGGCTTGCCTGCCTGGGCCGGCCCCGCTGTCGCGGCGGTCGGACTGGCAGTATTCGCGGCTGTGGCAGTCAAGCGCCATTGGACGGAGTTCCGCTGGGGATTCTTCAAGGCGGCTGCGCGCGAAGAGTTGGCCAAGCTCCAGGCCTTGGGATCGGCGCGGGCCATCGTGCTGGCCTCGCTTTTCTGGGGAGTCGTCGGCTATGTCGCCAATGATTCGTCTTATTGGTCCGTGCATCTGATCATTCCCCAGGTCGAGCCGGTGCCGGAGATCCTCAAGCGCATGCTGCTCCTGCCGCCGGACGTGCTGCTTTACTGCTATTACGCCGTGGTCGGCCCCCTGGAAGAGTGGGTGTTCCGGGGGGTAGTGTTCAAGGCTCTGTCGACGAAGCTCGCAAAATGGGGGTATTCGCCTCAAGCCGTTTTCTGGAGCGCTGCCGTGATTTCCTCGTTGGCATTCTCGCTGGCCCATTATGTGGATTGGTGCGCGCCTCTCATCAAGATGGGGCTCGTGGATTCTTCCTTCGGCGGGGCGGCTATGGCCGGGGCCTATGCGTTCACCTGGGCGGGCTTCGCGGCCCGGTTCGTCTCCGGCATGATGATGGCCTTCCTCTACGCCCGCTCGGGCATGCTCATCGTCCCGATCATCGCCCATGCCACCGAGGACATGCTGGAAAGCATCGGCTTGCGCTGGGGCCTTCCCACATTCTTGACGGCGGTCGCGGTCGTGATGGCCCTGCAGATCTTCTCGCCCAGGAGTCCTCCGAAAGTCTCATCGGAGAGGGCTTCACCTGTATCTCCAGATCAGGCTGTTGAATCTCGGCCTGTTAAGGCGCTGCGCCTTGTTGGCTCTTATTTGGCAGCTCTCTATCCTTCAACCAAGGATAAGTGGATCAATCAGCTCTGGTTTGGCGTGCGGATCGCCTTCATCCACCTCGCGGCGTTTTTGGGAATCACGGCGGCTGCGCTACGGTTGGGCTACCATGCACATCCCAATTACCGACTCAACCTGCCAGCCTCCCCTCATTTTTGGGTGGCCTCAGGTTTGTTGTTCGTGCTTTCCGTCATAGGTCCTATTCTCGAGGAGATGTTTTTTCGCGGGATAACCTATGGCTGGTGCCGTGATATGCTTGCGAAACACATCGGCCAAGCCAAAAGCATTCTGATCGTTGGTGCTGCGAATGCGATTCTCTATACAGTGTTCCATGAAACGTCCGATCCAGTTTGCATGGCGACAAGGATGATCTGGGTCCTCCTGTTGATGTATGCTTTTCAGAAAGGCGGGCTCATTTCCTCGATTGCAGCTCATATAACATCGAATTTCATTCTTCTGCTGCCGTATTTCCTTGCCAAAGGAGTCGGGCTCCCGGTGCCGTGACTTTCAGTGCTTGAAGTGCCGCACGCCGGTCAAGATCAGGGATGCCTTGCGCTGATCGCAGAGTGCCGCGGCTTCTTCATCCTCGCCGGCGCCTCCGGTATGGATGACGGCCTTGATTCCGCCTTGGAGGGCCTCTGAGATGTGCTCGACGCCGAGAGGCCCATCCGAGGCCAGGACCAAGGGCGGCGCCTCGGCGACGATGGGATGGCGCTCCCGGCTCTTGATCAGGGCCAGGCGCACGGCATCGAGGCGCGAGGTCTGTCCGCTGGCCACCGCGAGTGTCTGGCCGCCCCGGCAGATGACCGCGGCATAAGTGCGGGCGTGCTTGGCCACGCGCCAGGCCAGGCGCAGGGAATTCATTTCGACTTCATTGGGCGCGCGACGCGTGGAGGCTTTGAGATTCTCGGGCAGAGCCTGGTGGTCCTTTTCCTGGACCAGGACTCCGCCGGCGACCGAGCGCAGATCCAGCTCGTGCGCGGTGATGAGGGTCGAGGGCAGCGTTACGAGGCGGATGTCCTTCTTGGCCTTGAGCAGGGTGAGGGCCTTGGCTGAGAAGCCCGGCGCCGCGATGCAGCCGATGACTTCCTCGGCGAAAAAAGAGGCGGCCTCCTCGTCGACCTCGCGGTTGACCGCGGCCGTGCCCCTTAAACATCCGCGGGGATCGCCGCGGTAGGCCAGCCGCGTCGCCTCGGCGAGATTCTCGGACACGGCGACTGCGGCCGGGACTCCGTGCTTGACGATGGCGCAAGCGGGCTGGGTGAATCCCCCGGCCAGGTCCCAGGCCGCGTCGAGGTCGATGTAGTGGTTGAAGGAGATGGACGGGCCGTAGAGCAGATGCGCCTCATTCACGCCCCAGGGACGAGCCCCGCTCAAGGCATAGAGCGCGCCCTGCTGGTGCCTGTTCTCGCCGCTGGCCAGTTCGGAGGACTTCTTGAGGCCGAAGACGAGCTCGTGGGGGAGCTTGTCCCACCGGCCGCCGAGGTACTGGGCCACGGTCGAGTCATAGTAGGCGCTGTAATGAAAGGCCTTGGCCGCCAGGGCTTGCCGGCGGGCGGGGCTGGCGTCCGCGTGGCGGCGCAGGGATTCGATGACCGGGCCGTAGTCCTGAGGATCGCAGAGGCAGATGACCTTGCGGAAATTGCGGGCCGCGGCCCGCAGGAGCGCCGAGGCTTCGATGTTGATCGTGGAGAGGGCCTCTTTGTGCGGGAGTTTCGCGCTGTCGATCTCCGCTAAGGGGTAGAAATTGACTGCCACGAGTTCGATGGGGAGGCTTCGCCGCTTTTGGTGCTCCTGGATGCCTGGAGATCTTTGGCCGGCCGAGATGGCGGACAAGATCGTGGGATCGGCCGGGCTGAGTTCCGTCACCTCGATCTCGGCCTGGCGCAGGGCCGAAGCCGCGGCGCCGTCGGCGAGGAATTTAAATCCAAGTTCTTTGAGCGCCCAGGCCAGTTCCACGATGCCGGTCTTATCCGCGACGTGCAGCAGGGCGTAACGCTCTATTTTGTGGGTCAATGTTCTGTCGGTTTTTTAAGACGGACGGTCACGAAGCGTAGGATCTTCGCCATGTCAATGAGAGACTCCTGGGCGTCCGATTTATTGGGAAGACCTTCCGGCAGCGAGCCCGGAGCGGATTCGGGATAGCGCGTGGGAATGTAATAGCGGTCCAATGAGAAAGCGGCCGTCTTGAGTTTTAGAAAAGTCCGATCGATTTCCGCGCAAAGTTCGACGAGCTTTCCCAAGGAATGAACTCGCGGCACATCGAGGGTTTTTTCTCGCAGGTAAGCCTTGAGAGTTTTTTCGGAGCCTTGCTGGGCATGGAAGCAGACCAAGTTCCAAGGGCCATCTTTCATGAGTTGACGAGCGGCCTTGAGGTCGTCCTGGGCGAAATGCAGCCAGGCTTCAGGCCCGCTGGTAAACGATGCGGCCTTTTTCTTTGATTTCATGGAGCCAAAAGCGATTTTGGTGGATTTGCATGGATTCGACTTCTTGGGGAGTGTAGACCAGGATATCGAGTGCTTCTTTCGGTTGAGCGGCCAGCAAGGCGTCCTTGAGGCGGTCGATGAAACGTCGGCGGGTTTTTGTGATGACGGCGAGGTCGATATCGCTCCATCGGCCGGACTTGCCGGACGCCAATGACCCGAAGAGGATAATCTGCTCGGGATGATAATAGGCAACAAGGCGTTTGACGACCCGGTTCAAATCGCTTTGGAGGCTTGGCGTCATGGGCCTATGTTACTAATTTTTCAGTCAGCTTGAAATTCAATCATCGAGCTTTATGTCCGCATATTTGGCGAAGCTCGGCATCTTGATGAATTTGCCTTCCCCCAGCTGCTTCAAGCCTCGACGCACCGAGTCAAGGGCTTTCTTGTTCTTGAAGAGCCATGCTTCTTGCGCGGGGATCATGACTTGGGGATCGAGCAGGATTTGGCCGGCCGGGTTGCGATAGATTCGGTAGAACTCATGGACGGGGTCTTTAAGGACGACGCGGTGTTTGGCATCCGACTTTACCGCGCCGTAGTCCTGGAAGGTTCCTTCCCGGACGACTTCGGAGTATTTGGGTTTCTTGGCCATGGTCATAGTATAGCCCATGGTGGGAAATTTGTCAAGTGGGATTATCCCACAAATCAGGTCGGCTGCCTGGGCCTTTTGGGGAAGATGGAGGTAGGTCCAAAGACCGTTCTGATCTGGGCCATTGGGCCCACGAAGGCTTGAGATAGTCTTGCTAGAATCATCTGAGGAAATGAGAAATTATTTTTGGAAAGGCTTTCTCTTGGCGATCCCCCTGGCTGCGGCGAGCCCGGGCTTATGCCTCGGGAATTCCAGGGATGATGCTCAGGTTGCCAAGACCGAGAGCGCGAAGATTTTCGATTCGGTCTTGCCCAACGCCAAGACCGTGATCTGGACCGCCTTTCCCATTGCGACAGGGCTCCATCTTCTTGCGCCCCAGTTCCTGCCTTCCCTGGATCGCAACAGGCCGGATTTCAGCGGGTTGCAGTGCCAAACCTGGTTTTTCAACTGCAAAGATATGCCCCAGACCTACTTCGGGAAGGCAATGGGCCGGCTTTTTGGCCCGGAGATCCGCCCCAGTGACATCCAACAGGGCGAGTTAGGAGATTGCTATTTCATCGCGTCGTTGGGAGCGATCGTCGAGAGAGATCCGGATTTCATGCGCCGGATGATCCAGGACAACGGGGATGGCACCTACACCGTCACCCTTTATGATCATCAAGGAGAGGTCTTGAAGCCGAGAAAGATCCGGGTGGACGGCCAGTTCCCCATGCGGGGCTACGCGCCCGTATTCGCTCGCTACGGCCGCAATGAGTTCATCGCCGGCCAGGCGACCGGCACGGACAGTCGTTCTTTGATGCTGCACTTCCGCTGGGAAAAAGACATCATCTGGGTCATGGTGGCTGAAAAGGCCTTGGCTGTGATCACCGGCAATGGCTCCTATAATCGTATAGGGAATGGCGGATTTTCGAATGTGGCCTTGGAACGGATCACCGGCAAGACCAGCATTTATTCCTATCCGATATCATCGTCCACTTTCACGGATCTGATGGGTTGGGATAAGAAAGGCTATGCCATCACTCTCTCAACCAGTCGGAATCCTCCTATAGCGGCTTTTGGAAATGGGGCCCTATCTGCCAATCATGTCTATTGGGTGAAGAGCGTGGATCCCGAGCACCGGACGCTGACCGTGGTCAATCCCGTGAATGGCGGCTTGCCTTTTATGATCACGGAGCAGGAATTCCAGCAGGCGTTTATGACTGTCTCTGCCAATCCCATCCATTAGATCCCGAGTCGCGCCGCGGATCCTTACTGGATGATTTCGAGGAATCCCTTCTCAGAGAGAACCGGAACACCCAGTTCGGTCGCTTTGCGCAGTTTGGACCCGGGATCGGTGCCGGCCACCACATAGCTCGTCTTGGCCGAGACCGAGGACGTGGCTTTGCCGCCAAGATCCTTCACCCTCTCTTCGGCCGCTTCCCGCGTCATGGACTCAAGCTCTCCCGTGAAGATGAATGTTTTGCCTGCGAGCTTGCCGCCGGAGGCCTTGCGTTCGGAGCGTTTGAAGTTCAGTCCAGCCGCTTGCAGGCGTGAGATGAGCTTCCGGGTCTCCGGTGACTTGAAAAAATCATGGATGGAGGCCGCGACGATCGGTCCCACTTCCGGGATGCGCGTGAGGTCCGAGATGCTGGCGTTGGCCAAGGCGTCGAGGGCGTAAAGCTCGGTCAAGGTCTCGGCCGTCTTCTCTCCGACCTGCCGGATGCCCAGGCCGAAGATGAGCCGCGCTAAAGGGCGCTCGCGCGTGGCAGCGATCTGCGCGATCAGGTTCTCCGCCCGCTTGTCCGCGAAGAGTTCGAGCTGGAGGAGGTCTTCTTTTTTGAGATCATAGAGCCCGGACACATCCATGATTTTTTTTGAGTCAACCAGTTGGTCGACTACGGCTTCGCCCAGTCCTTGGATGTCCATGGCCGGCCGCGAAGAGAAGTGAAGCAGGAGTCTTTTCAATTGCGCTGGGCAGGAGGGATTGTCGCACCGAAAGGCCACGAATTCTTCTTCCTTTACGACCTTGCCGCCGCAGGAAGGACAGGTCTTGGGAGGGAGCACGGCTTTTTCTTTTCCCGTGCGCAGTTCCGCATTGACCTTGATCACCTTGGGGATGACTTCGCCGGCGCGTTCGATCAAGACATGGTCGCCGACCTTGAGGCCCAGGCGTTCGATCTCGGCGAAATTGTGCAAGGTCACCGAGCTGATGGTCACCCCGGCGCAGAAAACGGGCTTGACCTTGGCGACCGGCGTGATGACGCCGGTGCGGCCCACGGAGAACTCCACTTTTTCGACCAGGGTCGAGGCCTGCTGTGCCGGATACTTGAAGGCAACGGCCCAGCGCGGGCTCTTGGCCGTGAAGCCCAGGCGCTTTTGCTGGGCATAGGCATCGACCTTGACCACGATGCCGTCCGCGGCAAAAGGGAGTGTGGGGATGCGCTGCTCCTTGAACTCATGGTAGAAGCGGATCACTTCATCGATGGTGCGGGCTTCGAAATGATCAACGGGCGGGATGCCCAAGGCGGCGCAGGAGCGCAAGAATCCAGCTTCGCTGGCGATGGGCGCTCCGCCTTCCCAGAGGCCGAAGGAGTGCGCGAAGAATCGGAGGTGCCGCTGGGCCGTCACGGCCGGGTTTTTCTGCCGGAGAGAGCCGGCCGCGCAGTTCCTGGGATTGACGAAGGGCTCGCGGCCGGCCTGCTCCTCTTCTTTGTTGACCTTGTCGAAATCAGAAAAGCCGAGATAGACTTCGCCGCGGATCTCGAGCTTCTTCGGGGCTGGAGGCTCCAGATTCAAAGCGATGGCGCGGATGGTCCGGGCGTTGGCAGTCACGTCCTCTCCTGTCTCGCCGTCACCGCGCGTGGCCGCTTGCACGAGCCGGCCGTTCTCATAGGTCAAAGCGCAGGAGAGCCCGTCGATCTTGGGCTCGATGATGAAGAGGATGGGCTCTTGCGGGGGCAGGAGCTTGACGAGCCGCGCGTGCCATTGGCGCAGCTCCTCTTCGTTGTAGACATTGTCCAAGGACAGCATGGCCGCGGCATGGTGCACGCTGGCGAAATCCGAGACAGCGGTCCCGCCGACCCGCTGGGTGGGTGAATTAGGCGTGATGGCTTCGGGGTGTTGGCTCTCCAGGTCCTTGAGCCGGCGCATGAACTGGTCGTATTCCGTGTCCGAGATGACCGGCTTGTCCTGCACATAATAGCGGCGGTCGTGCCCTTGGATCTCGCGGCGCAGGCGCTCGATCTCAGCTCGGACTTTTTGGGGGACCATCCGGGGACCTCAGGGATTTGAGCTTGTCGAGGATGCCGTTGACGAATTTGGTGGCGTCCTCCGTGGAATAGCGGCGCACGATCTCGATGGCCTCGTCGATGACCACGTTGACCGGGGTCTGCAGGTCGAAAGCGAGTTCGTAGAGCGCCAGGCGCAGGACGTTGCGGTCGACCGCGGCCATGCGCGCGATCGTCCAGTTGGCGGCTGTCTTGGTGAGGTGGCCGTCGATCTCTTCGCGCCGGCTGAGGGTGCCGTCTAAAAGTGAGCGCGAAAAGTCCAGGGTCTTGTCGTCTTCGGGCTCTGCGCGGCGATTGACGATGGCGAAGGCTTGGTCAGCGGTGAGGGAAGCGACGTCGACGAGATAAAGGGCCTGCAGCGCGATCTCGCGAGCCTGGCGTCGTCTGCCCATTTAGCTCAGCGCTCCCATGGAGAGTGTCATGTTAACATTTCAGGACAGATAACCGAATTCCTTCAGGGACCGCGGATCCTTCCTCCAGTTCTTGCGCACCTTGACCCAGATCTCCAGCTCGGCCGGGCGGCCCAGGAAATCCGTGATAGCCTGCAGAGACTGGGCCTGAAGTTTCTGCAAGGTCTGGCCGCCTTTGCCGATGATGATGCCTTTCTGGGTGTCGCGCTCCACGTAGAGGGTGGCGCTGATCTGGTCGTCCGCCCCCGGGACCTCGAGGAACCGTTCGATGACCACGGCGGTCGCGTGCGGGATCTCCTGATCGTAGAGGTCGAAGACGGCTTCGCGGATGATCTCGGTCACGAAGAACCGCTCAAAGCGGTCCGAGAGCTGCCCCGGCTCGTAGAAGGGCGGCGAGGGGGGGATGTGCTTGAGGATCTCCTGGAGGAGTTCCTGGACGCCGATTTTTTTGAGCGCCGAGATCTTGAGACAAGCCGTGGGCTTGAGGGCGTTGGAATAAGCCTGGAGGATCTGGTCGTTGAGGCCTTCCTTGGCCGGCAGGTCGGTCTTGTTGAGAGCCACGATCAGGACGGAGCCCGGGCGGTGCAATGCGGAGAGTTCCTGGAGCTCGGCCTCGTCTGGCAGTCGGTGCTCCGCGAGGAGGACTAGGACGTCAGGGTCCTCGTGGGCCGCGCCGAAGGCCTGGCGGCGCAGGCAGTTCTGCAGGGGATCTTTGGGGTTCGCGATCAATCCCGGCGTGTCGACGAAGCAGACCTGGAAGCCGTCGCCGTCCAAGATGCCGAGGATGCGGTGGCGCGTGGTTTGCGGCTTGGGCGAGACGATGGAGAGCTTGGATTTCAAGAGCGCGTTCAAGAGCGTGGACTTGCCCGCGTTGGGCCGGCCCAGGATGACGACGAAGCCGGCTTTGAATTCCTTTTCTTCCACGAGGGAATGATACCATTTGCCGATTGAAGATAAAAAATTTCGTAGAATCAGGCGGCGAGAAGATGATGCCCCAGAATAAGGAAGAAAAGGTCCTGCAGTGGGCCGTTGAGGCCGGGCTCTTGAAGCGCCTCAAGCGCACGGGCTGGTGGTGCTCGGGGATCAAGGACCCGGAGAGCGTGGCGGACCACTCCCACCGCATGTCGCTTCTGGCCTTTTCCATCGCGGCTGAGGAAGGGGCGGACCCTTTCCGCGCCGCGGCCCTGGGCGTGTTCCACGATCTGCCCGAGACTCGCATCGGCGACGCCCACGCCGTGGTCAAGCGCTATTGGAAGGACCTCGCGGCTGACGAGGATCGGGCCAGGGTCGAGCAGAACGCCACGCTGCCAGAAGGCCGCGGCCGACGGCTCATCGAGGCATTGGGTCGCGAATGGGCTGCCGGAAAAAGCCCCGAGGCCCGGTCTGCCCGCGACGCCGACTATCTGGAGTGCGCCGTCCAGTCGTTGGAGTATCTCTGGCAGGAAAAGACCGTGGCGCGGGAGTGGATGGATTCGAACATCAAACGGCTCAGGACCAAGACCGGCAAGCGTTTGGGTGAGGCCTTGAGGCGTCTTTTTGAGACAGGTCGGTGGGAAGACTTTCGCACCTGGTGGAAGGCGATCTACAAACGGTAAAAAGGAGACTGATATGAAAGGAACTTTGGTGGCGGCGTTGCTTCTGACGGCTTCGGTGGCCGGCGCGGCGGAGATCTATGACATCGATCCCGCGCATTCCACGGTCGGCTTCAAGATCAAGCACATGGGGATCAGCACGGTTCTGGGGCGCTTTGCCAAGTTCACGGGCACGGTCAGCCTGGACAAGAACGCGCCCAAGGCGGCCCGCGCGGAGGCTGTCATCGAGGCGGCCAGCATCGACACGGGTATCGAGAAGAGGGACACCCACCTCAAGAGCCCGGACTTCTTCGATGTCGCCAAGTATCAGGAGCTCGCGTTCAAGAGCACGAAGATCTCGCCCATGAAGGGCGATCAGTTCGTCATGGAAGGCGAACTGACCATGCACGGGGTGACCAAGCCGATCAGGCTCGACGTCGTTTCCAACGGCTCGGCCAAGGATCCGTGGGGCGGCACGCGCGCGTCTTACTCCGCGACGGCTGTCTTGAATCGCAAGGATTTCGGCCTGGTCTGGAACCAGGTCCTGGATGCCGGGGGGCTCTTGATCGGCGAGGAAGTCCACATCGTCATCGAGGTCGAAGGCGTTCTGCGCGTCGAGAAGCCGAAAACAAGCTCTCGCTAGAAAATTTGAGCCAGCGTTTCGGAGATGCGCCGGTTTCCTCGCCTTCGCTATGGCTCCCGGTCCTGATCTTCTTGGGGACCATTGCCGCCTTCCTGCTTTGTCTCAGCAACGGCTGGGTGTGGGATGACAGCGTCCTCCTCCTCCAGAATCCGCATTACCGTGGTCTCGATGGGAACCGATTGCGCTGGATGTTCACCTCCGCCTTGGCGGGCCCCTATGAGCCCGTGAGTTGGCTCAGCTACGCCTGTGATTATCTCCTTTGGGGTATGTCCCCTTATGGCTATCATCTGACGAATCTCCTCTGGCACGCAGCCAACGCGGTGCTCTTCTTTTGGCTTTCTGCGCTCTTGCTGGAGCTCTGCGTTCCTATCAAAGAAGGCAACGGCGCCTTGGCTGGCGCCGCGCTCTGCTCTGCCATGCTTTTCGCGGTCCATCCGCTGCGTGTCGAGTCCGTAGCCTGGATCGCCGAGCGGCGCGATGTGCTCTCGGGATTCTTCTATCTTTCAGCCGTGATTGGCTATTTGCGCGCCCAGACCGGTCCGCCGGAATCAAGAAACCGTTGGCTGGCCGCCTCATGGGGTTCGTTTGCGCTCTCGCTGGGAGCGAAGGTGACGGGAATCAGCCTTCCCTTGGTTTTTCTTGTCCTGGACTGGTATCCGCTGATGCGCTGGCGCGGTCCGTGGACAGCCACGCGTCGCCTCCTGCTGGAAAAGGTTCCCTTTCTTGCGTTATCCCTGGCTTTCGGTGTGGTCGCGATCCTTGCCCAGTCGCATGCTCGTGCGGTCTGGACCTGGCAACAGCATGGCCTTTCCCAGCGTCTGGCCCAGGCAGGATTCGGGATCACTTTCTATATCGGTAAGAGTCTGATCCCGATGGGACTTTCGCCGCTCTACCAAATGCCCGCCGAGCTGCGCCCCCTGACCCTGCCCTTCCTGGGTTCGGCTGCGTTGGTTTTTCTTATGAGCGTCCTGGTCTACCGGCTGCGCCGCAGCTGCCCGGCAGCACTTGCCATCTGGTTGTCTTACGTGTTGACCCTGTTTCCTGTTCTCGGCCTACTCCAGTCCGGGCCCCAGCTTGTTGCGGACCGATATTCCTATTTATCCTGCCTGAGCCTTGTTCTGCTGCCTGCGGCCGGCTTGCGTTGGATCTGGAAGGAAGGCTCACGGACCATCCCATGGGTTGCCGCGCTCTTGTCCATGGGTGTCGTCGGGGCCTTGGGGGCAGCGACATGGCGTCAGACCGGCTTCTGGCATGATCCCATACGGTTATGGTCCCGTGCCGTCGCCATCGATCCTGGATCGGACTACGGCCACCTCAGTTTGGGAGAGGCCTTGGCCGCGGCGGGGCGTCTGCCGGAAGCTGCCCGTGAATTCGGAGCCGCGCTCAGCCTCAACTCCGGCTGCGTGGCGGCCCAGGACCGTCTGGTCCGCATCGTTTCCTCCGGGAAGGGTTGGGAAGAGGCGCCGCGGCTGCAGTGGCTCATTTCGACCAATCCCGTATGCCGGATGGCGCGCAATGACTGGGTCACCGCGCGCGCGGCCTTAGGAGACTCAGCAGCCGCCGTAGCTTACTACCAGGACCTTCTGGTCCTGGAGCCAGACAACGCTGCAGCCCATAACAACCTGGGGCGGGCCTTGGTTGCCCTGGGCCGGAGCGAGGAAGCCTCCCGACACTTCCGACAGAGCCTTCAGTTGGATCCGGACAACAGACAAGCGCAGGAGAACCTGCTCCGCCTTCACGGCCTCTGAGTATCCGTGGGGAGAGCAATTTTTAGGCTTGCTTTAATTTGGTATAACTGTTATACTATCCATGGTGGCTCATTTCGAATACGACTCAAAGAAGAGCGAGGCCAATTTTGAGCGCCATGGGATTGACTTTATTGACGCGCAGGAGTTGTGGGCGACGACGCATGTCGTCATTCCTGCTAAAGATGTGGCGGGAGAAAGCCGCTACGCCATCTTAGGGAAGATGATGGGAAAAGTCTATGTGGCTATTTTTACGAAAAGGAGAGAGGCAATCCGTTTGATCAGTTGTCATCGGGCAGACGGAAGATGGGAGAAAATCCATGAGCGACATGTCACGCAAAAAGACGCATAAGAAGATCACTGCGGCTCAATTTGACGCGAAGTTCGAGGGGGGGGAGGATATCTCTCCCTATCTTGACTTCACGAAGGCAACGGTGGTCAAAAGGGTCAATGTGGATTTTCCAGCCTGGATGATCGATCGATTGGACAGAGAGGCGTTGAAATTGAACATTTCCAGGCAGGCTGTGATCAAGATGTGGATTCATGATCATCTGAATCCTTATCATACGGGTACGGGCTTATTCAGAGATGATGCCGAAAAATAAAAGAAAAAGTCCTGTAGTGGGCCGTGAGGCCTGCTCTTGAAGCGTCTCAAGCGTACGGGCTGGAGGTGCGCGGGGGGCAAGGACCCCGAGAGCGTGGCAGACCACTCGCTTCGCATGCTTGCGCGCGAGTTGTATATTTAGGACAATCACGGCAGCGCTTGTTATCTAGGAGGTATCTTTCATGATGGGAATGTCCATGCCGCTCATTATCCTTGTCGTCGTCGCTCTGATGTCGATCAAGATCATCACCGAATACGACCGCATGGTGGTCTTCGTCCTCGGCCGCCTCTGGAAGGTCAGCGGCCCCGGCCCCATCATCGTGGTCCCGGGCGTCATGAGCGCCCAGCGCGTGAGCCTGCGCACGGTCACCTTGGACGTTCCTCCGCAGGACGTCATCACCAAGGACAACATCTCCATGAAGGTCAACGCCGTGGTCTATTTCCGCGTCATCGACCCGGAGAAGGCCGTCATCCAGGTCGAAAATTACATGTACGCGACTTCCCAGATCGCACAGACGACGCTGCGCAGCGTGCTGGGAAAATTGGATATGGAAGCCCTGCTCTCTCAACGCGAAAAGATCAATATGGAGCTTCAGCAGATCCTCGATGCCCACACCGAGCCGTGGGGCGTCAAGGTGAGCACCGTCGAGGTCAAGAACGTGGACCTGCCGCCGGAGATGCTGCGCGCCATGGCCAAGCAGGCCGAGGCGGAGCGCGAGCGCCGCGCCAAGATCATCCACGCGGAAGGCGAACTGCAGGCTTCCGAGAAGCTCGGCCAGGCCGCCAAGGTCCTTTCCGAGAACCCGGCTTCGATCCAGCTGCGCTATCTGCAGACCTTGGCCGAGATCGCGGTGGACAAGAACTCGACCACCATCTTTCCGGTGCCGATCGACATGATCTCGATGTTCATGAAGAAGAACTGAAGGGGGCAAGGTTGGCCGACGCGGAGGGATCGTTAGGAGTCTATGTCCACATCCCCTTTTGTTCAGGCAAGTGCGCCTATTGTGATTTCGTCTCTTTCCCTGGGCAGAAGGGGTTCATCGACCGTTATCTGAAGGCCGTGGAAGCCGAGGCGCGCCTGACGGCGCCGGACTTCAAGCCCGCGACTCTCTACATCGGCGGGGGAACGCCGTCAGAACTCTCGGCCGAAGAGATCGCGGAGCTTTTTGAGCGCCTGCATCGTGCTTTTTCGGGTGCTGATTTCTCGGAGATCACCTTCGAGGCGAATCCCGAGAGCCTCGATGAGGCCAAGCTGGCGGCGCTGCGGCAAGCCGGGGTCACGCGTTTAAGCCTCGGACTTCAGACGCCCGAGGACCCCCTGCTGGCCGGCATCGGCCGGCGGCACACGTTGGCGGATTTTTTGCGGGTCTATCACTCGGCCCGTGCTATGGGGACTTTCTCCATTTCCGTGGACCTCATCTTCGGCTTGCCAGGACAGACCTTGGAGGGGTTTCTGAAGGGACTGGACCAAGTCCTGGCGCTTGAGCCCGATCATCTGTCTCTCTACGGCCTGGATCTCCACGAGGGCACTCCCCTGGCCCGGAGAGGATTCATCCCCGACGAAGATCTGGGGCGCGAGATGTTCGAGTCCGCGATCCCGCGCCTCACTTGGGCCGGTTTTTTCCACTATGAGATATCCAATTTCGCCAAGCCGGGCCATGAGTCCAAACATAATTTCAATTATTGGCGAGGAGGTTCCTATGCGGGCCTCGGCTGCGCGGCTTCGTCTCATCTGAGGGGAGTCCGTTCGCGCAACAGCTCCGACTTGGGGGCCTATCTGAAGGTCGTTGAACAGGGCCTGCGGCCCATGGCTGAGAGCGAGCTCCTGCAGGACAAGGATAAACTGGGAGAGCGCATCATGCTGGGCTTGCGCTGCATCGACGGGCTGGAATTGGACCAGGCCATGGAAGAGGGATTCAAGTCCGAGTGGAAGGACTTGGAGCGCCGGGGTCTGATCGAACGCCAAGGCCGTTGGGCGCGGTTGACCCGGGATGGGCTTTTTCTCGCCAACGAGGCTTTCTCTGAATTCGTCGCGCCTTTCAAAAGTCTGGAGGTGAACGCATGAAGACCTTCGTCCTCGACACCAACGTCATCCTGCACGACCCCATGGCCATGTTCGCCTTCCAGGGCTCGCGCGTGGTCATTCCGCTCCCGGTCATCGAGGAGCTCGACAGCTTCAAACGCTCCAACGACGAGCGCGGCCGTTCGGCCCGCCTCGTCGCCCGCGAACTCGACGCCTTGCGCAGCAAGGGCAAGCTCTCCGATTGGGTGGCCCTCGAGCACGGCGGCAAGCTCAAGGTGGAGGTGCAGGTCTCCGACGGCCTGCCGCGGTCGTTTGCCCCGCACAACAAGGACAACGACATCCTCTCTACCGCCCAGTATCTCAAGAAGCAGGGCGAGAACGTCGTCTTCATCTCCAAGGACATCAACCTGCGCATCAAGGCCGAGGCCCTGGGCCTCGAGGCCCAGGACTACGAAAAGTCCAAGGTCGACGTGGATGTGCTGTACGCGGGCTGGCGCGAGATCGCGGTGGACGCCGCCGTCATCGACCGGTTCTACAAGGAGAGGAAGGCCGTGCTCGCCGGCACGGAGTTCATGCCCAATGAATTCGCCATCCTGAAGGCCCCGGGCGGTTCCCAGAGCGCCTTGGCGCGCTATGATGCCAAGGCGGCGGCCTTGGTGCCGTTGGCCAAGGTCGACGCAGCGCCTTGGGGCATCAAGCCTTTGAACACGGAGCAGCGCTTCGCCCTCGAGCTGCTCTTGAACCACGACGTCCAGCTGGTCAGCCTCATCGGAGTTCCCGGCTCGGGCAAGACCCTTCTCTCCTTGGCGGCGGGTCTCCACCAGACCTTGGAGGAAAAGACTTACCGTCGCATCCTCGTGGGACGCCCCGTCGTGGCCGTGGGCCACGACATCGGGTTCCTGCCGGGCAGCAAGCAGGAGAAGCTCACCCACTGGATGGGCGCCATCTACGACAACCTGAGCTTCCTCTTGGAGCGTCCCAAGGGCTCCCTGGAGACTTCCGACATGGACATCCAGATGCTTCTGGAGGACGGCTCGCTCGAGATCGAGGCCGTGACCTATCTGCGCGGCCGCAGCCTCCCCAACCTCTTCATCATCATCGACGATGCCCAGAACCTCACGCCCCACGAGGTCAAGACCATCATCTCGCGCGCGGGCAAGGGCGCCAAGGTCATCCTGACCGGCGATCCCTACCAGATCGACAACTACTACCTCGACGCCTCCTCCAATGGCCTGACCTATCTCGTGGAGAGGTTCAAGGGACAGTCGCTCTTCGGGCACGTGACCTTCACCAAGAGCGAGCGCGGTCCCCTGGCCGCCATGGCCGCGGACCTGCTATAACCGGAGAGATCTAGATGCTCGAGAAAGCCTACGCCCATCAGTCGGTGGAGGAGAAGTGGACCTCTTTCTGGCGCGCCTCGGGCCTGTTCCATGCCGAGCCCGGCGTCGGCGAGAAGCCTTTCGTCGTCGTCATCCCGCCGCCCAACGTGACCGGCGCTCTGCACGTGGGCCACGGCTTGGACAATACCCTGCAGGACGTCTTCGTGCGCTACCAGCGCCTTTCGGGCCGTCCCGTCTGCTGGGTACCGGGCACGGATCACGGCGGCATCGCCACGCAGAGCGTGATGGAGCGCCAGCTCAAGGCGGAGAAGCTCAACCGCCACCTCTTGGGCCGCGAGAAATTCCTGAGCCGCATGCAGGCGTGGACCAAGCAGTGCAAGAGCACGATCCTGGGCCAGCTCGAACGCCTGGGCTGCGGCCTGGACTGGTCTCGCGAATCCTTCACCATGGACGAGGATCGGGCTGAGTCGGTCCATGAGGCCTTCAAGATCCTCTGGGAGAAGGGACTGGTCTACCGCGGCGAACGCATGGTCAATTGGTGCGTGCATTGCGGGACAGCCCTCTCCGACATCGAGGTGGAGTTCGAGGAGAGGAAAGGCCATCTCTGGCACATCCATTATCCGTCCGCCGACGGCAGCCGCGGCGCGGTGGTGGCCACGACCAGGCCCGAGACCATGCTGGGCGATACGGCCGTGGCGGTCAATCCCAAGGATGCGCGCTACAAGGGCCTCGCCGGCAAGACTTTGCGTCTGCCTCTGGCCGGCCGTGAGATCAAGGTCGTGGGCGACGAGTATGTGGATTCGGATTTTGGCACGGGGGCCCTCAAGGTGACGCCGGCCCACGATCCCAATGACTTCGAGATCGCTAAGCGCCATGGACTCTCCTTGGTCACGGTCATCTCTCCGGACGGCCGCATGACCGCGGCGGCCGGAGCTGCCTACGAAGGCCTCTCCCGCGAGGCGGCGCGCGACAAGGTCGTTGAAGACCTCAAGTCCGCGGGATTCCTCGAAGGGGTCAAGGACTACCCCCACAGCGTGGGGGTGTGCTACCGCTGCGGCCAGGCCATCGAGCCCTTGGTCTCCTGGCAATGGTTCGTACGCATGGAGGAGCTGGCCAAGCCCGCGATCCTCGCCGTGGACTCCGGCCGATTCCGTCTGCATCCCGAGTCCTGGACCAAGCCCTATCGCGAATGGCTCTCCGGCATCCGGGATTGGTGCATCTCTCGCCAGATCTGGTGGGGCCATCGCATTCCGGTCTGGTACTGCGTGAAATGCCACGGGGAGCGCATCAAGACGGATTTTCATCAGGTGGCGGACGCGCGAGGCGTGCTGAGCGTGGAAGGGCCCTCCTCCTGCGGCGTGTGCGGAGGTTCCGAGTTCGTCCAGGACCCGGATGTGCTCGACACGTGGTTCTCCTCGGCCTTATGGCCCTTCTCGGTCTTCCGCTGGCCCGGCCGCACGCCGGAGCTCAAGTTCTTCTATCCGACGTCGCTCCTGGTCACGGGCTACGAGATCCTCCATCTCTGGGTGGCGCGCATGCAGATGATGGGACTGTGCCTCACGGGCCAGGTCCCCTTCCCCGACTGCGTCATCCACGGCATCGTACGCGACAGGCACGGCAAGAAGATGTCCAAGTCCTTGGGCAACGTGGTGGATCCTCTGGTCATGATGGACAAGTACGGCACCGACGCCTTGCGCTTCTCGCTTCTCATCCAGGCCCATCCCGGCCGGGACATCCCCTTTGACGAGGCTTCGATCACGGGTTCGCGCAATTTCGCAAACAAGCTGTGGAACTCGACGCGCTTCGTGCTCATGAACCTCCCGGAAGCCAAGGCCTATGGCGTCGCAAGCCTCGATCGGGGGCGCTTGGAGCTCTGCGACCGCTGGATCCTGGACGAATACCGCGAAACGATCGCCCGGGCGCGAAAAAGTCTCGACGCCTACGAGCCAGCGGCCGCGGCCGACGCTCTCTACGGCTTCTTGTGGGACAAGTTCTGCGACTGGTATCTGGAACTGGCCAAGATCCGCCTGCAGGGCGCTGACGAGCCGGCCAAGGATGTCGTGCGCGGGGTCATGGTCGAGGTCTTGGGAGGCACGCTGCGCCTCTTGCATCCCTTCATGCCCTTCATCACCGAGGAGCTCTACGCCGCCTTGAAGCCCTTCGCCGGCAGGCAGGAAGCCTCTGTGGTCGAAGCGGGACTGCCGGAGCTGGGATCTTCGTGGGCCGACGAGAACGCGAGACGGGATATGGCCGTGGTCATGGAGACGGTCTCGGCTTTGCGCTCCTTAAGGGCCCAGCTCAATGTCCCTCCGGGCTTGAAGATCCGCGCGGTCAGCGCCGGGGGCGCCGCGGCCACGCGGGAGCTCTTGTCCCGGCGCGCCGATTACCTCCAAACCTTGGCGCGCCTCTCCGAGATCTCGCATTCGGAGGAAGGGATCCGGCCGCCGCAGAGCGCCACGGCGGTCGCCGCCGGGATGAGCTTCTTTGTCCCCTTGCAGGGGGTCATCGACTTCGACCAAGAGCGCGTCCGTCTTAAAAAAGAGATCGCCAAGGCCGAGTCGGATGTCTCCAAACTCTCGGCCAAGATCGAGAATAAGGATTTCCTGGCCCGGGCCCCGCAGTCGGAGGTGGAGTCGGCCCGCAGTCAATACGATGCGGCTCGAGAACGGCAGGGTCGTCTGAAGGAGACGCTCCTGCTCCTCGGCTCATGAACTCTTTTTTCTTTTCGATCCTGGCCGCCAGCGCTTGGGCTGAGCCATCCTCGACGGCCACGGTCGCGGCGCCTGTCGTGGCCAAGGCGGCGATGTCTTCTTCCAGGGTCCATGTACGCGTGGGACTGGATGCGGAGGACTGGAAGCCGGTCTCCGTGCGCCGGGTCTCCGGCGGCGCCGGCCGGACCGGCTTTGAGCGTCAGATCAAGAGGGGCCGCGGCCAGAAATCAACGGCCAGGGCCTCGGCGCGCAGCTATGTCGTCAAGGGCGGCAAGCAAGTCATCATCAGCGTCTATCCCTCCTCCTTGCGCCTGGCGCGTACGCATCTGGAGGCGCGCTTTCTGGTCGATAGAGGAGAACTCGAGTCAGCTTCCGTGGTTGCCGTGACCATGGTGGGGGGGATCGCTTCTCCTGAGGACGAGAAGGAGGATTCCGTCACCCTTCGGGCCAAGGGCGTTGACTTCTTGGAGGAGTCTCCTGCCAGCGGCACGATCCTGCTTTCAGCCTTGGCATCAGGGCCGGGGCGGGCCGCCAATGCGGGGCGCGTGCAGGACGCCGCGTTCGGCAGCTCGAGCCTGGGTGTCGTGGATTTCTCGTGGACTCTTTCTCAGGTCGGTGATCGGTCTTTTCAGAGACCTAAGAAGCGGTAGGTCTGGCGCCTGTCAGGGCTTTCAGCCAGAGTGACGACACTAAAAAGTCCTTAAGGTTTTTGCGTGCCACCCAGCGTGTCTGCGTCGGCTTGCGTCCTGCCAGCTGGCCGCGATGAAGAACGAGGGTGATTCGATAGCGTGTGATGGCGTGGCGTACGGTCTTCATCAGCGCGCCTTTCTGGGACTTGAGCTGGTGCTCCTCGGGCAGGCCCCAGAGATTTTTGAGGATCAGTTCCTTCGGCCCACGTTTAAAAAGGAGAACGGAGCCGTTCTTCTCGATCCAAAGGCAGTGTAAGCGCAGATCGGTCGTTTTTGGCCGCGGCCCCAGGACGGGCAGGCGGTCTTGCCAATCCTTGGCCTTGGCGATGCAGTATCTGTTCCACGGGCACTCGCCGCAGTGCGGATTCTCAGGTAGGCAGATCGTCTCGCCGAGCTCCATGACGGCCTGGTTCCAGTCTCCGGGATGGCGGCGGTCGAGGAGGTCTTGGGCCTTCTGGCCCAGCAGACGCTGGGTCGAGCTTGTGCGCGCGTCGGATCGTATCCCGAAAATCCGGCACAACACTCGGATGACATTTCCGTCCACGACCGCGAAGGGTTGGTTGAACGCGATGGAAAGCACGGCCGCGGCGGTGTATGCGCCCACGCCGGGCAATCGGCGCAAGGCGGACTCATCGGCCGGCAGCTTGCCCTTGTGCTCGGCCATGACGAGCCGGGCTGACGTGTGAAGATTCCTCGCCCGCGCGTAGTAGCCGAGCCCGGCCCATTCCCTGAGGACTGCTTCGCAGCGCGCGTCGGCGAGGCTTTTTAAGTCCGGGAACCGGCGCAGGAATCTTCCGTAGCGCGGCAGGACCGCCGCGATCGTCGTCTGCTGCAGCATGGTCTCCGCCACCCAGACGCGATAAGGATCAGCCTTTAGACGCCAAGGCAGGGGCCTGCGCATGCGGCCGTACCATTTCAGGAGCGACGGTCCGAGGGGATTCACTCGGAGACGATGAGGTTGACGATGACCTGGTCCACGCCCTTGGTCTGGCGCGCGGCGCGGTCGATGAGGTTCTTTTCTCTCAGGCTGCTGACCATGCCGGAGAGCGTGACCACGCTGTCGGTGACGTCGATGGTCACGTAGCGCAGGTTGACGCCGGATTGGCTCTTGAGAGAGCTTAACACGCGCGCCTTGACCGCCGCGTCGCTGGAGTCCATGGGCTGGGCCGTGCGCAGACAGGCTCCGAGGCTCAAGACCAGGAGCAAGGCCGTGAAAAAGCGCGCCATGTCAAATAAAGTACAATTTTAGAAGCACCCCATCAACGACATGGACCTCCTTTTGGCGACGCGCAACAGGCACAAGATCCTCGAGCTCTCCAGCCTTTTGGCTGATGGGTGCAGGCTCCTTTCCTTGGACGATCAGAGGGATGCTCCCGCGGTGGTGGAAGATGCCGCCACGCTGGAGGGCAATGCGCAGAAGAAGGCCGTTCAAACGGCCCTGGCGACGGGGCTTTGGTGCTTGGCGGATGACACGGGCCTCGAAGTGGATGCGCTGGGCAAGGCCCCGGGCGTTCTCTCCGCGCGCTTTGCCGGACCGCAGGCGGATTATGAGGCCAACAACCGAAAACTTTTGGAATCCTTGAAAGGCATGCCTGCCGGCCGTCGTCAAGCCGCCTTCCGAACGATCATGGCTCTCTCCAGCCCCGATGGCCGCTGCGTGTGCGAAGAGGGACGTCTCGAGGGCGTGATCGCTGAGAAACCGGTCGGTGCGAACGGTTTCGGCTATGATCCGCTCTTTTTCATCCCATCCTTGGGAAAGACTTTGGCCCAGCTGTCTTTGCCTGAGAAGAATTCCATCAGCCATCGTGCCGCAGCTTTGCGCAAGATCCTGCCTCACATCCGCAGGCTCATGATCGCAGCGCTCCTGGGTCTTTGCGCGACTGAGGCCTTTGCCGGACGCACGGAGCCGGGCGGCCAGACCGTCTGGGACCAGATCATGGCTGCCCAGGCGAACCGGAGCCTGCAGCAGGGTGCGCGTTATCTTGATTCCAAGCAGTATGAAACGGCCCTGCATGAATTCTCGCGGGCCGTTCAAGCCAATCCCAATGACCCAGCCACGCACCTGATGCTCGGCGTGGCGTATTACTGGAACGGTCAGGTGGATCTCTCTTTGGAGGAATACCGCAAAGCCATTGCTCTCGACGCGCGCAACGCTCAGGCCTGGCTGCTCACCGGCATCTCCCTGGCCTGGAAGGGGGAGGTTTCGGGCGCCCATGAGGCCTTCAAAAAGGCCGCCGAGCTCGACCCTTCTCGTCCGGACGCTCAGATGAACCTGGGTTCCATCGAGGAATCCCTGAACATGATGAGCGAGGCTCTCGATCATGTTCGCAGGGCGGTCTCTCTCGACGACAAGAATCCCCTCTATCATTTCCAGCTCGCCATGCTCTACCGCAAGCTCGGCCGCGACACGGATTCGATCGATTCCCTCAATGGCGCCATCCATCTCTTCCCGGATTTTGAGGATGCGCTTTTGGAGCTCGGCGCGGCCCAGGAGCGCCTGGGCGAGCGCGCAGGCGCCTTGAAGAATTTCCGTCAGGCGGTGGATTTGAAGCCCCGCGATGCCGCGGCGCGCTTCCGACTGGGCCGTTTGTATCTGATCGATGGCAACGCCAGCCGTGCCCGCGCGGTCCTTGCCGAGGCTTTTCATCTGACGCCGGAGGGGGAAGGCGGCGGGCTTCGCCTTTCGGTCTCCTATGCGGGCGGCAAAAAGCCGTCTTCAGGTGGAGCTCCTGACAAGAGCGAAAATCCATCGGCGCCTGCGGAGAACCCCAACGATCCTCTCTCGGTCTTCTCCCGTAATCTGGAGCGCATCCCCTTGGATCAAAGCGCTCTCATGGAAGTGGACGTCGTCTTCGTGCCCAAGCCGACCTTGGTCCAGGCCTCTGCGGAGAGCGCCTCGTCCTTGAAACGGGCGCTGTCCAAGCGTCTGGCCGATTCCGAGGGGACTGCGCGCGCCGTGCGAAGGCAGTTCGAGCTGCGCGCGGCGCCTGGGCCTGAGCGTGCGGCGCAGATCAAAAAGGTTCTCGATGAGCTGCGTTCGATCATGCAGGAGGCGCCCGAGGGGTCGGACACGCGCTTGGGCATGAACCTCACCTTCACGCATCTGACAGCGGCCAATGCGCGCGCCAATGCTGAGACGCCCCCCAAGGTCTCCTATGAGCCGCGCCAAGTGGGCAATGACCTGGGGCTGTGGGTCGTCGGGACGGGCTGGATGGCTTTGGTCGAGGAGGTCCTGCCGGAATCCGAGGAGGCATCCTTAAAGGACCAGAGCGATTGGTGGTCAACCACCGGCCTGGGCTATGCCGTGATCGGCGACGGCCAAAAGGCGCGCGCCGCCTTCGATCGGGCCGTCGAGCTTGACTCCAGCAGCCTGCCGGCGCTGCTGGGCCGCTCCGTGTCCGCGGTCATGACCGGGGATGAGGCATCCGCCGTGGCCTCCCTGCGCGCCGCATTGAAGATCGCTCCCAAGAATCGCACGGCGGCCGAGGGCTTGAAATGGCTCCTGCGGCCGTCCACGGCTCCGAAAAAATGATCGCATTTTCAGATCTTTCGTTGGGAGCTTTTGGAAATTATGGCGACCTTGATTGTAAAAAGTGCTTATTTTATAATGCTTTTTATAATTTTACTTTCCCCGGGGAAAGTAAAGATGAAAAATGTTAATGATTTACAGAGAAATTCCATCTCAAGGTCGCCATTATTTTTACGATACTGATTTAACGGGTCCTGTCTGATGGGCGCGCGTCTCGATCAGCATTTTCTCGTCGATCAGCATATCCGCGACTCCATCATCGATGTCGCGGACATCGGTCCCCAGGATCGTGTCCTGGAGATCGGTCCTGGCCGGGGTTTCTTGACCGAGGCGCTCTTGAAGCGCGCTCGGGAAGTCATGGCTGTGGAAATGGATGAGCGTCTCATCGCGCGCTTGGATGAGGCGGTGGGAAAGCCGCCTCATCTGCGCGTGATCTGCGCGGATTTTCTGCAGCTCAAGCTCGAATCCCTGGAGCCTGGGCCGTGGAAGGTGGTGGCCAATCTGCCTTACGCGGTGGCCACGCCCATCCTCCAGCGTCTTCTGACTTGGCCGCATTGGCAGGTCGCGGTGCTGATGTTCCAAAAAGAGGTGGCTGAGAGGATCACGGCCGCGCCTGGCTGCGGCGATTATGGGCTCTTGACGCTTTCCGCGCAGGTGCATGCGTCGAGCGAGATCGTCCTGGAGGTTCCTCGGGAGAGTTTCGCGCCGAGGCCCCAGGTGGCCTCTGCTGTAGTACGCTTGATGCGGCGTCCGGAGCCCCTGGTATCTGACAGAGAACAGAAAGTTTTTTTTCGTGTGATCCATGCGGCCTTCTCCCAGCGGCGCAAGATGGCTTTGGGGCTTCTTGCGAGGAGCCTGAATTTGCCGAGAGAGCGCGTCGCCGAGGCATTTGTTACAGAGAAGATCGCTCTGGCCGCGCGTGCCGAGGAAATCTCCTTGGAACAATTCCAGGGCCTGGCTCTGAGGCTCTTTTAGAAGGGACCAAAAGACCTACGAGTCCCTGGGCCCAAAGACCCTCGCACGATAAGGAGCTGGCAGCTATGCTTTTGTTGTGGAGCACAAAGGTCGCGGTGATTCCTTGAAGCGAATGGCTTGCGTGTTATGGCTTTCTCTGGCTTTGGCCGGACCCGCCTTTGCGGTCGATGTCCGAGTCGCGAGGTTGCCGGCGGTCAACTTCCAGTTCGGCATGGCAAAGGTGCCGACGCGAGTCACTGTCTCTGTCGCCAGTCTGCTGCCCACGGAAGCTTTTCCGCCCTTGCCGATGCTTCAGAAGGATGAGTTTGTGGGCGAGAGCAAGCGGTCGGACCCTGTAGCGTATCTGAAGACCCTCGAGCAGCGCAAGAAGTATGAAGTCTTTGTGCGCGACGGATTGTTTTATGATTCATCCGGCAAGCTCTTCGCCAAGGGGAAGTGGGTCAATGCCATCTTCGTTGTGGACACGCACGGCCGAATCTACGCGAGCACGGATTACGAGAAGGGGAAGTTCCATCATTCGAGTTTCTTGGCCGGACGTCCGATCATGGCGGCGGGGCTTATGGATATGATCCAGGGAGGGATCCGGACTCTGACCGACTACAGCGGTCATTATGAGCCGCCTCGGCAATACACGCGTCGGTTCACCGCATACCTGCGCAGCCACGGCATGGATATCGATGATTCCTCGACTTTCTTCTACTCCCCGCCGGAGAATGCCGACGATCATGAGCCTCAGGAAGTTCTGCGCTCTGGCGGATAGGAACGACGGGAATTGTGAGCAGTCTTTGGTTTTCAGTTTGACTTAGTCAAAAGTCAAGGCCTGACCCCAATATGGTGCCTGACCCCGCTACTGAATCATCTTGATAGAAGACCGCGGTCTGGCCGGGCGTGACAGCCAGTTGGGGTTCGTCGCAGAGAGCGGAGATCGTTTTTCCATCTTCGGATGCTGAGATCGTCGCTGCGGCCGGCTTGTGCTGCTGGCGGACCTGGACTTGGACGCGCAAGGATTGGTTGGGCGCTTTCGCGAGGGCGATCCAGTTGAGACCGCCGACCGTGAATCGCTGGGAGTAGAGACACTCCTTGGGCCCGACGATCACGGTGTTGGCCGTCGCGTCGATGCGGGCCACATAGAGCGGTCGGCCCTTGCCGCTCAAGCCCACACCCTTGCGCTGGCCCACGGTGTAATGCACGATGCCCTTGTGTTTCCCGACCTGGCGGCCGGAGAGGTCCACGATCGGTCCTGGCTTGGCATCCTGGGCATTGAAGAGCACATCGTAATTCTTGGCCTCGATGAAGTCCTGGCTTTCCGGCTTATCTGCCAGATTTTTGAAGCCTGATTTCGCGGCCAGGGCTTTCACCTCTGATTTCTCCATGTCGCCGAGGGGAAGAAGAAGCCTCCCCAGCTGTTCTTGGGAAAGCCTGGAGAGAAAATAGGATTGGTCCTTGCGGCGATCGAGAGCTCGGCGCAGAACGATGCGGTCCTCGCGGCGTTCTAGACGGGCGTAATGCCCCGTGGCAAAGAGATCGAAATGGAGGCCTTGCTCTTTGGCCTTATCCCACAGGAGGCCGAATTTCATGCTCTGGTTGCAGCGCACGCAGGGGTTCGGCGTGCGGCCGCCTCGGTATTCCTCGCGGAAATAATCCAGGACGCAGGAGGAAAATTCCTTGGCCAGGGACACGGCATGGTGCTCGATGCCGAGGGACCTGCAAACCTCTTGCGCGGCTTGAAGGTCCCTCGCCTCGCCCGGCCCAAAACAGCCGGAGCGTCCCTCGTCGGCGATGGGCAGGCTGGCGTCCCAGGTCAGCATGGTCAGACCGACGACCGCATAGCCTTGCTTCTGGAGAAGATAGGCGGTGATGGCCGAGTCCACGCCGCCGCTCAAGCCGACTGCTACCGTTTGATTCACGGCTTTTTCAGGAAGGCCAGGAGTTCTTGGAAGGCTTTCTCCACGCTGATGCCGCGGCAGGACTGCCACGAGTCGGACATGACGCCGCCGTGGCGCGGGTCGCGCGGGCGCCAGACCGCGTGGGTGTAGCCGGCATAGAGCCCGAAGGTGGGCGTGCCCACGGCCGCGGACAGATGCGTGGTGCCGGTGATGTTGCAGACGAAATGATCCAGGCGCTTGAGCAGCGCTGCCGTGATGCCTACCGGCAACGGGCCCAAGACTCGGAGAGGACGCTGGGCGCGCGCGGCGATCGCCTCGACCTGACTGCGCTCGCCGGGGCCGGCCAGATAGACGATCTCGCCGACCTGGGCATCGAGAAGACGGCCGGTGAGTTCGACGAACTTGTCCTCAGGCCAGCGGTTGTCGAATTTCCTGAAATTGCCAGGATGGATGCCGATCTTGCTGCCTTTGCCGGCAAAGGTCGTCTGGATGATGCTGTCCGCGATTTTCTCATCTGCCGCGGAAAGCCTCAATTCCAAGCGCGGTTCGTAAGGCATGCCCAGAAGCGCTGCCAGCCGGCCGTAGCGGTCGAGCATGTGCTCCTTCTCGCCGGGAGCGTCCGCGCGCAGGGTGTAGAGAGAATCCAGGCGGCCTTTGGCGAACGCGGCCTTGACCGGCGCGCGCGAGAGCCAGGCCAGTGTGGACGAAGTCCTTGAGAAGGACGGGTTGAGGTCGACGAGAAGATCGCAGGGACCAAGCATGGCGGCCGCGGTCTGAAGATTGTCCCAGGGCTTCCAGGAGGGGTAGGCGCACGAGATGTCATCGACCCAGGGGAGAAGGAGAGCGGCTTCTTTGATGGCTGAGGAGGTCACGAGGCGGAGGCGCGCCTTCGGGAAGCGCTCTTTGAGGCCGCGCACGAACGGCGCGGCCACGATGAGGTCGCCCAGACGACCGATCAAGAGCGCTGTGACCCGGTTGATCTTGGCGGAATCCAAATCCATAGGAGAAATATTGTAACATTATCGGGCGAGAACCAAGAAAAAGGAGAACACATGATCAGCACTTCCGATTTTCACAACGGCCTCGTTTTCGAGGACGAGGGACAGATCTGGGAGATCCTCGCCTACCAGCATCACCGCAAATCCCAGTCAGCGGCCGTCTACCGCACCACCCTGCGCTCCCTGGCGAGCGGCGCTGTCTGCGAACGGTCCTACTCCTCGGGCGCGAAATTCAGGGAAGTGCCGGTGACCAAACGCGAGAAGCAGTACAGCTACGACGAGGGAGACAACGCCGTGTTCATCGACCTGGAGACCTACGACCAGGTCTCCTTCCCCAAGTCCCGGCTCGGGCTCCAGGCCAGGTTCCTGCGGGAGAATATGGAGGTCCTGGGAGTCTATGTCGATGGGAAATTGACGAACATGGAGTTCCCGGCCAATGTGGTCCTGACCGTCACCTCCACGGTCCCGGGGATCAAGGGCGACTCGGTCTCCAACATGATGAAGCCGGCGACTCTCGACACGGGCTTGGAGGTGAACGTCCCTCTCTTCATCAAGGAAGGCGACAAGATCCGGGTGGACACCCGCACGGGCCAGTACGTGGAGCGCTTCAAGGAATGAAGCGGCTGGCCCTCGGGATCATCCTTCTCTGCGCCGCTGGCCCCTCCTGGGCCATCCGGGTGGAGAAGCTCGAGGGGGCCATGGTGGCTGGGGTGCGTCCCGTGGAGGTCGTGGCCGAGCAGCTTCTGGTGCGTTTTTCCAGCCAAACGACACTGGCTCAGCGGGAAGCGGCGCTTTCCTCTCTGGGCGGCCGTCTGGTGCAGGAGCATGCTTCTATCGGCTGGTCTTTGGCGAGTCTGCCCTCCGGTATGAAGGTCTCGTCGGGGGCGAATCTCGTGCGCGGCTTGCCCGGCGTCGAGGCGGTGGAGCCGAACCAGGTGCATCGGCCCAATCTGGTCCCGAACGACCCTTTGGTCTCATCGCAATGGGCCTTGAGCCAGATCAACGCCTTCGGCGCCTGGGAATATGAGGTGGGGACCTCGTGCCGGACCACCATCGCCATCATCGATGCGGGCATCGATTCGACGCAGAACGAGCTTTCAGGCAAGATGACGGGCTTGAGCCATCAGACCTGCCCTCCCGGCAGCCTGGTGCCCGACTGCTCATCGGACACGGCGTCGCCGACCGTGGCCTGCAACCATGCCACCCACGTGGCCGGCGTGGCCGCGGCTGCCGGCAACAACGGCATGCAGATCGCCGGCGTGGCGTGGGGCAGCGAAGCGAAGATCCTCTCCCTGCGGGTCTACACGCCTACGGATTGCAGCGCCAATTGCGCAGACAACGGCTCCAACGTCTGCGCGACCGATGACAACGCCATGATCTCGGCCTTGGAGTTCCTCATCCCCCTGGAAAACACGGCGACCTATGGCAAGATCGTCGCCAATATCAGTTCCGGCGGAGCCGGGGCCTGCTCGCAATCCATGGCCGACGCCCTGACGGCCGCCCTGACGGCCGGCATCCCCGTGTCCATTTCGGCCGGCAACGACGGCGGCCTGGTCAACTCTCCGGCCAACTGCGCGGCCATCCCCGAGGTCTCGGCGATCGGGGGCGTATTCCCTACGGCGGCGACGGATTCCACCAATCACATCGCCAGCTTTTCCTCCAACGGCTCCACCATGGCCGCCTATGGGGTGGCGGCGCCCGGCGTGGCGGTCTTGACCACGGACCTCAGCAACGGCACGGTCAACGCCTCGGGCACTTCCTTTTCCGCGCCCCATGTGGCGGGACTGGCGGCCTTGATCATCGCCGCCAGGCCGGACTGCCGGGGGCTCAACTGCGCGACCTTCGCCTACAACACGATCCGGGGGGGCGCGGAGTCGATCGGCGCGTCCAGCTCCCTTCAAGGCGCCGGACGCATCAATGCCTTGCGTTCTTTGCGTCTGGCGGTCAACGGCACCTTGGCCGGGTTTGAAGGCGAGCAGAAGGCTGCGGCATTCCCCAATCCCTTTCGGACCTCGCAGTCAGGTTCGGTGTCCTTCTCTATCCCGCCCAGCCTGCAGGGGGGCAATGCCACGATCAAGATCTATACCGTCGCCGGCGAGCTCGTCCAGAAGCTGACGGGGCTGACTTGGGACGGCAAGAATACCGCGGGTCGGTTCGTGGCGACGGGGACTTATATTTTTGTCGTGTCTACGGACAAAGGGACGACCCGCGGACGGGTGGCGGTGATCCGATGATGGCGTTCAACCGCACGCGCGGCCGTGAGATCGCTTCGAGCGTTTTAAAAGCAGAGGATTACGCCTCACGCTCTCGCGGGCTTCTGGGCCGGACGGCGATGGGCCCGGGCGAGGGCCTCTGGATCGTGCCCTGCCCGATGATCCATACTTTCTTCATGAGATTTCCCATCGACGTCCTGTTCCTGGACCGCGGTCTTAAGGTCGTGCGCGTGCTGGAGGGTCTCAAGCCCTGGAGGCTCTCTGCGTGGGTGTGGAGGGCGCACAGCGTCCTGGAGCTTGGAGCCGGCGAGCTTCAAGGCGGCGTCGATGTCGGCGACGAACTCGAGATGAGGAGCTGAATCATGCCTCTTAAAGGTCTTTCCAGGCGCAAGACGGCGGCCGAGATCCTTCTCGAGCGCGGGATATTGGACCAGCAGAAGCTGCAGGCCGGCGTCGAGGAATCCAAGAAGAGCGGCAAGCCCATGGCGCAGGCCCTCATCGACCTCGGTCTGGTCGATAAGGCGCAGATCCTGAAAGGCTTCTCCGAGGAATGGCAGACCCAGGCCGTGGACTTGGCCGGCGTCGAGCTGGACGCCGAGTGCATCCGCATCATCCCCGAGGCCGTGGCCCGGAGATACCGGGCCGTTCCCTTCGGCAAGGAGGCGAGCGTGCTCTCCGTGGCCATGGCGGATCCTCGGGATTTCTTCGCCTGCGAGGACATCCAGCTGCGCACGGGCCTGGAGGTCAAGCCTTTTATCGCGCTTCCCCAGGACATCCTGGCGGCCTTGGACGGCGTCTATGGGAAGAGCGAGGGCGCGACCATGAATCGCCTCATCGCGGACGTCGGGGAAGCCCCGGGCATGGAGATCCTCAAAGAGGAGCCACGGACGGACATCACCGAGGTGGACGCCTCGGCGCCCGAGGTCGAAAAGCTCGTCAACGCGATCATCCTCGGCGCGCTCAGCCTCAAGGCCTCGGACATCCACATCGAGCCTTTTGAGGACGCCTCGGGCAAGGACTCCAAGATCCTGCTGCGCTACCGCGTGGACGGCCGTCTGGTGGCGGGGCCTTTCACCGTGCCCTGGAGCTATCGCCATGCGATCGCCGCCAAGGTCAAGATCATGACCAACTCCATGAACATCACGGAGAGGCGCATCCCTCAGTCGGGCCGCATCCAGATCCTGGCCCAGGGCAATCCCATCGAGTTCCGAGTCGAGATCGTCCCCACGGCCTGCGGCGAGAGCTGTGTGATGCGCGTGTTGGACCGCAAGTCCGTCCAGGTCGACATCCTGAAGATGGGCTTCCTGCCGGACACCCAGGAAAAGTTCTTGGGGCTTTTGAAGGGCATCGGCGGCAAGAAGAACTTCGGGATGGTCCTGGTTTGCGGGCCTACCGGGTCTGGGAAATCAACCACCCTCTATGGGGCCTTGAACCATGTCAACCGTCCGGACATCAAGATCCTGACCGCGGAGAATCCCGTGGAGTATCATCTCGACGGCATCGTCCAGGTCCCGGTCAACCCGGATCTCAAGCTCGGCGAGAACAAGATGTTCGATTTCGCCATGGCCTTGCGTTCGTTCCTGCGCCTTGACCCGGACGTCATCATGGTCGGCGAGATCCGCGACGAGGAAACCGCGCGCGTCGCCATGGAAGCCGCCATGACGGGGCACCTGGTGCTTTCCACCATCCACACCAATGACGCGCCCTCGGCTGTTTCCCGATTGACGGAGATGGGCCTGCCCGCCTTCATGGTCGCCAGCACGCTCAAGGCCGTCGTGGCCCAGCGGCTTTCCCGGCGCCTGTGCCCGGAGTGCCGCGTCCCCCATGCTCCCACCCCGGAAGAGATCCAGATCTTCAAGGAGAACGAGGTGGATCTCCCCGCGCAGACCCAGCTCTATGCGCCTCCACCCGCCGGGGGCTGCGGCGCCTGCCGCAATTTGGGATTCAAAGGGCGTCTGGGGCTGCATGAACTTTTGATCATGTCCGAGAGCTTGCGCGTGCTGTGCCTCAAGGACGTGTCCGCTGAGAACCTGCGCCGCCAGGCCCGCCAGGAGGGCATGCGCCTGATCGTCCAGGACGGCTTGGAGAAGGCCAAGCTGGGCCTGACCACGGTGCGCGAAGTGTTGGGCGGGATGGAGTGAGCCATGGCCACGAATGATCCTCGCGCCGCAGCCGAGATGCTGACGATCGCCCGCAGCCTCAACGCGACCACGGACTTAGACGATCTGCTGGAGAAGATCGGCGCCGCGGCCCAGAGGCTTCTGGACTGCGAGGCCAGCGCCATCATGCTGGTCACCGACGACAAGAAGCAGCTCTATTTTAGAGCGGCCTCGGGCGAGAAGGCCCGCGCCTTGAAGACCATGACGCTCCCCATCGGGCACGGCATCGCGGGTTTCGTCGCCCAGAACCGCAAGTCCGAGGTGGTCAACGACTGCCGCCAGGATCCCCGCTTCGCCGGGAAATTCGACCAGACCTCAGGCTTCGTGACCCGGTCTCTGGTGTGCGTGCCCATGGAGTTCCGGGGCGAGCTCGTCGGCGTCGTCGAGGTCTTGAACAAGCGCCGCGGGGCCTTCGTTCCGGAGGACGTCGAGCTCCTCTTAAGCCTGGCGAGCCTGGCCTCGATCGCCGTCTCCAACGCCAAGATCATCTCGGATCAAAAGAATTTCTTCTCCCATGTCCTCGAACTCCTGGCGGCGGCCATCGAGTCTTCCCGGCCACGCATGGTCGACCATCCGGCGCGCGCGGCGAGGCTGGCCTGCACCATCGGGCGGGTCCTGGGAGTCGATGATTACGAGTACCGGATGCTCTACTACGCGGGACTCCTGCACGATGTGGGCTATATCGCCCTGCAGAACCGGCGCCTCTTGGCTGAGCTGGGTATGAGGCCGACGAGCGAAGAAGTGCACGCCGCTCTGGCGGTGAAGATGCTCGGCGGCATCAAGATGCTGGAGGGGGCTTTGCCCGTCATCAAGCACCACCATGAATGCTACGACGGCACGGGTGGCCCGGGCAAGCTCAAGGGCGAGGCCATCCCCCGGGGCGCGCGCATCCTGGCCTTGGTGGAGGCCATGGAAGAGCTGCGTCTCGTCGGTCTGCCGGAAGGCCAGCTGGAGAAGAGATCGACCCAGGAGGCCGAGACCGGGCGCGGCACGCGCTTTGACCCGCGGGTGGTGGACGCTTTTCTGGAGGTCCTCGCCGCGCAGGGCGGGACTTGGTGAATCGGAGGGGTGAGACAATGAAGAGGATCTTCCTATGCGGGGCCGTGCTGCTCGCGGCTTTCCCGGTGAGCGCCGGGACGTTCGACGGCTTCGAGAATTTCGCTGATGCGGGGTCGCTCAAACCCTTTGCCCGTGATCTGGGCTCTCTGTTGGGCTCCGCCACGGCGCACAACGCCCGCCCTCTGGGATTCTCCGGCTTCGACGTGGGAGCGCACACCGGCCTGCAATTCTACCCGGACAAGAACGACCGCATCCTGCGCAACAACGGCGTGCGGGCCTTCGGTCTTCCCTTCATCCAAGCTGAGATCGGCCTGCCGTACCGTTTCGACGGCTTTGTGAGAGGTGTGAACTATGAAGGCCTCGCCATCGCCGGAGGCGGCGTGCGCTACAGCGTTCTGAAGGGTTCGGATGAGGCCTGGTCGCCGCAGCTCATCGTCTTGGGCGTGGCGAATTCCGTGGTCCACCAGTATTTCGCGGCCACGCATGCGGGGGGAGACATCGTCTGTTCCATCGGAACCTCCCGATTCAATCCCTATGTGGGAGCGGGCATAGATCATGTCCGTCTTTATGTGCGTTCTTCCAAACTGGATCCGAATTTGAACGGGACCTCGGTCTCGACTCTGGAGAGCCGGTTCACCGCGGGTCTGCGCCTGCGCCTGTGGACCTTTGGCTACATCCACGCGGCTTATCTCTTGACTCATGGCCGTGGCGGCGCGGAAGGCGGCGTCGGCGTCCGGTTCTAGCCGCGGTACCTGCCCTTGAAGCTTTTCTCCGCTTCGCGGGCCACGGCTTTCTTCTTAAGATCGTCGCGCCTATCCGGACCGCGTTTGCCGTGGGCCAAGGCGAGCGCGACTTTGGCCCAGCCTCGCCGGAAGTAGACCTCGAGCGGGATCAGGGTGAGCCCCTTGGTCTGAAGGCTCCGGCCGATGCGGTCGATGTCCGCTCGCTTCATGAGGAGTTTGCGGGTGCGTCGCGAATCCAGGGGATTGGCGGCGTCCGTGCAGAAGCGGTAGGGGGGGATGTAGAAGTTGAAGAGGAAGAGCTCGCCGCCTTCGTGGCGGCCGAAGCATCCGTCGAGAGACGCCCGCCCTTCGCGCAGGGACTTGACCTCAGGGCCGAGCAGCTGCAGGCCGGCTTCGAAGACTTCCAGGATCTCGTAGAACCGTCGGGCCTTGCGATGAGAAGCGACGAGCTGCTTCTCATCATCTTCTTTTTTCTTCTTCTTGTCCATGTCTTTATTTTTGCTAGAATGCTGATTGTATCACAACTGGTACCATGCGTAAAACGCATGGTACCGAAGGTCTGCACGGTAGACCTTGGAGTCTCGGGCAGGTGGCGGAACTGGCAGACGCGTACGGCTCAGGACCGTATGGTCGCAAGGCCTTGGGGGTTCAAGTCCCCCCCTGCCCACCATTTGACAGGAGTTGTGATAATTATTACGCTTGTCTCAATCCAAAGGGGAGGTATAGCAAACATGACAAAGGGAAGAAAGGGCTTCACGCTCATCGAACTGATGATCGTCGTGGCCATCATCGGCATCCTGGCGGCCATTGCCATTCCGAAGTTCGCTCAATTGGTCCGCAAGTCCAATGAGGGCGCTTCGAAGGGAAACCTGGGAGCCTTGCGCTCCGCGTTGAGCATCTATTATGGTGACAACGAGGGAGTATATCCGACGGACTCCCTGGCCTCTCTCACCACGAACGGCAAGTATCTGACCGCGATCCCGACCGCGAAGACGCCGACCTATCATCCGGATGCGGCGACCGTGGTCACGCAGACCAGCTCGAACGACGCCGGCGGCTGGACCTACAACAACACGACAACGGACGCCAACTTCGGCACCGTGTGGGTGAACTGCACTCATACGGACACGAAGGGTAACGTCTGGACGAGTTATTAAGTAGGTCGCCGGACTGACGCGCGAAAGGGGAGGACGTCCCACCCGGGATGTCTTCCCCTTTCGTCGTGGAGGGTCTTTTTATGGGGAATGTGCTGTCATTCTGGCTGGGCGCCTGCCTGGGCAGCTTCGTCAATGTCCTGGCCTTCCGTCTGCCGCGGGATGAGTCCGTCGTTTTCCCGGGCTCGCGCTGTCCCCATTGCGGCGCGGTCATCGCTTTTTACGACAACCTCCCGATTCTGAGCTGGCTGTGGCTGCGGGGCCGCGGACGCTGCTGCCGCCGTCAGATCAGCCCGCGCTATCTGTTGGTAGAGGTTTGCGCGGCTGCTCTGAGCCTGGGGATCTGGCAGCGCTGGCAGCTCGTCCCCTTGTGGGGAGCCCTGGTCATTGTGGCTGCCATGGATCTGCTGGCCATCGCCTTGATCGATTGGGACACGGGCTTCATCCCGGATGTCCTCTCCTTCAGTCTGATCATCGGCGGCCTGGCGGCGGCTCCGTTCAATCCTCTCTGGGGGGGGAGTCGATGGCATGGGACTCTGTCGAGCCTAGGCGGCGCGGGGATAGGTTTCTTGATGTGTTGGGTCGTTGCGCAGACAGGCCGTCTGATCTTCAAGAAGGAAGCCATGGGAGGAGGCGACATCATCCTTCTGGCGGGCGTGGGAGCCTGGCTGGGGGGGACCGGGGCTTTTGACGCCTTGATCCTGGGTTCCCTGCTGGGTGCTGTCTATGGGGTGGGGCGCGTAGTCCGAGGGAGTTTGCGCATGGCGGATCCCGTGCCTTTCGGGCCGTTCTTGGCCGCGGGAGCGATCTTCGGTTTCTTCATCCTTCTGCCTTTGGGGTTCCCTTTCATCCGCTGACTTGCATTTGATTGTATTTTGATTGTTAAATGTTATACTTGCCGTAAGAAAACCGGTGGACAGAGTACAGGTCCTGGCCGGGAAACGGGGGAGAGATAACAATGACGAAGGGAAGAAAGGGATTCACGCTCATCGAACTGATGATCGTCGTGGCCATCATCGGCATCTTGGCTGCCATCGCCATACCGAAGTTCGCTCAATTGGTCCGCAAGTCCAATGAAGGCGCTTCGAAGGGAAACCTGGGAGCCGTGCGCTCCGCGTTGAGCATCTATTACGGCGACAACGAGGGTCTATATCCCACGGATGACATGACGTCTCTCACGACCAACGGCAAGTATCTGACCGCGATCCCGATGGCGAAGACGCCGACCTACCATCCGGATTCGGCGACCGTGGTCACGCAGACCAGCTCGAACGACGCCGGCGGTTGGACCTACAACAACACGACGACGGACGCCAACTTCGGCACCGTGTGGGTGAACTGCACTCATACGGACACGAAGGGCAACGTCTGGACGAGCTATTAATTAGGCCCCCGGCCCGGCGGATCACGGGGGAACTCCTCGAAAGGGGGGTTTCCCCGTGGGTCCGTTCCCCAGCGCCTTGAGGCGCTGGATTTGACTTTTTTCTGAGCATCCAATGTTATATTGGCAGTGGATGCGAAGAACAGGCCAACCATGATGAAAAGAAGGGTGGGATTCACGCTCATCGAGTTGATGATCGTGGTGGCGATCATCGGCATCTTGGCGGCCGTCGCCGTTCCAAAGTTCGCCATCCTGACCCGCCGCTCCAGCGAGGGCACCACGAAAGGGAACTTGGGGGCTCTGCGTTCCGCCGTGAGCATCTATTACGGCGACAACGAGGGCCAATATCCCACGGACGACCTGGCATCCTTGATCGCCAACTATAAGTATTTGGCGTCCATCCCGGTGTCCAAGACCCCGGCCTATCATCCGGACTCGACGGTCGTGGTCACGCAGACCTCTCCCAACGATATAGGCGGCTGGAGCTATGACAACGTCATGGGCGACACGAATTTCGGCTCGGTCTGGGTGAATTGCACGCACACGGACACGAAAGGCGTTGTCTGGACTTCCTACTGAAGGCGTTCTGAAAACTGGCGGAAAGGGGGGGATTCGAACCCCCGAGGGCTTTTACACCCTACACGATTTCCAGTCGTGCGGTTTCAACCGCTCACCCACCTTTCCAAGTCCACGATTATACAGAATTTGAGTCAGCCTGCGCTGATCGGGCTGATCTGGAAGATCTTCGAGAAGAGGTCGTCCGTCTCATGGGGACGGCCGGCTTGGGCGTCATCGAGTATGCTGTAGACGATGACCCCATAGCCGTTGGCGCCGCGATCCTGCGCCTCGAAGACTTTCTGCGTGTACCGGAGCCAGAACCCGTCGTAGTTCTTCTTGCCTTGGGCCGAGAGGAACATGGAGGGGTTGACGCGGATGGCCTCGGCCACATTGACGAGGAAATAGGAAATGCCGTTGGCGCAGAGCCATCGGCGCAGCGCCTCGGGGCTCTCCTGTGAATTGAAGAGGTTCTCCAGGGTCTGCGCGGCGAACTGCGAGCTGGCGAGGTAGCGCCGCTGGAGGTAGAGTCCGCGTGAATCCCCGATGAAGATGACCTTCGCGTCCGGAGGAGCCTGGGCGTTGAGGAATTCGATGCCGGCGTAAGGGGGCACGGGATAGCCGACAGTGGTGTGACGCAGGAAGTCGGCTTCCGATTGCTGGCCGGAGACGACGGCACGCAGATGATCCGCCGGCGGCGAGACGGCCATGGCCAGCACATCGCCGCACAGGATCACGGCTGAGGCCGCGCAGGCGCAAAAACGCAGGCCGGGCGTGGGGATGGCAACGACGAGGTCGGCCAAGAGGAAGGAGAAGGGCGCCAGAGCCGGCAGGAAGAAGCGCGGCATCTCGCTGACTAGGCTCAAGGGCAGCCACAATCCCAGACATAGGATCCCCAGGATGGCGGGTTTCTTGTCGCTTCTTTTGAAAAGGAGGAGCAGCGGCAGCAGGGAGAGGAACAGCGGTCCCATGAAATCCATCTCATAGCCGTGGACGGTCGTGGAGAAGGTCCATGGATGGAGGATGTATCTTTGGAATCCCTCCCTCGTGGTGAGGGCGGCTTTGACGTCTCTGGCCCTCGCGTCGGTGTTCAGGGCGGTCCAGTCAGCCTCTCGCTGCGATGTGTATTTGAACCGTTGCTGGAGCCATAGCGTCTCTGCGGAAGACTGCAGGTATGGGAAGACGGGGTTTTTGTAGAAGACCAGGTTCTTGGCAGGCCAAGGGCCGAGAGTCAGTAGGGCGGTCCCCAGGGCCAGCGCCAGCTCGCGCCAGCGCAGGGAGAACTTGGTCCGGGCATAGGCGAAAGCCGCGGCCAGCGCTGCGGGCAATCCCCAGGCCGGGTATTTCACGCCCATGGCCATGCCGGTGAAGAGGCCGCAGAGTATCCACCAGGATCTCCTTGCGGGGGAATCGGCGGCTTCCTGCACGGCGGCCAGGAAGGCATAGACCGAGGCCATCTGATAGAAACTCCAGCACAGGCCCACGGAGGTGCGGTAGCATTCATAGAGCGCCAGCGGCGTCAGTAGGAAAAAAGCAGCGGCCAAAAGGCCCGCTCCCGGTCGTTTCCATCGCGCGGCCAGGCCACCGTAGAAGAGGGCCACGGCGCAGCCCCAGAAGCAGTTGACGAGCTTGGCCGTCACCGGCCCTCCGATGGACATGGCCGCGATGTAGGCCATCTGAGCGTTGGAGGGGATGCCCGAATAGATGTTCTCCGGCGTGGGCTGGATGCGGTGGTTGAGCAGATAGAGATGCGGCAGATTGAGGTGATAGACCATCGCGTCCCAGAAAGTTTCAGGCGCCAGCAGGAACGGAGCGATGGCCAAGAGACCAGCCGCCAAGAGGGCCGTGAAGATGAGCGTGAAGGCGAGGCTGCGCCGGGGCTTTGCTCCTTTCATGGCAAGCCTCTGCCAATGCTGCGCCGAGGCAGCGATGTCTGGGATGGAGACGAGGGCGAAGCCTGCCACGAGGGATACGATCACAGGGCGATAAAGTCCTCCGGCCAAGCCCAACAAGAGGATTCCTAGGGAGAGAACGGAAAATCCCAGGGCCAGCTTGATGCCTGCTTCCTCGAACGGGTTGTCCCATGCAGGGGCCCATTTCCATGAGGCGGCGCGGCCCGCTCCCCAGGCGCCGAGGATCACCAGAAGGAGGCTGGCGATGCGCGCGGCATGGCGAGCAAGGGCCTCGGCATTCTGGGGATAGGGAAAGCGCAGGATCTTCAGGAAGGCTTCATAATAGGAGGGGATATGCGTGTGGCCGGTCAGGGTGCTGAACACGAACCAAGCCCACACGAGAAAGATCGGCGCGACGACGTAGCCGGGCAGTATCTGGCGGGAGGGCTCTGGGATGTCGCGTTTGGGCTTGGCCATCAAAGCTTATCTCTGGAACAGGCCGACGAGCTCTGCCTGGGCGAGGATGTGGCCTTTCATGGCCTTCAGGAGTTCGGGCTTGGTGGACTGGGGAGGCAGGCCCAGGACTTGGTCCAGGGCGTAGAGCCGGAAGAAATAGCGATGGGCGGGGCCGGGGGGCGGGCATGGGCCGCCGTAGCCGAGGCGCTCGAACGCATCCACTCCGCCGGAGCGTCCCTGCTTGGTCTCCGGAAAGCCTTCCGGCAGGGCTGCGAGCGTCGCCGGAAGGTCGTAGACGACCCAGTGGACCCAGACTCCCACCGGCGCATCCGGGTCGTCCATGATCAAAGCGAAGCTCTTCGTGTTCTGGGGCGCCAGCGACCAGGTCAGGGCTGGCGAGATGTTTTCTCCCTGACAGGAATATTTCTTGGGGATGAAATCATGGGTTTTGAACGCCGGGCTTGTGAGTTCCATTTTCAAGGACCTTCCTTGTCCTTGAGTTTATAATTTTGCGCCTGCGAAATCAGCGAGTTCCTGGGAGTGGCGTTGCGCTTCCATGCCGACCGCATCAACGGGAATCTCACGCAGACGCAAGGCTTCTTGGAAGGCCGCGTCATCCTTCGGGTGGACGTATCGGTATTCATGCTCGGACAGCCACGGGGCCGGCACGCGGCTTCTATCGACGAAGAGCAGGGCTTTTTCGTCCCAATAGACCAGGGCCCATCGGTCCTTGGGCATATAGAAGACGTACCAGGGTCTGGGGAAATCCTTCAACGAACCGTCGGGATAGCGTTTGCGGGCCGGGATCTGCCGGTCGAGGTTGAGCATGAGAGCGCCGGAGAGCCCCTGCTGATCCGTGAACTTCTGCCACAGTGCAGGGTTTTCGACAGCGAGTCCTGTCTCGGCGAGCTGGCTGTGGAAGATGTATCGGCCGTCGCAGAAGACCCGGTACCACGGAGCCAGCTTCCAGCCGAGGTAGCCGCCCCATTCCCATTGATTGTAGAGCCGCAGGGGTTCCAGGACGGTTCTTTCCTTGGCCAGGAACGCTGTCGCGGCGCGAGGGACGTGCTTGTCGTTGAAGATGTGGGACCAGGAGGTGCGCGGGAAAAGCCAGAGGAGGAACACGGCATAGACAGTCAGGCTCGCCGCCAGGGTCCGGCGCAGAGACTCTTTCCGAATGGATAGTCCGGCCAAGGTTGCGGCGAGCACGGCGAAAAACAGGGAGTTGCGTTCGTGCATGATCGAGCTGGCGGCCAGAAGGAGTGTCGCCGTGGTCAAAGTCCGTATCTGGCGGCTGCGGATGGCCAGGATGAAGACGACTAAAATCATGGGCCAGAACGGCCAATTGAGCGGATTGCCGAAAGACAGGGGCTCCCATTCCTTGATCAGGTGGGCGAGATCGGCGCGCTGGGCAAAATGCTGCCAGAGTACCTGATAGGGACGGAAGAAATAGGGATTGACGAGGGTGCCCGCGACAGCGAGGGCCGCTGTCCACGCGCGTCTATAAAGAAGGATGAGGGCCAGGCCCATGATGAAGCCGGCGTGCAGGTTCGCCCACAGGGCGAAGAGAGCGAAGACCTTGACGAGAGGAAGGGGTTGTGGATCTTCCAGCCAGGTGACGAGCAGCGAGAAGAAAAGGATAGAGAAAAGCTCGGGCCGGATGTCGGAATGCGCCAGCATCCCCACGGACCAGAGGGCCAGGGCCAGGATGCGGGCTTCGACAATGACCTGTCGCCGGGTCAGAAACCTGTCGACGATCAGCCATGAGGCGAGCAGGAGCGAGATTTTAAGGAGCCACAGGGCCGTCATGCCGCCGATCTGGTAGAGAAGTTGGAATAGGAGCTGGGAGAGCCATTCGAAATCGACCCAGTCAGTGCCGGGCATGCTGAAGGAGAGGAAATCGGTCCGAGGTACGGCGTGATGCTCGATGATCCAGCGGCCGGCGCTCAGGTGCCAGAAGATGTCCGGATTGGAGAGGGGGAAGAGAAAAGCGGGCAAGGCGAGGATGAGGGCAACGGCCCAGAGGAGGGTTGCTTTGGAGGTCATGTGCGTGGAGAACTTTACCAAAAAACATGTATAAATTCATAAAATACGGAAAATACGGAAAGGTCTGACCCCATGAAACGAAAGCTGATCATCGCGGTAGGCGTTCTGGTCTCTCTGGGCCTTCTGGCCTATCTCATCATGGGCCGCCTGGACGCTCTGGCGCGCGTCTCAAGCCACATGCGCTGGTCGTATGTGTGGCTGGCCGCAGTCAGCGCTCTGGCCAGCTATGGAATGGTCGGCTTGGCCTTGCGGGAGGTGCTTGGCCTTCTGGGACATTCCCTGCCCTTGCCCGTTGTCTTGGGCATCGCCATGGTCTCCAATACGGTCAACTATCTCATCTCGACGGCCGGGATCAGCGGCTTCGCCTTGAAGGCGCATCTTCTGCGCAAGCGCCAGGTCTCCTATGCCACGACCCTGATGGCCTCTGTGGTGAGTTCCGCGGTCCTTTATTTCGTCCTAGCTTTGATCCTGGGGCAGGGGCTCATCTACCTCATCATGCACTTGGAGGGTGCGCGTTGGGAGATCATGGAGGGGATTTTTGGGCTGCTGCTTCTGTTGGGGACCTCGAGCGCTTTGATGGTCTTCATCTTCAACCATAAATTACGCGGTCGCGTGACACGGGCGGTGTTTCATCGGGTGAACCGCCTGGTCTACTCCTTCTCCAAGGGAGAGATCCCGCCGGAGAACTTCGCCCAATTCGAGCATCAATTGGCCGCGGGCTTGAGCACCATCCACCATCACCATGGCCGCATCACCCGCACCGTGGTCTTCACGGCCTTGGACTGGGGCCTGACCATGCTCACGCTTTATTTCTGCCTCAGGGCCGTCGGCGTGCGCGTGCCGGTCGGCCATCTCAGCGCGGGATTTGCCGTGGGCCAGGCGGCGCTGCTCATCCCGGCTTTGCCCGGCGGTCTGGGCGCCATGGAGGGTTCCATGGCCGCGGTCTACAGCAGCCTCGGCATGGACTGGGACGCGGCGCTCATGGCCGCTCTGCTTTACCGCCTCATCTACTATGTGGCGCCCGGGGTCTTGAGCGTGCTCGTCTTGTGGGGTCTGAAGATGTCCGAGCCGGACATCATCGAGGAAAGCTCTCTGGAAGGCCTGACCGGGGACCGCAAGCTTGAGGCGAGCCAGGTCGAGCACGACCGTCCCCACCCACACGTCCACCACCCTGGGTCTTAAGACCTATTTTTATCTAGGTCCTTTGACTGCCCCGCATCTAGGACCATTGGTCTGCATTTGGCCGCTTTCCATGGATATAATATCGCATGTTTTTGTGGGCCATGATTTTGGCCGCGCAGTCGGCGGCAGCCGATATGCCTGCCTCCTGGCCGCCCCCCTCTCTGCTGGATACGGGCAAGGTGAGTCTTCAAGGTGCGCCAGGCGGCGCGTCGAGCGCGTTGCCTTCTGCGTCGCAGGAGGCGGGGATCATCAGTCTGGATCTCCAGCCCCTTTTCAACGCGCATCTCTGCGCAGAAAAAGTCGTGTGGGGCCAAACGCAGGTCTGCCTGAGCATCCAGGAAGATTCCAAGAAAAAGAGATATTTGAGCGTGCAGGCTCAAGATTGGCCTGAGCCGAAGTTCTTGGAATTCGCGCATTCCATGAAAACCCTCATAGTGGAAGGCTCTCTCTACAAGCTCGTCGTAGAGCGCCGCGGTTTCTGGAACGGGAGCTACTGGCTCGTCGTCAAGAGCGCTTCGTCTGAAACGGCTGTCTATGAAAAAGACTTGATGGACCTAATCGGCGTCGTCTATGCTGCTAGTCGCAAAGAGGTGGATATCGCGGGCAACAAGTATCGGCTTTTCTATTCTTACGATGTGGACAGATCCACGTCTCCCGCGGTTTTTCAGAAAAGCGCTTCTTGTCTGGGCCTTCTCTATGACCCGGGAGGGGGAAAGGTCCTTGAGGACTATGTGATCGCTCTCAATGACATCTCCGGTCAGGGGCCTTTCCGGTTCGATCTGTACAAGAAACAGAAAGTTTATTTCCAGCTGCTGCCTGACGGCCATACCCTCACCATCAGAGCGACCCCCGAGATAAGGTAAAATAAGTCATGTTCGGACTTTCCGTCAAGAGTGTCACCCTGACCGACACGCTGGACATGGGGGTCGTCGCCCTGCTGGTCTACGCGTTCCTGGTCTGGTTCAAGAGGACCAAGGCCGCTTTCGTGGTCATCGGCCTGATGGTCCTCGTCGGCGTGTACCTGTTGGCCCGAGTCACAGGCATGGTCATGACCACGCATATCTTCCAGGGCTTCTTCGCCATCTTCATCATCGCCGTGGTCGTCCTCTTCCAGGAGGAGCTGCGCCGGGCCTTCGAGAGGATCGCCGTCTGGAGCGTCGCCCGCGGGGCGCGCCAGCCGCAGGCGCCGCGGGAGGCCGACATCCTGGTGCGGGCCCTCTCGGACCTCGCCCGGGACAAGGTCGGGGCCCTGATCGTGCTGCGCGGACGCGACCCCTTGGACCGTCACCTCGAGGACGGCTGGGACCTCCATGGCGAGCTCTCCGAGGCCCTCATCGAGAGCATCTTCGACTCCCATTCGCTGGGCCACGACGGGGCTATGGTCATCGAGGCGGGCCGCGTCACCTTCTTCGGTGTGCACCTGCCCTTGTCCAAGAGCTTCGCCAAGATCACTCACATGGGCCTGCGCCACACAGCGGCCCTGGGACTGGCCGAGCGCACCGACGCGCTCGTGCTGGTGGTCAGCGAGGAGCGCGGCGACATCTCGGTCGCCCGGCGCGCTGAGCTTTCCGTGATCGCCAACCTGGAGGACCTCCACCGCATACTCGAGTCTTTCCTGCGGGAGATCGCGCCGCAGCCCGCTCAGGAGACATTCCTGGGATTTTTGCGGCACAACACGCGCGAGAAGATCCTGGCTATGGCCGCGGCGATCGTTCTGTGGCTGCTCTTCATCGGCGTGCGGCAGCTGTAGGGCCATGACAGAGAGTTTTCACGCCAAGAAGCTGTTGCGCGAGCTGGCGCAGCTGGGCAAGCGTATCAGCCCGCTCTTGATCCTGACCCACGATTACCCGGACCCGGATTCTCTGGCCAGCGCTTGGATACTTGCCTTCTTAGCCCAGGGCGTGGCCAAGATCCGCTGCCGCATCGCGTATGGGGGCGTCATCAGTCGCAAGGAGAACCGCCTCATGGCCGAACGGCTCAACCTCCCCGCACGGCCTTTGCGCCCCGGCGAGATCGCCGCGGCCGAGCACGTGGCTCTGGTGGACACCCAGCCGCACTTCCGCAACAACCGCTTCCCTCCTCGGCGCCGCCCTCAGATCATCATCGACCACCATCCCCGGCATGCGGAGACAGCCGCCGACCTGGTCCTCATCGATGAGACCGCCGGGGCGACGACGACCATACTGGCGGAGGCCCTGCTCTTGTCCGGTCTGAAGGCTTCCCGCCGCCTGGCTACGGCGATCGTCTACGGCATCGGCTCGGAGACACAGAACCTGGGCCGCGAGGCCACCATCCGGGACCTCTCCGTGTACCAGGCCTTCTGGCCCCGTGCCAATGTGAAGACCCTCTGGCGCATCGCCTACCCGCGCCGTCCGACCAACTATTTCGCGGACCTGGCCCGCGGCCTGCGCCGGGCTTTCGAGTGCCGGGGCGTCGTGGTCTCCCATCTAGGCCCGTTGGCCGGGCCCGAGCATGTGGCCCAGATCGCGGATTTTCTCCTGACCTGCGAGAAGTCCCGCTGGGTCCTGGTGACCGGCAGGCATCAGGGGCGTCTCTACATTTCCCTGCGTACGGATGACCCTGTCGGAGAGGCCGGCCGTCTCTTGAAGAGGATCCTCGGCCCCAACGGCCGCGGCGGCGGCCACTCCATGATCGCCGGCGGCACTGTGGCTGTCGGAGAAGACGCCCACGAGCTGCAGTGGCGCGAGGCGGAGGAACGCCTAGCCGCCGCCTTCTTGGAGAGCCAGGGCTTAAAGGACGCGCCGCTGGCCCATTCCTTTCTGGACGACGCTCGTTAAAGAGCGCCTTTGCGCTTCTTGATCTCGGTGATGATGGACGGGATGAGTTGGAAGAGATCGCCGACGACGGCGATCGTGGCCTGTTGCATCATGGGACATCCGGCGTCCGTGTTGATGGCGACGATGTTGGCGGAGCCGGACATGCCGGCCATATGCTGGATCTGGCCTGAGGCGCCGCAGGCGATGTAGAGTTTGGGACTCACGGTCCGTCCGGTCAGACCCACCTGGTGGCGATAGGGGATCCAGCCTGAATCCACGGCCGCGCGGGTGGCTCCGAGGGCGGCTCCCAAGGTGTGCGCGAACTCGCGCAGAAGCTTGAAGCCATCCGCCCCTCCCACGCCCCGTCCTCCGGTGACGATGCCTTCGGCCGCTCCCAGGTCGATCTCGCCCGCCTCCTCGGCCTGGAAGGAGACGAACTCGGCGCGGGTCGAGGCCGGAGAGAACGAGAGCTCCTCGATCTTCCCGGATCGTCCGCTGTGGCGCAGAGCCGGCGCGAAGGCCATGGGCTGCAGCGTGAGGACGCGGATGGGGGAGGAAAACTCCACGGCGGCCTTCAGATTCCCGTTGTAATGGTTCCGTTCCGCATGGCCGCCATCGAGTCTGGAGACGTCGGTGGCCAGGCCCGCCTCGAGCTTGACGGCTAATCGGCCGGCCAGGGACCGGCCCATGACATTGGAAGGCAGCAGGATGTGCGACGGCTTCTCCTTCTGCGCTGTCTCCAGGACGATCTGGGCGTAAAGTTCATTGACGAAGTTCTGGAGCGTCGGATGGCCGGTCCAGAGGACGCGGTCGGCTCCGCGCTCGACGAGCTCCTGGGCTTGCTGGGCCGTTGCTCCGATCAGAACGGCGAGCAAAGGCTGCTTCGAGGCGTCGGCCAAGGCGCGGCCGGCGCCGAGAAGCTCCCAAGTCTGAGGATTGCTCTGCCCTCGCTGATTCAGGGCGACGACGAGGATGGAACTCATGAGAGCAGCTTGCGTTCGAGCAGGGCATCCACCAGTCGGCGCGCGAGTTCCTCCGGAGTCCCGCCCTCCAGACGCTGGCCGGCCGGCCGATGGGGGGGCGGCGAGGAGCGTGCGATGCGGGCTTTGGACTCGGGCTTAAAGCCCAGGTCCGCGGCGGTCCATTTGGTGATGGCGGCTTTCTTGGCCGCCATCTTGCCGCGCAAGGAGGGCAGGCGCGGTTCGTTGATCTCCTTGATCGTGCCGATGGCCGCGGGCAGCTGGAGCTTGATCTTGTCTATTCCGTCCTCCATCATGCGCCAGACGAGGGCGGCACTCTCGTCGATGGACTCGATCTTCTTGACCGAGATCACGCAGGGCCAATCGAGCCAGGCTGCGGTCTGGCCGGCCACCACGCCGGAGTTGCCGTCATTGGTGTTCTTACCGAAGAGGGCCAGATGCACGGGTTTCTGCCCCGAGAGTTTGCGGATGGCGGCCGCCAGGGCTTGGCTGGTCGCGTAGGTGTCGCCGCCGAGAAGCTCAGGTCCGGTGAGAAGGACGGCCGAATCGCAACCGCGCGAGAGCGCCTCGCGCAAGACCGCCTGGTCGGCTTCCGATCCCAAAGTCAGGACAGTGACCGTGGAGCCGGGCACGCGCTCCTTGATGCGCACGGCTTCCTCGACCGCGTACTCGTCCAAGGGATTGATGGCGAAGAGGAGCCCCTCGGTCTTCACTTGGCCCGTGGAAGAGTCCACCTCCACGGAGAGCGTGGAGGGAGTGTTCTTGACGCAGACGACGATGTTCAGTCCCATGGCGATCAAAAGATTGGTTGGGACAGGATTCGAACCTGTGTAGGGCGTAGCCCGACGGTTTTACAGACCGTTGCTTTTGACCGCTCAGCCACCCAACCGTAGCGAGGATTTTATCATAAATGGGGTCAGGTCTTGATTTTTGACTGAGCCATCAGGCGGACGTCAGCGGCAGCGTGAAATGGAAGGTCGTTCCCTCGCCGAATCTCGATTCGGCCCAGAGCTTGCCGCCATGGCCTTCGATCAGCATCTTGGAGATGGCCAAGCCCAGGCCCGTGCCGCCGGCTTTCTTCTCCAGCTGCGTGAATTGCCTGAAGAGCTTGGGCGTGTCCTCGGGCTTGATCCCCCGGCCCGTGTCCTTGACCGAGATCTGGAGCGTGTCGCTGGTCCGGTTCGCGCTGATGGTGATGGCGCCGGCGGATGTGGCTTCGATGGCGTTGCTGAGGAGGTTCATCAGGACCTCCACGATCTTGTCTCCATCGAATCGGACTTTGGGCAGAGCGTCCTCCAACTGGAGGAGGATATTCAGGCCCTTGTCCTGGGCTAAGGTCCGCATGGTCTGCCGGACCTCCGCGATGACGGCCGAGATGTCGCCTTCCTTCATATCGAAGGCCATCTGTCCGGACTCCAGTCTGTGGACATTCAGGACCGCGTCGATCAGCCTCGACTGCCGGTCGACGTTCCGGGCAATGGTCTCCAGGATCTTCTGCTGTTCTTCATTCACGCTGCCCGTCATGCCCTCCCGGATGATGGAGGTGCTGGCCTTGATGACCGTCAGCGGCACCTTCAATTCATGGGCGACCATGTTGGTGAAATCCGATTTCACCTGCAAAGCCTTCGTCAATTGGGCGGTGCGCTCCCTGATCTGCTCTTCCAGGTGGTCGCGGTGCGCCGCTTCGGAGCTCCTCAGGGTTTCATCGAGGCGGGAGAGAGACCGTCCGCTCAGCCAGATCAAGGTGGTGAAGAAGAGGGTGTTCGCCAGGGTGACGAACGCGGATCCCGACGCATTGCTCAGCATTCCCTGCCGCTCCACATGGACCTTGAGATAGCCTATGACCATGGGGACGGTGATGGCGAAGGGAAGAAGCTGGCGGGTGAGGGTCCCTCCGAGGTTCTTGCTCAGAAGAAGGGAGATGAAGCCTGTGTCCGTGCGCAGGAGGAGCGCCGAGGCGGCGATCAGAAGGAAGACGAGCGCCGTGTTGGGAGCCATCCTCGTATAGGCGGCCATGCCAGTCAGGGAGGTGACTCCGTAGAGGTATCCGGAGGCCGCGAGCAAGGCGATGGAGAGGGCCGTCGCTGAGAGGGCCTGGGAGAGCCGTCCCAGCTGTTTCTGGGTCAGCAGGGCGAGGCCGAGCAGCAGAAAATACAAGGCGGTGTTGGGCGCCATGCGGCCCGGGATCACGGTGCCCACGGCATGGGCCGGTTCCTTGACAAGGAATTGGTCGATGCCCAGGTTTTTTACAAAGACATACTCGCTCAGGGTCAGAGCGGCGATCAGAGAGACCAGCCCTGACAGGATGAGCGCGATCCGGCGCCGCTTTTCGGATGGATGGGCGCCCTGCAGCAGGCACAACGCCATGCCGCCGAGCAGGATGGCCAGGGCTGTGTTCGCCTTCATGGCGATGAGATGGGGGCTCAGTGATTTCAGCGCGGGGAGGTCGAAAAGCCAGCCGATGAGTACCAGGGCGCCGACCGTGGCGGCCGCGAGCGCCAGCCACCAGGCCAGGCGCCGGATCTTGTCAGATTCATCCATCGGATTGCCTTGTCCCATGATAGCCGAAATCAAAGAGGTTTTTCCACCTTGATGATGCCGCTGTGGGGCAACACGATGGCGCGGCCGCGAGCGCTTAGGCGCAGCCAATAATCTCCGGGGGCAATGGACGCGTCAGCCGCGATGTCGGCCGCGAGCGTGTCGGCGTCCAGGCGGCGAGGTCGAGAGATCAAAAGGCCCGGCTCATCGACGCTGACGCGCAGGGCCCGCGCGAAATCGGGCGAGAAATCCCTTCCGAGGATGCGCACAACGGCTTTTTGGCCAGGCCGCAGGGGAGTCGCGAGCTCGACGCCCTCCACCCAGTCCGGTCCCACGACAGAGAAGACGTCTTTCTTCGCGACCAACGTCTTGCCGTCGTTGCTCAAGATCGTGGCCCCGTAGGATCCCAGAGGGGCGTTGGCCGGGCAATGAAACGAGATCGCCATGCGCACGGGCGAAACATAGGCGAAGGTCCCCGGGCCCATGTCAAAGCCATCGACATGCGCCTTGAGCGCCGAGAGATCCTTGGCGTCAAAGCCGCTGCCGTCCAAAAAGAGTTTGACCGCGTCTCCCGGCCGGCGGTGCGGCTCCTCAGCAGTCAGACCCAAGACCAGGCCGTCGGCGCCCACGTTGGGGCGCACGACCTGGATGAGGCCATCTTTCCGATAGACCTGCCTGGAACCGATGAGGACGGAGAGGTCGTAGCCACCGGTGGGCACCTCCGGCCCCACGCGCAGGGTTCCCTCGACGGCGAAGGGCAGACGCGGCGCGATGTCCGAAAGCCGCAGTCCCGGCGTGCTGGGCTGGATGCTGAACTGCTTGAAGAGGCCCTCGTCGAGATTGGTGATGATCTGGAACACTCCGCCTCGCCCGTCTTCGAAGAGGCTTAAAAAGCGGATCAAGAGGACCTCTCCGGGCCGCACGACGCCGAAGGGGTCGGCAGCGGTGAAGACCGGCAGGTCCTTGATGAGGACTTTTGGATAGACGAGGGCGGTCGCAGCGTCCGGGCCCACCTCCATCTCGCCGTGGATCTGATCCGCGGTCACCAGCCGCAGGTTCTTGACGCGCACGCCGGGCGTTGCCGCGTCCACACGGATCATCTTCTCGAATTCGGCGGTGAAGCCCGAGCCGTCTATGTCGAAGCCGAAGCTTGCTTGCGGAGGGACGATGACCTGCTCGTAGTAGCAGCGGACGATCTCGATATCCTTGGGGATGAGCTCCTTGTGCAGGATGACGGCCGGCGGGGCTGGGAGCTGTGCCTTGGCGGAAGTCTTGGCCGGTTTCGCCAATGGAGGTTTTGCGATTTTCTGTGGGATTTTCACGGCGGCAGCCGGGGGTGCAGCGTGTGAAGGACGGCGGCCGCACGACCTCGGCAGGAAAATAGCTCCCAAGACGGCCAGGGGCAGGACTGCCCAAACGGCCAGGCGGCGGTCTCTCATCTATATATATTAAAAAATAATCGAGCGGGACTTTCGTCCTATTTTTGTCTAGGTCCTTTGCCTGCCGGCGCCTGGGTCCAATGGCACGCGCCAAAAAGAGGCTCAAATCCTACACTATAAGGATGGGGTCGAAGACCATGCATACAGAGAGGCTGGCTGTAGTTTTCTTGCTTGCGGTAATCTCCATGCTTTTCCCCGTCCGGGCCGGCTGCGAGGTGGGGACGCTGCTGGTCCAAGACGAGGATAGGCTCCACTGGAGCTCTCCCTGCCGGATCACCCACAAAGACGGCAGTCCTTATTGTCATACGGAGATCGCCGGTCAGAAATTATGCCAGGTGGAGCAATCCGAATGCGACTACATGCGCGCTTCCATCGAAGCGGACCAGGGCGTCGCCCGCTATTTCAATCGCCTGCCGACGCTTGCGGCGCAGAAGGATTTTTTTCACGATGCTCTTGCGAGGGCGGATTTGGCCTGCCTGGAGTACTCGTCCGATAGGGATAAGTTGCTCGAGGATTCGGACCCGGCGTCACTGCCGACAAATCTGGGTCCCCGCGAACGATTGAGAAAGCTCATGAAGATGCTCGACGACTTGAAGGAGAAAAGCTTGGAAGTTTCCCAGCCCTTTCTCTGGGCGGAGCAGGAGCCAGCGTCCTATTTGAAGAAGGATTCAGGCAAGCAGCCCGCGAGTTGGAGGCCCTATCTGCAGCCATTCGACCAGAGAGAGCACGAGCTTTCGAGGCTGATCCAGCAAGCGCATAGCCGCGTCATCCACACAGCCAAGGATAATATCGAGCAATCCCTGGCTTTCCTTCAGAGTTTGGGACTGGAGGACGCCCAGCAGGCGGCTCCCCAGGTACGGGAAGGGACGTTGCGCCGCCTTTTTGACCATAGCGACAGTAGCGATAACACCTTTATCGTTCGCATCAGCAAGAAGGACTCTGCAGCGCGGGTCATCGTAGCTCCGTGGCTGCTCCGGCCCCTATTGGGCGGTGTTCCCAGCCCCCAGGCTTCGCCGGCAATCCCCGTGACCGTCCAAGAGGGTCGGCAGCGCAACTATTTCGCCCGGGGTTTTGATGCCGGGCTTGACCGCCTGAGGAATGATGCGGCCATCGCGTTGGGGCATTTCCTTGGACAGAGTCGGACCATCGGGGATCCCTATGGAAAGGCTTCATTAGTTGTGCAGCAGAAAAGTTGCAGTTGCGCCATTGTGTCCAGCTATCAAGCGCTGCGCGCCAGGCATCGCCAGGTGAAGGTGGAGGATGTGGTCCGACGGGCGTTCAAGCAGGGGAATTATGCTGAATATAACCTGGAGGGCAGCGAGTGTGCCGGCGGAGCTTGGCTCGAGCAAGCCAGCGCCCTTCTGGGGAGCTACGGCGTGCCTGCCCACGTTCTTCAGGGTTCTGCCACCGCCCAGCTGGATCTGACGATCAGGACCAGCGCTCGCCACGACGCGCTCGTCACCGTCACCAACAAAATCTATTCGGGTGACTCGGATATCCCGACACATGCTGTTTATGTCACGGGCGAAGAGGTCAGTGCTGATGGGCGGGCACTAGGCTACTACATCAACGATACCAACTATGCAGAGGGCGCCCGCTTCATTCCCGTGGAGCTGTGCGCCCAGGCCTGCAAAAAGGTCGTGGCGTTGGATAAGCTTGGGGTCAGGCCTTGAGTTTTGAGTGAAGCCGCGTTTTCCTTGCGCATTTAGTAAAATGAATCCAGCACGTCCGCGCTGACATGCGGAAAGATTCGCGCCCGTAGTGAAATGGATATCACGACAGCCTCCGAAGCTGTAAGTGCAGGTTCGATTCCTGCCGGGCGCAAGTTATTTTCGTTGACGGCCCTGTACCTGCCGATATGAAAGAAGAAATGGGTCTCTTCTCCTGCGTGGTCATCCTGTTCCTGGTGATGGACCCGCTGGGCAACATCCCGTTCTTCATCAGCCTGCTCCGGGGTATCCCGCATGCAAAGGCGCGGCGCATCATCGTGCGCGAACATGTCTTTGCGCTGCTCTTGTTCTTCTTCTTCATCTTCTTCGGCCGCTTCTTCCTCGATATGATGGGCATCCAGGACCCCGCGCTTTCGATCGCGGGCGGCATCGTGCTCTTCCTCATCGCCATCAAGCTGATCTTCCCCATCAAGGAAGGCATATTCGGCGACATGCCCAGCGGCGAGCCCTTCATCGTGCCCCTGGCCACCCCGCTCATCTGCGGACCCTCGGCCATGACCACGGTGCTCATCCTCTCCTCCAAGAGCGACGTGAGCTTCTGGAAGCTGTCCGTCTCTGTGGTCCTGGCCTGGGCCGCGTCCTTGGTCCTCCTCTTTTATGCCGCGGCCATCGAGCGCTTGTTGGGCGAGAGGGGGGTCATGGCCATCCAGCGCCTGATGGGCATGGTCCTGACCGCGATCGCGGTGCAGATGTTCCTGACCGGGCTGGCGCAGTTCTTCGGTCGTTAAGGTACCAGGTAGTCACTAATGATACTTATGGATCCCAAGACTCTGGAGCGGTTCGCCTGTCCGCTCTGTCATGCCGCTCTGGAAGCGGAAAATGAGGGGCTCCGGTGCACTCAATGCCGTGCCGGATTCCCGGTCCATAACGGTTTCTTGGATTTTTCTCCGGAGATCAAGAACCAGCCGGGCCTGGCGCAGAAATTCATGGAATCTGCGATCATCGTCAGCTTGTATGAGCGCTGGTTTCGGCCGTTGTTCACGCGTCTGGGTTCGTCTATCCGCTATGTGGACGAGATGGCGTATCTTGTGAAGTATTTTCAGCCCGTGGATGGGCCGATATTGGACCTGGCCTGCGGGACCGGGTTCTATTCCAGGTTTTTGGCAGGGAGAGTCGGGGCGGATCGGCTGGTTGGTCTGGACCTGAGCTTCGCCATGATCCAGCGCGCCCGCCAAGAAGCGGATGCTGTGGGAAAGGAAAATCTGCGATTCGTCCGCGGCAGCGCCATGGCTCTGCCATTTGCCGATGCCAGCCTGGGCGCTGTCAATTGTTTCGGAGCGTTGCACCTTTTTCCCGATCCTGCCCAGGCGATCGGCGAGATCGGGAGGGTTCTGCAATCCGGCGGGACCTTTACAGGCTTGACTGCACGGTGGAGGGAGTCTGCTCGTGCGAGAAAGCGCCAAGAGGTATTTGCGAGATTCTCTGGATTCAAATTCTTCGACGATGGGATGATCCGCCGATCGGTCGAGCAGAATGGGATGCGGCTTGTCGATATTCAGAGCTCGGGGATGCTGATGTTGTTTGCCGCGCGCAAGATGTGAACGTTGCGGTTGAAGGAAAGTTCCCGATGACCACCCTGATATTGAAAAGAGCATATTTTATAATCACTTTTTTGTTTTTACCGCCAGCGCTGGCGGTAAAAGATAAAAACTGATTGTAAAATAAGAACTTTTACATATCACCCCGTCAACTGGGGAACTTTTTTTCAGGTGTAGTGACTCTTTTTTGGAAGGATTGAAGCTACAGCAGGCTGGAAAGGCTGGCGACGAGCTTGTCCCAATCGCCATCCGGCACGCCGCCCTGGGCGAAGTCAGGCCGGCCGCCGCCGGAGCCGCCATGCGCGGCAGTGAATTTCTTCGCGCAAGCCCCGGCGTCGAAGCCCTTGGCCGTCAGATCGGCGGTCGCGGCCAGGATGAAGGAGATCTTTCCGGCATGAGGCGCTGCTAAAAATATCACCCCAGAGCCGATCTCGGTCTTGAGCTTGTCGGAGATGCCGCGCAAGGACTTGGGATCCGCGCCCTGAAGCTTCTGCACGTGAAGCTTCAGGCCCTTCACCTCTAGGACCTTGCGGCCCTCGGTCGAGGCAGCCAGCGCACGGGTCTTCAGACTCCCCAAGGAGTTTTCCAGTTCCTTAAGACGCGAGCGCAGCGCGGATTCTTCGTGCTTCGCGCAGGGCTCGGCCTTGCCGCCCAAAGCCAGGATGCCCTGGATCAAGGCGTCTTGCCGGGCCAAAAGCTGGGCCACGGCTTTTTTGCGGGCGATCTCCTTGAGCGCCAGCCATTCGTCGACGGCCGGGCCGGCCAAGGCCTCGATGCGCCTAATCCCGGCCGCGACCGAGGATTCCTTGATGATCTTGAAAGCCGCGATCTGTGAGGTGTTGGAGGTGTGCGTGCCGCCGCACAGCTCGAGGCTCGTGCGCTGGGAGGGGTCCTGCCAGCCTTTCTCCGCGATCAGCACGAAGCGCGGCGTCTCGCCATAGTCCTCGCCCAAGAGCGTGGTCGCGCCCAGTTCCGCGGCCTTGGCCGCCGGGAGTTTCTTCGTCTCGACCGGCAGGGATTTCTTGATCTCGGCGTTGACGAAGGCCTCGATCTTGACGAGTTCCTCCGAGCTCACGGCCTTGGGATGCGTGAAATCAAAGCGCAGGCGCTTGTCGTCGACAAAGCTGCCGGCCTGGCGCACATGGCCGCCCAGAAACTTGCGCAGAGCCGCGTTGAGAAGGTGCGTGGCCGTATGGTGCGCGCGGATGCGGTCGCGGCGCGCCTCATCCACCTGGGCCACGATTTCCAGGCCCGCTTTGAGCTTGGGAGAGACATTTTTGAGCAGATGCAGGAAGGTCTGTCCGCGCTTTTGAGTGTCCACGACTTCAGCCAAAAGCGTACGGCCGTCGGCTGAAAGGATCTCGCCCGTATCCCCGACCTGGCCGCCGCCTTCAGCGTAAAAGGGGGTGCGTTCGAGGATGACGATGCCTTCGTTGTCCTTGAGCCGCAAAGCCGCGATCCTCGTCTTCTCGCCTAGGCTCTCATGGCCGGTGAAGACCGTCTCGCTCAAGGCCAGGTCCTGGACCAGGTCTTTTTCTCCCGAGCCTTGCCATGAGGCGCGGGCCAGTTCTACGGCCTTCTCTTGGGCCAGGGCAAAGTCTTCCTCATCCACGGAGATGCCGCGGCTAGCACAGATCTCGCGCGTGAGCTCGAGGGGGAAACCGAAAGTGTCGTAGAGCTTGAAGGCCTGAGCGCCGGAGAGAGTCGCTGAAGTCTTCTCCAAGAGGCTCTTAAGCTCGCGCTCGCCGGCGGCCAAGGTCTCCCGGAAGCGCTCCTCCTCCATCTTCAAGCCGGTCGTAACCTGGGCTTGTGCGCCGGAGATCTCCGGATAGGTGCTTTGGAACACCTCCAGAACCGAGGGCACGAGTTTATAAAGGAAGGGCTCTTGACGGCCCAAAAGCTGGCCGTAGCGCACCGCGCGCCTGATCAGCCGCCGCAAGACATAGCCGCGCTCGACGTTGGAGGGGATGACGCCCTCGCTCATGAGCATGACCGCGGCGCGCGCGTGGTCCGAGATCACGCGCAAGGCCTTGACGCTTTCCGGATTTTCAGCCAGGGAGGGCAGCAAGCTCTTCGCGCTCTCTTGGATGGGGGCAAAAAGATCCGTGTCAAAGGGGGAGGTCTTGCCCTGAAGGACGAAGGCGAGCCTTTCCAAGCCCATGCCCGTGTCGATGTTTCGCCGAGGCAAGGGCTTCAAGCTGCCGTCCGCCTGGCGGTCGAACTGCATGAACACGAGGTTCCAGATCTCGAGATAGCGGTCGCAGTCGCAGCCTGGGGCGCACGAGGGTTTGCCGCAGCCGTTCTTCGGACCGCGGTCGAAATAGATCTCCGAGCACGGTCCGCACGGTCCCGTCGGGCCGGCGGCCCAGAAATTGTTATCCTCATCCAGCCGGATCACCGGATTCTTGAGAGGCTGCTTGCTCCAGAGCTGGGCGGCTTCGTCGTCTTCTCGGAACACCGTGGGATGCAGGAGCTGGGTGTCGAGCCCCAGGCCGGTCAAGAAATCCCAGGCCCAGGGGATGGCCTCGGCCTTGAAGTAATCGCCGAAGGAGAAGTTGCCCAGCATCTCGAAGAAGGTGAGATGCCGCAGGGTCTGGCCCACGCGGTCGATGTCGGTCGTGCGGAAGCACTTCTGGCAGGTCGTGGCGCGCGAGAGGTCTTTTTTGAGGCCGAGGAAATAGGGCTTGAAGGGCACCATGCCCGCTGAGTTGAAGATGAGGCTTGGATCTCCCTTGGGGATGAGCGGTGCCGAGGGGCGCAAGGTGTGGCCGCGGGCTTGAAAAAAGCCAAGGTATTCCTGCCTTAATTGAGCGCTTGTCTTCATGGAAGAAGCAGGATTATACAACATTGCCCGAGCCGGCCTTTGTCTCAGCGCGGCCAGTCAGAATCGAAAGTGCTTTTCAGGCTTGAGAGGATGTTCGGATCATCCACGAGGATGCCGAGCTCCCTGTTCTCGTTGAGGGAAGTGTAGGAGAAATTCTCGGAGCCGAGAAAGGCTCGTCGATCGTCGGCGAGGATCATCTTCGCGTGGATGTAGGGCGATTTCAAGCCCTCGGCTTGCACATGATGGGCGTTGAGATACTCACGCTCCTTGGCATTCTTGTCCTCACCGTTGGCGGTATCATCCAAGACGGCGGTGATGAAGCGCACTACGACGCCGCGCTGGGCCGCATCGATCAAGGCCTGCATGCACTCCTTATCCTCGGCTTCCTGGCCATAGACTTCGAGGGTTTTGGACGCGCTGTTGATAAGTGTGAGGAGCTTGGCGCGGGAATTGTCCGGGCTCCAAACTAGGTTCGGATTCGACGGCGAAAGGGTCGTATCGTTCCAGTCCGCTTCGAAGACCTGGAAGATCTCGGCGACTTCGGCCGGGTCCGCGGTCACGACGCCGAAATCGCGGGTGCCCGTGAAATAGTTGGGCGCCAGGTTGAAGGTCATGATGACAGCTGTGCTGTCGTCAAAGGTGAAAGTTTTCTGGTGCGTGATGCGGAACCGGCTGCTGGCAGGTTTCGTTTTCACGCCGGCGGCATTGAGTTTGGCGACGGCTTCGGCATTGGGGTCTTTCGGCCTGTGCAAAAAGGAGTTGTGGTTGTAGATGACTCGCACGTTGACGCCGCGGCCGGCTGCCGCAGTCAGGGCCTCGATGATCTGGTTGTCCTCGAGCTCGTAGATCGTCAGGTTGATGGAACTCTGGGCATGGTTTATGAGGTCTAAGATAAGGGTGCGGCCGTCAGTGGGCTGGGTGAGTAGGACGGGAGCGTTGCTATTTTTGGCCGCGGGAGCTGTTCCGAAATCCGCCGGTAGCGTGAGGACTGGGACCTTCGGGAGCCATGGATCATCGGTCGCGTGCGCGGATGCGACAGCGAATGCGAGGAAAAAAACAGTTGCTAGACGCTTGTTCATGTGGTCATTGTAGGGGCTTGCGCGTTTTTGGCATAGGGTCTAAGGACCTAATCTGGCTTAGGCCCTTAGGCCCAGCAGAAAAGGGGTCCTTAGGCCCTCCCTCTTATAAGGAAATCCCTTTACACTCAATATGTATATGGCAAAGAAGCTTTTATCGATTCTTCTGTCAGCGGCCCTGGTCTGGGCTTCGTCCGGGCCAACGACGCTGTGGGCCGCTGTTAACGCCGGCCCAAACTCTCGCTTGTGGAAATTTTTCCCGCTCCTTCCCGTTCCACTCACTCCTGCTGATTTTCAGCGGACTTTTCTCGACTTAAGCGTTGAGTGGCAATCGCAATATATCCCTGCCTACGGGGATTATATCCGCGAAAATCCGAATGTCTTGAACCAGCCCGCTTGGGAGGGCTTCAAAGAGGCGAAGGGCATTTTGGCCGAGTTCTCCAAGCGGTCGGGAAACTCCCGCCCCAGCCCCGAACAGGCTCGCAAGGATTCGGAGAGGCTTGTGTTGGCGCTTTTCTTCCCGAATGCGCAAGCGGACTATAAAAGCGATCCCGTCGTGCCCTTGAAGACGGATGCCGACAAGCTGAGTGTTTTGGCGGGGATGGAGGAGCACATTCCGGACCTTTTCAAGGAGGCGGCGGTATATGACGAGGACCTGTTTCATCTTTTGGCTAACCAGGAGAAGCTTGAGCGCAGGCTTGTGCGGATGCCATCTTATCGCGAATTGGCCAGGCATGCGCCGCCTCTGCTGAGGATCGAAGTCACAGCCAGCAAGGATCAGAAGGTTGTCGAGAAAAGGATAGATCCCAAGGTCCTGCAGGAATGGCGGACGGGGCTGGCCGAGACTCTCACGGCGCTTCCCGCGGGTGAGAGGGGAACGCAGCTGAGGCAGGCCCTTCAAGAAAAGCTCGCTTCAGTGAGCCGTTTTTCTGCAAACGATTTTTTGACCGGCCTGATCAATACCTTGCCTTCGGCCAAACGTCTGGAAATCCAAGGCTCTAGAAAGGAAGCCGGCCAAGGACTGGGTCTTCAGGGGGTTTTAAAGATTCTGGAAAAAGAATTGCCCGAGGAGCTGGTTTCCCATGGATTCAAGGCGTCCCTCTATGGCGTGAAGGCCGACAGACTGGAGAAAAAGGAGGCCCTGCGCTTGCTGGAAACCCAGCTGGCCATGTCGCAGGACCTTGTCAAGCTGACGGCGCTGCACATGCTGGTGCAGGATCCCGAAGGCAGGGTGCAGGGGACTCAAGAGGAGCTCTTGGCGCGCATAGAGCGTGCCGGCGAAGCGGAGCTTGATTTGTTCGTTGATCCAAAATCCGCGGCTGAACGCTTGGGCAGACTGCTTCTGTCCTGCGGCATTCAGGCAAGCGAAAAGATGAAAGCGGCGCTGCTCAAGCCCGTCCAGAAGCAGGTCAAGGGCATCCTGTCGACTCTTGTTGACCATGCGGCCGAGATTTCCGGAACAGTCGTGCTGCAGGAAGTGAGGCCGTTGATCGGCATTTTCAGCGGTTTTGCGGGAGGGGATTGCTCTTCTCAGTACTCCGCCGCCTATTCCAACAGCCCCATGGAAAGGAAGTTTTTAGTCTACGGCGCCGAGAAGAACCTGAAGGGCTATGTGGCCTTGACCTCCGTGGCAGCCTTAAGAGCGCTTGCTTCGTACCTCCATACGATCAACGGTCGGAAGATCTCCGCTGGCGACGTGCAGTTGATCCTTCACGGGCTTCGTGAGGCGCTGGGCACGCTGATCTTGCCTGCGCCGGAACAACTGCATGGGTTCATCAATTTTTCCCAGATCGAAAGCGCGTTGAAGCCCTTGGTCACCGGCAAGCTCTTGGCGAGCCTTTACTATTTGGATGGGGGAGTCCGCAAGGTGCTGGATGCTGAGGCCCGCAAAGCGCTGGAAAGGGAGATCCGCGAAGAACTGGGCGCCGAAGTCGGAAGGAAGCTGGAGCCTGAGGCTCGCAAGGCGCTGGAGATCGAGGTCAAAAAAAATCTGGATGCTTTCGATATCGACTACGATAAGGCAGAGACGAATCAGCATGGCGTGGAATTCGTTTCCAAGACGCTCAGCGGTATTTCCGTCAAAGTCCAAAGCGTCTTGCCGCAGTCTTTTATGGCGAAAAAGTTGAGTCCCGAGCAAGTTTGGCGGCTGGCATTAGATCTGGAGTATGCCGACAGAGCAGACCAGGCCCACAGAGTCATGAAGGCTGCATCGGTCCGAAATGACTTGGCGCACGCTGTGTCTGTTTTGAAAAATGTGACCGGATTGCCCGTTGATCAATATGTGCTCGGGATCGATGAGACATTCATCCCGGCCGGGTTGAATAAGAACTTGGAGCTGCTCAAACATCAATACCCGAACTGGTTTTACCAGGGCTGGTTAAGGGCTCCCGATGCGATGAGCGCGAAGTGGGAAGACGCCACCTTGCGGTATTTGAGGGAGATGCCCAAGCAAGAGCCAGGATGGGCACAGGCCAAAGAATTAATTTGGACTTATGTTGAAAAATCAAAGAAGTTGAAGAACTGGCTAGTCGACCTTTTTTTAGAGGGGGTCAAGGACGCGACCAGGCAGAATGTTCAGAGAGAGGAATTTCGCGCCCTGGCCATGCCTGGGATATTGAAGCATGTGAGAGGGGCGCTTGACTCGGCAGTTCTCTCCCTGGAGGATTTGGCACAAAGACGGCGAGGATTGGTTTTTTTATACGAAGATTCTGGCATCGTGGATATCCGTCCTGATGATCCGAGAGTCAGCGAAGCTCTTGTGGCCGGGCTTAGGGACAAATCTTCTGCCCTGGAAACGATGCATTTTATCAGGCGACGCGGATTCGCCAGCCCCGAGGTCATTGCCGCGTTGGAAGAACGATTGAATGGTTCTGAACAGGCGGTCAGGAACGGGGCTGCCATCACTTTGGCCAAGATCCATGTCAGGAATGAGAGGATCGAAGAGAGGTTGTTTCAAATCGTTCAGTCGATGGATAGCTGGGTCGGCGAGGGTCCGCTGGTCGGCGCAGAAGCGGCTGATGCGCTGCGGAATTGGGGCACAAAGTGGGAAATCCCTGTTTTGGATGTTTTGAAGAAGATGCCTCAGGATGGGCGGGGCTGGGGCTATGCTGTGAAATTCATCCAGAAACAGGGTGCGAAAATCGAGAAATCCAAGACGCTGAAGAGCTGGGTTGTCAGCCTCTATTTGGCCGCAGTCAAGGCGAAAGACCTCCATGGTGGTTGGGGGATAAAATTCAGCTCTATCGCTGAAACCGGGGTATTGAAGTATATACGAAAGGAGTTCACCTCGGCGATCCTTTCTATCGAGGATGCTCTGCAAAGATGTGTGCAGCTGACTTTTCAGGATGAGGAGGTCTTAAGCAAGGATGTTCTCCGCGCTGATGCTCAGAGAGTTAGTGAAGCTGTTCTGGCCGGGTTAAAGGTCAGAATCTCGGGTCAACCGACGATGGCTTTCATCAGGCGGGAAAAGTTCCTGAGCCCCGAGATCGTTGCCGCGCTTCAGAAACTATTGAAGGTCCCGACGGACATGGAGACCCGCAGCTGGGCCGCCATTACTCTGGCCCAGAACGGCATCAGGGAACAGGGGGATGAGGAGAGGTTGTTCGAGATCATTCAGGCGACGGCACGTTGGGCGAGCCCCTCCCGTGCGGGGGATCTTGTTCTTGGCATAGAGGCGGCTAAGGCGCTCAGGAATCTCGGACTTTCCAAAGAGCAAGCGCTCTCTTTTTTCAATAGGCGCTACCCGGGAGTTTCTGAATCCGCTTTTTCGTTGCCCAATTATGGCGAGGCAGAGGAGTTAATGGCGTTGTCTCTCCTCTGTGCAGTTTCCAATAAGGATGAGGAGGTCTTGGAAAAGATCCGGCGCTATGCGGATTATGCTAAGGGCGCGGCCCGCTTGGAAGCTTCGCTGGCCTTGATAGAACAAAATTCACCCTCCGAGAATGAGCATGTGGCTCTTGTGCGGCTCGTGCGTAGCATCGATCTCTTCTTCGGCAGGCATATAACGATGCCTGAGAAAGTAGACGTCATCGAAAGGCTCGGAGAATTGGCGCCAAAAAATCCGTTGGCGCTCAAAGCGCTTCGTGAGCTTTTGAAAAGGGTCGGAGATGATCTGACATTGAGGTCCGCCATCAAGACGGCCCTTGCCAATATCGAGTGGAAGAAACCCGCCAGATGATAAAGAAAATATTATCGATCCTCTTATCAGCGTCCTTGGTCTGGGCTTCGGCCGGGCCGACGACGCTGTGGGCCGGCGGTCAAGCCGCGTCTGTCCCTCCCGCCCTTGTCTCCATCAACAGTGCCTTGAACGCTTTGCCTGCCGGCTTGCAAAGCCGGGCTTTGAACTACTTGATCCATGACGGTGATGATCTCCAGGGCCTGATATCGGCCGCTCAGAGAGTCCCGCCCGGTCCCCTGGGTCAGCCGATCGATCTGGCTCGGATCGATGGGGCCAAGAATCTCATCAATGGACTGGAAGATCCGCAAAGCCCCGGCGGAGCATCAGCCGCGCAGAAGCTGCGGAGCCTGGCCATGGTCATGGGCCATTTCAGCGCCTTGGGCGCTGATGAGCAGCTCCGATTGAATCAGGCAGCCGGGCTCCTGCACGCTCGTCTGCCTCTGCCGGATCAGCAGAAGCTTGATGAAAAACTGCTCGCCTGGTCCCGCATCCTGGGCCGATTCCAGGAAGCGCCGCAAGCGGCCGCGGCAACCAGGCCCCTGGAGCGAGCTTCCAGCCCTGTCCCGCTGGCGCCGTATGCGTCCCATTTCGACCAGGAGCGCGAGTTCCCCAAGTATTTCCTGCCGAAGGAGCACCGAGGCAGCCCGGCGGCAGAAATCCCATCGGATGTGGTCAGGCAACAGGCTGGTTTATTGGCGAAAGCCGTGGCCTCGATCTTGCGCCGCGTGACCTTGCCTGTCGTGCCTGCGGGATCTTCTGACGCCGTGATGGTGCGTTATTTCGAATACATCTCGCCGATCCTCAAGGGCCAGGCGGCGGCTGAGCTTGAGATCATGGCCAGCGGCGGGGTGGTGCGCACGGCCATCGGCTACCTTTACCATCTGATCCATCAGCGCGCCGTCAGCGACCCTGAGGTTTCCGCGGAGAAAGTCCTGCGCGAGGTCCTGGCCGATACCCGCGACCTTTCTGGCCTGCATGTGCGCGGGGTGGGCAGCGACTGGGACATGCTCCTGCGCTTGCCGGCGGAGTTGGGGGCCGGGAAGGACGCGCTCATGGGCAAGCTCCAGGCTGCCGCGCTGGGGGTGGCGAACAGCGCGGAGCAGAACTATGGGATGCGCGAGGAGGAGGGCGCGGTCAAGCGGGGGATATTTGCCGTGGGCGACGTGAAGGATTATGACCAGCAGACCGCGCGCTCCTCAGGGCAGGGCGGCAGTACCATCGACCTTCTGGCTTTCGACGTCGCCGCTGGACAGTTCATCGAAGCGCCGGATCATCCCGGCGTGGTGGAGGATCTGGTGAGGGGACTGGCTTCCTATGTGGGACCGCAAACAGCCAGCTCTGTCGAGGATTCCGCCAAGCAGACCATCCGGGGCCTGCGCCTATTCCTGGAATTGCCTTTCCTGAGCTTTCAGGATGAAAGTCTTCTGCGCGAGGAACTCTCCCAAATGATCAAGACGGTCCAAGAGGGCGGCTACATGTCGTCCAAGGCCCGGGGACAGTTCGACAAGATGGTCCGCAATGCCCGCTATGGCGGAGCGCACAATCGTTTCTATAGGGCTTTGCCCGGTTCGATCGAGTCCTTGGTCTTGACCTTGGTGGACAAGCTGCGCGAGCGCGAGAATCGGGTCCTCGTGCCTGAATTCGTGGACCATTTTCCTCTCGAAGGCCGGGATGGGTCGGAATTGAACGGCCTGCCGGAACGCTTGGTGCAGCATGGCTTGCCTTGGGCCAGATTCTATCACGGCACGGCTTCGGCCGAGAACGGCTTGGCCATCATGCGCGGGGGGCTCTTCATCAGCAAAGATGCCCAGGGTACGGCGGCTCATGGCCGGGGCGCCTACTCGAGTCAGGATCTCGCTGTGGCTCAAGGCTACGCCGGCGAGCATGGGGTGGTCTTTGAGCTGGGGCTCAAATCCGACCGCCGCATCAACATCCTGGATTGGCCTGCGCATCAGAACGATCCAGAGATCCTAGCCATCGCGGCCAAGGCTGAGGCCGCGGGCCGGAATGTGTTCGAGTATCTGGCGCGGGAGCATGGCATAGATATCATTCTGAACACCCACATCCTCATCGAGAACGCTGAAGCGGTGCAGTTCCCCGCGGGCTTCGGAGGACTGATCCGGACCTATGCTCATGCAGCGCAGGATAGGACCAAGGACCTGGATTTGCGACTCAACGCTTTTGAGCAATACCAGAACTTGTATAGATACGGCCTTGCCTTGAAGGAGCCTGACTTGCCTGCTCTGGCAACGGGCAGCGATTCCCTGATCGAGGATCTGGCTCGCGCGCTGCCGGCCGAAAAAAACCTGGAAAAGCGTCTCCATTACTACCAGTGGTACTCTCGTTTGTATGCCGGCAATCCCGCCATGAAGCAATCGGGATTGCCGACGCCGGAGACCTTGGTCGTTCCCATGGCCCAAGACTGGGTCCATGCTGCCAAGGACAAGACAAGCTCCATGCGGGAACGTCTCGGGAAGTACGAAACATACTTGAAGTTGTATCAAGAGAGCCCTGTCCTGAAGCAGGCCGGATTAGCGTCTCCGGATAAGGTGCTCATCAAGCTCGCAGCGGATTGCGCGCACGCGGCGTTGGCTGAACGTTATGCGTTCAAGGACTTTGCAGAATATCGCAGTCTCTATGAAGCGGACGGGCATGAAGCGATCTTGAAAAAAACCAGGCTCCCGTCTCCCAAGAAAGTGCTGATTGAAATCGCTACAAGCTATCTCCGTCAAGTCCAGAATAAGAAGAGGTCTCTGGGTGACCGTCGTTGCAACTATAAGTGGTATGCGGACGCCTACCAGTATGGTTATGGCATGGATCTGGCATCCACGGGATTGCCGGCCCCAGACAAGCTCATCCTTTCGCTGGCCCGAGAATATGTCGCCCTGATCCAGGATCAGGGCGCTCACTTGAATGAGCGTTTTCACGCGGAGCATGAATATCGGGATCTCTATCGAGAAAATAAGGTCGTGATGAGGGCGAGCCCCGCCCCGGATGCTCTGCTGGTCCCGCTGGCCCAGGACCATCTTCGTGTGGCCCAAAATGAGAGCGAGCCTCTGGATGCCCGCAACTTTGCCTGGTATGGCTACCGGAATCTATACGAGCAGGAAGATTCGGTCTTGAAAATCGCTGGTTTGCCGACTCCGGAAAAAGCACTTGTCCCGCTTGTTAAAGCCTATGCCCAGGTCATTTTGAATGGGGGAATCGATCTGGAAGAGCGCCTCGAGGCGTATGAAAAATATGAGGATTTGTATGATCGCGCGGAGAGGGGTGAGCTGCCGGCTTCTGGTCAGGTGACGGCTTCGCTCGCCGAAGATCTGGCCCGTTTTGTTCTTGACAAGAAAAATCACCTAGGCGCGCGCATCGGCTATGGTGAGAAGTATTTTGATCTTTATAAATATCACCGGGCTTTGATGCGGGAGCATATAAAGTCCGTTCTGGAACCGGTGCTCCTCCCGCTGGCCAAGGATCTGGTCCAGGCTCTTAAGGATAAGAGCATTGATGAGCATGACCGCCGACATTATCATGAAAAGTATACGAAGCTTTATTGGGATGTTTTGCGGGATTGCGGTTTGCCGAGTCCAGATGACTTGAACGTTGACTTGGGTTGACCAGATGATGAAGAAAATATTCTCAACGCTTTTGTCTGCAATCCTGGTCTGGGGCTCGGTTGGGCCTCAGACCTTGTGGGCTGCCATGAAGCCCGTTGGGCCCGAGCACATCTGGAAATTCTCTCCTTTGCGCCCTGCTCCGATCAACCCTGTTGAATTCCAGCAGGCCTTTCTCGAATTGAGCGCGAAGGGACAATCGCAATTCCTTCCAGCTTACGGCGATTTCATCCGCGAAAATCCGCAGGCTTTGAAACACCCCGCTTGGCAGGGCTTCAAGGAAGCGCAGGGCATCTTGGCCGAGTTCTCCAAGCGGGCGGCAGGCTCCAAGCCCAGTCCGGAACAGGCTTATCAGGACATCGCGAGGCTGACACTGGCGCTTTTTTATCCGAACGCGCGTGAACAATTTACAAGCGATCCTGCCGTCCCCTTGGAGACGGATGCCGATAAATTGAGTCTGTTGGGGGGGATACAGGGGCAGTACATCCCCGGTCTTTTCAGCGAGTCGATGGCTTACGATCACGACGTGATGCAGCTTCTGGATGATCAGGTGAAGCTTCGGCCGACGATTGAACAGATGGAATCCTATCGCGAATTGGCCCGACATGCACCGCCCCTGCTGAGAGTCGAGGTCGCAGCCGGCCAAAATCAGAAGATCGTCGAGACAAGGATCGACCCCAAGGCTCTGCAGGAGTGGAGGGCGTCGTTTGCCGAGACTCTCAAGGCGCTTCCTGCCGGCGATGTGGGAACACATCTCAGAGAGGCTCTCCAAAAAACGCTCCGCTTCTCCGTGAACGATTTCTTGACCGGCTTGATCAATACCTTGCCTGAGGCCAAGCGCTTGGAGATCCGCAATTCCGAGAAGGGAACTGCCCCGGGAGGCCGTCTTCCATGGATCTTAGAGTTTCTGGAACGCGAACTGCCCGACGATCTGGTCTCCCAGGGATTTAAGGCAGCCGCCTATGGTCTTGAGGCCGACAGATTGGAGAAAAAAGAGGCTCTGCGCATGCTGGAAGACCAGCTGGCTGCGTCACGGAACGTATCAGAGAAGGAGGTTGTCAAGCTGGCGGCGCTTCACATGCTGCTTCAGGATTCCAACGGGCACATTAAGGGAACTCGAGAGGAGCTCTTGGAACGCCTTGAGCGCGCCGATGAGGCGACGCTGGATCTGTTCGTCGATCCCGCAGTGGTGATCGGACAATGGAACAGACTGTTGCTTTCATGCGGCATCCGCGCTAGTGAAAACATGAAAACAGCGGTGCTCAAGACCATCCAAAGGCAGGTCAAAGCCATCAAGTCGACTTCCGTGGAGAGCGCGGTTGAGATTTCCGGCACGCTCGTGCTGCAGGAAGTGACGTCCTTGATCGGCATTTTCCGCGGTTATGCGGGAGCGGATTGCTCTTCTCACTTATCCTTCCCCTATCCCAACAGCCCCATGGAGAGGGTGTTCTTCATCTATGACGGCGCGGGGAAACTGAAGGGCTACGCGGCAGGCACCCTCGTCGAAGCCGCCCAAGGCTGTGCTTTGTACCTGCACACGATCAGCGGCAAGGAGATATCCGCCGGCGACGTGCATCTGATCCTTCACGGGCTTCACCAGGCGCTGGAAAGCCTGGGAGCCAAGAAGCTGGTTTTGCCTACGCCGGAGAGATTGAAGAAGTTCATCAATTTCTCGCGGATCAGAAACGTCCTGAAGTCCTTTCTCGAGGGCAAGGACAGTCTGGACCTGCGCTACTTGGATGGGGAGGTCCGCCAAGCGCTGGATGCCGTGGTCCGCAAACTGGTGGACGCTGAGATCCTTAAAACAAGGGACTATGAGTGGCGCGCAGTGCTGGACTCCGTTGCTTCCTACGATACGGCAAAAGCGAATAGTCGCGGCGTGGAGTTCGTCCCCAAGAAGCTCGATGGCGTTTCCAGCCAAGTCCAAAGCATCTTGCCGCAGCCCTATGCGACAAAAGAATTGAGCCAAGGGGAAGTTTTGCGCATGGCTTTGGATCTTGAGTATGTCGGTCGTGACGAGCAAGCCACCAGATTCATGCTGGCCGCAGGAGACGCGTCGGTTTATGAGAATACAGCGATGGCTCTGCAAAATTCGTATGGATCGCCTCTGGATGAATACATCCTTGCGAGAAACAAGGCGTTGGGCAACGACGGATTGAACATGGACGTTGAGCTTTTCAAGCAGAGATACTGGAACTGGTTTTATGGGGGTTGGTTCCAAGCGCCCGACGCGCTGAGCGCCCAGTGGGAGGATGTCTCTGTGGGTTATTTGAAGGAGATGCCCAGGCAAGGGAGAGGATGGAAGTATGCCTTGAAATCAATCAAGGGACATATAGAGAAATCTAAGAAGCTGAAGAACTGGGCGGTCAGCCTCTTCTTTGAGAGGCTCAAGCAAACAGACCGCCAGAAGGAGCAGAAAGAAAAATTCAGCGATCTTGTCAATGCCAGGATACTGAGGCATATGCAAAAGGAGATCACCTTGGCGGCTCTTTCCATCGAGCTTCCTATGTCCAGGTTGAACGGGCTGCTTGCTCTAGGTCCAGGCGCTTTGCACCAGGAGCTTATTCACTCCGATAAGAGAGTTAACGAAGCCGTTCTAGCCGGGCTTGAGGACGGTTCCATGACTCATCCGACGATGCATTTTATCGGACGTGAAAAGTTCTCAACCCCCGAGATCGTTTCCGTGCTTAAAAAACAATTGAATGAGGCGAAGGACTTGGAGACCGGCTACTGGGCTGCCATCACTTTGGCCCAGATCGGCGTTCGGGAAAAGGGGGACGAGAAGCGGCTGCTCGAGATCATCCAATCTCGGGATGGTTGGGAACCCTCGCCTTCTCTCTCCTCCGCTGAAGATGATCCTGTTATGGGCGTAGAGGCGGCGAAGGCGCTGAAGAGTTTGGGACTTTCCAAGGAGAAGGCATTTGTATTTCTCAAAAAACGCTACCCGTTTGAGCAGGGTCAGTTTACACGCGGGATATTCGCGCGTGGGCCGAAAGAGCAATCGTTGGCGTTGTCTCTGCTTCTTGCGGTTTCCAATAAGGATGAGGATGTCTTGGAAAAGATCAGGCGCTTCGCGGATGAGGCTGATGGCCCGGCCCGCTTGGACGCCTCTCTGGCCTTGATAGAAGAGAATTCGCGCTTTGAGCATGAGCAGGAGACTCTGACACGGTTTGTACGCAGCATGGATTCCTTAGGGTTTGGCAAATCTATAAAAACGCCTGCGAGATTAGACGCCATTAACAGGCTCGAAGAGTTGGCGCCCAAAAATCCGTTGGCGTTTAAGGCGCTTGAGGAGCTTTCGGATAATTTTTCGTATACAAGCACAGATGATTTGATTTTGGTATTGCAGTCCACTCTTCACCAGGCCCTTGCCAATATCCGAAGGAAGGCTCCTTAGAGTCTTTCTGATCCTCCCAAATGGGCCTTTAGACCTGGAAAATTTTCGCCAAAGGAGAGGCTTAAAATATGAATTTCTGGACAACCAGCGGCGAAGTTCTGTATAACATCTGCTCGGCTTGAAGAAAAAACTCAAAGAATTCCTGGGCCAAAAGATCACCTTCCTGGTGATCCCCTCCGCCCTCTGGCGGCCGCGGCGCCTGCAGTGCAGCGCGGCCTTCGCGCTTTTCTGCCTGTTCTTGTGGACCGGCGTCACCATTTGGGCGGGTTATCTCTCCGGCCGCCATGTCGACTACTGGATCACCAAGGCCGACAACCAGGTGATGCTGGCCAAGCTGGGCTCCCTGGCCCAGGAGATGGATCGCGCGCGCGAAGTCATCGACGTGGCGCGATCCACGGACCGTCAGCTCCGCATGCTCTTAAGCCTTTCTCGGCGCGAGGACATCCTGGCCCACGAGCCGGTCGTGGGCGGCCCGAGCGCCTCCGACCGCCTGAGCCTGAGACGCTTTCTCTCTCTGGAGCCCTCAAGCATCCGCCAGGCCGATTGGCACCGGCAGATCGAGGGCCTGCGCGAGGAGTCCCGCAAGCGCCTGGCCAGCTTCCAGGAGATCGCCTGGTACATCGGCAATCAGCGCGCGCTCATGGCTGCTACGCCGAGCCTCTGGCCGACCGCGGGCCAAGTGACATCGCTCTTCGGCTACCGTCTGTCCCCCATGCAGCGCTCCGAGGGCGACGAGGGCGAGTACCATCAGGGCGTCGACATCGCCAACAAGCCCGACACCCTCATCTACGCCACGGGCAGCGGCACGGTGCGCTACGCCGGCTGGTCCTCCGGCTACGGCCAGATGGTCGTCATCGACCATGGCTACGGCATCTCCACACTTTACGCCCATGCCTCCAAGACCCTGGTCAAGACCGGCGAGGCCGTCAGCCGCGGGCAGGTCATCGCCTACATGGGAACCTCCGGGCATTCGACGGGCGCGCATCTCCACTATGAGATCTGGCGGGGCGGCCGGCCGGTCAATCCCATGGCCTTCCTTAAGGTGCGATCGGTCCGGGAGAATTGACATGTTCAACCGCCAGGGCGTGAAGCTCGCGGGCGCCGAGTCCATGACCTTGATCGGCGAGGACGCGGTCGTGCATGGGACGCTCTCGGTCAAGGGCTCCTTGCGCGTGGAGGGCATGGTCGAGGGAGACATCGCCGACGCCGTGACGGTGGAGATCGGCAAGAAAGGCCGCGTGAAGGGCAACGTCGCCGCCGAGACGGTCTCGGTGGCGGGCGAGCTGGTGGGAGACGTGTGTGCTTCCCGGCGCGTGGCGATCCTGGCCCAGGCGCGGCTGGCCGGCAACATCCGCGCCCACTCCCTGCGGGTGGAAGAGGGCGCCATCTTCGAGGGTTCGTGCTCCATGCGCTCCATGGAAGGGGAGGGCCGGCCATGATCTCTTTTCTTCGCCGCTACCGCAAGGCGCTCTTCATCTCCACCATCGCGATCTTCCTTCTCGGCACCTTTGTGGGCTTGGGCGGCTATCTCTTCACCAGCCGCGACACCGGCCAGGCCGTGGCCTCGGTCGGCTCGACCAAGATCCCCTACATGCGCTTCATCTCCCGGGTCAACCAGTACGCCGATGCCGTGCGCAGCCGCGGCGGCGAGGTGACGGACGCCCAGCTCAAGGCCCTGAAGTTCGAGATGATGCGCGACATGATCGTCGACGAACTCCTCCAGCTCAAGGCCGACGAGCTGGGTCTTCAGGTCACCGACGAGGAGCTGGCGCGCGACGTGCGCGGAACTGCGGCCTTCCAGTCCGGGGGCCAATTCAGCCCCCAGGCCTATGCCCACGCCCTGCGCACCCTGCACGACACGACCCAGGGCTACGAGGAGACGCGCCGCAACGCGATCAAGGCCGGCCGGCTCAAGCAGCTCCTCTATCAGGCTGCCAAGACCTCCCCGGCGGAGCTCCAAGAGCTCTACGCCAAGGAGCACAAGGGCAGCCTCAAGGGCTACGAGAAGCAGAAGGACGCCTTCGCGTCCCAGGTGCGCCAAACGCGGGCCTTGGACCTCATCAACTTCCTCTTGCGCCAGCTCTCCGGTCAGGTGGAGGTCCGCACTTACCTCGACCAGCGGGAAGGCGGCCAGTAAGGCCCTGATGCCTTCCATCGTCGTGGTCGGTTCCGTGGCCCTGGATTCCGTGCGCACCCTCTGGGGGGAGAGCACGGAGGCTTTGGGCGGCTCGGCCGTCTTTTTTTCCCTCGCGGCCAGGCATTTCTCCCGGGTCTCTATCGTCGGCGTTGTCGGCAGGGATTTTCCCCAGGCGCATCGCCGCATGCTGGCGCAGAAGGGCATCGACCTTTCAGGCTTGAAGGCCATCCCGGGCAAGACCTTCCGTTGGGTGGGCAAGTTCGGCAAAGACCTCTCCGATGCCAAGACCCTGGCCACGCACCTCAACGTCTTCGCCCGGTTCAAGCCCAAACTCACCGCGCTGCAGCGCAAGTCCCGCGTCGTGTTTTTGGCCAATATCGACCCTGACCTGCAGACTTCTGTGCTCGATCAGATGGAGAAGCCCTCCTTGGTCGCCTGCGATACCATGAACTATTGGATCCGCTCCAAGCCCGAGGCTTTGCGCAGGATCCTCGCGCGCGTCCATGTCTTTTTTGTCAATGAAGAGGAGGCCAAGATCCTCTCCCGGCAGCCCACGGCCCTGCAGGCGGCATGCGTCATCTCCCACTGGGGCCCGTCCGTCGTGGTGATCAAACGGGGCGAGCACGGCGCCCTGATGAAGGCGGGAGGACGCTTCTACCCTTTCCCGGCCTATCCCGTGGAGTCGGTCAAGGACCCCACGGGCGCGGGCGACACCTTCGCCGGAGGCTTCATGGGATATTTGGCCTCTGTCGGGGGCGGCCACGGGGATGTCCGCCATTTGAAGCGCGCGGTGCTCTATGGTTCGGTCTTGGCATCCTTCAACGTGGAGGATTTCAGCACGAAGCGCTTGGAGGCTCTCAGGCGGCCTGTCCTGGACGAACGCATGGCTGATTTCGTCGATTCGCTGCAGGTGAGTTCCAACGGCTTTCCTCGAAAACGCTGACCGGCTGTGGTGAAAACAATCCTTCTTCTCTCGTGCGGATTCTTGATCGGCTCGGCTTTTGCCGCCGAGCCGGCGAGCCAGCCGCGCATCGCCGTTGTCATCGATGATTTCGGCCTCACCTATCCCAAGAACGCGAAGGATGAGGAATGGATGGCCTTGGATTTTCCGATCACCTTCGCGGTCATGCCCGAGTCGCCGCGCACGAAGCAGGCGGCTGCCGCGACCCAGGCGGCCGGTCATGAGCTCATCATCCATTTTCCCTTCGATCCTTTTCTGAGGCTCGAAATGCCCAAGGACCGCGTTTCTTCGTCGGACCTGGACCAGGTTAGGAAGCTTCTAGCCAAATCCTTGAGGGATATCCCGGGAGCTGTCGGCTTGAATAATCATCGATCCTATAAAGCGACCGCCAATCGGCCTCTCATGGCGGCCTTCATGGCGGAGCTCAAGGGGAAGGGCTTCTATTTCTTGGACAGCCATGTCTCCGGCAAGAGCGTGGCCTGCGGCGAGGCCAGGAAGGCCGGGCTGCGCGCGGCGGTCAACTCGCTTTTCCTCGAAGAGCCGGGGCATTACAACGACAAGGATTTCTGCGTGCGCATGCTGAGGCGCGTTGCCGGTTTTGCGCGCAAGAACGGCTCAGCTGTCGTCATCGGCCACCATTACTACCGCGGCACGCTATCCTGTATTAAGGAAGAGGTCCCCAGGCTCCAGGCCGAGGGCTTCGACTTCGTCTTCGCTTCCGCTCTGGCGGTGCCAGGCAGTCACTAATGACACTTATTTGGGTGGCTGCAGACGCGACCTGAAGCGGCCAAACAGGTCGGCGATTCTCTTATACACGGGCAGGGTCGCGTCCAACAGCTTGGGGTACAAGATGAAAACCGAGCCTGCGACGGTCAGGACGGCGAGGTAGATGTGGCCCATCGTCAATAGGAATGGACCGGCTTGGAAGAGGACGCGGGAGGCGGTGCTTGCCTGGGTGAGGAAGATCGAGTCCAGCCACAGCCAGGGCAGCAAAAGTACGTTGACCCACGCGCGCGCTGCCGCGGAGTCCTCCGCTGACTTCTGGTCGGCGGTCCAGCCTCGGAACGCACGCGTGACCACCCAGGAATAGAAGATCGTCTGCAGGATCAGCGTTAAGCCCTGGGTGACGCCGAATTTTTCCAGCTGCCACAGCGCGGTGTTGAGGTCGAGGCGGGAGGCTCTGATCGCCGAGAAATTGCCGAAGATGTTGTAATTCAGGACAAAAGGGAGGCTGAGGAGTATCTGCTTGCTGAACAGCTCCTTGCCTCCTCGAGCGCGCAGGAGCCAATTGACCTGGAAGCGCTGGAAGATCGTGAGGAATAAAAGCAGTGCGGAATGCATTCCCAGGACGAGCCCCGCCTCGAGCCTCGGCATCGAGGAGAGCAGGTAAAGGGCATTCGGAAATTCCAGGATCACGGTGGTCCCAGCGCCTACGCCGACCTCGGCGAACAGCGGGGCCTGGTAATCGCGCTGCTTGTTGGGGAGAAAGTAGACGATACGGTCGAGTGCGGCGCGCCGATAGCCCTTGGTCCAGGGGCGCGGGATGGAGAGGGGGAGAACGTGAAAGAGACTTCTCTCTAAGCCCGCCTCCGACAAAAGGCCGTGGAGGCGTTCTGTGAACTGACGTTCTGAGCCCATCTCAACGCCGGTGGCATACAGTCTTCGGCTGCTGAATCTCGGATTCTTCTGCTCGCGGGAGAGCAGGGCGGCAGCCGCACGCAGGTCCTTCTCGTCGTGGGAGCTCGCCAGTTTCCAGCCGTTTGAGTCATCGCGCGTCTTGCCATCGCTTGCCAGAAGATAGAGGCCGGGTTCCTGGATATGCCGCCGAAAAGGGATGGATTTGGAAGCATTGTCGAAAACGACATCGGGTTGTTCTGCCGCCTCGGCGGCGGACTGCGTGGTGGGCGGCGCGGATGCGGGCGCTGCTGCTGGAGTCGTCTTGGTTGGCAGATGTGCCGCAGGCGCCGGTGCTGCCGGCAGCTGTTCCGCTGGCTTTGCGGCCGGTTGAATTTGTTCTAAAGATTTTTCAGGGGGGAGCTTGAGTGTCGGTGAGGGTGCGGAGGGGGGCGTTTGGGAGGCCGCGTCTGGGGCATGAGGGGCGTTGGAAGGGATGGCCGATCCGGTTAGGTGGGGGATGGGCGCTGCGGCTGTTGGCCGCGGCTCGCCTTCCGGGAAAGCCGGCCGCGGGACAATGTCGCCTGCCGCCAGGGCGGGAGATGCGCTGAGGAGCCAGGCTAGGGCAACGGCTAAAATCTTGACTCCTACCCGCGGGAAGAAGTTCATGTCAGGAGTATAGATTTATGTTCAAAAGGCCGTTATGAGCCGACAGGCCCAGAAAAGCGGGGTCTTAAGACCTAGACCGATCTGGGCCTTTCGGTCTTGATCGGTCCTATGCTGCCGGAGCAGTGAGAACAGAGAAATCTTGCCGGCGGAGGGAGTCACCGACGAACACTCTCAGCCTCGTCGGAGATCTTACGAAAATTTTGTTTATCGTCGTAAGACTGACAAATTTCAGCATAAGCTGACATGTCTAAGGAATGCTCGCACTGGAACAAAGACCGGAACAAGAAAGTGAGTTATAATTTTTGGGATAGCGTTTAAATCTGGCTCATAACTTCAAAATACTTTTCCATCGAAATGCCGGCTGTTAGAAGGTTGCTTTTAATAAGTGACTTCGGAACCTCATTGTAGTCTGGAATTATGATTGGACGACAATGCCCGGCCTTGCGAAGAGCAATGTGGTCACCTGGCCCGCGCTTGGATCTTGTCCAACCCATCCTCTCGAAGAATTTAATTAGTTTGGCTGGTCTAACTGGAACTAGGCGGGGCACTTAAGCCGCCATTGGTACTGCAACGTTCATACTGCGGCGGGCTATTAAGTGAGTGGGAATACTTCTCTGTACTTGTTCCGGTTGTTGGTTCTGTCGCGGAACCGAAAATTTATTATTCTCAGCCGCACGCCAACCAAGTTCTTTGAGAGCTTTATCCAACGTGCCCATTTCTACAAGCTCTGAGAAAAAAAGTTTTATTGCATATCCCAAACGTCTCACTGCCTCGGATTGTGTTCGACCACACGATCCAAGATTGAGCGCGGGGGTATATGCCACAATCATCCCATCTTCCTTCGCCAATAAGATAGGCAGTGTCGTTTTATATGTTAGAACCATAGCTGATTGCCTGAGGATGAGTCTACGCTAGTAGTATAACAGAAGTTGTGACTTTTTGCCATATCTAAAGTGTAAAAATTTTTCTCACCCCTTGATAAGCTGGGCTTCCAAAGGGAGCCAGTGACGAGGACAAGGCCACCGGTGAATGCGGGCGTAGAGATTATTATTCATGGGTTCGACTCCCTGCTCGGCATTTTCTCTCGTCGAGAAACAGGTGGTTCCCATCGGAACAAACAGTAGACATGTTGAAAAAATAATGCATATAAAATAACGATAAATTAATAAAACTGGTGCCGGCGGAGGGAGTCGAACCCACACGAGGCTGAGCCTCGAGCGATTTTGAGTCGCTTGCGTCTGCCAGTTCCGCCACGCCGGCGTCCTTACAATTTCAGCATTTTTTGAGGCAGGGTGGGAACTTGAAACAGGCGATCAATTCTTCTTGTTTCCCAGGGGAGTGAGTTCGATAAAGCGTTTCTGCTTGGCATCGTAGCGCGCACGGAAGCGTTCCGTCTCCGATTTGCCGCAAAAATCCCCGTGCGGCTCTATGCATCGGCCATAGGAGAGCAGATATTCCGATTCGGTCATCCGGCGCATGGTCAGGGAGTCTTCAGGTCCGGCGAAGCTTCCCAAGGGCTCCTCTCTGCACTGCGCTTTCTGGACGTTGGCGCACGAATTGAGCCTCGCGGCGACCTTTTCCGGCCTGTCAAGGACAGGAACTTGGAAGTCGACATAGCCGAGTTGGACGTTCAGTTTGGCGTTCATTTCACCGGCCAGGCTATTCAAACAGCTGAATGCCGTAGACGCGGAGACCCGGTCGCGGTGAGTGGTTTGCATGGATCGCTGGCGTTCCTCGTACCAATTGCCCCACGAACGCACCGTGTCCCAGTCGAGATCAGCCACGCAGGTCACGCGCGTAGGGTCAGTCACGGTAAAGCAATCTGCTTTCTCGACATGGCCGCATCGCTTGAGCCGCGCGGTGACGGTTTCCGGTTTGCCGGAAAAATTTAGGTGGAAACCGATGCTGTGCGATTGCGGATCATAAAATTTGGCGTTCATTTCCTCGGCGAATTTGTTGAAGCACTCGAGCGCCGGGGCGCCGAACCTCGAGTAGGCCGGCTCACGAGTGTGCGTGCGCAGAGAATCCCGCGAGGTCTTGTCGACATCGAATAAGCATGAGATGATCGTAGGGCGTGCCGCGACCTTGGCCAAAGAGGGGAAGCGTTCGCCGATCTGGCGCAGGAGAAGCTCGACGCTCGCCGTGTCGCTTAATCCCGCTTCGGTCGCGAGGACCGAGGCTCTTGAGTTCCCAAACGTCGTCGCCGGTGTCGTAGCCGTTGTCATGGCGATGGTCGGATTGCCATTGTCGGCCTCGCCCAGCTGCTTCAGATCGACGAATTGGGCGAGTGAGGGCTGCGACGCGCCGAGCGCGAGAAGTGCCGCAGCCAAGAAAGATTTCTGCATTTTTATCATACGATGAGTGATTGAATATAATATAAAATCCCTGCTATGGCCGACGCCCCCCTGCTGCGCTACAAGATCCTTATCGTAGATGATGAGGAGGACTTCCGTCACATGTTGAGGGTCTTCTTCCAACAGGCAGGCCACGCGGTGATCGAGGCGGCCTCGGGGCGGGAGGCGCTTCTCGCCGCGGTGGATTCCCAGCCGGACATCATCGTCTGCGACGTGCAGATGCCCGGCATGGACGGTTTCGATCTCTGCCGCCGGCTGCGCAAGGACCATCGCACGGCGACGGTCCCCATCGTGCTCATGTCCGGAACGAGCAAAGAACAGCAGGATCAGCTCGACGGCTTTGCCCAGGGCGCGGACGACTACGTGCTCAAGCCGTTCGAACCGATCCTTCTTCTGGCGAAGATCGAGGCGGTCTTACGCCGCTACGCCACGGCGCGCGAGCTCGGAGAGGTCCTTAAAACGAGCGGCGTGGTCCTCAACGTGCAGTCGCGCACCGTCGCCTGCGGCGGACACGAGGTCAACCTCACGCGCAAGGAATTTGACCTCTTGACCCTCCTGCTGCGCAAGCGCGGCCGCGTCCTCTCGTCACAATTTTTGCTCGAGTCGGTCTGGGGTTACGACCTCGCCGAATACAACGATCCGCATACCGTCACGGTCCACCTCTCCTCCCTGCGCCAGAAGCTGGGCCCGCGTCTGGGCCATCGGATCGTCACGGTGCCGGGCAGCGGCTATCGTTTCGAAGACTGAGCCGCGCGCGGCCTGAAGATTTGATTTTTTCTTGACCGCCCCCTGCTATGATGGGAGTGCTGGAAGTTGGGGGGCTTATGGACCAAGACGCTGTCGAAGAGCTGAGCGCAAGCCTGGAGGCTATGCTCCAAGGGAGAGCACAGGCGGCTCCTCAAGCCTCTGAGGTCCAGCCCTTTTATGCGGCGGCTTCCTCGACCACGCCGATCCCGGTTCCAACTCCAACTCCGGCTCCTGCGCCTCAGGTGGTTCTCCCTCCCGAGACATCGCGGTTCGTCGATAACCGCACTGGCCACACGTCGCGCACCATCCTGATCGTCGATGACAATAAGGATTATCGGTCTTTGCTGAAGACCGCCCTCTCTGGCCGTTGCTACCAGGTCATGGAGGCCGGCGACGGGGCCAGCGCCCTGCAGCTTCTCCTGCGCCGGCAGCCGGATTTGGTCATCCTGGACTTCAATATGCCTAAGATGAACGGCTACGAGCTCCTTCAGGAGATCCGCAGCCGCGCGGAATTGCGCCGCATCCCCGTTATCATGTTCACCGGCGCGCCCAATCGGCAGCATCTGAAAAGCCTGCATATGGACATCGCTGATTTTCTGGAAAAGCCCGTCACCAATGTCCGGCTTTTGGCGAGCATCGAGCGTGTGCTTGCGTCCGCGCCGCCGGTGATCGCCGCGGGGACGCCGGACATGCCGCCGCCAGCCGCCGTCTTGCCGTCGGAGGGTCCTACGGCGCAGTCTCGAGAAGCCCCCCAGCCCGCGGTGGAACAGCCACCGCTCGAGACTGCGCCCCCTCCGGCGGTCGCTGAGCCGGAGGAGATGCTCGGAGAAGAGGGTCCGGAGGATTTCTCAGAGGAAGGCGATATCGCCGTTGAAAGCGTGGAGGATAAGAAGGACGAGGAAGTCCATGGCTTAGAAGAGCTGGCCCGTGACTCACCCCTGATCAACAGGGTCAACCACATCCTCATGCGCGCCGTGGGGATGCGCGCCTCGGACATCCATATCGAGCCGGGAGAGAACCGGGTCATGGTGCGGGTGCGCATCGACGGCGCTTTGAGGCAGCTCTGCACGCTGCCCATCGCCATCCATCCGCGCTTGACCGCCCGCATCAAAATCATGGCGAACCTCTCCATCACGGAGAGGCGTCTGCCGCAGGACGGGCAGTTCCGCGCCCAGATCCGGGGCAGAAAGGTCGAATTCCGCGTCAGCACCCTGCCCTGCACCCGGGGAGAGAAGATCGCCCTGCGCATCCTCGGCCAGAGCCAGCTCAAGGGGGATCTGACCACTCTGGGGCTCACCTCCCGGGACCTCGTCTGCGTGGAGAAGGCCCTGCATGCGCCGCATGGCCTCATCCTCCTGACGGGCCCCACGGGCAGCGGCAAGACCACCACGCTCTACACCATGATCAGCAAGATCAATCGCCCGGACGTCAACATCATGACCGCCGAGGATCCCGTCGAATACGAGGTCGCCAACATCTCCCAGGTCCATATCCGCCCCGCCATCGGACTGACCTTCGAGTCCACCCTGCGCGCCTTCCTGCGCCAGGATCCCGACATCATGCTCATCGGAGAGATCCGGGACCTGGAGACCGCGGAGATCGCGGTCAAGGCCTCCATCACCGGGCACCTGGTGTTCTCGACTCTGCACACCAACAGCGCGCCGGCCACGGTCGTGCGTCTCACCCACATGGGCTTGGCGCCCTATCTGGTGGCGGCCAGCGTGCGCCTGGTGATCGCCCAGCGCCTCGTGCGCAAGCTCTGCCCGGCCTGCAAGGTGAAGGATTCTATTTCCGATCAAGACAAGAAATTCCTCAGCGATGAGGAATTCGGCATGCTGAAGACCGTTTACCGCGGCGCGGGCTGCCCGGCCTGCCATCAGACGGGCTACATGGGACGCAAGCCTGTTTTCGAGGTCATGCCCGTGGAGAGCCCGGCTCTGCGCCAGCTCATCATCTCGGAGAACAGGGCGGATATGCTCCATGAGTTGGTGCTTCAGGAGGGGATGACTCCCCTGCGCCAGGCCGCTCTGAGCGCCGTGGCTTCAGGAGAGACGTCGATGGAAGAGGCTTTGAAGATCATCTTGGGAGGATGACATGTTTCCGAGCGTCGCAGAAACCAATGAGGCCGCGGTGGAGAGCCTCTCCAGTCAGGGGCGCAAGCAGGCCCGGCGCTTCACCATCGCCGGCTATCAGGAGGCCGTGGCGCTCTACCTCGAAGCCCGGGAGGTCGAGGCGGACTGGGCGCAGATCACGGCGGCTCTCAGCGAGACCTATGCCTTCTGGGGATTTAGGCGCGAGATCCTGGGACAGGAGTGCGCCAGCTATTACGAACTGGCTTTTGAGGAGGCCGAGCGCGCGCTAGCCGCGGCGCCGCACCTGGGGGAGGCCCATCGCGCCATGGCCAAGGCGCTCCAGCATGGCGAGCGGGCCGATCATGAGCGCCGATCGGCTGAAAGTCTGGAGGCCATGAAGATCAACCCCTATGACGCGGAGAGCTGCCATGAATATTGGGGGGCTTGCGGCTCGCAGCCGAGCGACCCCGCCATCTTCAAGGCCATGGCCCTGGATCCCGCGTTCTTCGCCGCGCCCAACGATCTGGGAACGGCCCTCTACGCGGCCGGACGTCTGGCAGAGGCGAGTTTTTATTTCGAGAAAGCGCTGAAGATCATCCCGAAGCATCCCGTGGCGCTTTGCAACTGGGCCGTGTTGCTTTCGGAAAGCGGCCAGAAGGAACAGGCCCAGACGCTTCTGTCCACCGAGGCGGATCCCAACGACCCGCTGGTCGTGCAGACCTCGCGCTGGCTCTTTGGAGGTGCGCCATGACTCCCCAAGAACAGGCGTTGGCGTCCGAGTCATCCTTGGCGAAGATCGGCGAGCAATGGCTGGCCAGCTTCGGCCGGGCGATCCAGCTCACGGGTCTCTATCGCAGCACGCACCCCATGTCCGCCGAGGCTTTGCGCGAAGCCTATCATCTTCTGGAACGGGCCTTTGCCGCCTGTCGCCAGGAAGAGCTGCACCTGTCCTTGGTCGACGGACGTTGGCTTTTCAACGAAGCTCCCGTCCTGGCGGAGGATCAGGCCCCGGAGCCTTTGCGAAACCTCTTCCGCCGGCACGGGCTGCGCAGCTTGAGCTTCGCGCGCGAGCTGAGGCCCTTCGAATTGGCCGCCCTCTGCGAGATCGCCTCCCTGCCGGCGCATCAGGTGGAGCGCGGCGCCCTGGATGATTTCTTCGTCCAGAGAGGGGTCAAGCATATCCGCCATGATCAGGAACGCTATGCCCGCGCTTCGGAGCATCCCATCGCTCCGCCGAAGCCGCATCCGGCATCAACCACGTCGGAGAAGTCCGCGCCCCCCAAGCCGACACTGGCGCCGGCGCCTTCGCCGTCGGCCTCTCCTTCTCTAGCGAACTTCACTTCTCTTTTGAAGGCGTTGGTCGAGTCCGCGGTCAAGGATCCGGACGAGCGGGTCCATCTCTATGAAGACACGACGCGCCTCGTGACGGAGGCCATGGACCATCATGTGGCCCAGGCCACCGCGGCCTTGACGGCCGAGAAGACGCGCATCCTCGGCGAGCAGGCGCGCACGGAGAAGGTGCTCACCACCGTGGCCGAGGGGCAGGTCATCGTTGACAGGGAAGGCAAGGTCCTCATGATGAACCCCGCGGCCGAGGAACTCGCGGGCAAGAGTCTCTCTGAGATGGTCGGCAAGCATATCCAGGAGAGCATCAAGCCCGGAGAGCAGATGGTCGCCATGGCGCAGGACCTTAGCCGGACCCCGGGAGCCGCGTCCCAGGTCGACGTTGTGGCCGATGACGACGTGGGCCGGGCCCTGCGGCGGTCCATGGCCGTGGTCCAAGACGACACCGGACGGGTCGTCGGCACCTACGCCGCCCTGCCCGACGTCGCCAAGTACAAGGAAACGCTGCGCCTGCAGGAGGAATTCCTCTCGCGGGTCACCCATGATCTGCAGGCGCCCTTGTCCTCCATCTCCTGCGCCTTGGAGCTTCTCGATGAGCGGCTCGGCGGCAAGATGGGCACGGATGAAGCCGGTTTTTTAAGCGTTTGCGTCAAGAACAGCCAGCAGCTCGGCAGCATGATCAGGGATATCCTCGACTTCTCCAGGCTCCAAGCCGGCAAGATGACCATCCGCCCGGTGGCGACTTCCATGGCGGCCATACTGAAGGAGGCTGTGGAGAGTCTGCAGCCCTGGGCCAAGAACAAGGGGATCAACCTCGCCTGTCAGATTCCGGACCCCGACATGACGGTGATGGCGGATTCGCGGCGCGTCGTCCAGGTCTTGGCCAACCTCATCTCCAATGCGATCAAATTCACTCCCGAAGGAGGCCACATCGTGGTCGGAGTCGCGCCGCGAGTCGATGCCCAGGGGCATGTCGTCTGCGGCGTCCGGGACACGGGCTGCGGCATCCCTCCGGAGAGCCTGCAGAAGGTGTTCGAGAAATTCGAGCGGGCCGGCAATCACGACGGGGTTCAGCCGGGTGTGGGCTTGGGGCTCTCCATCGTGAAGGAACTCGTGGGCCTGCATGGGGGCCAGGTGTGGGCTCAGAGCGAAGTGGGAAAGGGCTCGACTTTCTACTTCACCCTGCCTGCGGCCGCGAATTCAGACGCTCCCGCAGATAGTGCAGATGCGGGATGAGCAGTCGGTTGGGGTTGCCGGTGCCGTCATAGAAGATGTCGATGACGGGGACTGAGAAATCCTCCTGGATCTTGCGGCCGATGGAAGACGTCGTCACGCCCGGACAGCAGAAGATCGGGTTGATGTGCAGGACCGCGTCCACGAGGCCCCGGCGCAGATACCAGAGCACGCGCCCCACATTGATCGAGGTCTCGCCAGGGATGTTGTGCTTGATCCCGTATTTCGCCAGCTCGGCGGCGCATTCAGTGAAATCCGGCTCCACCTGGTCTCCCAGCACGTCCCGGGCGCAGTCCTCCAGTTCCGCTTCGGTCTTGCGCAAGAGCTCATAGGTCCGCGAGTTCTCTCCATAGAGCCGGGCGTCCGCATCAAGGAAGTGGAGCGAGTATTCGGTCGTGGAGGGGATGATCAGTTCCCCGCCCAAGTCGAAGACCAGCTCCTGTAGTTTTTGATTGACTTGCTCGTTGTATTTGACGAAGAAATCTCCGATGAGCGCGATGCGGGGTTTGCGGATGCCTGTCACGCGCTCGATCATCTTGAATCGCTCGGCGGTCGCGCGCAGGGGGTCCTTGATGTTCTTCCTACTGAGGATCGCGCGGCTGAGTTCCTGTTGGCCCCAAGCCAGGGCTTCTTCCGTTGCGCCGGACCGGGCTTCGTGGGGGCGCGTGCGATGATACATCTTGTGCAGGATGCTGCCCGCAATCGAGACGTGCACCAGACGCGCCGAGAGACGGGCCGGGACGTGATCGCTGGCCATCAGCCAGTTGATCAGCCCGATTTTGATGGAGCCGAGGCCTGCGGCATCGAAGGCCTGCCGGCAGAAGATCGGGAACTGGGGGAAATTGCAGGCCAGGCAGACCGTGGGGAGGTAAAGGAAGACATTCTGCGGCGTGAGATGCTGGGAGCGCACCGTGTTGATGGCGCTGCCCGCGATGGCGACCAGCGGCATGCACTCCGCCCCCGAGGCGTGGCGATAGCCGGTCGCCAGCGCCGCCTCATCGGCCTTCAGGAGTTCGGCGCGAAAGCCTGAGGACCGGAAGCAGTCCGCCCAGAGTCCGCTGATCACTCGGTCGATGTCGCAGACCAGGATCGTGTCTCCGGGCGCCGGTTTGTCGTCGCTCAGGCTCCGCGGGGGGGCGGCCGGGGCCGCGGCGGCCGGCCGGCTCTGGGCGAGCTCGAAGGAGCGCATGGCGGCCTCGATGCGCGTGGCATAGCCCACATCGGAGCTCAGCTCGTCGAGCTGCAGCACGAGGAAAGGCTTGCCGCGGCGCGTCATGATGTCCTTGACGCAGTTGATGAGGAAGGAGTCCGGGCTGCAGCGGAAGCTCGACAAGAAGACGGCGAAGAGCCCGTCCGTGTCGGCGATCTTCTGCGCCATGCGCAGGATGGTCCGGCCGTAATGCCAGTGCATCCGGTCGTGTAGATCCCCGCCCAGTTCCGGGTCCTGGAGATCGAACTCATCCTGCCAGAAGACCTGGGCGCCCAGCTCCTCGAAGCGGCGCGGCAGCCCCAGGTTGAGCGCGGCTTCGAGCGCGACGTAAGGGCGGCCCAGAAGGGCGATCTGCAGTCGGCTCTGATCTTTGAGCGCGTCGAAGGTCCGGCTCCAAGAGGCGCGGTCCTGCTCAAAGGCTCTCCAGGCCGAGAGCCAAGCCTCGGTGACCTCCTGGGACGTCAGGCTCGGATCCACCGCCTGAAGGGCCTGGTGGATATCGTCGGCGATCTTTTCCGGGGAGCGGTCATTGAAGAAGACGAGAGGGGAGATCAGGCGGCGGCCCAGGCTCATGGTGGTGAGCTTGTCGAGGATGGTCGGCAGGTATTGGGAGTGATAGCAGAAATAAGAGTCCGCGGTCTTGCGGCGGAAAGGCTTCGAGGGGACTGTCGCATCGTGGTCGTTGACCACGGCGGGGGAGAAGATGAAATCCACCGGGCGCTTGAGGAGCTCCTCGACGCATCCATGGGCCAGGATCATGGGCGCGCAGAAATCCGAGTTGACTAGGCGACGTCCCGCGGCCAGAGTGCGTCGGGTCGGCTCGCCGTAGACAACGCCAAACCCCAGGCCTGAGAGCAAGCGCATCCAGAGCGGGGCGAATTCCATGTTGTAGAGCACGGCGGGGATCCCCAGGCGAGCCTGGCGGCGAGGAGGGTTTGCGCGCATGTCCTTGAGGATCTGTGCTATCCGGCTGCGGAAGCGCTTTTCGGCGGTGCTGGGTTCGACGAGGGCTGCCTTGCGGCTGGAGTATTCCTTGCCGCATTTCATGCCGAAGCCAGCGCGAGCCTCGCCTCTCTCGACGACTGTCAACAGACAGCGGTTGGAGCAGGTACGGCATATCTCGGTTTGGACCCGGGAGTCCTTGTCCGGTGCGGAAAACCCGGAGTCCTGCGGTTGTTCGCGCTGCGCCAGGAGAGCCGCGCCGAGGGCTCCGGCCAGGTGGCAGTAGGCAGAGACATGGATCGGCTTGCCCAGCCGGCTTTCAAAGGCGGCGACCAGGGCTCGGTTGCGCGCTGTGGCTCCCTGAAAGACCACATGCTCGCCGATGGGGGCATGGCCGACGATCTTGGCGAAGTAGTTGTCGCGTACCGAATTGAGCACCGCAGCCGCAAGCGCCCCCTTGGACCAGCCCTCGGCCATGAGGGCAGCCAAGTCTTTGTCCATGTAGACGGTGCAGCGGTCCGAAGTGTAGGGGGCGGCGGTCCCCAGGGCGAGGTTGGCGAATTCCTGCAGGCCCACGCCCAGGCGCTTGGCCTGCTCCTCGATGAAGCTCCCCGTTCCCGCGGCGCAGACGTAGTTCATGGTGGAGTGGACGACATCTCCGTTCTTGAGCAGGGTGAATTTGGAGTCCTGGCCGCCGATCTCGATGATGGTGTCGGTCGCCGGGTTGATGAACCGGGCTGCTTCCGCGTGGGCGGAGATCTCATTGACTTCCTTGTCGGCGCTGAACACGGCGCGGATCATCTTCCTGCCGGAGCCGGTCGTGCACGCGCCTAGGATCTTGGGAGCCTGGCCGTCGAAGGCCTTGTGCCAGGAGGCCAGAAGTCTTTGGACGGCGGCGATGGGTTCGCCGCGGGTGGCGGTATAGAGTCCGAGCAGGATCTTTTTATCCGGCGTCATGGCGAGCGCCTTGGTGCTCGTCGAACCGATATCGATGCCGAGATAGACGCCCTCGCCGGCCGCCACGGCGTCCTTTTCGCGGAAGAGTTCGACGTCGCCGTCGTGGGTCATCCGGTAGGCGGACCAGTCCGGATAGTCCTGCAGAGCGCTCAAGAGCGGCGGCCGCACCTGGCGCTGGGGCAGGCTGCGGGAGATCAGAGGCCTGATGTCATAGGCGGGTCCCTGCGCCAGGAGCGCCGCGCCGACCGCTCCAGCCAGTTCGGCGCCTGGAGGTACGACGACAGGGTGGGCCACGGCGGCTTGCAGAGCCGAGGCCAGTCGCCCGTTGAGTGCTGCGCCTCCCACGAAGCCCACGGGGCCCTGCAGCGTGCGGCCCTTGACGAGGGTCTCGGCCACGTTGCGGGCCAGGCCGTCGCACAGGCCCGCGCAGACGGCCGGCAGAGAGTGGCCTTCCTGCATGGAGTGGATGATGTCGGTCTTGGCGAAGACGGCGCAGCGAGTCGCGATGGTTGGGACCTGGCCCTGAAAGGTTTGGGCCAGGTCAGAGAGGCGGGAGGCCGAGAGCCCCAGGCGTTGGGCCTGCTGTTCCAGAAACGAGCCCGTGCCCGCGGCGCAGGGGGGGTTGACGGAATGCTCTTGATAGCGGCCGTCGGGACCGAAGAAGATCAGGCTGTAGCTCTGTCCGCCGACGACAAAGATGTTGCGGCACTCTGGCAGAAGATGGTGCGCTCCCTCGATGACGGCCAGGCTGTTGTCGATGAGGCGCGCATCGCGGCCTTCGAAGCTTCCGGTCACTCCGACCGTGTCTGAATTCTGGAACTTGGGCTGGGCGAGCAGGGGTTCGAGGAGTTTGGCGAAATTCCCTTTATGTTCTTCGTAGAAGGTCTCACGCAGGACGCCGTCTTCGAGGATGACGACTCCCAGGGAAATGGAGCCGATATCGATGCCGAGACGTTTCATGAAACCTTCATACAACTCACTGTGTCCGGACACAGTCGCTGCTTGTTTCTGACAGACTGTGGGCGCCCACAGTCTGTCGCAGAGCACGTCATATAATGCGTCGGGTCGGGAACTTTGGCGAGACAAAACGCCTCCCGGCGCTCCACGCAGGTCCCGCATTTTCCGCAGTGGACGGCGCCGCCTTTGTAGCAGGACCATGTTTGGGCGAACGGAACCTTGAGTCGCTCCCCTCTGGCGACGATGTCCGCCTTGCTCATGCGGATGAAGGGCCTCAGGATCCTCACGGGGTGCCAGTCGGCGAGTCGTACGGCCCGGTCCAGGGCGCGGATAAAAGGTTCGCGGCAGTCGGGATAGATGGTGTGGTCCCCAGAGTGGGCCGCGTAGGCCACGGCGTCGAATCTGCTCGAAATGGCCCAGGCGGCCGCCGCAGCGATCAGGAGCATGTTCCGATTGGGGACCACGGTGATCTTCATGCTGTCGGCCGCGTAATGTCCGTCGGGGACCGCGATCTTTTTCGAGGTCAGACTGCTCGAGGCCATGAGATGCGTGATCCCCCTGAGATCCGCGATCTCGTGGGGCACTTTCAGGTTGCGGCAGATATGCGCCGCGTGCTTGAGCTCGCGCGCGTGGCGCTGGCCGTAGTGGACGGAGAGGGCCTTGATCTGGTGGCCGCGCGCGAGCAGATGGTAGAGGAGGACTGTGGAATCCAATCCTCCGGAATAGATGACAATGATTTTTGTTTTCAAGAGACTACTGCTGAAAAAGATGGCGCCTGGATTTTATGGAAGGGTCCAGGCATCGCGGAAACTTCTTCCTTATTTCGCGGCGACCTTAAGATGAGATTTCTCTGAAAAATACATGCTTTTTTTGTTTTTACTTTCCCCGGGGAAAGTAAAAACAAAAAAGTACTTATGGAATAATCATAATTCATCAGCGAGGTCGTCATCGTTGTCCTCATCGGCTGATCCAGGGGATCAGGGCTTGAAGGTTAGCGCGTGCCTCCGGGTAATCCGGCTTGATCTGCAGGGCGCGTTCGTAATGGAGCTTTGCGTTCTGGAAGAGAAGGCGGGCCTCCCTTTTCTGGCCCCAACCGTACAGGACCTCGGCCTTCTCCTTCATGGCGAGGGCTAGGTTGTAATGCAGCTTGGGCGAGTCAGGCTCTTGCTTGAGCGCTTCTTCAAAGGCCGCGATGGCGCCGTCCAAGCGCCGGCTCCGGGCGAAGACGATGCCGATGTTGACCTGCGCGTCGAGATTGCCGGGGTCGCGTTTCAAGGCCTGCTGGAAGGCCTTTTCAGCGGATGAGAGGTCGCCCAATCCCATGTAGGCCAGACCTAGATTGTTGAAGGGCAGGGGGTAGGAGTCGTTGAGGGAGATAGCCTTGAGCAGGGCGTCGCGAGCTTCCCCGTATCTTTTCTGATCCAAGAGGATGGCTGAGGCATTGACCATCGCTCGCACCGAGTTCGGAGAGGTCTTGAGGATGTTGATAAAGATCGTGTCATTGTCCTTCCAATCCTGGTTGCGGACATAAGAGCGGCCTGCATAGAGGGCGAGGATGAGGACCGAGAGGATGGCGCAGGGCCGGGGTCCGAGCCGGACCAAGGCCAGGGCCAGCAGGATGCAGAATCCCACCGAAGGCATGTAGATGAGCCTCTCGGCCATGATGGTTCCGAAGGTGAATGGGAGGTTCGAGACCAGGATGAACGTGCAGATAAAGAAGGCCGCGGCGAAGAGGGCATCGCGCCGGTGGCGCGCCAGCCGCCAGAAGAACCAGGCACCGGCGGTCATGAGGGAGATCGAGAGCAGATTGCGCGCGGAGAGCGTCCCCAGCAGAGGGATGGCTTCGGGGGAATAGTCCGCGGAGAGCCAGGCCGGCACGGCCAGAAGGAAGAGGTAGCGCCAGGCGATGTAGAGGGCATTGGAAAGACGCGGCAGCAGCGGCATCTGGGAGAGGGGATTGTCGACATCCTTGAAATGAGTCCAGCCCAATTGTTCAGGGGTGGCCGGGGGCACGGCCGAGACGATGACGAACTTGCGAAGCAGGGCATAAACGCCGACGATCGCAGCCAGAGGAAGTCCGTCGCGGATGAGGCGGCGCCAATCCATGCGCTCCGGCGACTTCATCCAGGCCAGGAACGGCAGCAGAAAGAGGAAGGTGACCGCGCTTTCCTTGCAGAACAGCCCCAGGGAGAAGAAGGCAAGGACCCAGCCGAATTTCTCCTTCCAGTAGGCCAGGCAGCACAGGAGAAGGAACAAGGTCGCCAGCACATCCGCGCGTCCCACGATGGGGTTCAAGACTTCCGTGTGGATGGGATGCAGGGCGAAGAGGAGCCCGGCGATGAGCGGAGCGGGCTCGACGGCGCCGATGAGAGCGGCCAGACGCATGACCAAGATCGAGTTGACACCATGGAGCAATAGAGTGCAGGTCCTCCATGGTGCGGCATGATTTCCGGAGATCAGCCAGTTGAACGCGAAAGTCGTGCTCGTGGCCGGCCTCCAGCCCGCGTCGTCCTTGAGGGGGAACCACGAGGGGCCTGTCCAGATCCCGATCCAATCCGGCCTAGTGACTTTCTGATTGTCAACGATCACGCTTTTGTCGTCAAAAACGAACTCGTTGGGGATGGAGTTGGCGTAGCCGAGGAAGACGGCAGCGGCGATGAGAGCGGCGGCCAGCCAGCGGTCGCGGCCCGGGGCTTGCGTCGGAGGGGAATTTGATATGATAGCGCGACTTGGCTTCATTATTGATAGTTTATTAAAAATGCCTCCCCAACGCATACTCTTCGTGATCCCGACCTTGGGCGGCGGCGGAGCCGAGCGCGTGCTGGTCGGCTGGCTCGAGGATTGGAAGAAGGATCCCTGGCCCATGACGCCGGCCATCGCTTTTTCCATCAAAAAAGAAGGGCCCTTCCTGGAAGATGTGGACCCGGATATCCCGACCTATGAGTTGGGCCAGGATCCGGACGCGCCTTGGGACATTTTCCTCAAGGCTTGGCGCCTGGCCCGCATCTATCGTAAATTCAAGCCCGACCTGGTCGTGAGCATCATCGCCCATGCCAACATCATGGCGCTGCTGGCCGCCCGTCTCTTCGCCCGGGACGTCCCCATCATCATCTGCGAGCAGACCTGCCTGAGCGAGAACATCTTCGATTTTTATCCGCGGCTGGGCTTCGCGCTGAAAGCCCTCATCCGCTGGCTCTATCCCCAGGCCCGGCGCATCGTGGCCATCTCCCATGGCGTCAAGGATGACCTGGTCCAGTCCTTCGGGGTCGATCAGACTCTCATCGACGTCGTTTACAATGCCGTGGACCCTGCAGAGATCCAGCGTCTGAGCCAAGAGCCGGTCGAGTGGCCTGTGCCGGACTCGGTCCCGGCGATCTTGGGCATCGGCCGGTTGATGAACCAGAAGGGCTTCGTCCATCTGATCCGCGCCCTGGCGTTGGTGCGCCGTGACATCCCGGCCCATCTGGTCATCGTGGGGGATGGTCCGCAAAGAAAACGCCTCGAGGCCGAGGCTCAGCGGCTGGGGCTGACCGAGGTCGTTCATTTCCTGGGTTTCAAGAAGAATCCCATCAAGTACATGCGCCGAGCGGATGTCTTCGCCTTCCCGTCCCTCTACGAGGGCATGGGAGTCGTTCTCCTGGAGGCTTTGGCCGTCGGCATGCCCGTGGTCGCCACCTGCTGTCCGCATGGGCCTTACGAGATCATCCGGGATGGAGTCCACGGCTTGTTGGTGCCTGTCGGCAACGAGGCCGAGCTGGCGCAGGCGCTGCTGCGCGTGTTCGGGGATCCTGAGCTTTGCCGGCGCCTGGGTGAGCAGGCGCGCCAGCGGGTCATGGATTTCACTCTGGATGTCCATCGCCGCGCTTATCGCGAGATCTTCGTGAAGTCCTGAGGCGATCCCATGGCTGCGCAGGCGCGAAGAATCGTCTTGATCGATCCGCCGGGCTTCACGCTCGGCCTCAACACGGGACTGGGCTATCTCTGCGGGGCGCTGCAGGGCGCCGGGCGCTCCGTCCGGGTCCTTGATTTCAACAACAAGCCGGGGCGAGTCCGGGCGCGGCTCGAGGCTGTCCGGGACGCGGACCTCGTGGGTTTTTCCCTGAAATCCAGCGGTGTGGCGGTGGCCTCGGAGCTGGCCGTCCAGGTGCGGCGCTTGAATCCTCAGGCCCTGCTGGTCGCGGGCGGCGCGCATATCTCCGTCGTGGGGGGGGATTTCCTGGCCGAGTCTTCCGTGTTCGACGCCTGCCTCGCCGGGGAGGGCGAATCGGCCATGGCCGCGCTCGCGGCCGGCGCGCCGTTCCAGGATATCCCTGGATTCTTTTGGCGAGAGGCCGGCCGCATCCGAGGCGCGTCCGGCGCATCCCGGCGCGTCTCGCGCTTGGATGAGCTTCCGCTGCCGGACTATTCCGCGTTCGATTCCGTCGCTGAGGGCGGCATGGACGAATACCCTCTGGTGACCAGCCGGGGCTGTCCCCACGCCTGCAGCTATTGTTCGGTCCGCCTCGTCATGGGCGCTGCTTGGAGGGCTCGAAGTCCTGAAAGGATCCTGGATGAACTCGCGCTGGCCCGCAGGAGGTATTCGGGATTGCGGGCGTTCCGCGTTCTGGATGACA